>NZ_JBXUKU010000004.1:0-367788 GCF_057180105.1 Marinomonas sp. ATLA20
TCAGAACTGGCGCCAAGCGATGAGTCGATTTATTATTGAGTTCGAGGAACGTCTCGAAAAGCACCTTAACTAAATGGCAGTTACACGGAATCTGTTACAGGGTCCGTTTTTAATCCGCGCAATACCAGCATTCCTTTATCAAGCGAATTTTTCTACGATATGTATAGTTAAATGCTTGCTACTTATCTTTACTCATGAGAATTTTGTTTCTTAAGTCTCAGCTATTTTAGATAAGGATCTTTTGTGAATTTAGCACTGCTTTCTGCATTTATACCGACCTTCTTTTTTGTGTCTGTTACACCTGGCATGTGTATGACACTGGCTATGACATTGGGCATGACGATTGGTGTTAAACGCGCTCTATGGATGATGCTAGGCGAGCTAGTTGGTGTTGCCATGGTGGCTATTTTATCGGCTATTGGCGTCGCTGCCTTGTTGCTGAATTACCCTAGTGTATTTGTCGTATTAAAATATCTTGGTGGTGCTTATCTTGCTTATGTTGGCCTGCAAATGTGGCTGTCTAAAGGCAAAATGGCGATTAAAGCGGATTCGACAGACAGTAAACCAGCATCTCGGTTTGATTTGATTTCCCAAGGTTTTGTAACTGCTATTGCTAACCCGAAAGGTTGGGCTTTTTTTGTCGCCTTATTGCCTCCATTTTTGGATGCGAGCCATTCTTTAGCAAGCCAGCTGGTCGTACTGATTGCAATCATCCTGACTTTAGAATTTACGTGCTTGCTGATTTATGCAACAGGTGGAAGAACATTGAAGTCTCTCCTTATGCAAAGTGGAAATGTACGTATCATGAACCGCATTGCTGGCACATTGATGATTGGTGTTGGTGTGTGGCTTGCTATTGGTTGATTGGTAAGCGAGTTTAAAACCTATTGATTATATTAAGAAGACGCTTTTGAGCGTCTTTTTATTTTTGTGCTGCTCGTTTTTGCTCCTGTTGTTTTTCTTGTTCCCGATGCTCTTTTACTTGCTGTGCTTTTGCGTTTAGCAAAAGGGTTTTTAGTTGGTGGAGGCAAGTTTTGCAAGGCGGACGTTGGCATGTCACGTGAAGCGCTAAGCAACTGGTTTAAGTTGCCTTCTAAGTTTGTCATGAACTCTTGATAACTCGCTTCCCCAAGACTGATGCTGTTAAGAGCAGACTCCCATTTCGCCGTCATATCAGGAGTGACCAATTGTGTTGGTAAACAATCAATAAAGGCGCGGCCTGTTTGGCTGGCGTGAATTTGTTTACCTTGTCGCATCAAAAATCCGCGTTTGAAAAGTAACTCTATGATACTGGCGCGAGTGGCTTCGGTGCCAAGCCCATCGGTTTCTTTTAGGATGGCTCTAATGTCTTTGTCTGTGACAAACCGGCTGATGCCTGTCATAGCGGCAAGTAAGGTTGCATCCGTGAAAGCAGCTGGCGGCGTAGTGACCTTTTCTTGAACTTGGCCTTGTGTACACCATAGCTCTTCGTTTTTATTTACTTTTGGGAGCTCATTTTGGCTTTCATCATCTGGATCTTTTGCTTTGCTCTTATTCGGTAAAAGACTTTTCCAACCTAGAGAAATAGGTGTGTTGCCTTTTGCCTCAAATAGCCCACCTTCAATTTCCAGTTTAATATAAGACGCTAGATAGTCGTACTCAGGATAAAACTGCATGAGATATTGTCGAGCAATTAAGTTAAAAACCAGAGCTTCTGTTTTAGAAAGAGATGCGGCTTTGTGAGCTTGAGCCGTTGGAATAATGGCATGGTGAGCAGTGACTTGTTTATCGTTCCAAGCTTTACTTTTTCGTGATGTGTCAGCGTTCTGAGCACCTTGCTGAGCTTCCCCACCTGATCGTGCGAGAGCCGCTATAATAGCAGGCGCATCTTTATGTTGTTGAGTCGGCAAATAACGGCAATCGGATCTTGGGTAGGTGATCATTTGATGGCGTTCATAAAGCGTTTGGCAAGTATCTAATACTTGTTGCGCCGACAGAGAGAAAGCTTTTGCTGCATCGATTTGTAAGGCTGACAAGCTATAGGGCAGAGGTGGCGTTTGCTTTTTTTGTTTGTAGTTTGCCTCAATGACAATCGCCGGTTTATTGCTAATACGGTTGGCAACGTTTTGTGCCAGAGGTAAGCTGAGCACACGATTTTCGTCATCCATGTAGGGTTGGCAAGCTTCGCTGGGTAACCACTTGGCTTGAAATACAGCGCCTTGTGGTGTCTGAATACTTGCCCAAACTTGATAAAAATCTTTGGGAACAAAGGCTTCTCTCTCTTTATCCCTCGCTGCGACTAACCCCAATACTGGGGTTTGTACTCGTCCAATTGATAAAACGCCCTGATAGCCGGCTTGGCGGCCTCTGATAGTATAAGCCCGAGTTAGGTTCAGTCCAAACAACCAGTCCGCGCGAGCACGCCCTAATGCTGAACGAGAAAGAGCTGCGAACTCATTGTTGGAGCGTAAATTGTTTAATGCTTTTTTGACGGCGGACGGAGTTAAGTCATTTACTAGCAGTCGCTGAGTGCTCTTTAGCTTTTGAGCTGGTGTTTTTGTATAGTGCAAAACCTCATCGACTAAAAGCTGCCCTTCTCGGTCCGGGTCGCCGGCGTGAACCAGTGTTGTTGCTTTTTTGATCAGTCTTTTTAAAATACCCAGCTGTTTTTTGGTGTTGGCTTTTTCTTGCCATTGCCAGTCAGTTGGAATAATAGGTAAGTGGTCTAAATTCCAAGACTTGAAGACCGGATTATATTGGTGGGGTTCCGCTTGCTCTAGTAAGTGACCGATACACCAACTGATGCAGTCACCGTTAGGCAGCCAGATACAACCTTCTTCTTTTTTTTGAGGCGAGGGAAGGGCAGCGGCAATGGCTCGGGCAAGACTGGGTTTTTCGGCGATATAAAGAATCATAAATACACTTACTGTTTATATATACAGTAAGTGTATCGAACGCAGAGAAGTGTGACTAGAGTTGTCTGCTATTTAATTGGCACAACTAACACAGGAATTGAGCTGGTATGAATGACTTTATTTGCGGTTGAACCAATGATCATTTGGCTTAGACGTCCGTGTGTTCGGCTATTCATTACTATTAAATCCGCCTTTTTTTCTTCTGCTAAGCGTTGGATTGATTCAGATGGGACACCGTTAACAATAACGGTTTCTGGTGGTGTTTCTAGATTTGAAAGCTCTGCTGAATATTTTTCCATAAACTCAGATAGTAATCTTTTCATACGACCATCAATTTCTGTGAGCGCTTCTTTGCGCATTTCGCTTCTAACGTCTTCAGTAATGTAATTGTTGATCATGTTAGACGCTTGAGCATTTAGTGGCTCTATGGCGTGCATGATGATGACTTTTGCCTTATGTGTACTCGCTAAGCTTAAGACAAGTTCCATGGCTGCTTGGGTTTTTGCATCTAGATCACAGGCATAAACAATAGTGTTGATTTTAGGTAGCATGACAAGATCCTCTTTTGATTTGCCTTATAGCTTAATCCTTTTAGCTTTTGCTGCTCTGATCTGCGTCAACTATTACTGTGCTTGTTTTATGATCATTAGCCGATAGGTTTTGGCTTTTTTTACTGTCACTGTGATTAGCGAATAAAAAACAGCTTATTGATGAAAGAAAAATAAAGCTAATAAACAATATCCCCCAGTAATCTGTTGGTTGTTTATCGTTTGTGTAACGCTTAGGAGATGGGATAAATATTTTGGTTTTCATAGCGCACTCCAGAATGAATAACGACGCCTTTAATGATAATGAATATCATTTAATAAATCTATGGCGCTGATAAATATATTTTTACCAAAGTAATTTTAGGAATTGTGGCGTTTGAGGAGAAGCCCATAAGATTTGCCTATGTTATGATACGCGTTCAATTTTTTAGTTAATAAATAAGAGAGTGTAATCATGTCTGAACTGTCGTTCGACTCTAACGAAGCAAAAATCGCATACGGCATTGGTCGTCAAATTGGTGATCAGCTGCGTGGTAGTGATCTTGGTGAATTGTCTCTAACGCATCTTTTTGCTGCGATTGAAGACGCTGTGAATGGTGCAGAAATGCGCGTTCCTGGTGAAGAGCTAGAAGCTGCTTTTGCTGAACTACAGCAAAAAATGGAAGAGAAAAGCCGTGCAGCGTCTGAAGAGACAGTTAAAGCGGGCGAAGCTTTCCTTGCTGAAAACAAAGCTAAAGATGGCGTTCAAACGACAGAAAGTGGTTTGCAGTTCGAAATTCTTGAAGAAGGTACGGGTGCAACTCCAAACCGTGAAGCGACTGTTCGTGTACATTACGAAGGCCGTTTGATTGATGGACAAGTATTCGATAGCTCTATTGCTCGTGGCGAGCCAATTGAATTTCCTCTAACTGGCGTTATTGCTGGTTGGACTGAAGGTCTTCAGTTGATGAAAGAAGGCGCGAAATACCGTCTTACTATTCCAGCTGAATTGGCATACGGTGCTCAAGGCGCTGGCGCAATGATTCAACCTTTCTCTGTACTACAGTTTGATGTTGAGCTAATCGCTATTGTTTAATGACATAGCTTAAGGCAAAGCGTTAACTTTAACGTATTCAAAAAATGCGTAAAAAGCGAGTCGGTCCAATCTGGATGACTCGCTTTTTTTGTTGCCAAGAGCTGCAAGTTGATGGGCTTAGCTATTTAGTATTTCTTCAAGCGCAGCCTGTTTATCTTTGTACGGTGCTCGCAGGCGTTTACCTGAAGCTCCGTCTTCGCTTTGCAATACAACGGCTTTTTCGTGAGTGAAGCGTTTAAAGCCATGGATGCCGTGATAAGCCCCCATGCCTGATGGACCTATACCACCAAAAGGGAGGGTTTCGACAGAAACATGTGTCATGGCGTCATTGATGACTAAGCCGCCAGAGATAGTGTTACGGGCAAAGGCTTGTTGACGCTCAGTGTCATCACCAAAGTAATAAGCTGCCAATGGGCGTGGGTTATTGTTGATGTAAGCCACTGCTTCCTCTGTCTTAGCGTAAGTTTTCACTGGAAGCAGAGGGCCAAAGATTTCTTCTTGCATGATGTCCATATCGTCGGTGACATTAAAGATGAGAAATGGCGCTATCTTACGACTTCTATCGTCATAATCTACCTCGCCTTCAGCCGCTAGACTGATGACATTGGCACCTTTTTTCTTAGCATCATCAAGTAACCCAATAAGACGTTTGTAGTGATTTTCACTGATAATTGAAGTGTAATCAGGGTTGTCTTGCATGGTTGGAAAGCTATGTTTAACAAAGGCTTTTGCAGCTTCGACAAAGGAGTCCACTTTGTTTTCTGGAATCATCATATAGTCAGGTGAAATACAGATCTGCCCAACATTAAAGGTTTTCACCGTTAATATACGTTCTACGGCTTGGGGGATATCGGCGTCTTCATCCACCATGGCTGGAGACTTACCGCCAAGTTCTAGAGTGACGGGGACTAAGTTATCAGCGGCAGCGCGCATGATGTGTTTGCCAACCGCGGTGCTCCCTGTAAAGACTAAATGATTGAAAGGCAGAGCGCTAAATGCTTTGCCGACCTCGGCATCACCCAATACAACGGTTAGCTCTTGTGGTGTGAAATAACGGGCAACCAGTTCAGCTAATAACGCAGAAGTTTTGGGAGTTAGTTCAGATGGCTTCAACATAGCGCTATTGCCAGCAGCAAATACGCTAGCCAGTGGGCCAAAAGAAAGGTTGATAGGGAAATTCCATGGACTAATAATGCCGACAACCCCCAAAGGCTGATGCTGAATCCAGGCTTTCATTCCTGGCTCAGGGGCTTCCACAGGCTGATCCTGCATCCAAATAGATAAATTTTCTATGGCGTCTTTTAGTAATTTGATCGTAGTAGCAATGTCTGCAGTGGCAGACTGGTAAGCACTGCGATGACCAAAGTCCTTGCTCATGGCGTCACTTAGGTCGCGGTAGTTTTCTTTAATTAATTTAATCGCACGCTGTAATCGATCTTTGCGTAGTTCTGCACTGGCTGGACCTTCTGCCATATTGTGCTCTTTCATCTTACTTAATGTGTTTAATAAATCTAAATGTTCGCTTGCAGGTGTCATAATAATGTCCTCCTTTAAATATATGTAATCAAGGTAGCTTGGGTTGTTTTCAAGCTGTTAATACTCTCTTACTCATTATGTCCATATAGTAATCTCCAGTAGTGATGACACGCCAACAATGCTATTTTGGTAGGGGTATAAATATATTTATGAGGGGTTATGTCTCTTTCACGATTGCGTACTTTTGTTGAGGTCTATCGTCAGCGCTCTATCAGTGGGGCCGCTCGTTCACTTAACTTAACCCAGCCTGCTGTTTCTCAGCACATTGCTGGTCTTGAAGTCGCCGTTGGTCGGCCTTTGTTTGAGCGTCAACCTGCGGGTGTCATGCCTACATCAGCGGCGGATGAACTAGCGGCCGATGTAGGAGATAAGCTGGATGCGGCCGAAGCGGCGTTATCTTCCGCACGATTCCGTTCGGTGGGGGTAGCTGGTGCTTTGCAAATTATTGGCCATGCTGACTTTATGGCCGAAGTTCTAACGGCAGAGTTACTGCCTCTGATTGAGGCTGGGATTCGAGTAAGAATGCATACTGGCGATGGGCCAATGATTACCAGTATGTTACTAGAAGGGCACTGCGATCTTGGTATTTCGGCACACCCAGTGACAGACAGTCGATTGCAAAGCGAAACGCTGTTGAGGTGTGAAGTGGTTGCTGTGGCGTCGCCTTCGGTCGTCAAGGCGTTGGTCGCAGCGGATGATTTTAGCCATGCAATTAGTCACGCGCCTCTTTTAGCGTACAACCTAGAGTTATCTTTGATCGATAAGTGGCTATTAAAAAACCGTATTAAAACAGAGCAAATTATTCCCACGGTCGTCAGTCAAGATCTGCGAGCTTTGCGTAATTTGCTAACTAAAGGCGTTGGTTGGTCTGTGATGCCTGAGTTTTTATGTCGTGAGCAGATTGCAAAAGGCGAATTGATGGAAGTCCCAGCGCCTGTCGGAACCTATACAATGCAGTATTATTTGATTTGGGCATCAAGCGCCTTACGACAAGCAAGGGTTGCCCATGCGAAAGAGGTATTATTGCAAAGATTAACGTCAGCCTCTGATGCCTAAACAGCGTTATCAAAGGCTTTGGTTAAATGTCTCGTTCCATACGGATGTGCATTTTTCCGGCTTCTAAAAAAACCTTGCCATCAGTATGAAAGTTTTGCTTTTCATAGAAGGTTTGTACGTCAACTTGAGCGTGTAAAAACACTTTGCGAATGCCCATTTCTCTGGCGACTTTCACTGCACGAATTAACAGCATTTCACCGTAGCCCTGATGTCGATAAGCGGGTAGAACTGCCAAACGGCCAATTTGGCCATTGTCTGTTAAACGGCAGGTTCCCGTCGGAACGGCTGTTGTACCAAAGGAAACAAAGTGAACGGCGTCTTCGTCTAGCTCGTCCCATTCGTCTTGTGGGTCAATACCTTGCTCAATGATAAAGACTTGTTTTCGCACAAAGGTCAGTTGATCTTTGCTGCTGTTCCAGTCTGACGTTAATACCTTCATGTGAGTCCCTTAATATACGGTCTTTTATTCTTCTTCTGCTGCTGCAACTAATTCAATTAAACCTTGTTGACGAATTAGAAAGCGTACAAGAGGCTCTAGATCCGTATGTTGTGTCAAATCCAAGCCTGAGAAATCGAATTCAATTTGGTGGCAAACGGCTTCAATAAAACCTGTTAGCTCTGCATCAACAAGCAGATTTTCGCCATTGCAAAACACACGAATCTTGCCGTTATCTTCAGCATTCTGTTGGGCATAATAACAAATACGTGCATCACCAGGGCGGATGAAGGTTTGACCTTGTGTTGCACTGCTAAACGCGTCGTTTACTTCTTCTTGATTTAATGGTGCCAGATATTCTGGGTATTTGCTTTCACTCATTGTTTCTCCTAACCACTCAGCGAGTAGGTCAGGTTGATTGATAAGGCGAGCTAATTCGGTTTGTAAGTACTGGATGTCGTCTTTGCTGATGTGAGCGCTGTGCTGACGGTTGGCTGTTTCAGGCGCGGCAAAGCGATCTTTCACATTGTCCGTTTCACAGAGTTTATCGCGAATCCCAGTTAAGACATCTTGCATGCTTGGCGCACGGAAACCGATGGAGTAGGTCATGCACTCGTCGTCTAGTGAACGGCCGTTGTGAGCAAAGTTAGGTGGCAAATAGAGAATATCACCCGATTCTAGCTCCCAATCCATGTCGGGATTAACAGGAAAGTTGTCTAGAATATGCAGCTGAATATTTGGAATTGCTGAATCTTCATACTCATTTGGAGCGAGAACCTGCCAGCGACGTTTGCCAGATACTTGTACCAAGAACACATCGTATTGATCGTAATGTGGACCAACGCTGCCGCCTTCTGTCGCGTAGCTGACCATCACATCGTCTAAGCGCCAGCTTGGTAAGAATTCAAATTGCTCTTTTAGGTTTTGAATTTCTGGTACCCAGTGGTCAACGGCTTGAACTAATAGGGTCCATTCTTTCTCTGGTAAGGTTGCAAAAGTATCTTCGTTAAATGGCCCTTGGCGTGTTTCCCAAGGGCTTAAGCCGTTCTCGATCACAATACGAGATTCAATTTCTTCCTCCATTGCCATGCCAGCAAGCTCATCGGCTTCTAGAGGTAAAGTGAAGTCGACAAGACCACCGCGAATCAACAAAGGCTTTTTCTGCCAATATTCATCAATAAAGGTTTGGGCTGTGATGCCACCAAGAATAGTCAACGGTGTATTTAGGTCTGTCATAAATCGCTCATCAAAAAAGAACAAATAAAGTAGTGATATGTATTACTACAGGTTGGCTGCTTTAAAGGCAAAAAGAGCCGATAAATCGGCTCTTTTTAGTGCTGTTATTTAAAGCATCAATCTCAGTTACGAATCGCTTTTGCTTGTGCCACCGCATTACCGATGTAAGTGCTTGGTGTTAGCGCTTTCAATTCGGCTTTGGCTTGCTCAGGCATGTCTAGCGTATCGACAAAAGCTTCTATTGTCGCTTGGTCGATAGTGCGTCCGCGTGTTAGCTCTTTTAGTTTCTCGTATGGAGATTCGATGCCGTAACGACGCATAACGGTTTGGATTGGCTCAGCCAAAACTTCCCATGCATTGTTAAGGTCAGCTTCAAGGCGAGGCGCGTTGATTTCCAATTTGCTAATGCCTTTTAGGGTTGCTTGATAAGCAATTAAGCTGTGAGCCAAACCAACGCCAAGGTTACGAAGAACCGTAGAATCGGTTAGGTCGCGCTGCCAGCGAGAAATTGGCAACTTAGCGCTCAAGTGACCCATGATCGCGTTCGCAATACCCAAGTTGCCTTCAGAGTTTTCGAAGTCAATTGGGTTAACTTTGTGTGGCATAGTAGAAGAGCCAATTTCGCCAGCAATGGTTTTTTGCTTGAAAAATCCCATTGAAATGTAGCCCCACACATCGCGGTCGAAATCGATCAAGATGGTGTTGAAACGGCAAATTGCATCGTACAACTCGGCGATGTAATCATGTGGTTCGATTTGAGTCGTATAAGGGTTCCAAGTCAAACCTAAAGAAGTCACGAAGGCTTCAGCGTGTGCTTGCCAATCAACGTCTGGGTAAGCCGAAAGGTGAGCGTTGTAGTTACCCACAGCGCCGTTGATTTTGCCTAAAAATTCAACGTTTTCGATTTGCTTAAGTTGACGGCTAAGACGTGCTGCTACGTTGGCCATTTCTTTACCAACTGTGGTTGGGGAAGCGGTTTGGCCGTGCGTGCGAGACAGCATAGATTGCTCTGCGTGCTCAATCGCTAGATCTTGAACGGCTTTGATAACGTTTTTAAGCTCTGGAGCAATGCCTTCTTCCAATGCTTCACGCAACATCAATGCATGAGATAAGTTGTTGATGTCTTCAGATGTACAAGCAAAGTGAACAAATTCAGAGATAGCCGCAAGTTCTGCATTGTCTGCCATTTTGTTCTTAATAAAATATTCTACCGCTTTGACATCGTGGTTCGTGGTTTTCTCAATGTCTTTAATGGCTTGTGCATCAGCTTCACTGAAGTTTTCAGCCAATTGATCTAATAAAGCGCTCGCTTCATTGCTCAATGCTGGAACTTCGATAATTTGTGGGTGTTTGGCAAGAGCCTGTAGCCAGCGAACTTCGACTATGACTCGCATACGCAGCAAACCATACTCGCTCACGGAGCGACGTAGTACGTTTGTTTTCGATCCGTAACGACCGTCGATAGGGGAAATTGCATTTAAGCTAGTTAATTCCATTGAGATAACGCCTCGAACATGGTTTTCAGGGAGCGGCTATTATAGGCAAAAGGGGGGCGCACTTCTATGGCGTGAAAGGTATTAGCTTTGTTTTGTTGATGATTTTTCCAACAAAATGAAGAAGCCCCAAGTAAGCGAGTTACTTGGGGCTTTGATTTCACTTTAAAGACAAAATGTTTGTCTTAGGTCTGTCTTCTTATAGAGAAGATAGGGCACCGTTGAACGTTGCGCTAGGACGCATGATCTTAGCCACTTCATTTAGATCCATGTGGTAGTAACCAGATAAGCCAGAAGGCTTGCCTTGTACTGCCGCAAGTTCAGCAACGATCTTGTCTTCGTTATCGGCAAGTTGCTTAGCAAGAGGAGCGAATTTCGCTGCCAAGGTTGCATCTTCCGTTTGTGCCGCAAGTTCTTGAGACCAGTACAACGCTAGGTAGAAATGGCTACCACGGTTATCAATGTCGCCCACTTTGCGAGAAGGAGACTTGTTGGTGTCTAGCAATTTGCCAGTCGCTTTATCTAAGCACTTAGCAAGAACTTTTGCTTTTTCATTGTTGTGCTTAATACCAAGCTCTTCGAAAGATACCGCTACGGCTAGGAATTCACCTAGAGAGTCCCAGCGAAGGTAGTTTTCGTTCACAAGCTGTTGAACGTGCTTAGGAGCAGAACCGCCAGCGCCTGTTTCGTACATACCACCGCCATTTAGCATGGGTACGATAGACAGCATTTTCGCAGACGTGCCCAATTCTAAGATTGGGAACAGGTCAGTTAGGTAGTCACGTAGGATGTTACCTGTTACGGAAATAGTGTCTTTACCGCGAATAATGCGTTCCATAGAGAAACGGATTGCTTCGTTGTAAGACATGATGCGAATGTCTAGTCCGCTTGTATCGTGGTCTTTTAGGTAAGTTTCTACTTTTTTACGTAGCTCGTTATCGTGTGCACGAACGTCTTCTAACCAGAAAACAGCAGGTGTGTCAGATTGACGGGCACGAGTAACACCTAGTTTTACCCAGTCGCGAATAGCAGCGTCTTTGGTTTGGCAAGCACGCCAGATATCGCCTTTCTCAACATTGTGCTGCATTAGGACATTGCCGTTTGCATCCACAACGCGCATCACGCCGTCAGCTTTCATTTCATAGGTTTTATCATGAGAGCCGTATTCTTCTGCTTTTTGAGCCATTAGGCCAACGTTTGGCACTGTACCCATTGTAACTGGATCGAATGCGCCGTTAGTTTTACAGAAGTTGATGGTTTCTTGGTAAATACGTGCGTAAGTGCTGTCTGGAATGACGGCTTTCGCATCGTGTGCTTTACCATCGCGGCCCCACATTTTACCAGAGTTACGGATCATTGCAGGCATAGAAGCATCAACGATTACGTCGCTTGGTACGTGAAGGTTAGTGATGCCTTTGTCTGAGTCTACCATCGCTAGTTCAGGACGTGTTTTGTAAACGTCTTGAATGGCTTGTTTGATTTCTTCTTGCTTCGCTTCTGGAAGGCTTTGAATTTTATCGTAAACGCTACCCAAACCGTTGTTTGGGTTAACGCCGATTTCTTTGAAAAGCTCACCGTATTTTTCGAAAACGTCTTTGTAGAAAACTGTGACCGCGTGACCAAATACGATTGGGTGAGACACTTTCATCATGGTGGCTTTTAAGTGTACAGACCACATGATGTTGTCTTCTTTCGCTTCTTGTAGTGATGCTTCAAAGAAAGCGCGAAGCTTTTGAGTGCTGATGTTCATGCTGTCGATGATTTCACCAGCAAGCAGAGGAAGGGATTTTTTCACTTCGACAGAGCCGTCTTTCGCAACGAATTCAATCTTAACTGTTTGAGCGGAATCCATAGTAGTGGACTGCTCAGAAGAGTAAAAATCACCATCACGCATGTAGTCAACGTGTGAAACAGATGTTTTGCTCCATTTGCCCATTGAATGAGGGTTTTTACGAGCGAAGCCTTTAACGGCCGCTGGCGCGCGACGGTCAGAGTTGCCTTGACGAAGAACAGGGTTTACTGCACTACCAAGCACTTTAGAGTAGCGCGCTTGAACGTCTTTTTCTTCGTCTGTTTGTGGGTTTTCTGGGTATTCAGGAAGGCCGTAACCTTCTGCGTTCAACTCTTTGATTGTTGCGTAAAGCTGTGGCAAAGAAGCACTGATGTTAGGCAGTTTCACAATGTTCGCTTCAGGGTTTGCTGTTAGATCACCTAGGAACTGTAGGCCGTCTTCTGCTTGTTTGTCTGCAGGAAGTAAGTCTGAAAAAGCAGCGATAACACGACTTGCTAAAGAGATATCCGTTAGTTTTAGTTCTATGTCTGCTTCTTTCGCGAAAGCGCCAAAGATAGGAAGCAGAGACGCGGTTGCCAGAGCTGGCGCCTCATCAGTAAATGTATAGTAAATGGTTTGTTTCGTTGACATGTAATTCCCCTAACATTTCAGGCATTAGCCTATTGAATCGAAGATGACTTTTAGCCGCCATTCCCTAATTTAAACTGCTCTTACAGGTTAACCCGCACAGGTTAAAAATTTGTACGATATACTACCTAAAAAACCAACATAGAGATATTGGCTCTCAGATATAGTGGAAATTGATTTCAATTATTCACTAAGGCTTTTATTGAACCAATTTAAGTGCCAATTGCTTATTAAAGGTGATTTATGAGACATAAAAAAAGACCCATCGGGCCTTTTTAAATTAAGTTCGTGACTCTAGAGCATTCAATAATGCTTTTCTTTTAAAAATCAAATGCCAGCGTTTGCCGCCAAGTTGTCGCCATAGCATTGCGGCTCGAATGCCCGACATCAAAATAGCCCGAACTTGGTTAGCGACTTGCGGTTGCTGTAAGAAGCGACTGTCGCCATGTACTTGAATGCGAAAAGATAATTTACTTAAGGTATCTTGGTACATTCCTGAAATCGACGCCAACATGTTTTCGTGTAGAACGCTCTCATAATGGGCTTTTTTCTGTTCGATTTGAGCAATTTTTTGCCCGATAGTCGACAGCATTTCGGGCGTTTTAGCGAGCTTGTTTTCAAGGTGAATCAAACTAAGCGCGTACCTCAAGGTGTCGGGGTTCACACTGCTGCGTTCCTTGCCTAATGCTTGACGAGAGATTTTTCTTCCTAAAGCAAGATTGGTTGAGCAATCCCATTGGCCGCCATAAATATCTTCGGTAGAGGCTGCATTAACCATTAATAAACTGTCTAATAATGGTTGTAGGCTGGCATTATCAACTTGGCCTGTTTTCGCTAGAATTGATACTAATTCTGCCGCTTGAAAGATGGCGGTTAGGGCGATAGTTTGCTCTTTTTCTCTGCTGCTCACGTTTTCTCTCTTAATAACTACTTGTTAAAAGCGACGTTAATTATGCCGCCACCAAGACACACTTCGTCTACATAAAACACCACGGATTGGCCAGGCGTGATTGCTCGCTGCGGTTCCACAAAGGATACTTCAACGCGGCCATCGGCTAATTCAATGATGGTGCATTCTTGGTCTGGCTGACGATAACGGCATTTTGCTTTGCATGTTAGTGGGAAGCTTGGTTTTTCTCTCGCAACCCAGTCGAAGTTGTCGGCGATTAAATGTGTTTTAAACAAGGACTCATGTTGGCCGCCTTGCGTAACGATCAGAACATTACGTTCTAGGTCTTTCTCAACCACATACCATGGATCGTCTGAATATTTGGCTAAACCACCAATACCTAAACCTTGGCGTTGACCAATAGTGTGGTACATCAAGCCGTGGTGGCGGGCAATTTTATCGCCTTCTAGGGTTTCAATATTACCGGGTTGAGCGGGTAAGTATTGCTCTAAGAAATCTTTGAAACGGCGTTCGCCGATAAAACAGATGCCAGTGCTGTCTTTTTTGTTGTGAGTAACCAAGCCGAATTCTTCTGCCAAGCGACGTACTTCTGGCTTTTCAAGTTCACCAACAGGGAAGAGGGTTTTCGCAATTTCGTCTTTGCCAACCGCATACAAAAAGTAGCTCTGGTCTTTGTTGCCGTCTAGGCCTTTTAGGAGTAATGGTTCGCCATCTTTTTCACCACGACGAACATAATGTCCAGTGGCTATATAATCCGCGTTTAATGCCATCGCGTATTCTAAAAACGCTTTGAATTTGATTTCTTTATTACACAGAATATCTGGGTTTGGCGTACGTCCAGCTTTGTACTCAGCAAGAAAGTGCTCGAAGACGTTGTCCCAGTATTCTGAGGCAAAGTTAGCCGTATGCAGCTTAATGCCTAGTTTGTCAGATACGGCTTGCGCATCGGCTAGGTCGTCTTTGGCGGTACAATATTCTGTGCCATCGTCTTCGTCCCAGTTCTTCATGAACAGACCTTCAACCTGATAACCCTGTTGCATCAAGATAAGCGCAGATACAGAGGAGTCGACACCGCCGGACATGCCGACAATGACTTTTTTTGAGCTGTTTGCGTTGTTCGCAATAGGGCTTTCTTTCATGAGCTGTGATTTCTCGACTATTATTTTCGCAAAGCGAAGAGGCGTTGCCTCAAATGAATGTAATGTTGGTTATTGTATCACTTTCTGATTATTGGCATAGGCCGAAGAAATTGATCCGATACAAAAGATAAGGAGATAATGGGGTTATTAAATGAATCTTCAATGCAGGCTTTAATTAATGGGCTGCGATGAGGCAGTACCATGATTTCTTCATACGTTAGCCAATGGCTAGAAACAATGTCCTTATCGAGCGGTTCATGAGTTTCGCTCACAGCTTCGCATAAGAAACACAGACGGTGATAAGTGTCTGCCCCTTCGTAAGGTGTAAATGTATACATGCCAAGCAGGCCAATAGGCTCTACTAGCCAGCCTGATTCTTCTCTTGTTTCGCGAATAACGGCTTGAATGACGCTTTCGTTATTTTCGACGTGGCCGGCTGGTTGGTTTAGTACTAGGTTTCCGTCTTGCCATTCCTTCACCATGAGAAACTTTGTTGCCTTGGGGTCTTCGTTGCCCATTCTCACTAGGGCGGCGACGGTTAGGTGAGGCAGTCTTTCTCTTTCTTTGTTCTTCAAACTGAGTAACCTCTTTTAGTAAATTGTCAGTTGGCTCTATGTGGTTCCATTGGCCAACCCCTGTATTTTCTAAAGTATAAGGACCAATGGCATAGCGAATTAACCTGAGTGTTGGAAAACCAACGGCCGCCGTCATTCGACGAACTTGTCGATTTTTACCTTCGCGAATTTGTAGCGATAGCCAGCTTGTAGGGATAGCTTCTCGATAGCGAACGGGTGGTGTTCTTTCCCAAACATTGGGTTCTGTCATGCGTTCTGCTTCGGCTGGTTTGGTGAGGCCGTCTTTTAGCTCAACGCCTTGCCTTAGTGTTTCCAGGGCCTCGTCAGAAATATCTCCTTCAACTTGAACCCAATAGGTTTTGGGGAGCTTAAAGTCTGGAGAGGCGATAACATGTTGCAACGCGCCTTGATTGGTCAGTAGTAAAAGACCTTCGGAATCAAAGTCTAGCCTGCCTGCTGGATAAAATTCGGGAGCGTCAATGTATTGAGCAAGAGTGGTCTTATCGCCTTCTACGGAGAATTGACTGAGTACTCGAAAAGGTTTGTTAAATAAAATTAAGTTAGAGGACATGGATTCGATTATAGAGTTGAGAAGAGGGTACGAGTATAAAAAAACAGCACAAAAGAGCGTTAGTCTTACTCCTCATTATGAGGAGTAAGATAACAAATTCGCTTCAATATAGCGATGGTAACGCGGTTCTAAGCTGGCTGAGTATTTTTATCGTCGGAGTGAGTACCCTCTTGTTTAGTGTTTTCTGTTGCTGCTGTCGGATTGATTTCAATCGCGTGAAGGCCTCGCTCTCCTGGCTCGACATCAAAGGTCACTGCCTGGCCTGCTTTTAGCGTTTTGTAGCCCTCAACATTAATAGCTGAATAATGAATAAATAAATCTTCATTAAAATCTTCCGACACAATAAAGCCATAGCCTTTTGCATTGTTAAACCACTTCACTGATCCGTGATGCATGAGTCACTCCTTATCCACTCAGTCGATATTTGCTTATGTCACTCAAAATGAGTAATGATGACGTTAAGCGCGTTAAAAAACAGAACTCGGATAGCGCAGATTGCTAAATAGGTGCAAATTGTTTTTGAGCAATCAATGCTAAAATTTTAACAATAAACATTGATTGCACATTTGGTCACCCCAATAAAGAGCGTAGAAGCCCTTTTGGGATTTGTAAAATCCAAATGGTAGTCTGTAACGTATATAAGTGGTAATGAGTCAGATTTGGCCAGTTACGTAAAAAATTGTAGCCTCAGAGGCATGGGATGATTACAGATCAACAAATTAGACTAGTATCAGAAGATGACGAGCAACATGGGCACTCCAGTATTGCGATTGCTCCTGAAGAAACAGAGTTAAAACCACCTTCCATGTATCAGGTGGTGTTATTTAATGATGACTATACGCCAATGGATTTTGTCGTATTTGTGTTACAGAGGTTTTTTTCTATGGATGGGGAGAAGGCTAATCAGGTAATGTTAGAAGTGCATCAAAAAGGGAAAGGTGTTTGCGGTATTTACCCTTTTGATATTGCTGAAACCAAAGTAGCAATGGTACAACAGTTCGTGGAACAAAATGAGCACCCCTTAATGTGCGACCTACAAAAGGTTGACTGATTCAGAGTGAGGGAATAGCAATGTTAGATAAAGAACTAGAACAAACCCTGAATACGGCTTTTAAAGCGGCGCGTGACAAGCGCCATGAATTCATGACGGTTGAGCATTTATTATTAGCTCTTATTGAAAATGGCGCTGCTTCAAGCGTCCTCAAAGCATGTGGTGTGAATTTAGATACCTTAAGTAAGGAGCTTGAGGAATTTGTTGATAGTACAACACCTCTAATTCCTGAAGATGATGAAGAACGTGAAGTTCAGCCAACATTAGGTTTTCAGCGCGTATTACAGCGTGCGGTTTTCCATGTTCAATCCTCTGGTAAACGAGAAGTGACTGGTGCGAATGTGCTGGTGGCTATTTTTAGTGAGCAAGAGAGTCAAACGGTTTATCTTCTCAAGCGACATGGCGTAGCGCGAATTGATGTCGTCAATTATGTGGCGCACGGTATTTCTAAAACTGGCGAAGCTTCTTCTCAAGATATGGATCATGATGACGAGGCAGAAGATACGAATACTGCGCCGTTGCAAAAATTTGCTACTAATTTAAATGAAGAAGCTAAAGCTGGAAAAATAGACAAACTGATTGGGCGTGAATACGAAGTTGAGCGAGTAATACAAACGCTTTCTCGTCGTCGTAAAAACAATCCTCTGTTGGTTGGTGAGTCTGGCGTTGGTAAAACGGCTATTGCTGAAGGCTTAGCAAGACGTATTGTTGATGGACAGGTGCCTGATGTCATTGCGGACGGTGTTGTTTATTCCTTAGATTTAGGTGCTTTATTGGCAGGAACCAAATACCGCGGCGATTTTGAAAAACGCCTTAAACAATTGTTAGGCGAACTTAAAAAGTTACCGAATGCTATTTTGTTTATTGATGAAATTCATACCATCATTGGCGCGGGTGCGGCTTCTGGTGGTGTCATGGATGCTTCCAACTTGCTTAAACCTGTATTGAGTTCGGGTGGTTTGCGCTGCATTGGTTCAACAACATTCCAAGAGTTTCGCGGTGTGTTTGAAAAGGATCATGCGTTGGCGCGTCGCTTCCAAAAAATTGATGTGAACGAGCCAAGTGTTGATGATACTTATCAAATATTGAAAGGCATCATTGGCGCATTTGAAGAGCATCATAAGGTTAAGTATGAAGAGCCAGCTTTGTTAGCAGCAGCCGAGCTTGCTCAGCGCTATGTGACAGATCGTCATATGCCTGATAAAGCGATTGATGTTGTGGATGAAGCTGGTGCTTATCAGCGACTACAGCCAGAAGAGAAGCGTAAAGCGGTTATCACGGTTGCTGACATTGAAGATATCGTCTCTAAGATCGCCAGAGTGCCTGTGAGAGCGGTTAACTCTGATGATAGACAAGTGCTGTCTAACCTTGAGCGTAACCTGAAAATGGTGGTCTTCGGGCAAGACAATGCCATTGATTCTTTATCCGCTGCGATTAAGTTATCTCGTGCAGGCTTGAAGGCTGAACAAAAGCCTATTGGTTCTTTCTTGATGGCCGGCCCAACAGGGGTTGGTAAAACAGAGGTTACCAAACAGCTAGCTAAACAATTAGGGCTTGAGCTCATTCGTTTCGATATGTCGGAATACATGGAGCGTCATGCCGTGTCTCGATTGATTGGAGCACCACCAGGCTATGTTGGTTTTGATCAAGGTGGCTTGCTAACGGAAGCGGTGACGAAGAACCCACACAGTGTCGTGCTATTGGATGAGATTGAAAAGGCTCACCCAGAGGTCTTTAACTTGCTTCTGCAAGTAATGGATCACGGTACTTTGACGGATAACAACGGACGCAAGGCGGATTTCCGTAATGTGATCTTGGTGATGACTTCGAATGCGGGCGCTGAAGAGTTGGCTCGTCGTTCGATTGGTTTCTCTAGTCAAGATAACTCAACTGACGGTATGGAAGTGATTAATCGAACTTTCACACCAGAATTCAGAAACCGCTTAGATGCTGTTATTCAGTTCCAGCAATTGGATGAGCGTATTATCTTTAACGTGGTTGATAAGTTCTTGGTCGAGTTGCAGGCTCAACTTGATCCGAAAGGTGTCTTGTTAGAGGTTTCTGACACTGCCAGAGGTTGGTTAGCCAACAAAGGCTACGATCGCCAGATGGGTGCGCGTCCGATGGCTCGGGTGATTCAGGAGCATTTGAAGAAGCCTTTAGCTGATCATATTCTTTTTGGCGATCTTCATGATGGTGGTCACGTCAAAGTGGCGTTGGACGAAAAGAGTGATGAGTTGAAGTTTGAAGTGATCAAAGAAGCAGTTGTTCATTGATTATTACAATTAAGAAATGACCCCCCCCTTTTGAAGAAAGGGTAGGGGGTTACCTTAAGAAGACATAAAAAAACCGGACTCTGTCCGGTTTTTTTATGTCTTCTATCTAAGCTGCCCATGCTGGGTTGCTTAAATTAACGTGCGCGGTAAACGATACGTCCTTTAGAAAGGTCGTAAGGTGTTAATTCAACTTTTACCTTGTCGCCAGTTAAAATACGAATGTAATTTTTACGCATTTTACCAGAGATATGTGCAATCACTACGTGTCCGTTTTCTAACTCGACACGGAACATGGTATTAGGCAACGTATCAACGATAGTGCCCTCCATTTCTAAGCCTTCTTCTTTTGCCACAATATGTGTCCTATGGTGTTAACTTACTATTGTTTAGTAGACGCCGACCATACCCAAAAGGAGGTCTGCAGACGAAGAGGGAAGATGTTCCTCTTTGGTCAATTGAGCGCTAAACAGCTTAATCATGATTGTGCATTTAGCGACGTCTGAATTTTGATCGAGCGTATTTTGCCTAAAAAAGCAGCGTAAGGCAAACCTAGTTGTGTTTTCACACTGCCTATTTTTGTTCTAAATCGTCTGTTTATCTACTTTTTTGCCAATATTTATGAGAGCTGAGTTCTTTTTGATGCTGGGAATGAGCTGCTCTAAGGTGCTGCAGAAGTTCTCTCTAGGTATTTTCTTTGCACCTAGGGACAGTAGGTGGTCAGATTCTACTTGGCAATCTATCAATTCTATTTTGCAATTTTTTGCCAATTCGCAGAATCTCTTTAGAGCTATCTTTGACGCATTTGGTGCGAGCGAAAACATCGATTCACCAAAAAACATATTTCCCATCGCGACGCCGTAAAAGCCGCCCACAAGTTTGTTGTTTAGCCATATTTCAATAGAGTGTGCGTAGCCTGATTTGTGTAGCTCTGTATAAGCATTTTTAATGTCTTTGGATATCCAAGTCCCTTCCTTGTCTGCTCGTAACGCCGAGCAATAACCGATTACGGACTCAAAATTCTGATTGACTGAAAATAGCCATTGGTCTTTTTTGATGGCTTTTTGAAGTGATCTAGACGCGTGAAAATCGTCTGGGTTAAGAGTGCATCTTTGCTCTGGGTGCCACCACAGGATGGGATCAGGCTCGCTAAACCAAGGGAAAAAGCCTTTACTGTACAGATGAAGCAGCCGAGTAGGGGATAAGTCGCCACCAATGGCGGATAAACCTTCAGGATCTTCTAACGCCTTGCTGGGATCGGGTGTGTCGTAAGGTGATTCTGACAGTAATACAAGCTCGTGTTTATCTTCGGTAGCTGTTGCTGACATGAAGTGGTTACTATCCTTAATTTTCAATTAATTTGATAATCCGATTATAGTTCCTTTCCTCTTAAAAACTATTGTTTGATGATTTTTATCAAGAAAAGTTAAAGAAAAAAAACATCTGCCCGATAAACTAATTAAGGAAGAAAAGATATTCAGCTTGCGACTTATTGACACGATGTTATTCTTAGTTGGCTTCAATGTGCACGAATAGCTTAAAAAAAATGTCTGTTAAGGGTCTTGTTGAGTGCTTTTTGTCCAAAAAAGAGCGTAAAATGAAAAAAAAAAGAAAAAAAGTGCAAGGAGTGCTTGACCCGTAATGGAAAACTTGGTTTTAATCGTTGCAGTCCTAAACGGTAATTCAAAAAGATAATTTGAATACGGTGTTGGGAACTACAAGAATAATTGCTTTTTTGACAACTGTCATGAAAGTGAAACTGATGGGTTTTAAGATACATGAATCGTTGATTTAACAACGTTTCTTGGATAGATGAAAATCGATCGATAGGTCTACAAGACCATATTATATAATATAAAGGGGAATCTTGAATGAAAGCGATTAAACTTGCTTCTGTATTTGCGGTAACTGCTGTTGCGGCTGCTGTTTCTACTGCTACTTTTGCTGCTGATGCAATCATCACTGGTAATGCTGGTATTGAATATGTAACTTTGAACGATAGTACTAGTGAACTTAGTGGTACTAACGAAGGTGAGCTAGAGCTTCACGTAGATACTGGTATTGTTTACGCTGAGCTTGAGTTTGCTACAAATGGCGGCAACGCTGAATCTGGCGAAGGCGTAGATATTGGTCTTGAGAAACTGTACGTTAAACAAGGTGCCGTTTCTTTCGGTCGTTTTGACGGTACAGTAGCAACTGGCTCTTTCATGGGTATGGATGAGTACTACGGTGGTGTTGATCTTAAAACTTCAGGTGACACTGATAGCACTGGCATTCGTTACAAAGTTTCTCCAGAGCTAACTGTTGCTCTTGAAGCAACTGCTGCTTCTGGTTCAGAAGATGGCGAGATCGGTTTTGCTGCTTCTTACGTAATGGATTTCGGCGGCTTTAAAGCTGGTGTATCTGGCGGCGCGGTAGGTGATGCTAACGCAGTAAACGTTGGTGTTCAGACTGTTACTGGTCCAGCTACTTTGTCTCTAAACTACGGTACTGGTGCATCAGGCGCAACTGGCGACACTGATGTTGAGCTTATGACTGCATCTGTAGCATTTGCAGCGTCTGAAGCGTTGACTTTAACTCTAGAATATACTACCGACATGGAAGCAGAGAAATCTGGTACTTACTTCGTGGGTGAGTATGCTGCTGGCGATCTAGTTTACTACGTGAAAAACTACGCTGGCGATGCATCTGATCTAGATTCTGCTGAGCAAACAAAAGTTGGTGTTAAAGCTAACTTCTAAGACTTTCTATATAAGGCATTCTTTTAAAAAGAGAATATCTTTACTAGTTAAAGCGAAAGCCAGCCCTTTGGGCTGGCTTTTTTTATGGTAAGCTTAGCGAACTTGTGACTCCGCTGTATGGAGTGGGTTTTGTTTTGATTAGCATAAAATAGGAAGTACGTTTTGTCAGAAAAGATGAGTGAGTCGGTACGATCACCAATTTGGGAGTTGTTTGCTAAACAAGCAGCGTTTATTGCAGCGTTGTTATTTTTATTCTTTTTTGGTTTAGCGACCTATACTTACAATCCGGCAGATGCTGGTTGGTTTTATTCTGGTAGCGGCGCAGCGACTCAGAACTCTATGGGGCCAATTGGTGCTGTTATTGCAGATTTAGCGTCTGGTTTTTTCGGGTCTTTGTTTTATTCCTTACCCCCTTTGTTTTTTTGGGTCGCGATTATTATATGGCGCAACCCTCATTCCTTATTGCCTCTTAATAACGCCTTGCTTTGTACGATCGGCAGCATCTTGTATTTATCTTTTGGTTCTGTTCTTTGCTTTTTACATACGGTTGGCGAGCCTGCGCTTCAATACGGTACCGGCGGCATCTTAGGTCGTGGTCTTGGTGTCTTGCTGTATGGTTTTATTGGCTATGATGGTGCAACGTTAGTCAGTTTAGCCTTGGTGACTTTGGCCTTTACTTTATTATCTCAAGTGCATTGGTTGAGCTTGATGGATCGGTTGGGTGAAAAAGCCTACACCTTTGCTATGTTTGTGCGTCAAAAATGGACAGATAGTCGCGAAGCAAAAGCCAATAAAAAAGCCAGTACAGCTGACAGTATTAATATTGCAGATGAAGCAGAAGAACCTGCAATCGTTAGAAAAAGAAAAAAAGCCTCCATTGAGCCGACGAAAGTTGAACCAGTGGCCAAAGGGCAATCTACTGCCAATATATTGTTCGAAGATTCTATTGATGACGAATCTCACCCAGAGGAAAGTAAAAAATCCAAGTTTAGTTTGTCTTCACTGTTCTCAAAGTCTAAGTCTGCGAAAGCGGATGAGCCTGTTACAGATTTGCCAGCAAATCATGAAGAGCCCGCGTTTGGTGGATTAGACGATCTATCTGTCGATGGTTTATCCTTTGACGATAAAGACGTCAATTTTGGCGACACTCTGTATATCGAAGAAACTTGGTCGACAAAACGTGATGACACAGCGCAAGAGGTCGTTACTCAGACCACACAAACAGCAAGGGTAGAACCTGTAGAATGGGAAGATCAGCAAGAGGTTGCTCCTTCAGGTGTGTCTAAAGATCAAGCCGATGCTATGTTGTTTGATCATGATAAGCATCCTTCTACCATTCCTCCTGCGCACAAACCGGCATTTCGTACCTTATCGGAAGCGAAGCAGCTGGACTCACTTGGTGGGCCTTATTCTGATGAAGTTGAGAGTGATAAAAAAATAGAAGCTTACTCTTTGCCTGATCGATCCGTTCTTACCAAGCCAAAACCAAAACAAGGCGGTTATTCCGAAGATGAGCTATTGGCTTTGTCTGAATTGTTAGAGCAGCGCTTACAAGATTTCGGGGTAAAGGCGGAAGTGGTTGAAGTTAATCCCGGTCCAGTTATTACTCGTTTTGAAATTCAGCCAGCACCGGGCGTGAAAGTGTCACGTATAACCAATTTGGCAAAAGACCTTGCGCGTTCTTTGAGTGTGATGAGTGTGCGAGTGGTGGAAGTGATTGCTGGTAAATCAACCATAGGGATCGAGATTCCTAATCAGGTTCGCGACACCGTGTATTTTTCGGAAGTGATTAATTGCGATGCCTACGATCGATCTTCCTCGCCACTAACCTTGTCCCTTGGCCATGACATTTCTGGTGAGCCTGTTGTTGTCGATCTAGCTAAAATGCCCCATGTATTGGTGGCAGGTACGACAGGTTCAGGTAAATCTGTTGGTGTTAATGCCATGATCTTAAGTATGTTGCTGAAGTCGACTCCAGACGAGGTGCGTATGATCATGGTCGACCCTAAAATGCTTGAACTGTCGATTTATGAAGGCATTCCACATCTTTTAACTCCAGTCATTACTGACATGAAAGACGCAGCGAATGGCTTGCGCTGGTCGGTAGATGAAATGGAACGTCGCTATAAACTCATGTCGAAATTAGGCGTGCGAAATATTGCGGGTTACAACAAAAAAGTACGTGATGCGATTGAGGCGGGTAAGCCGATCGAAGATCCGTTATGGCAACCTGAAATGGCCATGTTCTCAGAAGATGGTGTCGCTCGGACTGTACCGTATTTAGAGCCTTTGCCTTATATTGTGATTATAGTCGACGAGTTTGCCGACATGATGATGATTGTTGGTAAAAAAGTAGAAGAGCTGATTGCTCGTATTGCACAAAAGGCAAGGGCGGCAGGTATTCATTTGATTTTGGCGACACAGCGTCCATCTGTGGATGTTATTACCGGCTTGATTAAAGCCAACATCCCAACGCGTATGGCCTTTCAGGTATCTTCGAAAATAGACTCCAGAACCATTCTCGATCAAGGTGGTGCAGATCAGCTTTTGGGTATGGGTGACATGCTGTACTTGCCTGCGGGTCTTCCTACGCCAATTCGTGTACATGGTGCTTTCGTTTCTGATGAAGAAGTGCATGCTGTGGTGGAGGAATGGAAAGAGCGAGGCGAACCTGATTATATTCAGGATGTCGTTGTTAACCCTGAAGACCTAATGACAGATGGTGGTGGAGAAGATAAAGATGCACTTTATGATGAAGCTGTGAAAATTGTCATTGAAACGCGTAAAGCTTCGATCTCGTCTATTCAGCGGCGTTTGAAAATAGGTTACAACAGAGCGGCTAATTTGGTTGAAGCAATGGAAGCGGCTGGTCTAGTCGGTCCAATGGGAACCAATGGGCAGCGTGATATTTTGATTCCTGAATAAAAAGGATTGAAGTGTTCTTTTTCTTAGAACTTTTATTTTTAATGTTTTTGTGGAGATCTATTTTGTTGAATAAATTAGTCACTATGGTGCTGTTTTCTGTCGTAATGGCTCTTCAAGCTGCCATTGTGCAAGCTGCAGATTCTACAGACTCAATAGAAAGCCTGCTTGAGCAGAACCGCAATATTGAAGGTGAGTTTCGTCAGGTAACTTATGATGAAAAAGGCAAGCAGCTACAAGTAAGCGAAGGTATTTTTCTTCTTGCTAAGCCAAACCAATTTGTTTGGGATAGCGTGACACCTTTTGCGCAGCGTATTATTTCTGACGGTAAATACATTACCGTTTGGGATGTAGATTTAGAGCAAGCAACGAAGAAGCCATTATCGGGCACAGTAGGTAATTCTCCTGCTGCGCTATTAGGTCAACCAGCGGCAAAAGTACTTCCGCATTATAATGTGACGACTCTTGGTGATGAAAAATTTCGTTTAGCGCCGAAAGAAGATCAGGATTTATTTCAAACATTGACGCTGTCCTTCCGAAATAAGGTGATTAGCGCGATGAGTATCTTAGATGCGCTAGGGCAAACAACGGTTATTGAGTTCAAAAATGTTGAAACGCATGAAGGCGTGGCGAAAGAAAACTTTGTCCTAGACTTGCCCGCTAACGTGGATGTGATTGAAGAAGGTCAGTAATGAAGGATCTTTTTTCTGACGCACCAACGGGGGCGTATCAGCCTCTGGCGGCCAGAATGCGACCTTCTAGTCTCGATGAATATATCGGGCAATCGCACTTGGTTGGTCCGGGAAAGCCGTTACGGAGAATGGTCGAAACTGGACATTGTCATTCGTTCATTCTTTGGGGCCCTCCAGGTGTGGGAAAGACCACCTTTGCTCAACTTTTGTCCCATGCCCTTGATGCGCAGTTTATTGAAATATCGGCTGTCATGTCTGGTGTGAAAGAAATTCGTGCTGCCGTGGATAAAGCAAAAAATTTGCGTCAGATGAATGGCACACAGACCGTTTTATTTGTCGATGAAGTGCATCGTTTTAATAAGTCGCAGCAAGATGCATTTTTGCCATTTATAGAAGATGGTACCTTTTTGTTTATCGGCGCAACGACAGAAAACCCAGCCTTTGAATTGAATTCAGCTTTGTTGTCGAGAGCACGTGTATATCGTTTGAAAACACCGAGCGTGGATGACGTAAAGCAAGTGTTGGAGAGGGCTTTGCAAGATCACCATAAGGGAATCGGCGCAGACGCTCAGGGGAATACTTTTCAAATAGACGATTACTTTTTGTCTGTTCTTGCTCAGGCTGCGGATGGTGATATTCGTCGTGGCCTTAACTTCTTAGAAATCTTATCGGATCTTGTTGAGCCGGGCTGTAAAGTCACTCAAGAGCAATTGGAAGACGTGCTAGGTGGCAGTGTTCGCCGTTTTGATCGTAAAGGCGATGTATTTTA
This sequence comes from Marinomonas sp. ATLA20, assembly GCF_057180105.1. Classification (NCBI taxonomy): domain Bacteria; kingdom Pseudomonadati; phylum Pseudomonadota; class Gammaproteobacteria; order Oceanospirillales; family Oceanospirillaceae; genus Marinomonas; species Marinomonas sp. ATLA20. The sequence goes on from NZ_JBXUKU010000004.1 coordinate 26,337, forward strand.
CGACCAAATATCAGCCTTCCATAAATCGGTTCGGGGGTCATCGCCTGATGGTGCTTTGTATTGGATGGCACGTATGTTAGATGGCGGCTGTGACCCCTTGTATATTGCGCGGCGTTTGCTGGCAATTGCATCGGAAGACATAGGTAATGCAGACCCGAGAGCCTTGCAAATTGGCCTAAACGCATGGGATGTATTTGAACGTGTTGGCCCTGGTGAGGGCAATCGTGCGATAGCGCAAGCGGCTGTTTACATGGCGTGCGCACCTAAGAGTAATGCCGTTTATAAAGCGTTTGGGCAGGCAATGTCGGATGTCGCAGCGCAACCCAGTTATGAAGTGCCTGCGCATTTGCGTAATGCGCCAACGTCTTTGGCGAAAAGCATGGGGCACGGTGATGAGTATCGTTATGCGCATAATGAAGAATATGCTTACGCAGCAGGCGAAAATTATATGCCAGAAGAGTTGGCGGATATGCGTTATTATCATCCGACAGATCGTGGTCTAGAAAAGAAAATCAATGATAAACTGGCTTGGTTATCTGACCTAGATGATCAAAGTCCATTGCAGCGTTATGGCTCTTTGTACCAACCTACAGGTTTCTCTCAAGGGGATGAAGAATGATGTATTTTATGATTGCCGTGGGTGGTGCCTTTGGTGCATTAAGTCGATATGGCATGACGAAATGGATTAATACCTATTGGAATCACCATTTTCCCTTTGCCACTATGATTATTAACGTATTGGGTTGTGTACTGATGGGGATCGCTTTTGTGGTGATTAGTGAGCGTATGCCATCACTTGAACCTTATCGACCTTTGGTTATGGTGGGTTTTTTAGGTGCATTTACCACTTTTTCCACTTTTTCGTTGGAAATTGTCTCTCTTATTAACATGCAGGCTTGGCTAACAGCAGCAAGCTATTTATTATTGAGTTGTGTTTTGGGGATTGCAGGTCTGGCAGCTGGTATGGCTGTCGCTCGTTTTTTCTAATCCCTTGTTTTGTAAAACGCTCTAATTTATTTATACACACTGATTGAAGGATATTGTTGCCCAGATGTTAGACATTAAAGCATTACGCGCTGACCCGGAAGCCATTGCGGCTCAACTTAAAAAGAAAGGCTACGAGTTGGATGTTGCGACTTTCTCTTCCTTAGAAGAGCGTCGTAAAGCCATCCAGGTAGAAACCGAGCAGCTGCAACAAGCCCGAAATTCAGTGTCCAAAGACATTGGTCAGGCAATGAAGTCTGGCGATAAAGACAAAGCAGCTGAGCTAAAAGCGCAAACGGCAACCCTAGGTGATGATCTTGAAGCTGCAAAAACGCAGCTGACACAAGTTCAAGAAGAGTTGGAAAGCTTGTTAGAAGGCATTCCAAATCTTCCACATGAATCTGTCCCTGAAGGTAAAACGGAAGACGACAACGTTGAAGTTCGTCGTTGGGGAACGCCTAAGCAATTTGACTTCGAGCCAAAAGATCACGTCGATCTTGGTGAAGCGATGGAAATGCTGGATTTCGAAGCGGCAGTTAAAATTACTGGCTCTCGCTTTGCCGTTATGCATTCTGACTTGGCGCGCCTACATCGTGCTCTAACGCAATTCATGATCAATACTCATGCTGACTTGCATGGTTATACTGAAGTGTATGTGCCTTACTTGGTAAACTCTCACTCCTTAAAAGGAACGGGTCAGCTACCTAAGTTCGAAGCGGATTTGTTTAAAGTGCCAGTGGACAAAGACAGCGGTAACAATGACCTGTATTTGATCCCAACAGCAGAAGTACCAGTAACAAACTTGGTGCGTGATGAGATTTTGAATGACGCAGATTTGCATAAGAAATTTGTGGCTCATACGCCTTGTTTTCGCAGCGAAGCAGGCAGCTATGGTCGTGATACTCGCGGCATGATTCGTCAGCACCAGTTTGAAAAAGTTGAGTTAGTTCATGTTTGTCGTCCAGATATTTCTGAACAAGTGCTTGAAGAGTTGGTTGGTCACGCAGAGGTGATTTTGCAGAAACTAGAACTTCCTTACCGTACTGTGATCTTGTGTGGTGGTGATCTTGGTTTTTCTGCGCACAAAACGTACGACATTGAAGTGTGGTTGCCTGGTCAAGGCAAATACCGTGAGATTTCTTCTTGTTCTAACATGTGGGACTTCCAAGCCCGTCGTATGCAAGCGCGCTGGCGCAACCCTGAAACTGGTCGTCCTGAGTTAGCACATACTTTGAACGGTTCTGGTTTGGCTGTGGGTCGTACGCTAGTTGCTGTGCTTGAAAACTATCAAGATGCGGATGGTAATGTACGTGTTCCTGATGTATTAGTGCCTTATATGGGCGGTAAGACGGTATTGAAAAAAGCGTAACTTGATACCTTGGCGTTACACTAGTGTGCTAGTAATATCGTAAAAAGGTCTTAGAGTGACTCTGTTTAAATGAAAAGCCTCTTTATGAGGCTTTTTTGTATGAGTGGATATTGGAAATTATGACGGGCAAGGTCTATTTGATTGGTGCGGGTCCAGGTGATCCAGAATTGTTAACGCTGAAAGCATATCGGTTATTAAAATTGGCCGATGTGGTTTTGTATGACCGCTTGGTTGGCAAAGAGATTATTGAGCTCATTCCTGAAACGGCAGAAAAAATGTACGTAGGTAAAGCCAAGTCTTTGCATAGCCTTCCGCAGGATGAGATTAACAGTTTGCTTGCTGCCAAGGCAAAAGATGGCCACATGGTGGTGCGTTTAAAAGGTGGTGATCCTTTTATATTCGGCCGTGGCGGTGAGGAGCTAGAAGAACTTATAGACGAAGGTGTGCCTTTCGAAGTGGTTCCTGGAGTCACGGCGGCGGCAGGTTGTGCCGCGTATGCTGGGATTCCGTTAACCCATCGTGATTATGCCCAGTCGGTTCGATTTTTAACGGGTCACTTGAAAGATGGTACGACGGAGTTGCCTTGGGAGGAATTGGTTCATCCTGCGCAAACTCTTGTGATTTATATGGGGTTAACAGGCCTTAAAGATATCACCCAGTCGTTGATTCGATTTGGTATGAGTCCATCCATGCCGGTGGCCATTGTCGAAAAAGGCACAACCAGTGAGCAGCGCGTTTTTACTTCTACTATCCAAGATGTGTATGACGTATCTGTGGTGAATGAAGCAAAATCCCCTGCGTTACTTATTATTGGTGAGGTTGTGACTTTGCAGAAGAAATTAGAGTGGTACGGAAAGTACTAAGTTTCTTTATTGCTTAAAGCGTTTGGATAAAAGCGGAGCTTAAATGGCTCCGCTTTTTTGTCTCTTTAAGGTCTTGAGTGTTACAAGCAATTTGCCGGTTTTGGCAGGCCAGCGATTTTTGCGGCTAACTTAGGTGGGCTACCGGGGAATAAGGTCATTAAATAAATGCTACGGCCTTTTTCTGCTCCGAGTTTTTTTGATACGGCTTTTACCAGAGGGCGCATGGCTGGAGAGACCTCAAATTCATTGTAGAAGTCGCGCAACAAATGAATGATTTCCCAATGTGCATCGGTTAGCTCAACGTCCACATCTTTCGCTAGTTGACTGGCAAGCTCTGGTGTCCAATCTTGTAGGTTAAGTAAATAGCCTTCTTCATCTAGAACGACTGCGTTGTCTGTCATATTAATTACCAACTAATGTTCGCCTCGGCGTTAAAGGTTAACTCAACCCATTCTTCTTCTGAAAGAGCGGTGCCTAGTTTTGGTGATAAACCATAAGCTGTTGCATCGCTTTGCAAATAATAGAATTCTGCCTGTGTTTTTTCGAGCAGCGTTTGCAATGTGCTGGTGTGCTGAATCAGTCTTAAAAAGCCTTCTTCAATCAGCAATATTTGGTCGCCAGATTGAACGCTATTTTGCCACGTTGTTTCTAACGCTGCTGGGTAGTCGAGTTGATTTATTTGGTGAAGTCGCATAATTAAAACCGGAAAACCTGTTGGTATTGTGAAAACATTGTCTGCCATTCGTCGCCGTTGAGTGGTTGAACGCCTTGCCACGTTGGATTGTCTTCAAGCCAAGAGTGGTTCTTTTCTATGTAAATGTTTTCTATATCGTAAAATTCCAGCCCTGCTAGTAGCTTATGCAGATTTTTGCCTTGCTCTGCTGTTGGTTCTTGGTTGTCAGTCAATAGCGCGAGAGCGGCTCCAGATAGGCACAAGTCCACAGGTTGTTCAAAGGTGGCCAGAACCAGAGCGAGATCTAAACCTTCCTTGCAAGCTAAGCTGGAATAGGGGCTGGAGTTTAGGTGGATTAGAGTGTGTTTCATAAGGTTACCTAAACTGAATGACTTTGTTCGTGCTGTTTATTAGATCAACAAGTGTTCCCAAGCCTTCAAGCTGAAAATGTTCTGCAAGCGTGTGTTGTTCTAACTCATAGCGACGGCTTTCACTTTCGTTAATAATGCCGCGTCTTACCGCTGCTGCAATACACAAATACAAAGGGACGCTGTGTTGTTCTGCTATTTCTTGCCATGCCTTAGTGAGGTTGATTTCATCTCTTGGCGGCTGTGCGGTTTGGTTGCCAATCAGTACCGCGTCCTCATAAAAAAATACACCTTTAATGCTGTTTGGGTATTTATTCAGAGCAGCACGAATGAAGCGAAGTGCAGTGTGGCAAGCCTTGCTTTGGTATGGTGAACCCGTAATGAGCAAAGTGTATTGCATGAAAAATAACCTTGGTATGAGATGCTGTAAATTTTACACATAAAAAAGGCCGCAGTCAGCGGCCTTTTTCGTATTGGTGTGACGGATTATTAATCGCGAGCCATACCAAGAAGAGACAATACGCTTAGGAACATGTTGTATATGGAAACATACAGAGTCACTGTTGCAACTATGTAGTTGGTTTCACCGCCACGTACGATTTGGCTTGTTTGCAGCAAAATAACCGCCGCAGAGAAAAGCGCGAAACCAGCAGAGATGAAGATTTGTAGCGCAGGCATTTTAATAAAGATGCCAGCAATCACAGCGAATAATAGTACAAAGAAACCGACAGTAATGAATCCGTTTAGGAAGCTAAAGTCTTTCTTTGATACCAATGCATAAGCAGACAAGCCTAGGAATGAAAGACCTGTAATGCCTAAGGCGCTCATGATCAAGCTGCCGCCACCAGGCAGATTCATGTACATGCTTAATATAGGCCCAAGGGTAATGCCCATAAATCCAGTTAACGCAAACACACAAAGAAGACCAGCAGAGCTGTTTTTAAATTTGTGTGTTAGGAAAAGCAAACCATAAAAGCCTACTAGCGTAATAATTAGGCCAGGATGGGGTAAGTTTAAAGCCATGCTCATGCCCGCAGTGAAGGCGCTGAACAATAGGGTAAGCGACAACAGTCCGTAAGTATTGCGGAGCGTTTTATTTGCCGCTTGTGACGAATGTGTCGAAAGGGCTTCTGTGTAACGCATGAGATTACTCCTTTAAGGGTTTAAGACTATCAATAGACTTAATATGCGGCTGAAAGTTCCAAAGTTCAAGCGTGATTGTTTATCTATGTCGTAAATATAAAGAAACACCGCACAATTGCGATGTTTCTTTAGAAAATAATGAAGGGGGGTAAAGTATTTTTGATAGTTAGTGAGTGATCGCTGTTTTGTGATTACTAATGGATTGTTTGGTTTTGTGTTTGTCTATTTGTTTGACCAGCTTATCAACCATGTTGTCGATTGCGTGAAATAATCTGTCTTCAGAGGAGGCTGCTGCAAAAATCTCTTTGCCGGGAATATGTACTCTTGCTTCTGCTTTTTGGCTTTTGCTGTCTTTCAATAAAGTGACATTTACTGAGGTTATTTGGTCTGTTAACTTGGATACTTTGCTGAGTTTTTCATGGATGTGATCTTTGATCGCTGGAGTTACATCGATATGGTGACCAGAAATTTTAGTAGTGTACATACTGCTTTCCTCCTGAGTGATGTTCTTGGAACCAACAGTGCAGAATTCTCTATCAAGCGTTTTTTTGCGAGCCTTTCTTGATTATTTTGGTTTTGTAGCATAGGGCTTGATTAGAGCGTTGAACAAAAAGCATTGCTGTAATTTGAGCATAGGAGTGTTTTTGAATCCTGTCAAAGTTGCTTAACAGTGGTGTTGTTAGGAAATAAAATTAAAGTCTAATGATCAGTGAAAATGGCAAACTTCATTATGTACGGACCGTGAGGTAAGTGTAAGGTTCTCGTGCTAATGGGAACGGCTTTTGATAGACTGTCATGCTAGCTATTTTGTTAGGTATGCAAAGTAAAACGCGAAGCGAGATTTATGTTGGATAACGACTATTCATTACCGATATCATTTTCAATGGCAGCCCAGATTGGGTTGGAAGAAACCGTATTATTGACCTTTTTGAAGCAGCAGGCTTATCTTGTTGGTTCCAATGCTTTACGTGTTGAAATGAGTAGACTTAGTGTTCAGCTACCATTCTGGACTGTCCCTATGTTGATGCGATTGTTGTCGAATTTACAAATTAGCCAACTGTTGAGCTTTCAGCGCCAAGAAGAAATACTTGAGATTCATTTAGCTTCATCGCAAAAAGCGGCACAAACGGTTAAACCAGCCGCAGAGCCTTCGAAAGAAGATTCCTTGATGAGTAAAATGGATCGGTTGCATAAAGCGTCTCGGGAGAAAACCGAAGAATTCACGCCGCAGCCTAAAAGCTACCCTGCGAAGCAACCTGTTCGACAATACGAAGCACCCTCTCCGCCAGTGGTCAATGACCGTCGCGGAGTCACGGATTTCGACTTGTACCTAGAGCAAAAAGAGCGTGCTCGACAACCGGATCAGTGGCAACCTGAAGAGGCGACGTTAGAACAAATTGGCCAAGCAGGCATTGCTCGCGAATTTGCCTTGTCTTTGCAAACTGAGTTTTTGCTGAGAATCAAAGAGCAGCGGAAAAATGTCAGAACTTGGAACAGCGAATTTTTTAAATACGTAAAACGTCAGTGGCAATACAAACAATCAGATAGGTCTTCATATGAAGGAACCTCAGGCAGTACAAAATTTACTAAAACCTCTAGAGAACAGGTTAGCGACGCCCTCAACAACATCCACGACACAGACTGGTGAGTATGGCTCCGGCAATCCAGGGTATGGTAACGCAGGCTATGGTAATGCTGGTAACAGCAGCCGTGAATCGGGTCCAACAGAGGCAGAACAGCAAACGCGTATCTTGGTTAATATGTTGTTTGCGCGTTTTAAAGCCATCTACACCCACAAATTTGCCTCTGCTTACAGCACAACGGATGAAGTGAAACTCGCAAAACGTGAGTGGGCGATTGCTTTGAAAGGCTTTCAAGAGCCACTGTTGGCCTATGCAGTAGAGCGTACTAAAGAAGAGCATACTTGGCCGCCAACCATTGCAGACTTCTTGAAACTGATTAATACCGCGTATAAAGCGTATGGTTTGCCAGATCCTCGAGCGGCGTATCTTGAAGCGTGTGCTTGCCGAACTGATCCATTGCAGTATAAATGGAGCCATACGGCCGTATTCTTTGCAGGCTCTGAGGCGGGTTGGTACAAGCTGAAATCTGAAGAAGAGCGAGTCACTTGGCCTTTATTTGAAAAAAGTTATTTGAAAGTCGTAGATCGAGTTATTGCTGGCGAACGCTTAGTTATTCCTAAAGTCATAATGATCGAAGACAAGCAAACTCTGAGCGTAAAAGATTTAGCGGGTAAAATTGCAGGCGATTTATCTGTTGATGAAGAGCAGATCGCTCCTTTACTTTATTACACCCAAAAAACACATGGGTCTGGCGTGCGAGCTCGTTATCGTGAAATTAGTCAAAAAAAGCTCTTAGAAATGGGGTATAAAGAAATGCTGCCGGAATAATGGTGCGTTTTTTCTATTTGTTCTATAACATAATTTTTATTGGCAGGATGCTCTAGGTTCAATTCCGTTCTAGGTGCGATAAAAATAGACACGATGCGTAGTAAAGTTTTGGTGAGGTTGTTATGTTAAAAGTATTGATTGTTGACGACCATGACATGGTTAGCCAAGGTATTAGTCGTGTATTACAGGATGTAAAAGGCGTTGAGGTTGTCGGTGTTGTACATAGTGGTGAAGAAGCCATTGTTCAGTCTAAAATCTTATTGCCAGATATTGTTTTGATGGACGTGCATATGCCGGGAATTGGTGGTTTAGGCGCGACAAAAGAAATAAAGCGCATCTTACCGAAAACCAAGGTGATTGCCTTGTCTGCCCTTGATGACAACTTATACCCAGTGAAGCTGTTGGAGGCCGGTGCGTCTGGCTATGTGACCAAAGGTACCAACACCTCCGAGCTATTAGAAGCCATCCAAATGGTATCGAAAGGCGAACACTATATTTCTAAAAGTATTGCTCAGAAAATGGCCCTGTCTAAGTTTTCCATCGACGGACAAGGTTCACCATTGGGGCAATTATCTGATAGAGAATTACAAGTGGCTCAGATGATCGTAGATTGCAAAAAATCCAACGAAATTGCCGAGCACTTAAATGTCAGTCCTAAAACCGTGAGTACTTATCGTACTCGTATCTTTTCAAAGTTGAACATAGACAGCGATGTCGAGTTGATTCACTTGGCGGTACGTTACAATGTGCTTGGTATGGGCTAGGCGAAAAACGAGGTTTGTTTGAGCCATTCAGAATTTGATCCGAAGCATTTTGTTAGCAACTTAACCACGCGTCCAGGCGTTTATCGCATGTACGATGTAAATGGCGAGTTGCTCTATGTCGGAAAAGCAAAAAATCTAAAAAATCGTGTTGCGAGCTATTTTCGCGTAACAGGGTTAACGACCAAAACCATGGCCTTGGTTAGTCGTATCCACACCATTGAAATTGCCGTCACAAAAAGCGAAACAGAAGCCTTGCTCCTTGAGCAAACGCTGATTAAACAGCATCGTCCACCGTACAATATTTTGCTACGGGATGATAAATCCTACCCGTATATTTTGCTATCGAATCACCATCATCCGGCCTTACTGTTTCGTCGTGGTGATAAAACCGACAAAGGCACCTTGTTTGGTCCTTTTCCGAGTGGAAGTGCGGTGAAAGAAAGTTTGAATACCATGCAAAAGGTCTTCAAAGTACGCCAGTGTGGAGACAGCACCTATGCGAATCGCTCTCGGCCTTGTTTGCAGTATCAAATTAAGCGTTGCTCTGGTCCTTGCGTGAACTTAATTAGTGATGAAGAATACGAACTGGACGTTCGTCACGCGCGCATGTTTTTGCAAGGCAAAGACCAAGAACTCACAACGGAAATCACCACACAAATGAGCGCCGCCGCCGCGGACATGGAATTTGAACGCGCGGCCGAGTTACGTGATCAAATTATCCAACTCAAACATATTCAAGAACAGCAGCATGTTTATGGGCAAACGGGCGAGGCTGATGTGATTGCCTCTATTATTCAACCCGGTGGTTTATGTGTTCATGTGATGATGATACGCAAAGGCAAAGTAGTCGGTAGTAAAAGTTATTACCCCAAAATGCCGATCGAAATCACGGAAGGTGAATTATTATCGTCTTTTATCGCTCAATTTTACTTGGGTGGTATTCAAGAGTTACCTAAGACGCTTATCATTAGTCACGAGCTAGAAGATGGTGATGCGCTGGTGGAAGGTATATTCGAAACCACGCAGAAAAAAATTGAAGTGCTGAGCAATGTGAGAGGTCAGCGTGCCCGTTGGCTTGAGTTAGCAAAACTTAATGCCGAACAAGGGTTACAAGCGCGCCTATCGGACAAACGTAATCACTTTAGTCGTATAACCGCCTTGCAAAAATTGTTAGGCTTCTCTGAGCCACCGATGCACATGGAGTGTTTTGATATTAGTCACTCTAGTGGCGAGGCAACCGTCGCATCGTGTGTGGTGTTTGGGGCTGATGGGCCGGATAAAAAACGTTACCGATCATTTAACATCGAAGGCGTCGAACCAGGCGATGATTACGGTGCCATGAAGCAGGCACTGACGCGCCGCTATAAACGCGTGAAAAGTGGTGAGCTAGAGGCGCCAGACGTCTTGCTTATTGATGGTGGTAAAGGCCAGTTAACTCAGGCTGAAGCCGTGTTAAAAGAATTAGGCTTGGTGAATATCTTTTTATTGGGTGTCGCCAAAGGCGATACGCGTAAACCAGGTCTTGAAACCCTGTATATCGGCTCCAAAGAAGATGAAGTGGTATTGCCGCCAGATTCAGCTGCTTTGCACCTGATTCAGCATATTCGAGATGAAGCCCATAGATTTGCGGTAAAGAGCCATCGCCGCAGAAGAGACAAGAAGCGTCGACACTCTGTATTGGAAGATATTCCGGGTATTGGGCCAAATCGACGTAAAGAGCTGCTAACGGCCTTTGGTGGCTATCAAGAGTTGTTGTCAGCAAGCCAAGAAGATATTTCGAAGGTGAAAGGAATTAGCGCCAAAAAAGCGGAAGAAATTTATCTCTATCTTCATAAAAGTTAAGTTTGGCTGAATGTAGATGCATTCAGCGTAATAATTAGGAATAACATGAACATACCAAATATACTGACTTCCGTACGGATCTTCATGATTCCAATTCTTGTGGTGATTTATTATTTGCCGTGGGAAGGGCGCTATTACACCTGTGCGATTATTTTTGCTTTGGCGGCCATTACCGATTGGCTGGATGGTTACTTGGCAAGAAAGCTTGACCAAACGACGCCCTTTGGTGCTTTTTTTGATCCAGTGGCCGATAAGCTGATGGTATCGATTGCCTTGGTCTTATTAGTGGCCAGCTACTCTAATCCATTGCTAACGCTAGCCAGTGCTGTCATCGTCGGTCGCGAGATCGTTATTTCGGCATTGCGCGAGTGGATGGCAGAAATGGGTAAGCGCGCCAGTGTGGCGGTTTCTTATATTGGCAAACTGAAAACCACCATGCAGATGTTGGCGATTTTCATCTTGCTAGGAAGTCGACCAGATACCATGGTTGCTCATGTGGGAGAGGTGGTGCTCATTGCTGCGGCCTTACTAACTCTTTGGTCTATGTATATTTATTTAAAAGCGGCGTGGCCTGAGCTAATGTCCAAAGAGTCGAACAAAAACTAAACAGATTTAAAAAAAGTGCCTAAGTTAGTTATTTATTTGGATTTTTTCCTTGACGTGAAAGCTCAAATACATAGAATAGGCACCGTCTTTTGAGACGCGGGAATAGCTCAGTGGTAGAGCACAACCTTGCCAAGGTTGGGGTCGCGAGTTCGAGCCTCGTTTCCCGCTCCAATCAAAAGATAATCTGATAGAAGGCCGGATGGCAGAGTGGTCATGCAGCGGACTGCAACTCCGTGAACGCCGGTTCGATTCCGACTCCGGCCTCCAAAATCAGATATGCCCGGGTGGTGAAATTGGTAGACACACAAGACTTAAAATCTTGCGCTGAATAAGCGTACCGGTTCGATTCCGGTCCCGGGCACCATTTATGGTGCCTTTTTTTATGTCTGAAATTTATCAGAGTGCCTAATTCCTTTTCTTGAATATCCTGTGTTTTGAATCTATTGCCTTTGTGCTTTTCGTTATCTACATTTCTCTCACTTCGTTTTTTGATTAATCAATATGTCTCATTTTCCGAGTGAACCGACACCGAGGTTGATCCATCAAAGGCAGTGTCGATGTTGAAGGTGATCGGTCGGCAGCAGACTTGGCAGTCTTCTATGTATTCTTGGCTTTCATCCAGTACTTCTATCACGACGTCGATGCTTTCGCCGCAGTAAGGGCAGGAGATGTCTTGTTCGATTAATTCGCTCATAAGTGCCTCTTTATTTTCTTTGTCTTTCTTTTGTATGGCTATGATTAGAGCATAGACAATAACGGCTCCGTTGGCTTGTGGGTTAGTTAGGTTGTCATGTTTATTCTTTGTTTTGTGTTTAAAATCCACACTTTTATCGATCTGCTTTCGTGGTATTTGTGCAACACTGTTATGATTTAAGCTTCTAAGGTGAGGTGTTGTGATGATCAATTCTATTAAATACTTATGCGCTTTGGCGTTACCTGTGTTGTTGCTTGGTTGTTCTACTGGGTCTCATGTCGTGACAGGGCAGCAGATGCCAGAGCTTGAGGTGGAGCAAGTGACGGTCTTTGAGGAAGCGCCTGCGTTTGACTATAAAGTGATTGGCACGGTGCGAGCATCCAGTGATGGTGGTTTTACGGAAGAGTCTAGAAAAGAGAAAGCCACTCAAGAGCTGAAAGAGCAAGCGGCTAAGGTTGGCGCGAACGGTGTTATTTTAGATGGTGTTTCCCAATTGTCTTTCAGGCGTTTGGGAACAGGGGTTGGTATAAGTGCTAATAGCTCTGGTGGGTTAGGAACTTCTATTGGTTCAAGCTTTTCTTTCCCAACAGCAGAGGTAAAAGGTACGGCAATTTATTACGAGACTGAGTTAACAAAATAACTCATCGTCTAGGTGTGCTGTCATGAGTTTTTTAAATGCTTGCGATAATATTTTGTTGTTACCCTCTGACTGGATAAACAGATACACTTGCCTCCGTAATAAGCCGAGATAATTAATTGAGAGAGCGTTATGTCAGAGTTTGAAGAAAAGGCAAAGGGTCGTCTTACGACTAGGACGGTTGCTATGCCGGGAGATACGAATCCAGCAGGTGATATTTTTGGTGGTTGGGTTGTATCGCAAATGGACATCGCTGCTGGTATTTGTGCGGGCCAGCGTGCTCAATCTCGTGTAGTGACGGTTGCCTTGGATGGCATGAGTTTTATCCGACCAGTAAAGGTAGGTGATATTTTAGGTGTTTATACTAGAGTGGAATCCGTTGGTCGCACTTCAATGAACATTCTGGTGGAAGCTTGGGTTCGTCGTGGTCGTATTGGTCACCGCGAAAAAGTAACGGAAGGTATGTTTAAGTTTGTTGCAATTGATGAATCTGGGGCATCGACACCAATACCGAAAGAAGAAGACTTGCCAGATTATGTTATGCATGGATTTGACGATTAATTCTTGATTGTCGTTTCACTTCTCATCGAGCCAATGCTTGCTAGAAAATAGACTGATTTTTAGTGGGTATTGGTTTCGTTCTAAACGGAGAGTGAAAGTCGAGAGCAAAAAAAAGCGCTTACCGAAGTAAGCGCTTTTTTAATGTTGGTACCAGTAGGCGGACTCGAACCGCCACACCCGAAGGCAACGGATTTTGAATCCGTCGTGTCTACCAATTCCACCACACTGGCCTTGAAAAAGGTGAAACGCATTCTATATTTTTTTCTATAGGTGTCAATCGTTTAACGAAAAATAATGCATTTAATTTAATTAATTGACAGCATGACCTCTTCAGACCAAAGCATGGCGTCTAAAAATGCTCTATTTAGTACTGTCCTTTCTGCTGGACTCATCGCCTGAATGCTGTTCCACTTTTGCTCTTCGAAGCTTAATGCTTGTGATAAGTAAGCGCCTAATTCACCCGTCTGATTCATAATGGCTTCCAAGACATTTTTGTCTAAGGCGATTTGCTTTAATACAACCGATTTTTCAATATTGAAAACCGCGTCTATACCGGACATGAGTCCAACCATGAAGGCGGAATCAGCGGAAGCTGACTTTTTGTTTTCAGCAAGCAGTTGGCAGCAACGTCCACGAGTCAATAATACCTTCAGCAAAGAGCTGGGTTGGCTGGTCGATGAAGTCAATGTAATAAGTAACGCCCATTTCTTTAATTGCACTAACCCAAGAAATATGACGGCTTCTTTTATTGAAACAACGGTTTTGGCAACGCCACATACAGGGCTGTTTAGGATTCGCAGGAGTTGGTAAGACAACTTAGGGTTTTTAGTAACCAGATCTGCAATAGTATCAATGCTAATGTCTTTGTTTTGCAAAGCATTGACTAGCTCGATGGCGCCATGTGTTGCAGAGTCAATTTTTTTACCCTTGATGAGCTCTGGGTGCTGCAAGAAATAGCCTTGAAACAGATCAAAGCCGAGACTTTTGCAAAGCTCAAACATGGCGGAATCTTCCACTTTTTCGGCGAGTAAGATTAATCCGCGTGATTTAAGTTCCGCTAATTCAGTGCTGTATTGTTCTGGTGGAGTGGCTAGAACATCTATTTTGACGATGGATACCCAAGGTAAGAGTGCTTGGTATTCGGCCGTGAACTGATAATCGTCTAAGGTAAAACGATAGCCCGCAGACCGCCACCTTTTTAGAGCGTCGAAAAATTCTGGTGTTATCTTTTGGCTCTCAAGGATTTCAATATAGACAGTGTTAGGGTCGATAGGGAAGAAAGCATCTGACAACATAAGATCTGTTGTCATATTAATAAAAAAAGGTTTTCTTAGTTGTGACTTTAGCTCAGTAATGCCAATACACAAGTTGACTAATACTTGGCTGGTGGCAATTTCGCCATCAGAAATATTAGCGTTTAGGGCGTCCTTTCCACGGAATAACAACTCGTACCCAAAAATTTCTTTTGTTCTTTTGAGTATTGGTTGTTGAGCCATCATTAGATCATCTAACACCGTTGGAAATTCGATCATTACGGTTCTCATTTTATTAAGGCATGTCGCGCTGTTACTTTGTATTGTGAAAACTAAGATTTATCAAAACACAGGTAGGTTTGTTATAACAACTCTTTAAGTGTTAGATTTTGTTGTTTTAATGTCTTTAAAATACGCTAAGTGGTTTGTAAAAAGGTTGACACAGTGGGGAAGCGCCCATAAAATTCTCGCCTGTTTTTGGGGCCTTAGCTCAGCTGGGAGAGCGGTTCGCTGGCAGCGAACAGGTCAGCGGTTCGATCCCGCTAGGCTCCACCAATTACTTTTCAATAACGGGTAACTGGAAAAAAACTATTCTCAGGACATTCTGTCTACTTACGCTTTAGCGTTTTGTGGGGCCTTAGCTCAGCTGGGAGAGCGGTTCGCTGGCAGCGAACAGGTCAGCGGTTCGATCCCGCTAGGCTCCACCAATTCACTTGTTTATTCCCTTTATTTAAAGTATTCAGTTCTTCTTTTTTGTTGCGTCCAAGGTTAGGCTTATTAGTATTTTATTAAGTTCCTTTCTAACACGTAGGATTCTTGCATGTTTCAACTTTACACAGGTAACCGTCTAGAAGATTTAGCCGTGTTGCTTGCGAAGATTCTGGCCGTTTCGCCGCCAGAGAATCCGTTTGATGATGAATCCATCTTGGTACAAAACCCAGGTATGGCGCAATGGCTGAAGATGTTCTTGGCCGAGTCGCATTCTATTGCCGCAGGCTTGGTGTTTCCTTTGCCTTCGACCTTTGTTTGGCAAACTTTTTCGCAAACCTTAGACGATATTCCCGCGCAGAGTGAATTTAACAAACCTTTCTTAGTGTGGCGCTTGATGCGCTTGTTGGATACTCGTCTTAACGAGCCAGAATTTCAGGCGCTGAGTTGGTATCTCGAAGAAGACGATACGCAAATTCGGCGCTTTCAGTTATGCAGCAGCGTTGCTGATATTTACGATCAATACTTGGTTTACCGTCCGGATTGGATCAAATCTTGGGAAGGTGGCGAAGCACAAGATCCCAAGCTGAAAGTCATCTTTGAGCAGCAACCTTGGCAAGCCATTTTGTGGCGAGATCTGGTTGCCGATGTGAGCCAGCAGGGAACCTCGCTTTATCATCGAGGCAATCTGATTGAAGCCTTGCATGACGCCACACAATCCTCTTCCCGGCCTGTTGGCGTGCCAGAGCGAATCTTTATTTTTGGTGTGTCTTCTTTGCCGCCGAATACGCTTGAGTCTCTTCGCGTGCTGGCCGCTTCTGGCTGGATTGATGTGCATTTGTTTTTGCAGAACCCTTGCCGTTTTTACTGGGGCGATGTGGTTGATAAACATTACTTAGGTCGAGAAATAAAACGGCAAACCCTCAAACCAGGATTGAGTACGGACACATTGCATTTGGATGCCAATCCGCTACTAGCGAGCTGGGGGCGGTTAGGTCGAGACTATATTGCGCAGCTACAAGAAATGGCTGACAACGAGTTGGAAGTTTTTGAAGATTATCTGAGCGATCAACCAAGTCGCACCGAGCAATCGAGCGGTATGTTGCAATGGATTCAGCAAGACGTGCTGACTTTAGAAAATCATGGTTCGAAACAAGAACGAGACGCCAGCATTGCCAGCGCTGATTACCGGCATCCTGTTGCTGCCGATGATCAAAGTATTCGTGTTCATCGTTGCCACAGTCCATTGCGGGAAGTGGAGGTTTTACATGATCAGCTTTTGCAAATGTTCGAGAGCGATCCGAGCCTGACGCCAAAAGACGTCATCGTCATGTTGCCCGATGTGAATACTTACAGCCCTTTTGTTAAGGCTGTCTTCGGAAGATCAAAGCAGATTCCCTTTGCCTTGATAGATCAATCTGGCGGCATGGAAAACCCGATTGTTGACGCCTATTTGTATTTGCTTGGTTTAGGCGAAAGTCGTTTCACCTTGTCCGAATTGATCAGCGTATTAGAAGTGCCTGCGGTGTTGGCGCGTTTTGAATTGACCGCTGATGAGTTAGAGCGAATTCGTCAATGGTCGACTGAAGTGGGTATTCGCTGGGGATTGGATGGTAAAACCGCGCAGCAACATGATCTGCCAATACAAGAATCTCATACTTGGCTTAATGGCGTGCGTCGCATGTTGTTGGGTTACGCCATGGGTCACGACCATATTTGGGAGGGCACCTTAAGTTACGGCGATGTAGAAGGTTTAGAAGCGTCGGTGGCGGGTAAACTGGCGGAGTTCTTGGTCGCCATTAACGATGCTCAAGCGAAATTGATGGAATCGCTCGCGCCGAAAGAATGGATTTCGACTCTGTATTATTTAGCAGAGCGTTTCTTCTTATTGGAAGAAGACGATGCCTTTCAGATCTTACTGACTAAACAGCTTGATGCGCTGACCCTGCAATGGCAGCAAGCGCATTTTGATGCCCCATTGGATCAGCAAGTGATCCGCCAGTTGTTATCGCCTTTGTTGCAAGAATCTCAAGGCGGTCAGCGCTTCTTAGCAGGCCGAGTGAACTTTTGTACCTTGATGCCTATGCGTTCTGTGCCGTTTAAAGTTATCTGTGTTTTGGGTTTAAACGAAGGGGATTATCCTCGCAGTGTTGCGCCGATGGGCTTTGACCTGATGGTTGGGCAATATCGCAGTGGTGACCGAAGCCGACGGGAAGACGATAAATACTTGTTCCTTGAAGCTCTAATGTCTGCCCGAGATTGTTTCTATATCAGTTATGTGGGTCGCAGTATTCAAGACAACAGCGAGAAAAATCCGTCTATCTTAGTAAGTGAATTGCTGGAATACATCGGACAGAGTTGCGTGTTTGAAGGTGATCAAGCATTAGTGCCAGACGACGCGCAGAAAGCCTTGTTAGACAAACTGATTCTCGAACATCCATTGCAGCCATTTAACGCGGCGTATTATTCGTCTCAGCCGTCTTTGGAAGCTAATTCGCAGGCATTTGATAAACGCTTGTACAGCTATGACGAACAATGGTTGCCAGCCTTGTTGAGTGTGCCTGTGGACGATGAGCATTACGAGTTTTCACCGCTGGATGGTTTGGAGCAGCCAAGGTTAGAGCTTGCCCTTGATGAATTGTCGCGTTTTATTGGCCATCCGACGCGTTACTTCACCCAGCGTCGATTAAAAGCCTATTTGAGTCTGCAAGAAGAGGAAGAGAAAGAAGACGAGCCTTTTGCGCTGGATGGCTTGGCGGGTTATCAATTACGCGAAGGTTTGCTACAAGCCATGCTAAAAGGCGATGATGACCAGTTTGTTGAGCGTTTATCTTTGATGGGCGCGTTACCTTATGGCGCGCTGGGTCGCTTGTCTTTGCAGCAGAGTCGTGGTCAATGTCAGCAGCTTTTTTCTGTGTTGCAAGGTTATGTATTGGAAGAGTGCGAACCGATTGAAGTGAACTTGGCTCTTGGCAGTATTGTTTTGCAAGCTTGGTTGGATTTGCCGACGGCGACGACACGCTTGTCTTATCGCATTGGCGATCTATCCGCCCATCAAAAAATGCAGGCGTGGATTGAGCATTTAGCTTTGTGTGCTCAAGGTACGCCCAAGCAGCATCATCTTATTAATCTGAGCAAAACGGGTAAATTGCTACAGCACAGTTTTATCCTTATCCCGCCAAAGGATGCTCAAGAATATCTCAACACTATGCTGGCGTTATTGCAGCAAGGCTTGTGTCAGCCGATTGCCTTACCGGCCAAAAGCGCTGATGCCTGGTGTAAAAGCTATTGTTCGAGCAAAGCGCAAGAAGATGCGGATATCGCTTGGGAGCAAGCAGTGAAGCTGTACCAAGACAACAGCAGCGCTTTTACTCGCAGTGAGGTGGACGATGCTTATTGGCAGCGTTATTTCCCTGATCTAAATCGCCAAAAGGAACAATTTGTCGCCTTGTGTGAGCAAATCTGGTTGCCCATGCATCGTCATTTGGAGGTGATGGAATGAGTCTTTCTAACGAGCCCGTTTCTGTTGATCAGCTTGCCTTTAATGCAGAAGCCTTGAATATGATTCCTGAGCCGCTCAACGCCTTAACCTTCCCTTTGTTTGGCAAACGCTTAATTGAGGCCAGCGCGGGTACTGGGAAAACCTACACCATTGCCAACTTATATTTGCGCTTGCTGGTGCCTACTGGACAAAATAGTGATCTGAATAAACCGCTGACAGTTGACCAAATATTAGTGGTGACCTTTACCGAAGCCGCTACTGCCGAGCTAAAAGCCCGAATTCGTGGGCGCATACGAGCGGCGCGAAAAGCCTTATTGCAGGGCGAAAGCAGCGATGTATTTCTGGCGGATTGGATGGCGCAAATGTCAGCCGAACAACGTGCTGGCGCTATTGAAAAATTGCTGTATGCCGAAAAGCAAATGGACGAAGCAGCGGTGTTTACTATCCATGGCTTTTGTCAGCGCATGCTGAGCCAGAATGCATTTGAAAGCCGCATGTTGTTCCAACAAACCATTGAGACCGATGAGCTGGCGCCATTGTCTATGGCAGTGAAAGACGTTTGGCGTAGTGTGTTTTATCCAATGGACGACACCAAAGCCGCCTTGATTCAGCCGATTTGGTCGAATCCAGACGCCTTGTTGAAAGACTTATATTTACTGAACAATCAGCCTGACGCCAAAATCGCCGTACCAGATTACGACTGGGAAAGTGCGTTAAGTCAGGCACAAGAAACCATGGCGGCGGTGCGCGCCATGTGGTTGAGTCAGTCGCAAGATATTATTGATGCTCTTGAGCGCAGCGGTATTAAGCGCACTTTTTGGCGCAAAGACCCCTCGAAAGATATTGAGGCTATGACGCAATGGGCGCGTTCCTCGCGTTTTGAATTAGACAAAAGCCTCGAAAAATTTGATACCAACGAGCACGCTAGCCGATTGAGTAAAGGTGGCGATTTGCCTGCGCACGAATTTTTTGGCTTGGTGCAGTCTTTGCGGGAAAGCTTTCCTGATGCGGGGCGATTAAAAGCGGTATTGCTGACTCAACTTTGGCAACAAACTCAAGAGCGCATGAAACGCTGGAAGCGCAGCACACAATCTCTGACGTTCACAGACTTGCTGACCTCTCTCGATGTGGCGCTAACGCAAGATGAAGCGGGTAAATTAGCCGAACGCATTCGTCATCTTTATCCGATTGCTCTGATCGATGAGTTCCAAGACACGGATGCGGTGCAATATCGGATTTTCTCGACGATTTATGCGTCAGCGCAAGTGGACCAAAATACGCTTGGCTTGATCATGATCGGCGACCCTAAACAGGCAATTTATGCCTTTCGTGGCGCGGATATTTATACCTATTTGGCGGCCAAAAAACGTGTCGATGCTGTGTACTCTTTGGCGACCAATTATCGCTCTTCTGCGGCCATGATTCAGTCTGTTAATGGGCTTTTTACTACGCAAGCGGAACCCTTTCGAGTGGCGGGGATTCCTTTCGTGGAAGTGCAAGACCGTGGCGTTGCAAGTGGTTTTTCTCGACAAGGTCAAACCCAAGCCGCGTTGCAGTTTTTGTATCAACGCAGTGATGAGCCCGTGTCGGCAAAAGAATATCGTCAAACCCTGGCGGAATCTTGCGCAGCGCATCTCCATGAAATCTTACTGGAAGGCCAGCAAGGACAGACGTTGCTTGATGGCAAAGGCGTGCGGCCAAAAGACGTCGCCTTGTTGGTAACCAACTTTAGTCAAGCCAATGCATTAAAAGACGCATTGCGTCAGCGTGGCATTGCCAGTGTGTATTTGAGCGACAAAGGTTCGGTGTTCGAAACCGTCGAGTCGCGAGAGCTATTGATCGTGCTGACGGCGATTTTATCCAATGGACAAGAAAGTAAACTGCGCTCCGCCTTGGCAACCAGCTTGGTAGATTGGTCACTAGAAGACTTGGATACACTGAATCACGACGACGTGGTGTACGAAAAGTGGGGACAAGCTTTCCGTGATTATCTAGAAATCTGGGACAAACAAGGCTTGTTACCCATGTTGCGTGAGTTTATGCAGGACGTGGCGTTGGCGGCGAACATGCTAAGCCATACCGGTGGCGAGCGCCGCTTAACCGACTTTTTGCATTTAACCGAAAAGTTACAGCAAAAATCCCTTGAGTTGGATTCTAAAGAAGGGATTTTACGTTACCTCAGGTTGGCGATTCAAAATCCGAATGGCAACAGTGACGAACAAAAGATCCGCCTCGAAACGGATGCGGAACTGGTACGAATTGTCACCATTCACAAAAGTAAGGGCTTGGAATACCCAATCGTGTATTTGCCATTTGCTTTTACGCCGTATCGAGATCAAGAAAAATCGGCTTTGTATCACGATGCGCAACAGCAATTGTGGATTGCTATTGATCCCGATGAAACGCAAACCGAGCTTCATAAAGAAGAACTCTACGCGGCGGAAATTCGCTTGGCTTATGTGGCGTTAACTCGTTCTAAAGAGGCGTGTTTTATTGGCTCGATGGAAGTGGGCAAAAGCTCGAATAAGTCTCGTGGCGCTGTGTCAGATGTTCACCTTAGCGGTGTTGGGGCCTTGATTGGTGAAGGTGAGGCGCTTGAGGCAGGGGATTTGTACCCAAGTATCGAACGTCTTTGTGAGCGTTATCAAGATGGGCAAATGGGCTTGCTGGAATTGCCCGAGGAACCACCGCGTTTGCCGCGCTTTAAGATGGCACAGGCGCAATTGACCGAGCCTCATGCAAGAACCTTTACTGGACGCGTGGAACGAGATTGGTGGGTGGGAAGTTATTCCTCGCTGGTGGTAGAAGACAAAGAGCAACACGACGAAAGTGTGCCTGGCTTGGATGAAACCACACGCTTGCTTGATCCATTGGCGGAAGACGTTGATGTAAAAGACAGTCAAGAAGCGCCAGAGCAAAATCGCTTCACTTTCCCCAAAGGCGCCAAGCCGGGAACATTCTTGCATGACACATTGGAAGGCAAAGCGCTTCATGATGTGTCGAGCAACCCGAGCTTTAACGACTTATTAAAAACCAGTCACCATAAGTTAATGGCTGATTTTTACGAGCGTCAGGGTTTTGATGAATGGCAAGATGTATTGAGCGAATGGCTGCCAGACATCGTCAATACTGAGCTAATGGCGGGAATGAGTTTAGGAAGTTTGGCGCCATCAGCTTGTCGTAAGGAAATGGAGTTTTTTATTCCGGTGACGGGCATGAATGCTTTGCAATTGGATCGTATTTCTCGCGAACACGATGAGGTGTCTCGTGTTGCGCCTATGATTCAGGATCGTCCGTTAAAAGGCATGCTAAAAGGCTTTATCGATTTGCTGTTCGAATATCAAGGTCGCTATTACGTGTTGGATTATAAGTCGAACTATTTGGGCGACGACTTTGCTGATTATGAGCCAGAAAAATTGGTTCATGCCATTGCTGAGCACAGGTACGATTTGCAATATCAGCTTTATACCTTGGCGTTGCATCGTCTGTTAAAGCAGCGCTTGCCAAATTACGATTACGAAAAACATGTTGGTGGTGTGGTGTATTTGTTTCTCCGTGGTATGCAGCCAGAACAACAAACCGGTGTATTCCATAGCCGCTTAACCTTTGAACATGTTACCGCTTTAGACAAATTGTTTAGCGGCGAAAGTGATAAGCCAGAAAATCACGAGGCGGTACAATATGGACTTTTCTAATCAGCTAGGTTTGCTTGACTCTCTTAATGAAACAAGGCTCGAGGAAAACTCCCCTGTATCCACGCCATTCAGTTTGTCTACTTGGCAAGCCAAGGGCGTGTTAAGAGCGATTGATTGCCAGTGGGTTGAGCAGCTGGCGCAACATGCCAAAGAGGGCAGGCCAGATGAAAAAAATAGCGCGGTTCATATCGCTGGCGCTTTGTGCAGTGCGTATCTTGGCGCAGGGCATATTTGTATCGATCTAGCGACCATTTGGCAAAGTCCGCCAGAAGGTGTGGAGTTAGACGAGTTACGAACGGCATTACATCATAGCGGCGTAAACAGTGTTTCTGCTTGGTGCGAATCTCTGCAAGCAAGTCGTCTGGTGTCTTCTGCGACAAATTTATCTGAACGGCCAATGGTGTTGGCAGGCACGCGTTTGTATTTGTATCGTTATTTTCAATATGAACAACAGGTGCTGAATTATCTTAAAGGTCAATTTTCTGTTGCGCCTTTTGCTGTCGACGCAGGTTTGTTAGCACAACTTTTCCCCAACCAATCCGATACGGTGGATTGGCAAAAAGTCGCGGTCGCCAATGCGGCAAGCTTGCCTTTCTCTGTGATCAGCGGTGGCCCCGGAACCGGTAAGACAACCACTGTGACACGCTTGTTAGCCTTGTTGGTGGCTCAATCGCTCGCTGAAGGAAAGCTGTTACGTATCGAGCTGGCCGCACCAACCGGTAAAGCGGCGGCGCGGCTGACGGAATCCATCTCAAAAGCTAAGGCGGATTTGCCATTAAGCGATGACATTAAACTTGCTATTCCAGAACAAGCCAGCACTTTGCATCGCTTATTAGGCAGTGACTTTGGGCGCAGTCGATTTAAGCACAATAAAGAAAATCCTTTGCATTTGGATGTGTTGCTGGTGGACGAAGTGTCCATGGTGGATTTGCCCATGATGGCAAAGTTGATTGATGCCATGCCAACTCATGCACGACTGATTTTATTAGGTGATAAAGATCAACTCGCCTCGGTAGAAGCGGGCAGTGTGTTAGGGGATTTATCTTACGGCATCGAAGAGGTCTACTTTCAACCAGAGTGGGCGGGTCGCCTCGCTCATCTAACCGGAGAGAATCTGGCGCCGTTTGGTAATCCGTCGGCACCGCCAATGAGTCGCGCGTTAACCTTATTGCGTACTAGTTATCGCTTTGATGAGAATAGTGGCATCGGACACTTAGCAAAAGCAATGAACGCTGGTGACAGCTCTGCCGTGTTGCGTTGCCTTGAGTCTAATTACACAGATGTAGAGTGGCGAGCACCAGAAGAAGGGCAAACCAAAGCAGACATTGCGACTCTTGCCAAAGGGTATGATGACTATTGGGAGGCGGTGCGTCAGAATTTAGATATTACCAAGCTCTATGAGGTGTTTTCCCGTTATCAGATTTTGACCGCTGTGCGCCAAGGTGAGTTTGGCGTCGAGAAGATCAATGCTCAGCTGGAACAGTATTTCTATCAACGTGGACGAGTAAAGGATCCGCATGTTTGGTATCCAGGAAAAGCGGTGATGCTAACCCGAAATGATGCCGCCTTGGGCTTGTTCAACGGTGACATCGGTCTTTGTATGCCTGATGAGTTTCAGCGTCTTCGTGTCTGGTTTATGCAGCCTGATGGCTCTTTTACCGGCTTGCTGCCGAGTCGTTTGAGTGAATTTGAAGTGGTGTTTGCAATGACAGTACATAAATCCCAAGGCTCTGAGTTTGATCAAGTTGCTTTGCTGTTGCCTCTGACGCCATCGCCAGTCTTGACCAAAGAGCTGCTTTACACTGGCATTACTCGGGCGAAAAAGTCTTTTAGTTTATGGGGATCGAGCGGATTAATTCGGGCAGCAAGCAGTGCGCGTATTCAGCGTGATTCTGGCCTTATCGGAGAGCTTTGGCATTGATATTTAATTATTCGGATCCATTATGGATAAGATATTGAATATAGGAATAAATAATCTTGATGTGCGATTCTTGATGTGATTTTTTTATGTTAGGGTAAGCGGCATTTCAACACTATAAAATTTCAAATTTCGACATTATGTAAAGTAGGAAAGAGTAGCAGCAATGGCAAAAGAAATTGTTTTAACCGGTGTTACCACCACAGGCACTCCACACCTAGGAAACTATGTGGGGGCAATTCGTCCTGCGATCGAAGCAAGCCGTCAAGAAAATACGGAATCTTACTTCTTTCTTGCGGACTATCATGCGTTGATCAAGTGTCAGGATCCAGAACGTGTGAAACAGTCTCGTTTAGAAATCGCGGCGACTTGGCTAGCGTGTGGCTTAGATACTGACAAAGCAACTTTCTACCGTCAATCTGATATTCCTGAAATCGCCGAGTTGAATTGGTTACTGACTTGTGTAACTGCAAAAGGTCTGATGAACCGCGCCCATGCTTATAAAGGCGCAGTGGACGAAAACCTTGCCAATGAGCAAGACCCAGATTTTGGTATTACCATGGGTTTGTTTTGCTACCCAGTATTAATGGCAGCGGATATTTTGGCGTTTAACGCGCATAAAGTGCCAGTTGGTCGTGACCAAATTCAACATATCGAAATGGCACGTGACATTGCGGGTCGTTTTAACCATTTATTTGGTGAGCACTTTGTATTGCCTGAAGCGGTTGTTGGTGAAGAAGGTTCTATTCTGAAAGGCTTAGACGGTCGTAAAATGAGTAAGAGCTACAACAATACGATTCCATTATTTGATACCGAAAAGAAACTGCAAAAAGGTATTAATAAGATCAAAACAAACTTGTTAGAACCAGGTGAAGTGAAAGACCCTGAAGATTCTGTTGTATTTGATATTTATAAAGCGTTCGCAACACCAGAACAAACAGCGCAAATGCGCCAGAATTATGCTGAAGGCATTGCATGGGGGGAAGCGAAGAAGGAACTTTTTGCTTTGGTTAATGGTCAACTATCTGAACCACGTGAAAAGTACTTAGAGTTAATTGCTAATCCCGCTCATGTAGAAGAAGTGTTACAAGCAGGCGCGGAAAAAGCACGTGCTCGTGCACGTGGACTGATTTCAGACTTACGCAATGCCGTTGGTTTGGTCAACTTTAAATAAAGGAGAGTTTTGTGAAAACAACAGTATTTGCCATGTTAATGGCATTTGTTTTGGCGATTGGTGCTGGCGGTTACAGTGCTGATGTCCAAGCGAAAAAGTTTGGTGGTGGTAAAAGCTTTGGTAAAAGTTTTTCTATATCCAAATCTAAAAGTACAACAGCGAATTCTTCTAGTACGACGAACGCTGCGGCTGGCGCTAAAAAACCTGGGTTTTTAGGTGGTATGGGCGGCGGTTTGTTAGGTGGCTTGTTAGCTGGTGGGATATTTGCTGCCTTGCTAGGAAGTGGTGCGTTTGATGGTATTTCTTTCGGCGATATCTTGCTGTTTGCTGTGATTGGTTTCTTGATCTACAAGTTCTTTATCGCACCAAAACGCCGTGCAGCACAGGCTCAAGCCAGTGGTGCAAATGGTATGTTCCGCGAAATGCCGAACTCAACACGCGACAATTTTCAGCCTTCGCCAATGTCTGGCATGAGTGGCTTTGGGGCTCACCCAGAGATCAAACTTCCACCAGGCTTTAACGAGCAGGCGTTTGTTGCTGAAGCAAAAAATCATTACATCACTCTGCAAAAAGCATGGGATGACAATAATTTTGATGAAATTCTTGATTATGTGAGCCCTGAGCTTTACAACCTTTTGGTTACTGAGCGCGCGACACATGGCGATAATAAACCTCGTACCGAAGTTATCTCTTTGATGGCTGAGCTTGTTCGTGGTGAGTATGTAGGCTCTATCGCTTCTATTTCTTTGCAGTTCTCTGGCTGGATCAAAGAAGGTGATCAGACTTCCGAAACCAATGAAATTTGGCATTTGGAAAAGAACATGTCTGATGCAAATGGAAATTGGACAATAGTTGGGATACAACAAGACAACTAATTGTTACTTAACTTTGCTCGTAGACTCATCACGGCTCGTTTAAACTAGACAAAGCTTGTGATGAGTTCTACATTAATCTTATTAAATTGAATATGGATGTGAGCCATGTCTGAATTAGCACCTATTAAAGAAAATGGGAAAGCCTTATCTGAATCGAATAAAGGCGAGTTGTTACAGTACTTAACTTTTAAACTGATTGACGAGACCTACGGTATTAACGTCATGCAGATTAAAGAAGTGCTACGTTATAGCGAAATCGCTCCGGTCCCAGGTGCGCCTTCTTATGTTTTAGGTATTGTTAATTTACGTGGTAACGTCGTGACCGTTGTTGACACTCGTGTTCGCTTTAGTTTGCCTGAGTGCACTATAACGGATGATACTCGTATCATTATCATTGAACATGATGGTGAGCAGGTAGGTTTGCTGGTTGATGCGGTACAAGAAGTATTCTATTTATACCAAGGCGAGATTGAGCAAAGCCCTAGCGTTGGTAACGATGAAGCATTGAAGTTCATTCAAGGTGTTTATCAGAAAGAAGAAGAGTTGGTTATTTTGCTTGAGCTTAACCGTATGTTTGAACGCAATGATGCACTTGGCATCGAAGCGATGAGTTAAGCGAGTAAATTCTTTTTGAGCGTCTCTTTTATTGAGTGAGCATAGAAAAAAACCATGTCGTTGAACATGGTTTTTTTATGTCTAAAATTTGTGTAGAAGAGAAAGTGTATTGAAGCTTACCTTTCCCAGTAAGCTTCTTCTAAGCTGTCTTCTCGCTCTGGCAATCCCTTCGATAAACGAGATGCATTTTGAGCAAGTATTTCGTAACTCACGCGGTTGGAGTATTTACAGATCTGTGCAAAAGAAGAGTAAGCCAAAAACGGTGCTAAATGCTTGCTAGAGTTTGGAATCACCTCTTTGTGAAAGTGGTTTGCCGAAATGTCATGTAGCAAGGCGGATAGGGCGCCATCACCCGCGCCATTGGTGTTGCGGATTTTTTCAGGCCCACCCATGTAAGGATCGATGTGAGAAAAGACTTTTACCGGTTGTTTACAGGCTTCTCGCAGCATTGGTCGGCTGAACTCCCAACGGTTGAAGTCGGCCAAGCTGCCAGATTTAATCGGATTGGTGGTTTCGCGTTTTAGCTCGTCATCGGTATGGCCGCATAAATACATGCCATCAGGACCTGCTGTCAGCAAAACAATATCAACATGATCTAGAATTGCACTGGCGGCTTGCAAAGGATCAGATAAGCCTGTTAATGCTTCGGCTTCCAGTTCGTTCATGGCTAAAACATTAACGTGTTTCTTGATGATCTCAAGTAATTCGTCTCTGTTTTCTTCTACTAGATGCTTGGTGCCTAATGTCAGAACCGTTGGGACCTGATTATTGTGAGCATATTCCAAGGCTTTTAGCATGGCTTTTTTGATAGGTTTGCCTTGATGGCGTAATGGGTAAGCACAAGTTACCAGTGCTGCCCCGCCAGCTATTATGTGCTCTGGGATGTGGTCTACATCCAGTTCATCCATGTCGCCAGGCGCAATAGCAAAGGTACGTTCGCCATCAGGTGTAATTAGCGTAATACCACGGCCAATATCACCAGGAACGCCTTGTAGGTGATTCATATCGACTTTGCTGCTGGTATGGCAGATATAATGGTAAGCTGGTGAGCCTAAGGTGATATTGGCTGACATAACGCCCAGTAGAACGGATTTATCATCGGCTAGCACGGAATAGTTGTGTATGGTGTTGCCAATAGTGCCACCGGCAAAATGATCTGAGATACTGTTTTGTGCCGTTAACTCGCTGTAAATAGCAGAGGCTGTGTCAGCGTCGACAAGATTTGATAAGCCTTTTTGGATGTTAAACGTTTCTAGAAATTGATCAGAGACATTGGCGACCACGTCGACGATGGTTTCATCCAAGCCAACGATGTAGGTGTCTTTATCGGGTCGAACTTCCGATGTAGGCAAAACCGGCTTGGGTTGAGAAACTGGAAAGTAATGTTTAAGTTTGCGTCTGCCTGGAAACTTCATATCGGTGCTCGTGGGTAAGATAGTAAAGCGAGTTTAGCAAAGAATTGACCAGTCGGGCAGGATGAGTAACAAGAAAGTAAGGTGAAAATGAACGAATTAGAGTTAGATCGTTATAGTCGTCAGTTATTATTGCCCAATTTTGATATTCAGGGGCAGCTCAATCTTGCCCAAGCAAAAGTGTTGGTTATTGGTTTAGGTGGGCTTGGCAATATTGCCGCTACTTATTTGGCAACGTCTGGTGTTGGTCATCTGACTTTGGCGGATGGCGATCAATTAGAAAGTAGTAATTTGCCACGCCAAGTGCTTTATGACGAGAGTCAGGTTGGTCTGAACAAGGTGGAAGCTGCTGCGAAGCAAATTGCTCTCAAAAATTCGGCGGTCAAAGTAGAGGTGATTACGCATAAATTGGCGGACGCTGCTTTACTAAAAGCGGTCGAGCAAGTGGACGTTATTTTGGACTGCACCGATAATTTCACCGCTAGGCAAGCTATCAATCGCGCGTGTTTGTCTCTTAAAAAACCATTGGTCAGTGCGGCTGCTATTCGTTGGGAAGGGCAGTTGGTGAGCTTTTTATATCATCAGCAATCTACACCTTGTTACGAGTGTTTGTATCCGTCATTGTCGGATCAGCAGCTCAGTTGCAACGAAAGTGGCATTGTCGCTCCTGTGGTGGGCTTGCTAGGCGTGTATCAGGCGCTTGAGGCGCTGAAGTTGGCTAGCGGCTGCGGGACAGTGAAACATGGCGTGCTGAGGTTATTTGATGGTTATGAAGGCAGTTGGCGTGAGATGCGTTTATCTCAGGACCCTGAATGCTTTGCCTGTGCAAATGAAAGCAGTAAGGCGCTTGAAAACTCATAGATAGTCCCTATTTTAGTAATTAATATTTTTCTCTAAGAATTTCAGCAGATTTTCGTTAGAATCCACCACAGACTTTTTAGCCGACCATTTTTGAGTCCGGCAAGCATTCATTTACAGGAGCAATAACATGAGCGATGTGAAACACGCTAAATTAATGATTTTAGGTTCTGGCCCAGCGGGTTACACAGCAGCTGTGTATGCGGCTCGTGCGAACCTTAATCCTGTGATGATTACAGGTATGCAAATGGGCGGTCAGTTGACTACGACCACCGAGGTTGATAACTGGCCAGGTGATGACCAAGGCGTACAAGGTCCAGAATTGATGGAGCGTATGCGCAAGCACGCTGAGCGCTTTGAAACAGAAATCATTTTTGACCACGTTAACAAAGTCGACTTAAAAAACCGTCCATTCCGTTTGGAAGGTGACAGCGGTGTTTACACTTGTGATGCTTTGATTATTTCTACTGGCGCAAGCGCTCAGTATCTTGGAATGGAAAGTGAGACAAAGTACATGGGCCAAGGTGTGTCTGCTTGTGCTACTTGTGACGGATTCTTCTATCGTAACCAAGATGTTGCTGTTATTGGTGGCGGTAATACCGCTGTTGAAGAAGCGCTTTACCTTGCTAACATCGCGAAAACCGTTACGGTTATTCACCGTCGTGACAAATTCCGCTCTGAAAAGATTCTATCTGACAAGTTGATGGAAAAAGCGAAAAACGGCAACGTGAAGATTGAATGGCATTCTGAGTTAGATGAAGTGCTAGGTGATAGCACAGGTGTAACGGGTGTTCGTATCAAGAATAGTCAAACAGGTGAGAAAAAAGAACTTGCGGTTGCTGGTTTGTTCGTTGCTATCGGTCACAAGCCGAATACTGACATTTTCCAAGGTCAGCTAGATATGAAAGATGGCTACTTGACGGTTCAGTCTGGTACACATGGTAATGCGACTCAAACTAGCGTTGAAGGTGTTTTTGCGGCGGGTGATGTGTCTGATCACATTTATCGTCAAGCAATCACTTCTGCGGGAACGGGTTGTATGGCGGCATTGGATGCAGAGCGCTTCTTAGATTCTCAAGACTAGGCTCAAAGGCTCTAAACAAAAAAACCGATCTCAGGATCGGTTTTTTTATATCTACAATAAAGCGTTTAGAACAAACGAATTACTGAGCGTTGTAAGCTTCGATGCCTTCAACGATGGCTTTTTTCGCTTCTTCAGCGTTCGCCCAACCTTCTACTTTTACCCACTTGCCTTTTTCAAGGGTTTTGTAGTTTTCGAAGAAATGTTCGATTTGATCACGTAGCAATTGTGGAATGTCGTTCACGTCTTGGATATGACCGTATTCTTTGCTTAGTTTCTCATGAGGAACGGCAACCAATTTAGCGTCCATGCCTGCTTCGTCAGACATGTTCAATACGCCAACAGGGCGGCAACGAATAACAGAGCCAGGAACAACTGGGTAAGGTGTGATAACTAGAACGTCAACTGGGTCGCCGTCGTCAGCCAATGTGTTGTTCACATAACCGTAGTTTGCTGGATAAAACATTGGCGCAGTCATGAAGCGATCCACAACAAGAGCGTCCATATCATGGTCCACTTCGTATTTTACTGGGTTCGCTTGAGCTGGGATTTCAATGATTACGTTGATGTCGTTTGGAGCATCTTTGCCGGCAGGGATCTTGTTATAGCTCATTTTATTTCTTCCAATGTGGTAAATATTGGCGATATTATAAAAGCTAGACAGCTTCTATGCTAGTTGTGGAAGCTGTCCATTCGTAATATTCTCTATTTCTTAGGAATTAAATACGTAAAAAGAGTCTTAAAATACGTTAACTTATTGCTTTCTTTCTGAATTTAGCTAGTCTTACAGTGTGATCAAATTATAGTCGCGAGGACAGTAATGACAAAATCTGAGCTGATAGAGCTACTAATCGATCAGCAATCTCATTTACCAGTGAAAGATGTGGAGCAAGCAATCAAAGCGATGCTTGAACATATGTCTGATTCTTTGGCAAATGGTGAGCGCATTGAGATACGAGGCTTTGGTAGTTTTTCTCTACATTATCGAGCACCTAGAATAGGGCGAAATCCTAAAACTGGGGAATCTGTTGAGTTGAGCGCAAAATATGTACCTCATTTCAAACCGGGTAAAGAGTTGAGAGAGCTAGTCAACTTACCTGAAGGTGATGAGATAAACGAACTTAACTAATTTACGTCTTATGCCTCGAAATCTATGAGCTATCACGGCATAATAACGCCATTATATTTTTGGTAGGTTGTTTTATGCTTAAATGGCTGAAAAGAGTTATCTACACTGTACTCGTTGTTTTCTTTCTCGCTGTGGGTGTGTTTTTTGCCATCCGTAATCCGCAACTTATTTCCCTTGATCTTGTTTTTTGGCAAGGCCCAGAATTAAGTGTCGCCCTCTACATTATTTTATCTTTTACCGTAGGGGCGTGTGTGGCTCTTTTGGTTAGTTCTGTTGCGTACTTACGCAGTGAGCGTCAGATCAGAGTGTTGACTCGCAAGTACGAAAAATCACGAGATGAAGTAGACGCCTTGCGTAAAGCCTCTATTGCGAAAGAGCTTTCTGTTGGGAAGGAGTGATTGAGTTGACCGAAGTTGGGTTATTTTTAGTTCTTTTTGTCGCGCTCTTTGTTGGCTGGGCAATGGGGCGTAAAAATCCAACTAAGAAAAATAAACAGGCGAAGAAAAGTATTCCAACGGATTACTTTCGTGGTCTTAATCACTTGCTCAACGATCAACATTCCGAGGCCATTGATGCCTTTGTTGATTCCTTAGAAGTCAATTCTGATACCTTTGATATTCACCTTACATTAGGAAATCTATTCCGTAAAAAAGGTGAAATACAAAAAGCCATCAATATTCATCAAAATCTACTTGCTCGTCCAGAGATATCACAGCGTGAAATGCGTATGGTGCAATTGGAGTTAGCCAGCGATTTTATGTCGGCAGGCCTTCTGGATAGGGCGGGTCGCTTGTTATTGAATATGGCGTCTACATCACGAAAAACAGAGTTTCAGCCAAAGATACTGTCTTTGCTGGTAGATCTGTATGAATTTGAGCAAAGTTGGGATAAGGCTATTCAAATAGGCTCTGAGTTAATTAAAGAGACTCCCACGAAAAAAGAAATTAAGCGCTTAGCGCATTTTCACTGTGAAATGGCAGAAGAGCTACACAAGAAAGAGCAATGGAAATCGGCATTCCAGAATTATAAAGAAGCCTTAGATGTCGACTCTAGCTGTATTCGTGCCAGTATTGGTGCGGCGGATGTTTTGAACAGTCAGGGTCGTTATCGTGATGCAATCAAAGAATTAAAGCACGCTGTTGAGCAAGATCCAGAATTTATTTCGATCATCATCCCTAAGCTAAAAGAGTGCTATCAAAAAGTGTGGGGCAGTGGCGGCTACATTAAGTTTTTGCAAGAACAGAACCAGAAGAAACCATCCACAGCATTGATAATGGCGCTGGTTCAGCATTACATGGAAACCGACAAAGACTATGCCGAAATGTTCTTGGTTGAGCAGCTAAGAAAACATCCTACGATTAAAGGTTTTAAAGAACTCATTAGCTTGCAGCTTGCTGATTCACATGGATACAACCAGCAGCATTTGGTGGTTCTATTTGAGCTTATTGATCAGTTGGTGCAAGCCAAACACAAATATCAATGCCGCCAGTGTGGCTTTCCGGGTCATCAATTACATTGGCAATGTCCAAGTTGTAAAAATTGGGGCGTTGTGAAGCCTATTCATGGGTTGGAAGGTGAATAAAGCCGCCAGAGCATTGTGACACTTATAAACGATAGAAACTGAAAGAAAGAGGACACTGAATGAGCTGCCAATCCCCTATAGTGGTTGCCTTAGATTACCCAACCATGGCGCAATCTATTGAGATGGCGAAACGACTTGACCCTAAACAGTGTCGAGTAAAAGTCGGCAAAGAGCTTTTTACGACATCAGGCCCTGTAATTTTAGATGAGCTACATAAACTGGGCTTTGATATATTTCTAGATCTGAAATTTCATGATATTCCAAACACAGTGGCGAACGCGGTCAGCGTGGCGGCAAAAGCCGGCGTTTGGATGGTAAACGTTCATGCGACGGGTGGTCGTCGAATGATGGAGGCCTCTGCTAATGCATTGCAGCAACTGCCTGATAATAAAACATTGTTGATCGCTGTGACGGTACTGACCAGTATGGATCAAGCGGATCTTTTAGAGATCGGTATCGATGCGACACCTGAGCAACATGTTAAACGTCTTGCGGCGTTGGCGAAATCGTCTGGAATGGACGGTGTGGTTTGTTCTGCTCAAGAATCCAGTATGCTTTCAACGGACTTAGGCAAAGACTTTGTTTTAGTTACGCCGGGAATTCGTCCAGCAGGATCTGATCAAGGTGATCAGAAACGCATTATGACACCTGCTGAAGCTATGGCGGCGGGCAGTCACTATCTCGTAATGGGGCGTCCTATTACGCAAGCTGCTGATCCTATTGCGATTTTAACAAAGGCTAATGCTGATTTAGGGGTGATGGTATAAATTGCCTCGCCTGAGTCTTGAAGTCTGACTAAAAAGCTTTTACTCTAAAACCACTTATCTGTTTCAATCTTGTTGATACGGTAAGTGGTTTTTTATTGGCAAGATGCCATCTTTTATCTTTAAAAGAATTTGAAAAGGAATTTTCTATGACGAATCTTAAGCGTATTTTCCGTGTTTGTGTTTCTCGCTCACTTCTAGCTGTCTCTCTGGCTTTTATGCCATTGTCACTTTTTGCTGCAACCCCTTTGGATATAAATACCGCAACAGCGGCCCAGTTTGCCGCTGTAATGTCTGGTGTTGGGGTTAAAAAAGCTGAAGCGATTATTGCTTATCGAGAGGCCAATGGTGGTTTTGATTCCATCGATCAATTGTCTCAAGTGAAGGGGATTGGCGATGTACTTTTAACTCGCAATCGCGATTTACTTCAAGTGTCGACAACGGTTGAAAGTTCAGCAAATTAGCTTTATTAAGACAATAGAAAACAAGCGGGTTAAATATCCGCTTGTTTTACTGTTAAGGCTTTCATCGCTTGATGCTGGGTTAAAAAGACTTGGCCACTCAGATTTTCTATTAGGCTTGAGCCTGTCAGTTTATCCATTACAGGGCCTTTGATTTCAGAAAAATGCAGCATGACGCCTGCGGATTTTAATCGGTCGGCAATGGTTTCTAAGCTGTCTAATGCACTGGCATCTATCATATTGACCGCATTGCACATAAGAATAAGGTGCTTAATGTCTTGGTGTTTAGATACTAGCGTTAATATGTAATCTTCTAGCACTCTAGCGTTGGCAAAAAATAAGTTCTCATCAATTCGAATGGTGGCGATCTCTGGGTCTGTCTCAACTTCAAAGCGCTTCACATTACGAAAATGTTCAGTACCCGGAAGGCGACCCACCACAGCAATATGTGGATGGCTCGTATGCCAGAGAAAGAACAATAATGACAAAGAAACCCCAACGATAATTCCTGTCTCCATACCAATAAAAAGTACGACAAAAAAAGTGGCTAATAAGCCGAGCGCTTCTTGTTTAGAAAAGCGATAGAGTCTTAAGAAGTCTTTAAAATCGATAAGCTGTAAAATAGAAATGGTAATGCTGCTTGCTAATACTGCAGTTGGCAAATAGTAAAAAAGCGGTGTAAAAAAGAGCAAGGTAACAAGCATGAGTAATCCGGTTAAGATGCCTGTCATTGGGGTTTTCGCCCCTGCGCTGACATTCACAACGGATCTTGAGAAACCACCAGTTACAGGGAAAGAAGCACTGAATGCCGCGCTTAAATTTGCTAAGCCCAATCCGACCAGTTCTTGGTTTGGATTAATGTCTTGTTTGCGCTTTGCTGCAAAAGATTGTGCAACAGAAACCGATCCTACAAAACCGACAATGCTAATTAAAAAAGCACCTGGTAATAGATCGATCATGGTCTCTGGCGTGAATTTTTCGAAAGGAATGGTCGGTAAGCGAGTGCTTATGTCGCCAACGATTTTGATACCAAGTGAGTCGAGAGAAAATAGCCCAACACAGCTCGTTGTGGCGACAACAACAACAACAGGGCCAGCTTTTCCAAGCATTTTTGCGGTATTTTCAGCTACCCCTAGTTTGCTAAGAATGGGGGTTAGGTAGCGTTTAAGCAGTAAGAGGAAAATGATTGAAATCGCACTTAGAGTAATAGTGGGTAGGTTGATGTCATTGATATGCAATATCATACTTTGGGCGAGCTCAATAAGGTTGTTGCCATGAGCTTGAACACCAATTAAATGCTTGAACTGCCCAACCGCAATCAAAATAGCAGAAGCGCTTATGAAACCAGAAATAACGGGATGACTGAGTAGGTTAGACAAGAAGCCCATTTTCAACAGGCTCATTAGTATCAAAAATACACCGGATAAAAATGCCAGCATCATGGCGATAGCGGCATAGTTTTCGCTTCCTGGTAACGCGAATGGCATGGCAATGGTTGCCGTCATCATTGAAGTGACGGCAACCGGTCCTACAGCGAGAGTGCGGCTAGTACCAAAAAGAGAATACAGAATAGAGGGGATGATGCCAGCGTATAAGCCAACGACAGCGGGTAGCCCTGCAAGTAACGCGTAACCCATGCTCTGTGGGATTAATAGGATGGTTGCAATGAAGCTGGCCATCGCATCCGTTTGCATATCTTCTCGTGAATAGCCTTTTAGCCAAGCCATTGCTGGAAAGTATTTTTCCAATTTAGTCATATAACTCGCTTAAACAATATCTTGATTGAGTGAATGGTCGTCATGACTCATAAGAGCGTAAAACTGATTTTCTGATGCAAATAATTTATTTTGTTATAAGAATATCTCTTTATGTTATATGTGGTGGCGGAATTGGTAAAGCTGAATATCGATGGTTTTTCTAGTAAAGAGGGAGCTTTGCATCAAGTTATTATGAATGATGGAAATACCAGACGTCTCTAGCAAAATTTGTTAATCTATTGAGTCGATTGTAAAGCTAAGGGAAGATATCCGTGTCGCACGAGTTTCAGGTTGTTTCATCTTATTCACCCGCAGGCGATCAGCCTAAAGCCATTGAGAAACTTGTTAGTGGAGTCGAGTCGGGCTTGGCTCATCAAACCTTACTTGGGGTAACTGGCTCAGGTAAAACGTACACCATTGCCAATGTGATCTCGCAAGTAAAACGTCCAACTATTGTTATGGCGCATAACAAAACTTTGGCGGCACAGCTTTACGGCGAATTCAAAGAATTCTTTCCTAATAATGCCGTAGAATATTTTGTGTCTTACTACGATTATTACCAGCCAGAAGCTTACGTGGCAGCGTCTGATACCTTTATCGAAAAAGACGCCTCAGTCAATGAGCACATTGAGCAAATGCGCCTATCGGCGACTAAAGCCTTATTAGAGCGTGAAGACGTTATTATCGTTGCCACCGTGTCGGCGATCTATGGTTTGGGTGACCCGCAATCTTATTTAAAGATGATGCTGCACCTTGATCGTGGCGATCGCATTGATCAACGAGATGTATTGCGTCGTTTGGCAGAACTGCAATACAGCCGCAACGATTTGGTATTAGAGCGCGGTAACTTTCGTGTGCGTGGTGATGTGATTGAGGTGTTCCCAGCGGACTCGGAAGACACGGCGATTCGTATCGAACTATTTGATGACGAAGTCGAAACTTTGTCGATGATTGATCCGTTAACCAACAAGACCATTCGCAAAGTGCCTCGAGTGACGATTTACCCGAAAACGCACTACGTGACACCAAAAGAAACCGTACAAGCGGCGATTGAACGCATTAAAGTGGAATTGGATCAGCGCCTTGAACAGCTAAAATCACTGAACAAATTAGTGGAAATGCAACGCCTTGATCAGCGTACGCGATACGATTTAGAAATGATGCAAGAGCTTGGCTACTGCAACGGCATCGAAAACTATTCGCGCTACTTATCGGGTCGAGAAGAAGGTTCACCACCGCCAACATTATTTGATTATTTACCAGCGAATGCCTTGTTGGTAATCGATGAATCCCACGTTACCGTGTCGCAGATTGGCGCCATGTACAAAGGTGACAGATCACGTAAAGAGAACCTTGTTGAATATGGCTTCCGATTGCCTTCTGCTCTGGATAATCGTCCTATGCGATTCGAAGAATGGGAGCAGATTAAACCGCAAACTATCTTTGTTTCAGCCACACCGGGCAAATACGAAGAAGAGCATCAAGACTGGGTAGTTGAGCAAATTGTTCGTCCGACTGGCTTGATAGATCCAATTCTAGAAGTTCGACCTGTGGCGACTCAGGTGGACGACTTGTTGTCTGAAATTAATCTACGAACACCGATTGGTGAGCGCGTTCTGGTGACGACGCTAACTAAACGCATGGCGGAAGATTTAAGTGACTACTTGAGTGATCATGGCGTTCGTGTGCGTTATTTACATTCTGATATTGATACCGTTGAGCGCGTAGAGATTATTCGAGATCTGCGTCTTGGTGAGTTTGATGTCTTAGTCGGGATCAACTTATTGCGAGAAGGTTTGGATATTCCAGAAGTCAGCCTAGTGGCGATTCTTGATGCTGATAAAGAAGGCTTCTTACGCTCGGAAAAATCACTTATTCAGACCATTGGTCGTGCTGCCCGTAACGTTAATGGTAAAGCCATTTTGTATGCAGACCGCATTACTGGTTCTATGGATCGGGCGATTAGCGAAACGAATCGACGTCGAGAAAAACAGCAAGCTCACAACGAAGAGCATGGCATTACGCCAACAGGCATTACTAAATCTGTCGAAGACATCATGGAAGGGGCGTACAACCCAGGAGCGGGCAAGCGCGGCAGCAAAACCAAGAAAGTGGCCGAGACAGCAAAAGATTACCAAGTGGAAAGCATGGAAGACGTTGCTCAAGTGCGCAAAGCTATGATTCAGCTGCAAAAAGAAATGATGCTGGCATCGGAAGAGTTGAAGTTTGAATTGGCGGCAGGTTACCGTGACCAAATTCGTCAACTACAGAAAAAACTAAAAGACGTTGGTGAATGATAGAAGGCAGGAGATAAGCGTGGCGATTACCTTAAGAAATTACAACATTATCCGTGTTATTGACAACGGCGTTATCGTCAACTGCACCGTGATTGAAATGTGCTACGACTACGCGCTGGTAAGATTTAAAGACAAAAAATACAAAGTACCGTACGGATTAATTGATGAAGTGATTGGCCACGAATTGCTTGTTCCTGTTAATGAATAATGGTTTGAAAACAAAGGCTTCAAAAAGTTTGTGCTAGGGCTTGTCAAAAGCCAGCCTCTGCGTATAATAGCCAACACTTTTTAGGACTATAGCTCAGTTGGTTAGAGCGCTACCTTGACATGGTAGAGGTCGGCGATTCGAATTCGCCTAGTCCTACCAAAATTTATACTTACTGCTCAGTAAGTTACGAAAGCCGGACCCAGTGTTCGGCTTTTTTGTATCTGAATTTGGCCCATTTTTGTCCCACCTTTGGCCCATTTATGTCCCATGCCCCTTAAAAGTAGCATAATGAGTGACCTTTACAGTATAGTTGGTCATGATTGTTTTTGTTTAGTTGGTGCAGAATTTCTATTTGTATCGCTATATCTATAAGAAGATGATTAAGATAATACCTACTTTAAATCAAATTTTTGTTTAAAGGCTCTATATGGATTTTAATAGTCTTTTAAGTACGCTATCTCGTTCTTCTGCTCAAGCTGTTTCAACTTTGTCTAAAGCATCAGGTGAAATTGAAGAGTTCAAGAGTTATCTCTATGTTGAAACTGAAATAGAGAGAAAACTCATAGAAACACTTGAATCTAACGGTGACGCTAAAAAAATAATTTTTTTATGTGGCTCAAGCGGTGATGGTAAGTCTGAATTATTGCGTCGTAATTATGCAAATTACTCTTCAGCTTATAAGTTTCACTTAGATGCGACCCATAGTTTTAAACCCGACCAAAGTGCAATTGAAGCGTTAGATGAATTATTTGATCATCATCAATTAGCAGGTATGCCTCTTATTGTAGGTATAAATATTGGTATGATGTTTAACTACTACAACTCTGGTGCTGAGCGTCATAATGGTGT
The DNA here is from genome assembly GCF_057180105.1 of Marinomonas sp. ATLA20. Lineage (NCBI taxonomy): Bacteria > Pseudomonadati > Pseudomonadota > Gammaproteobacteria > Oceanospirillales > Oceanospirillaceae > Marinomonas > Marinomonas sp. ATLA20. The sequence continues at coordinate 65,390 of NZ_JBXUKU010000004.1, forward strand.
GAAAGATGCGATTGGTCAGTTTATAGCTGGTCAACGTGAAGTCGGCCAGTATTCTTTTTTAAGTTTTGAAGATTATCCAAAGTTTAGCTTAAAAGAGGGTGAAGTAGGTTCTTCTTTCGTTAAGCAGTTATTTTCTAAAGTCACTTCAGCTTCAATGGATAATCCACTTTATCGAGCTTACCTAAACGACGTCGATAAACATCATAAACTAATCTTTCAAAACTACCGAATTCTTCAAGAAAAAAGTGTTCAAGAGCTTGTAATAAAACTCTTGTTGCATGCTAGATTGAAATTCGATCAGTTTTTTTCCTCTCGATCATTACTCGATTTTATCTATCATCTTATCGCTGGTGGTTCATCGATTTTCGATAATTTCTTTGCATCCACGACTAGCGGGTTAGCATCAACGTTTACGTCTTTTGACCCATGTTTAACTCGATCTAAACGAGTCGATGAGTTTGTGGTTCAACAGTCGCTCAAAGTGGAGGATGTTCACTTTGAGGCTTTTAAAATAGCCTTTATAGAACTTTATCAAACAGGTTTCGAAGTCTATTCGGCCTCAACATGGGTGCGTGCGTTTTACCTTTTGGGTGATGTAGATATAGGTAATAATTATCATCACGGTTTTGCTCAGGATTTTAGTCAGCCAATTTTTGATGAATACATCCGAGTATGGCAGTTACACAATTCTAATGCTGATCCTAAAGTGTTACGCGAATTTTATGATAAGACTCTTATCGCCAGTTTAATTAAATTTGCAAATCGATTAGTACCAAAAACCGTTACTAATGGTATTTATATTGGAGAGCGTAATGGCGTTTTTTTATCTGCAGATGTAAAAATTAGGCTTGATACCAAACGGGTTGCATCAGCCAATGATGGTAGGATTCATTTCTTTAATGCAACAGTTAAAGTAGATGACAAGACGATACAAGCTTTCCCTGTAAACATTTCTTTTCTGGAGTTAGCTGAAAGGATTTTGGGGGGATATCGGCCTAACCGACATGATAAAAACTCAGTCGTTATTTTAGAAGAAGTTTTAGAAGAGATTGTAAGTATTTCTGGGCAAACTGATACGCTTCACTTCCATATTATCAATAATAGTGCTCATTGGTCGTTAACTCAGGAAGAAGACGAATATATTGTAGAGGCACTGCACTAATGAGTATTCAAGAAAATTTATTAGCTCTTCGAGGGCAAGCTATCAAAGATAGAAATTTCGTAAATTACTATCTAACATTTCGTCAGCAGCGTAGTAATAGAATAAGCGATATAGACTCATTGTCAATTTCAGGGTATTTGATTTCTATTGCTACTGGGAGAAATATAAAGCCAAAAAGAAGCCTCACTCACTTTATTGAGGCATGTCAAAAAAGGTTAAGTAGTAAAATTGGTAATGAGCAATTTGAAAGTCTCCTAAGTAAAATGTATTTTGAAAATGATGCTAAGGGTCTTTATCAGTCATCTCCCAACTTCCTTTTGTTTAAAAATCATATTGAAGGGTCAGTGAACACAAAGCATGTAAGTTCAGTTCTAGGAAGTATGATAGATGAGCATACACGTAAATTGAGCATCACTTCTCAAGGTTGCAATTTTTTAGAGTCGGAGCTTTTAGATGAATTGTCGAACTTTTTAATTGAAAAGCATTATGTTAGTAACGTAGAAAATTACCTTCCGTTTCTATCTGATGTTTTCTCAAAAGATTTTGAGTTCTTATGCCGCTATCCGAACTATTTTATGCAAAATACAACTGCGTTTTTAAGCTTATATAACTTTCTATACAGTTCTCAGCTAGCATTAAATATACGTAATTGGCGCTTGTTGCCTAGCAGCAAGCCATTATTCTTCATTCTTGATACAGAGCGAGCAAGTAGTGAGCGAACGAATGTTCGTGATGCACTACCTTCGTTACTAGACAGGGTAGCTGATCTATTTCCAACTTTATCCGCTTTGGAATACCTCAATCAGCCAGATGCAAAAGACCCTGATACTTTAAGTAAATATCCTTTGTGGCGTTTTTATGAGTATCTTTTAAATTGTGAACCCGATGAGCAATCTGAGTATCTTGAAGTGTTGGTCTTATTTCTAAATGCCTATCGAGGTGCTAGGAAAAGAGAACAATTGGCCAATACCCCTGCAAGCATAGAAGAAACCTTCGAAGCAATTATCAAAACAGCGGAGGAAGTTTTTTCCCAGCCTCGCTCGAATCAATTAACTGTTAACAAAAAAGTGGTTTTAGCTTTTGAAAATGAAGTCGCTAGACATTTTATCCAGAACCGTCGGAGAGGTGGCCGAGTCTTAATAATGAATCAAGACTATTTGCTTATGCTTACTAATATAGCTATTGGCAATGAAGAAAAAATTCAGTTACAGCAATTGGTTGAAGAGTTCAAAAAGCGTGGTGTATGGTTTGATCAACAATCTCAGCAGGCCTTAATAGAGTTTTACGAGCGAGTAGGAAATCTCGATCGCATGAGTGACAGTGGAGATGCAGTCTATGTCCGAAAAACAATTTGAGAATTTTTTAGTTGAAAACCTAAAGACATGGCTAAAAGGTAAGGCCTCAGCAGGTGAACGATTTCAATTTCGTTCAATTGACCCTGATAATACTTTAAAACTACTCTCCGCACTTCATAGTCTTGCTAGTGGGCACATTTATGATAATGAACAAAAATTATCGTATCTACTGATTGATGATGTGAAGGTGATTATTGCGGGTCATGCTGAAGTAGGCACAGTTGATCAAGGCTGCTACTCAGAAAATTATTTGGCAAAGCTAAGAGATAGTGTTGTCGATGATTCAAACAGTTTAGTTATGGTCCACAACAGCTCGCTCGACACAATTACTAATAGTACCTTGGATCTTGCGCAAGTTGGGGCTATTTGGTCGGTAGAATCCATAAAAGAACGTCTCTATAGTTTAATTGACGACGAATCTGACAATCACATTACCTCTCGATGTTTGCTAGATATTCAATCAAAAATGATTGCTTCAGATAACGCAAGTATTTTTGGCTACCGTAGTTTGTATGAGTCAATGATAGATGGTGAACTTCGTTTTGATGAATTAGGTCTATTTAATGATCCTGTTCTTACGCAGAATTGGCAAAGTAGTAGTGAAAATCTCAATAAGAACCAGGTTGAGCGACGCATTGAAGAAAACAAAAAATTGAGAGCAGAAATCGAGTTTGAAATAGAGCATTATCCGGCAGAATTAGAAGATAGAATGACTCTGTTTGGTAGTAGCTTCATAAAGAAAAATTTTATCGATTCTGAAAATTGGAAAGAGTTGTCTTTTGATCAATATAGCGCAGAGATCGACAAGCAAAAAAAGCAAAATTTAGAGTTTGACCAATTTGAATGTGAAGATTGCTCTCTGGAATATCGAAGTAAAAAAGAAGCTGGATCTGGCTTACGTGATGTTCATCTACTTATACAAACACCTATTGGAACTAACAAGTTCGAATTTGATATTAAGTTTTCAGGCGATACTACACAAAAGCAAGAGTTTGAAATACAGCCAAAAAAAATAGTAGACTCGATTGAATTAATTCATCGCCCAAGATCTAAAAAGACAACTCTAACAGTAATTGGTCAGACTTCAGAGCAACCAATTTTTTTCACTATTAGTTTAAAGCGGCAATTAAGTGCAGAAAACTATAAATTCCATTGCGTGGTACTACCTAAATCCGCATTTTATTTGGACGATGTATTTAATCAATTTCTTGTAAGAACGTCTAAAGGCGGTGCATTAATTCTACAAGCTGAACAACAAACGTTGAAGGTTAGTGCAGATGTATTCGAGCAGCACAGTTTACAGGATAGTGGTGAGCTAATAGACGTAAATACTATAGGTATAGTTAATTTTCAGCAGCTTTACGACGAATCCGATGAGGTTCGATTTACTTTAAAAAATGGCGCTTCACAGCTACAAGTAATAGTAGAAGGAGAATCAGCGAAAGAGCCACTAATTCTTCCATTATTTATGGATGTCCGTCGTACTAAAAAGTTATTCCATGATGATTACTTTGCTTCATATAAGTCATCTAAAGATTCTGTAATCCTTGATAATCAGGAAACTAAGCAGCTCTTTTTAAGACAGCAATTACTTAAAGCTGAGTGGTCTGTCATTGACCAGGAGGTCATTGATTGGAATGGTGAAACTCAAACGGGGACCTCAATCGTTGAGCTTGAACAACATGGACTTACAGACCTCTATCAACATTACTCTGCTTTTTTGAAGTTTTTTAAAGAAGGCAAACGCAAAACCTTGCCGTCTTTGGAAGGGTGGGGGCCAAAAGCTGTACTGCTTGGTCAAAATTATATTTATGCTTATTTGGATTATGTCGAGTCTCTTCCAGTAGATAGTAATCTTGATGACACGGCAAAGCTGGTAATGAGAATTGGTACAGCTAATCTAAAAGACCCTTTAGATGGTCGCATTAAGCAGTACCTCATGCCATTTCATCCTCTGGTACTTTCTTACACCCTTCACTTAATAGAAAGTATTTTGATGGATGGTGAAGATCTAAGCTTTAAAACGCTTGCGCCTGTAACCCTTAAAAGGCTCAATGCTCGCGGCCTAGTGCCGCATTTATTTGATCACAGCCAAGGGTATAGCTATACACAGGTCGTTGATGAAAATCCTATGTGGATTGAAATCGTTCCACGCGAAGAAAGTAGCTTTGATTATATTACTAAGCTGGTTAAGACCAAGATTGAAGAGTTTACAAGTACCTTTAAACAGCTTTTTAGTACGGTGCCGACAGCGCCGATTTTAGTCAATTCAGTTAATAACGCTGATAATCGCGAGCTTTTTGAAGGCATTCTTGCTTATTACATGGAGTATTTAGAAGATGCCCGTTATATACAGGTTAACTTGTATGACGATGACGAGTTAGAAACAGAGTTTGATATCTTTGCAGAAATGGGAAGCTATGATGATATCAAAGAGAGGTATGGACTAGAAAAGGGTGCTGCTAAGCGTAATACCGATACGATTGTAGATGTATTAAGAACTCGTTTATCGTTTAGTAAATACCAACATCAGAATGTCACTGAACAAGATTATGCGCACCTAACTTTCTTTAAGAATAATCAGGTTGTAGATGCACGAGATAATAACATTGATAAGCATATCAGCAGTGTTGCTTGTGGAGGCTTGTTAAACGGTGAATCATCTCGTTCTGAAAACAATAATGCTTATTTTACAGCCTTTGGTTTAAAAGGTGTCGATTATGATGATAAACCGCATTTGAAAATAGCTCGATATTTTGGACTTCTATGGCGTCCTGCTCATCGAAGTAATGACAGTTATCACGAGCGTTCTGCAATTAGTTTAGCGGTAAGCGATAAAGTAAAAACACAGTTAGAGCGTTCTTACGATAGTTCTGTATGGACAACTATTATTGATCCAAAAGTGACACTCGATTTCTTTCAATCAAGCCAAGATGTCATTCTCATTCATTACTCAGACCAATATACAAGTTCATCGGGATATGATGCGATCACAGTGACCAAACAATCACAGCTTTATAAAAACGTATTAGGTGCAAAGGGGGAAAGTCTAATACGTGAATTTAATGCTTTCAATGGCGAGTGGCTGTTGCAAATGGTAAATGATGAAGTCACAGAAAAGTTGGGTAAGAAAGGGGTTATTGCTTCCTATAAAGTGGTCAATGCCATGCTGTCCCAGTCTGATATCTGTTGGGTGCCATTATCTGTTGCTGAAATGATTCGGGTAGCGGGGAACATAGGCTTAGCGATGTCAGATTCAGACTTTGCACGTCATAATTCGGGTATTAAAAAAGGCGCTATATCAGACGATATACTCTTTGCCGGCTTCAAAGGGGACTCTTTGTACTTACTACCGGTTGAGGCCAAAGCAGGGAGTCGTCCGAATTATGACAAAGCCAGAGAGCAGGCACTAGAGCTTAAACGTTATATGGAAGAAATGCTTGGACAGCAAAACCTAGCAGGTAAGCTGTATCGTGGGTTATTCGTAAGACAGGTGTTGCTCCAAGTGGAAAAGTACCAGCTTTATAAAGTATTTGAAGACAACTACTTTAATCCGTTTGAAGAAGATCGGGTAGTTTGGTTGGAAGGGGACTATCAAATAGGACAATTGGCTAATTATCCATCTGGAATTGTAGTTGCTCACAATAACTCAGACAGTTGTTTATCTGAACGATACGAGGTTAAGCACACAGTACTCGAACATATTTCAGGTGATGTTCTAGAGATTGATATTCCGTTTTTTAGGATGGACAATTTGGTGCACAGTGCATATCAAGAGTTAGAAAATAAGATAGTAAACGAAAACCTATTGTGTGTTCCTGAAGAGTATATGCTCAAGCCTAATATGGAAAGGGAATTGGCAAAAGAATCGATACAGACTGCGGATGCTATGGACGACATAATAGGTGAGAAAGATACTCCGCATATTTCAGCTTCTGAGCTAAAAACTGAAGCTATTTTTAATTACGAAATGGATGCAATCGCTAATGATCCGCTAAAAATTACATTTGGAACAGATATCGCAACTCAAACACCAGTGATTTGGGAGCCCACCAATACTGAGAAACTTTTTAACACTAATACAGGTATTATCGGAACGATGGGGACAGGTAAAACCCAATTTACCAAATCTGTAGTTACGCAGTTAGTACGTAATCAGCACAAGAATGTTGGTGGAAAGCCTTTTGGTATTCTGATTTTCGATTATAAAGCTGATTATGTAAAAGACGACTTTGTAGAGGCGACAGGGGCTAAGGTTTATGATCTTTTCCATTTACCCTTCAATCCATTTGCAATATTCGGAAGCAGACCCATGCAACCCATGCATACAGCCAACCTGTTTCGTACAACCGTTTCTAAAGCTTTTAACTTAGGCACCAAGCAACAAAATAAAGTGCGTACGCTCGTGACTGATGCATACGAGGCTGCTGGTATTAAGGCCCAAGATAAAACGACGTGGGGAAAACTTGCGCCGACGTTAGCTGATGTTTGGTCTGTGTTTCAAAGTCAAGAAAAGGTCGAGCAAGATTCCCTCTATGCTGCATTGGATGACCTCATTAGCTTTGAGATTTTTGAGCCTGATAGCAGCAAAACACAGTCGTTGTATGACTTAATAGATGGCGTTACCGTAATTAATCTATCTGGCTATGATGAAAGTATACAAAATCTGGTTGTGGCGCTAACACTAGACCTGTTCTATACGCAAATGCATCAGCATGGTAGCTCCGTACTTGATGGTGAGTACCGTCAAATATCTAAGATGATCTTGGTAGATGAAGCTGATAACTTTATGTCCCAAGACTTCGATAGCCTGAAGAAAATTCTTAAAGAAGGCCGTGAGTTTGGGGTGGGAACTATCTTATCAACTCAAGAACTGACTCACTTTAAAACAGGTGACAATGACTATTCCACATTAATACTCTCATGGATTATTCATCAAGTGGCAAATATAAAATCACAAGAAATAAAAGCTATTTTCAACACACAGAATAAACAAGATGAAGAAGGGTTTATGTCTGAGATACGTAAGCTGGAGAAACACTGTAGCTTATGCGTAGATGGAAAAAAGAAAGTGTCTAAGATTAAAGATTTAGCATTTTGGGAGTTGTTTTAAATGGATGATATTTTTTCTTCTTATTCTGAGAGTTATGGTAATAATATAGATTTAAAAAAAGATTTTGTTGTAACTTACGACACAAGCACTTTACTTGATCTCTATAGATTTTCTGATGAGGCTAGGGAGGATGTCTTAGCATTTTACTCAAAGATTGATAAGAAAATCGGTCATTTTCTAACTAATCATGTTGCTCTAGAGTTTAGTCGTAACAAAGATAAGACAAAAAATGATTCAGAAGAAAAACTAAATGATATACGGTCTAAGTTTAATACATTCAAAAAAAGTTTGAAGAATGTTTCCAAAGTTGGTTCGTATAACACACCAATACATGATGTTTCAAAAGAGATTTCTCCTATTCTTGATGATATAGAAAGATTAATTCCTAAAGGCTTTAATAATAAAAATAGATTTGATGATCTTTATGATAGAGTTTCAAAGATTTTTAGTAGTAAAGTTTCAGAGCCCTACTCTAATGATATGCTTTTAAAAGTTTTAATTGAAGGTGAGAGGCGTTATTCATTGGGTAATATTCCTCCAGGCTATAAAGATGTAAAGAAAGATCAATATTTTAGTCTTTATGGTTATCCTGTAGAGAATAAGTATGGCGATTTTTTGATTTGGAAACAATTAATAGATTATTCAGCAAAAGAAAATAAGAATATAGTTTTGATATCTTCTGATAAAAAAGAGGACTGGATAGAAGGAAGACGAATTAGACCAGACCTTGCGCTTGAATTTAAAAATAGAACAGGGATGAATATTTATTTATTCACATTAGGTGAGTTTGTAAGTAAGTTCAAAGGTAGCTTGCATGAAAGTTTATCGAGTCGAACAAGTGTTGAACTTGCTGATATCGAGAAAGGTTATGATAGTTGGTTTGATGAGGTGGTTAATGCCTTTGAAAATATAGGTGGGGTTGTTAAATTACAACGTATTTATGATTATATAGAAAAAAATACATCGAGAAATCTTCCTATAACATGGAACTCTATTGTAAGAAGGACTATTTATAATCATTCATCAGATGTAGATGCATATCTAGGTAAGAAAGATGTATTTGAAAAAGTTTCTGATGGAAAATGGAAACTTAGGTGATTTTTTTATTTCCATTAAATAGCTATAATGATTTGTTTTTAGATGATTTTGATTTTGATTTTGATTTGACTTTGTCTGTATCTATTATGGAGAAATATTTTTCTATAATAAAAAAATATAAAGAAAGTAAGATTAAATAAAATTAGATTAAATGTTTTTATGTCTTATACTATTCAGAAAAGCATCCATCTTTAAATGATATGGAAATTGTTGATTTTTTAGAGGTTGCTATAAAAGAATATGTTTCTACACATGAGACGACAGAAGTTAAGGCATTAGGTTCTACTATATTTAAAAAGATTTTCGAAGAAAGATTAGAAAGAGATTTTATTGTAAAATGAAAGTCACCTTACAATTTCAGTTATTTTGGACTTAGATTCTACTAACAAAGCTCCATCATCAATATGACTCGCCCAGGCCTTGTAATAATCTTTCTCATCAAGGTTTGGGTACTTTTGTTTTAGTAGCATTTCCACTAAATTTACGTGGTCGCCTAGCCATGTGTATTTATCCAACTCACGCTGTTTAAGCTCAATCTCTTCGCCTTGCCAAGTATGTCCACTCTCAATCGATGAAAAAAATGCCAAGCGCGCACCAATGTTTACTGTTAATCCTGTGTTGTTCTGCAGGCGGCGTAATGATGTAAAGGCTCTGTCGGAGATTTTCATTTTCTGTGGCAACATGTCTTGGTTTCCGCTTAATTTATATTATTTAATGAGTTAAGTTACTGCTGGCGCCTAGGCGCGCCAGAAGTAACCTTCTTTGTATGTTGAGCAACCGTCTTGTGGATCGTATTCCACTTCAAATGCGTGTGAAATCTCTGGAGCAAGCTCCTGATAAAAGTCTTCATCCACTTCTGTATCCGTGGAAAGGATAAGTACCTGATGGCTTGCGGTTGGGAAGTAATTTCTCACCAAGTTTTTACGGTGTTTAGAGTCTAAACGTCCAAGCGGTGTATCAATGATAATGGGCAGAGCCTTACCAGATGTACGCCCTAGTGCTTCCAGCATGGCTATCGCATAAATCTGCTTTTCACCAGCGGATAGTTTCTGCTTTTCAATAGCATTGCCATTATTGTCGAGTAAAGTTACAGAATAGGTCTCTGGGTTGATACGTGCTTTGATGAGCAGATCATCTTTTCGAGCAAGCTTGCTAAAGGATTTTAAGAACTCTTTTTCCAATGTTGCAATGCGACGTTCACGAGTTTTAGCGGCGAATTGAGTTAATAGATCTCGTGTATTCTCTGCTAGTGAAATGCCTTTGGTTATTGATGAGCTGAGACTGTATTGCTTTTCGTGATCTCGTAGCTTACGCAATGCGTCCATGGCAAGCTTTAAGGCATCTTTGGCATCTTTGGTATGCTGCTCAATTTCTGATTCGATAGCGCCAATTTTTTTATCGATTTTACTAAGTTCTTCAACGTAGTTTTCGATACGTTTTTCGTCTGGTGCACGAGAAATATTAATTCCACTGGCTTCTAGTTCACCTTCGATTGTTTCTAGTCGAGTGCAGAGTGTCTCCATTTCTGCTTGTTGTTTCGGTACGACTTGATTAACGATATGTAGTAAGCGACTTAATTCAGAGTCTGAAATATCGTGAATAATATCGAAGTCGTTAGAGACTTGAAGTTTTTGAGTCTCGATTGTACTTTCAATCTGTTGCTGGAAATCGCTACCAAGTGACTTCAGTAAGGATTGTTTGATAGCAGAAATTCTAGCGTTAAGTTCTTCTTCAATTAAGCGCTCTTTTTTTAACTTTTGTTCAGCTGTTAGCTGCTGTAACAACGCATCGATTTGCGTTTTGGCTAAGCTCAATGGAACTGTATCAGCCAGTAGGGCTTTGATTTGATTAGTAGTGCTATTTTTTTCTTCACGAAGTTGTAACTCCTTTGCTTCTTCCGCCTGCCGAGAGCTCGCCCAAGCACCACCTAGTTCATTAACAGTCTGTAATTGGCGCTCTTTTCTAGCAAAAAGATCTGTATGTACGATTTTTTTGCTTTCAAGGTTAGATAATGCTTCTTGGTAAAGGTTGTATTGTTTTTTGTACATAGCTTCTAAGATGTTGATCTGCGCTTGCACATCTTCGGGCATTTTGTCTTTTTTCTGGCTACGCAGGTATACAGACAAGTCAGCTTTTAAGCGGTTGATTATATCAATACCCAATAGCCGGTTGATTGCATCTGCCAATACAGCATTGTTTTCGTCTTCAGCCAAGTTGGCAATTTTTTCTCCGTCAAAGAAGAAGAGGTCAGCTACGCCGATAGGGATCAGTTCGTTTAAAAAACTTTGTTTTTGTTCGTCCGTTAGACCCTTAATTAACTCACCATTCTGGTAGATCTCAAGCAATTCTGTAACGTTGTTACCGCTTTTTGACCAGCTACGTTTTACACTGTAATCAATGACTTCACCCCGGCGGCCAAAGTCAAAATCCAGCTGAACAGCGGCTGAGTTAGGCGCTAATAGCTGATTGCGCGGGTTGTGAATTGATTCTGACAAAAACTCATGATAACGGGTAGTGGTTACAGCTTTACCTAAACTTTGGCGGCCGTAAAGGGCGAGGCGAACAGAGGTCAAGGTCGTTGTTTTACCTGCCCCGTTTAAACCGCCAAATAAGATGATAGGGCGAAGCTGACCATCTTTCTCGCGAGGTTGTAAGTCGATGGTATTACGCTCAAAGCTGCCACCAAAAACTCCAAAGTCTTGCAAATATAACTTTTTAAATATCACTGGAGTGCCTCTAATTCTTTGGTTAGCTGTGCCAACTGATCATCGTAACTGGTGCCGTCTGTTATAGATGTGGTGGGTTTGGCTTTTTCTTTTTCAGCCAATATTTCATCTAGTGAGCCCCAGTCATTTTTTAGAAGGCTTTCAATTTTATTGAACAAGCCTTTACGTCGGCCAAGACCGTCCATTGATATTTCCAGCTCTAGCAGCTTCATTACTAATTCTGTTGGTGTTTTATATTGGTTACTTAGGCTTTTTAGTAGCTCTGCATCTTCTTGTGAAAACGAACCGCCATCTTGGTCTGGCCAGTTTAGATCTTTGTTATATACTTCACGGTAAATGCTAGGAAGCTCATCAGACCAATCAGGCTCATTCGGATCAAACATCCATTCTCTACGAATAGCGAAAAGCTCTTCTTGTCTGACTAATTCTATAGGGTGGCCCTCATCATTAAGGTGCTTCTCAATCATCAGGAGCTCTTTGAGCCATTCTTTTCTGAATTTAAGAAGGTATGGCCCAGGTATTGTTTTTATTTCTGTTATGTTTTCGTTTTCTATGTTCCCGCGAGCGTATTGGACTCTACCAGTACGGCGCTTGTAATTTCGAAATTGATCTTTTTTTGCTGGATCTGTTGTTTCGAAAAGCTTGTTACGGAAGTCTTTAAGTTTTTGTAGCCATGTTTCCCCTGACTCTATTAACCCTTCGATTGCTCGGTCTTTAGTAACGACTGTACATGTCCAGCAACCAAACCGTGAATTACCGCAAGAAGGTGTGTTGGTATCTATGACAAGCGGGCATTCTCCAGCACTAGAGTCTTTATAAAGAGAAAATAGCTCGAAGTGATCTCCACCCCATGCAGCAGGAGCTCCAAGTAGATACATCCAAACTTCATCAAACGTCCAGTCTTGGATTGGCATATAGGTAAATGCTCCGGGTAAAGAGCTATGTCGAGATAGAGAAGAGCCATCTATTTTGTGTTTTGCAATTACTTGCGCTCTAGAAGCACTTTCTTGGCTGCGTGCACCCAGAACGACAATAACCTCACCATACTTCGCAATTTTATCTTTAATAAACTCGCTAACCGGATCGATTTTCATACGCTCCGTACACCAACGAAAATTTTGTGTTGGAGCTGGGTAACCCTTGCCAAGTAGGTTGACCCAAAATGTTTGGTCCCAACTTGGATAGACAACGTGACCGGAGATAGGAAGCTCTAATTCTATTGCATTTTTATTTATTGCCGCCAATGAACTGTTAATCATATCCACAACTAAAGGCGTTTCTACTAGCGTATCAGAAGAAATGACATACACATGTTTGTGACGTTGCTCTTTAGATAATTTAGTTAAGGCAACATAAATTAATGACAAAGTAGTGGTGCTATCTTTACCTCCGCTGAACCCTATTACCCAAGGCTTGTCATTTTCTAAGTATAGTTCTTGGATTTCACCTATTAAATCTAAAGCGGGACGTCCTGCAAATTCAGAGGCTTCCAGCATTTCGTCCATAGATGAATATAGTGTTGAACGTTTTTGTGTCATGAGTTGAATTGATCTTCTATAAGTTGGTCGTCAGCATTAATGGAAAGTTCCAACGCTCTACGAATAATATTGGCGGTCAAAACAGTATTGATTTTTGTTTTGCTAAGTCTGCCGCGAGAGTCCATAGCTCTTCCTCTCCATAAGGAGACATTAGATCGACTCCAGTCAATCTCATTAAGCTTCGCTATGTACTTTTCCCAATCACAAGGATGCTGTCTAAGTAGATCCGCCCCTGCAGCTCCCAGAGCGGCAAGGCCTAGTCCATGAGCATGAACAAACTGCTCTCTCAAATCGCATGTAGAAACACTTTTATCGAGTGCCTTCTGCCAGTCGGGCATGTTAACGCAGACCTTATTCCAGAATCTAGCAGCTAGTTCCATTTCATCATCAGAAATCCCTTCTTTTACACCTTTCTTTAACAGTATTCGAGAAGCTTGTTTAATTGCGCTTAGAGTAAATAACTTACTACTTCGTTTTGATAAACTTGTTTGCTCTAAATCAGTTAGTGCTTTAAAGCATGAAACATTCTCATACACAAAGCGCGCTAAAGATGAAGAGGCTTCCCTGTGGTCATACAATGTACTTAGTGAGTCAGATGGTCTTACTGCATGCTTGTTTAGGTCGGCAAACATTTGCTGGCTTCGCTTTAACCCTTCGTCGACAAAGAAAAGTACAGGGATATTGTCATGCCCAAGTTCGTGTGCTTCTTTTATTGCCATTTCTATAGCTGCACGGCGATGCTGGCCATCATTAACCAGAATTTGCGTGTCCATATTGATGGACAGTAGTCCCAGATTAACTGCTGGTCCTGTATCTGCCATAGGCTCAAATTGGACTTGTCCGTCTATGGAAGCTGTAATAGCCGAAAGAGTATAGCTGTCTGTATTTTCGATAAGATAATTTGCTATATCAGGAATTCTTACTTCATTCAGGCGTCGTTGTGCTCTTAACTCTGGAGGTACAACATCTTCATCAAAAACGAAAAGTTTGGGGATTAAACGCATAGGACACATAGCAATATAACAAGGGCGTCCTGCTTGCATACCTCTTACTGCTGGAAATTTATGTGTGTATTCACTATCTAGTGACATATTAATCCCTGTATGTTGTTTATTACGAACAAGTTGTTTTGCTCGTAATGGTATACATACAAGATCGTTTTCGCAATCTTCTAGGTCTCATTTTTTAGTGTCTTATGTATACGGCTAAGGTGATAAAAAGATGGAATGATAAATTTTAAGTGTTTTTAGGAGATGGGTTTTAGCGAATTAGTTTGGTGCTATCAACTTGCTAGATAAAAATGTCTTGTAAGAGAGAGCTTAAAACCTATGAAATATCACTGGTTATTTTTTAGTCATTTATATATACAACCAAATCCCCAACCTCACACTGAAAATACTTACAAAGTAAATTTATCGTCTCTGTTGTCGTGTTGTAGCCTGTTGGGTTTTGCAACCGTGACAAGGTAGTCTTATGGATGCCTGTAGCCTCTGAAACTTCCCCTAGTGTCACTCTTCTACCTTCTTTGAAGGATTTATCCTGAATTAGCTCTTTCAGCCTGAATCTTAGCATCTGCATAGCCTCTTTAATTTTTAGCAATAATACCTTTTAAGTTGTTTAAAATGCAAAAAAGTTCAAAAAGTGCTTGTCAGGAAACTTATTTGCTATATAGTTTCTCCATGAGCAATAAAATTCACTGGGGGAAATATGTCAACATATCTTACAGCACAAGAGTTAGGAAACCGTATTAAGTACCACCCTAAGTACATCAATGACGTTCTTAGAGATAACGTTTTCATTGAAGGTAAGCACTATATTCGCCCTTTCAACGCAAGAAAGGTTCTTTATTTATGGGAGGCAATCGAAGAGCAGATGATGACAAGTGCAAGAGAAAATGAAGTGGATGATTTGATCCCAATGGCCTCAGGAGGTGTTTACCGTGGCTAGTATAGGAGTTCGGCAAGATGGAAAGTTGTATTTCAATTTTCGTTATGAGGGGAAGCGTTTTAAAGAATACACCAAATTAGAAAATACGCCTGCCAATATGAAGCGTATGGAGGCAGCGGTTAAGAAGATTGAATTAGCACTTAAAACCGGAGAGTTCGATTATGAGAAGTTCTTTCCAGGCAGTAAAAAAGTACCGAAAGTAAAAAAGGAGGTGGTTCAGCACGTTGTCACTGAGGTTCAAAAACGACCGGATACGCCGTTGTTTTCTGAGTTCTCACAAGAGTGGCTTGAAGAGAATATTTTACGATGGAAACGGTCTTACCGGACTTCTATAAAAGGAACTTTAGATACCCGTCTCGTCCCATATTTTGGGGAAGAAAGAGTCGGCAACATAACCAAAGCCATGATCCTGAAATTTCGTGCATCCCTCGCCAAAGTGAGTCACGAAACAGGGGACAGTGAGCTTTCTAACGATAGGATTAACCACATTATGACGCCACTAAGAATGATTTTAGATGATGCCGCCGACAGATATGAGTTTACGTCGCCTGCTATTGGATTAAAACCCCTAAAAGTGCCTAGAGTGGATATTGAGCCTTTTACGCTGGATGAAGTGAAGAAGATTATTCGCTATGTACGTCCAGATTTTCGTAATTACTACATTGTGCGCTTTTTTACGGGTTTACGTACTGGGGAAATAGATGGGCTGCAATGGCAGTACGTTGATTTTGAAAACCGACAAATTTTGGTGAGAGAAACCGTCGTGCAGGGACGTATTGATACGACTAAGACACTTGAATCACGTCGTGAAGTTGAAATGTCTCCTCCTGTGTATGAGGCACTATTAGAACAAAAGAAAGTCTCGTTTGGGCATTCTAAGTTTGTATTTTGTAATCGTGCAGGTGGCAGTTATGAACACCGAAATGTTACTCAGCGCATTTGGTATCCAACACTTGAAAAAATTGGCATCAAAAGTAGAAAACCTTATCAAACAAGACATACCGCCGCGACATTATGGTTAGCAGCAGGGGAGAACCCTGAGTGGATCGCAAGACAAATGGGCCATACAACCACCCAAATGTTATTTACCGTGTATTCGCGCTATGTCCCTAACCTGACGCGTCGTGATGGTTCTGCGTTTGAAACACTTTTGATGTCCAGTGGTTTTGAAGTAAGTGGAGATACACTATGAGCAGTATTGTTAGTGAATTACCTCTGATCCACCGTTCAGTCCAGGATGTTATGTTCGACCTGTTGCACTCATTGAATGACGATGAATTAAAAAAGGTGGTTGAAAAGTTTGGCACAGGTTTGGGCGTAGTTGATGAATTAGCTTTTAGTTCTTGGGTCTCTAAGCAAATAAACAGCTTAAATAAACATGAGGAGATGGTCGGGATCAGCTTTCTTCTCGGGAGGCTGAATTTAGAGATACACGGTAATCAGGTCTTTTTCAAACCACCGCATCTTAATAATGTGATTGGTCTATATCCCTCAGTTAAGAGTATCCCATCTTACAATGCTTTTATTGGAAGCTACCGCCTTGAGGGGTTAACTAATGATACTCATAGTGAAACAACTCCCATTAAAATTTGTGATGCGAGCGGAAGCCTGTCGGTACAGTTAAAACTGCCGTGTTCCTCATTACGAAACGGTGCAGTATATTGTTTTAGTGGGGTAAAAAAAGGACCGCACTATGTTGTTGAATTGTCCTAGATAATTGATTCAATAAGTAAAAAAATGCCACCATAGTAAATACTATGGTGGCATTGTTGTAATAAGAACTTAGAGTTGACTGTCTCAGCCTAACCTAGTACTGAAAAAATCGAGTACACCAGCTAATGTTTTTGTTTGAATTTGCGCAATGCTCGTTCGTGATTTCATTTTAGGAAAATTGGTCTGAATGAAACCAGCACTCACTGATAAATTTTCCCATCCACGTTGTACCATATATTTCTCCTGGGCATGGTTGTATGCCACAAAATAAGAGTGACAATAGACAGCAAAAAATGTATCAACAAATCGATGCCCCATCGATTTCATAAGGTGGACCATGTCCGTCTCTTTTGAATGGTTGACCACGCTTCCATGACGATAAATATGACGCTGTAACGCCAAGGCTTCATTTGAGTAGAACCATTCATCGCGATCTCTTAACTCATTAATGACATCAGGGTATCTCATCGCATACCAACGTAAGAACATATGTGTAGCGTAGCTGTGTCTAAGGAGATATAAATCGGCTCCTTCTCCAATAATTAACTTCATCTCTTCGCGAGCGATTCTTGTTGCTTTATCAGCATTACTAAAGAGAGGGAATGTTCTCAAAAACTTGGCTTGTTCATCGCTTACGTCTGCAATATTTAATAAATCTTCCCTTGCTGCACTTGGTTTCCTGCCTTCGCCAAATGCTCTGGTCGATTTCAATTTTCTGAACAGGCTTAGACGTTCTGAAATATAGTCAAATATTTCAAGGCAAACCTCAGGAGGTGCCAGAAGGTGTAGTGGAATTATGCGCCTCGATGCCGGAGTTTTGAATCTACGTACTCTGATTAGTAATTCTTCCTCGCTGTGTGCTGAGATGTCGCCCAGCGTTAGCCGCGCTAACTCCCCAGGGCGAAGACCCGCAAAAAATAGAATCTTAAAAATTATAGTCGATATAGTGATATCAGACTGAACACTAGGGTGACGTTTAAATGCGTCTATAAAAAGATTGAATTCCTGCTGACCAAGGATTTGATTGCGGTTAGTGGTTGTTATTTGTCCGTTTGATGAGATTGGGAAATAGACATCGTTCCAGATATCCAGACTTTTTCTGCCAAAAATTAGTAATGTTGAAAATTGAGAGAGTCTATTTTGGTTAGTACTAGGCGCGAATTCAGGATTAATCAGTACTTCATGTATAAATAGGCTCGCATCTTCTTCATCCCAGTTTTCGATATTTGATGCTGGTTCATAATCAAATAAACTTTGTGAGAAAATACTGCTCAATTTCGATAAAACCGTATTGGTTTTATTTTTTTTGATAATTAATTCGTTGTACGTGAATGCAAACATTAATGAAATGGCGCAGGTTTTGCTAGGGATTTGATTAGATACAGGTAAAAATTCTCTAACAGGGCTAAGCGTAATTGAACGTAGAGTTTCTTGTATTTTATCAGCGGTAGTGTAAATTAAATGTTTAATATAATCTTCATTACATTCAGTTTTTTTGGAGATTATTTTAGATAACTTATCTAGTGTTTCAGTACTATTTAATTTATATAAATTTTCAGCGAATTCTATTTTATTGCTTTTGTTTTTAATTTGATTTTGTTTTTTAATCCAGTATCTGATATGGCTTAAGAAATAATAGGCCAATTCTTGCCATGCGAGAAAGCGTTTTTCTTTTTCATCATCGTCTAGATTTTCATCACATAACCTGTCTACGTTTTTCTCATTCTCGATCTGCTGTAACGTTTTTTCAGCAGGTCCAAATGTCCGTTTATTGCGCTCTCTAGTATAAATTTCCTCGGATGGTAATCCGACAATCGAACCATTCATATCAGCCCATGTTGGTGCGATTGGTAAACTCAACCCGGATAATCGGCTATAAATAATGGCCTCCGTACCGAAAATACAAAACAGGCTCGCTGCGGCTGGATAAAAAGTTTTCAGTTTGATTTTTTGAGTTATTCTTACTTTAGTGGATGCTGTTAATAAGCTTGAAATCGTATGCTTGGCTAGTTTGTGATGATTAGGTGGCTCGTAATTACGAGCATGGAGACACACACAGATAAAACGTGCTGTATTTGACGCGGTAATCGGTAAACATTTATCTGCTCTAGTTGGCTCTCCTGACGGAACCAGTATTGAGCACTCAAATGGACTTTTTAGGAGCTCCTGTATGAATGATTCAGCTCTGTTCAGTGGTAGTCCTGTTGTTACACCAACTTCAATGAGTAAACGAACATATAGCTCATCACTATCAATAAGCGCTTTTGATTTCAGAATTTTAGGCGTCTCATTAGCGATCGTTTTAATAGCAGCTCTAAATTGGGCCTCGTCAGAGTTAGACGATATAACAGTCGGTCGAATGGTTTTTGGAGAGCGATCATAGGATATAGTTGATGTGATTATTCCCTCTAACTGTGAAATGACATCATTAATCATCTTTAGCTGTTTTCTAGTGATTTTAGATTCGCTAGATAATTCGTAATACTCAGAAAATTTTGAAAGAATTTCTGATAATGAATCATTATCAATGTTCATTTCATCATTCGCAGAATCGAGAATAATTTCAGCAACTCTTGCACTTTCAATATCTTTGAATTTTATTTTCTCTAGGTCTGGCCATTTATTCAGGAAATCAATCGAAATCATAGGTCAGCTCCTTCAACGAAAACTCTTCAATGAGAGTGTTTTGGTATTCAGATAGATCAGTGTGAATCGACACGATGTTTGATGAAGACGCTGGAGATGAGTAGTAAAAGCCATCCTCATTATGTCCAAGTAAGGCGCGAGAAATAATTGGCTTGAACTTTAGAGCATTGCCTGAATAATGTCTTAATGTGTTGTTTGATGGGCGTATTTCTTCAAGATTAAATGTTTTAAGAAACTCTAATATTTGTCTATGTGGAGCTGATTCGATTTGATGATATTTTTCGTCTTGTAGAACATGAATTATTATTAAGTCTCTTTTTGAAATATCTGTATCAGTAAAATTGAAGTATTTATGCAAAGAAAATCTTACACTAGAAAGCATCTCTTTTTGTTTTAAATATAAATCAGGTATTGGTATAGCTTTATATTCTTCATAGTTGACAGAGTTTTTATCATTTCTAATAAAAAAATCAGAAAATATAGAAGTTGATTTTTTGCCATTAGGGCGATTAGAAAAAAATAATAACTCTAAAAAATATGTATTAATTTCAATTAAATTTGCTAAATCAACTCTTAGTTGATTTGACTTGAAAATTGAAAACAGCGTTATTTTACTGTTGAAAATAGTTCTTATGTCTCTAAAAAAATCAGCTATTGAGCTCTGTGGTAAACGATTAGATCCAAGAGATTGATTTTCCAATGTTGAATCCCACTGCAGCTTTGAGAGTAGACCTCGTACTTCCAAATGATTGGACAAGACATCAAATCGCTTTTTATATAGGTCCCCAATTTCCTCGTTAGTCAGTGCAACGTACGAGAACGGCGCACTCATAGAAAAACCGATTTTACCTCTGAGGTAATGAACCCTAATGTCATCGACCTGAGGGGTTAATAGGCGATTAGAATTTGACGCGATACGGTCAAAATGCAGGGTGTTTCCACCATTCAGCTCAGCAAACTGCCTCGTTAGATAAGCAAATTTACCCTCAATTTTATCGACCAATTGTTCGATGGATAGTTTTTTTTCATCGAGATGTACTAGGCTATCTGGTGATATTTTCAATTCGATTTCTGAACATAGATCAGAATCTGTTGGTGTATTTGAGATGGAGACAGTTAGTAATTTTTTGTTAGAACTAAAACGTATTGCAAAAACCGCCTTTTTTAATGTCATTCCGGTCAAAAAACACAGCATTAACAAGCTATTTAATTCAGATTTTTTCTTATCGACGAATGCGATAAATTCCACTACAGATTGTAGTGATAATGATGAATAATCAAATACGGACTCGATTTCTTTGTTTGCAGTGGTCCAAGATTTTTTTCTATTATTTACTAAACGAGGTGTATGATTTTCAGAAATCGATTTTTCATTATTTTCAGGATTTCTTTTATGGTTGTTATTTTTATGATTTGATTTTTTTTGCGTATTTTTTTGTTTGGAATCGGCTTTACTTATTGGTGTGTAGTTAAAATTTTTCCAAAAGGAATTGCTTTTACTATATTTAACTGTACGAATGTAGTCATTGTATCGATCTAAATCTATTGCGTCTGGAATTCTAATTTTTATGATAATGTCATTTGAATCATTGTTTTTGTTAATCGCTGAAACTCTTTCTAACTCTCGAAAAGCCAAAACCACTTTGTAAATTTTTTGATCAGATTCTGCATGATCTATTTCTTTTAGTTTTTCATAGCAACTACTAACAAATCTTGATATGAAATTAGAAATAAATTTCGTACCTGCCCTCGAGTCTTGAGTGCGAATTTTTAAAATTCCATAGTATATTGGATAATCCACTCCATCATCATATTTTATTTTGCATCTTGGTTTGTTTTTGTATTTATTCAATGTTTCTAGTAATAAATTGATTTCATATAAAGAGATAATTAAGTCATCGTTATGATATTTTTTAATTATCTCTAGTAATGAAATCTGTTTATTGATATCTGGGGGAGGTGATAAAAAAGTCAGGAATTTTTTTAAAATAGGCTCATTTTTGTCCCATACACCAATTTCATCCCAATAGTGTATAGTCCATCCTAGTGCCTGACGAAATTTACTAGTACTCATCTAAGGCTCCATCTCTAATATTTTTTTTGATATATATTCGATGATTTTATCCATTTTTTCATTCTCTCCCATCAATTCATTCCTAAAAAAATTATAATTATCTATGGATTTTGATTTTGAATGTTCGATTTCTTTTATGATATCCATTAATTTTTTTAAATCTGGTTTAAAACCTAGTTTGTTTTTGATTGATGATGTTAGGGTTTTAATAATCAAAAGGTTATCTTTTTCCAAGAAATTTTTGGCTTTTAAATAATATGCTATTGAATATAGATCGTTGATGACTGATATTTTTAAATATGATGAAATTTCTATGACGAAATATAATAGAAAAGATTTGTTGTTAGGTTTTTTTATTTTGTTTGAATTGAATTTATCACTATCATAAGTTTTTATTATTTTAGCTGTTTTTTCTAATGCATATATCTCTATATTTTTAATGTCCATGTCGTGAAGGTATTTTAAAGTTAATTTTATATCTATTTCCCTATTCATATTGCCTAATTTCTGAGGTCCAATTTTTTCAATGCAAAAGTTTCTATTTATATAACCCAATTGTCTATGTTTATCAGGACATAGTTTTTCTAATGCAGCATTTTCAGATGTGATTTCCTCGATTATTTTCTCATAAAGAGTTTTTCCATACAGTTCAGAGAGACTGTCTAGTCTAAAAAAATCTTGAATCTCAGTGATCGTTAAATTTGTTTTAACTATTTGTAATACCTGAATTTTTATATTTTCATTAATAGATTTTAATTTGATTGACAGGCTATTGTTAGATGAATTTATGAGTGTTTTTTTTGCGTGCTCTCCATAAATTATCGGTTTTTGTAGAATGATGAATTCATTGTTGAAATATGATGGTCGTTTTTTTGATAGCGGGTTCCAGAATTCACCAATGTGCAGGGTAATGTTCTCTACATAGGTTTCAGACAAAAATGGATGCTCATGTTTTAATGAAATCATATTTTTTGATCGGCTCAACTATTTAAAATATTTTATTAAATTATGATTGTATGGCTAATCTGTAAATATAAATTTTAATTATTTTCGTTTTTTTTACAGTTTTATGTTTTTTTATGGCATATTAAATACTAATGAATTAAGCCTATTAAGCCTATTAAGCCTATTAAGCCTATTAAGCCTATTAAGCCTAATTAATATTATAAATAGAAGGAATATTTAAATATGAAACTGAATTTTATGCATAAATAAATAGATGAGATAATCATTATTAGTATTGATGAGATGTTGCCAACATAAAATGGTTTTGGCTAACTGGGTGGTACAGCTGTACCACCCAGTTTTTGACTATAAAATGTTTTTGATCGGAGAGGTTTAGGTTACGAGGGAACAACAATTAGGTTAGAGCAGTAGAACGCCTGTTGTGAGTCACGAACCAGATAGGATAGTTTTTCGTGATCTGTATCTGCATACACCATGCGCAGGCGATTGCTCTGTGTACCTAATACATCACGAGCAGATTTTAACGCTAGTAGTGATGATATTCCATCGTCAGTAGCTAGCGCACTGACTACCTCATCAACAATTAAAACAGTCACTTTTTCAGTTAACTCATACAGAATTTCCAGAGTACACGACAATGTCATGTGAGAATGGAGTTCAGACGGTAAGAACTTCTTTGCTAGTTCTCTGTAGCGTTTCAATTTAACAGAATCAGTACCCACATCGATTTTCTTGTTAATATTCCGATTTATTTCCAAAGCGATTGACGACCTAATAGCGAAGCAAGGATTTGATTCACTTTCGTTCAAGTTTATATATATTGGATTCCAATCAAAATCTAAGCAATTCGGCACTAAAATGTCTCGTAAGAAATTCGTTTTTTCTGTTTTTTCAGAGAATGCTATGAATACTCCATCTCGATAAGAGATAAGTCCAGACCCATCTAAACCGGTAATAATCTGTGTTAAAAGATTTTTATAGATAGGCTGAGAGTTTTTCAAATAGTCTATATTCAATGTCTGTTACCAGATTATTAATTATGATCTATATTATAGAGTTTTTATTATGAAATCCATGAAGCCAATGATAAAATTTTAGAATGCTAAGGTGGAATTGATTGTATTTATTTCCTTTTGATTTTAGGTTGAATAAAAGATCATTTTATTATGCTTTTGAGTTTCCTAACTTATAGAGGTTAAATAAACCGTTATACATGATTTTATATGGAAGAATCATGAAATATCAAATTTTGTTAAAAAAACAACTTAATAGAAAAGCTAATGCCTAGTATTGACCCAGTTTCCGAGAGTTAGTTAGGCAGTACTTCACATTTATATTGGGCTGATATATGAGAGCTAAACGAGAAAAATATGCAGAAAAGAGCATTGATATTAATGACGTTGAGAAAAATATTGTTCGAGTCTTGAGTGAATCTAAAGGTTCGACAGTTGCTGTAATGAAGGACGGTAACCCCGTTTTTTACTGTGTTCCTGCTGACACCTATGCTGCATTTTTACAGGTAATTGAAGCATCTGAAATGGGAGAGTTGAATGAAAGGGTTCATCAATTAGGTCTAGAGCTGTTTGGTGACGAAGAAAAATGGAAATTATGGATTAAAGCGCCTGCACTAGCGCTAGGTGGTAAGTCACCAGAATCGATTATGGTTACCAAAGAAGGAATGAAGAGGGTAAGTGATCTTTTAGGGCAAATCGCCCATGGGATTGTGGTTTAAGTGAGTAGTTTACCTATCTGATATCAAGGGTTGATATGATGACAAATGGAACGTCGGATTTCTTTCTTGTAACGGGCTCAGACCTGATCAGTATTAGCTATGCTCTGATCTATAAATAATTTTAGTCTTAGAGTCTCTGAATTATAGCTGTTTATCTTTTCTACGACTTAGCCGATTTTATCGCCCTCTCTAACCATTTACTTCTTTGCTCGTCGCAAGAGTTATCAGATGTACTTTTAATAGTACTATTATAAGAAGAAAAGAGGTGAGCTTATGATTGTTGTTACTGCTAATGATTTAAAAACCAAGGGTGTGTCTGCTGTTGAAGCTGGTTTGTTAAAAGATGAAGAAGTTATTATATCTGTCCGAGGTATAGATACATATGTTGTGATGGATTTGCATAAATACGCTAAGTTTAGAGAGTATGAGCTTGAGGTTGCCTTAATAGAAGCTAAGGCTGATATTGAGGGTTGTCGTTATAGTAAAAGCTCAGTGAGTGAACATATGCAGCAGGTAAGTGATGAATTATAAAGCGGTGGCAAAGTTTACTTGACCACTGCACTAGTAAAGTTTGGTACCGAATGCCACAGCAAAACCTTGATCTAGGTCTTACGTACCCCTTGGGGTGTGGTATGGCGTTTTGGCTGACATTTGGTTGTAAGTGTCTACTGAGTTAGTGGCGATTCAGTGGGTGGTAACTTAGTACTTTGATTAGGTCATGTAACAACAATTGCTAATATGTAACAAGTATTTTATCTTAAACTAAAAATGAACGATATATCATTATATTAGGTTGATATATGGCTTGAATACGACGTTTACAACAAAATCAAAAGGGAGGTTTTTGTGGCGCTGCGTCGCAATGAAGAACCATTTAAGTACTCTCATGACTATCCTCAGAAGTGGTTTCATATTGTCAAGTTTGGGTTCAAGCTAAAAGCTTTTTGGCGATGGATTCGCGTGCAGAAGCCGATAACTAAGGTAATGGGGTTCCAATATCAGGTTGCTGACGACTTGATAGAAATAGATATCACCTACCAGTGTAACTTGAAGTGCAATAACTGCAATCGCTCTTCAGCTCAAGCCCCGTCGAAAACACATATTGGGCTAGATGAAATAACCCAGTTTGTTGAAGATAGCCTAAGCCAGAATAAGCATTGGCGGAAAATACGTTTGTTAGGTGGAGAGCCAACACTACACCCCCAGTTCAACGAGATTCTTACAGAGTTATATCGGCTAAAGCTGGTTCATCCTGATTTGACTATTCAGCTTGTCACTAACGGCTACGGTCGTCGTGTCAACAACGTGATATCAATGCTCCCGGAGTGGTTGTGTGTTGAAAACTCCGCGAAAACGGATTCCGTTCAACCAGACTTTGGTCCTTTTAACCTAGCTCCGGTTGATAGTTGGTACCACAAGTTTAGTGACTTCTCGAACGGCTGTGATATCGCAAAGACTTGCGGTTTAGGTCTTACTCCTCAAGGTTATTACCCTTGTGCGGTTGCTGGTGGTATTGACCGAGTATTAAACATAAAAGGTGGTCGGCAGCGTTTACCATCCAGTGATGATGAAATGCGTGATCTAATGGGGCGTAATTGTGGCTTATGTGGACGATTTCGAGATGGCCATTATGTTCCACCAAAATTACGTCCTAGTATATTTGAGCAGCGCACATCAGCAACATGGAAGAAGATATATCAAGATTGGGAAAGCAATAGAAAGTCTTAGATCTTGCTTGATTTCAACAGGTATAGAAAGTGGATGAATGGCATATTATTGGCAATGGTCCGGGTGACTTAGTCATCAAAAAACATGAGAAAGTTATCCGATTTAATCAACCTTTGACCATCGCTTCAATCGCTGAATTGGTGATAACTAATAGTAAGTTAGCAGGTATCGAGAAAGGCTTTCTTGTTCAAGGCGAAGTACCAAGTGAACTATTTACTAAAAAGCTAGAAACAAATACTAAGGAGTTAGAAAGTCAGCTGGGCTGTAAGCCTTCTCTCGGTTTGCTCACTATCAAGACGATGCTTGAATTTGCTGTCACGATAAATATTAGTAGGATGACTTTGCTGCCTTCACTCGAGAGGCCTCTAGAATATTGTAAACGGAAAGCGCTGCCGGCGGCATACCATAACTGGCTGGGAGAACGCCGTCTCGCTTCTCGTTGGATGGAGAAAATAAATTGGCCAGGCTATGAAATGAAGCTAGCACGTCATGACAAAGCGAATGACGTAACAATCACTCGACACTGTTCGAACCTTCAATCTTTGCCAGGCTTACCAAAAGAAGAAGCGACTCAATTATTGAAAGACCTATCCGAGGTTAAACCTTTTACATGGTTGGAACACATTGATTATTCGAGCTTAAAAACTTTAGAACCACTATTTTTTGTTTTAAGGGAGAGGCACATCTCCCCAAACTGGTGGCTTTACGACAACGAGTTGTCTACTGTAGTAAACCGTCTTCAAAAAAATCTGGCGTTGGCTCAACAAGCTCTACTTTTTTCCGAGAAAGTGAAGGCATAGAAATGATTTCTTGGACCATTTTGTTGTTGTGCTCTTTTTCATCTCGGCCTAGCTTTTTACGCATGTGCCAATAGGAGTACCCTGTATCTAGGTAAATAGGAGCTTTCGCGAGTTCCGCCATAGGTAACATGGTTAAATAATCTGTAGCAGAATCGAACCAATCAGAGCTGTCTTTATGTTTGTAGTACTCCTCGGGGACTTGTTCAAACAATGCTTTAGTGAATACTCTTAGGTGGCTCCATACATTTGCACCGGCTGCAAGCCGAGGATTGCGGTAATCTGGCTGGTATAAATGCAGTGGTTTATTAGGACGGAACATAGGCATCTGAACTAAGTCCGCACCCTGTTTTCTAGCTGCATATAAAGCATCAACAACGCTGGGTTGCATTAAACAGTCATCCTGGTCTAACACTGCAACCAAGGTGTTAGGATCTTGGCAGATCTCTTTTATTGCCAGTATGAAGTTTGGCATTCTCCCGGTTTTAGAACTGCGCCTTACTAGGGTGGTTTTGGCCTGCAGCTCATCCAACAACATTTGATAACACCAGTTATGAACGGCGCCACTTGCATCGTCAATTAGGATAATACCAAAGCTTTGGTTTGTCTGGTTTCGCAATGAGTCTAGGCAACGTTTTATTAGGGCGTGGTCGGTATACCTACCTTTCAATAAAAAAACGATTGCTTCATGCCTTTGCTCATATTGCCAGTGATTGCCGGGTACCCAATCGAATTCCTCATGCTGGCTTGTTGGTTCGATTCCCTGAGAGATCAAATCCCTTGCCAATGAAAGCTCTGGAAGGTGTTTGTGTTCATTTCGAGGATGAACGTAGTAACTTTGTGGATCGCCACCACGTACAGCGCGAAGCCCTCTACATTTCATTGTTTTTTGTAGTGCACGATGCCAGGTTAAAGTGAACCTGCCTCCGTCAAGGGGATTATCAATTGGGAGTTGACTATGAACCCTACCAAGATCTAATAGTCCGAAACGGACCTCAGGAGCAAATTGACCCGGAACCCCTTTATAAGAGTTAAAACTAGAACTGCTTTTGGGAATATTGAAACCAACTGTAAGCACATCCTCAGGTTCACAGGCCTTAATCATGTCGGCGATAAAATCATGGTGCCAATTGCGGCGGCCAATAAGTACGTCTAAATCGCACTGTAGTACATACTGAGTTGTAACTTGATCAAACCCCCAGATCTGAGGGAATAGGGGAGCATTTTGGGAAGTATGTGTTTCTACGCAATCTGGTTGCGTAAACCATTTTTCATACGTTGTATAGATGGTCTTTGCGCTTGAAGGGGCAACTAGCACTGAGTCAATTAACCTATCGTCTCTCAGCTTCTCGGCTTGCTCAATAACGGAGGCTAGATTTGGATTCGAATACTGGCGTAAAAATTTCCCCTGATGAGGATCAATCAGAAGAATTATTTTCGCGAAATCAACCGGGTAGCGCAGCTGCGTCACGATATGCAGTACTTGGTCAGTAAGTAGTTCAGCATCTTGTGCACAGGCTTTGATCATTAGAGTTACAGAATCACTCTTACACATGGCCGTCGGTGTTAGGTTACGGCAAGGTTCGGTGCATTGTGAGTGAAGCTCTGTGATTAACTTACGATAAAATTGCTCGAATCCAGGGAGTTTCATCAAAGCATCATCTTGCCTTCGCCAACTTAACCTGCGGACTATTTCTTCGTCAGTATTTTCTAGTATTGCAATAGAATAAAGGCGGGCGCACATATCTCGAAAGTGTGAAGACGTAAGAGGCTGTATGTCCTTACCGATATCAATATATTGCAGGTCTCCTTTTGGAGTGATAATTAAATTATCTCTCTTAATGTTGAGGGTGCAAACTCCAGCGCGATACAGTTTTTTAAGGTAATCTACAATCAATTCTTCGGTTAGCTTCTCATTAGTTAAGGCCTTACTTTGGAAGGGGGTTCGGTACTGCCACATACCATTACACTTTCTCCAAGTTACCGTAGGAATTGGAAGATTTTTGTCGGCGAGTAAGGCTGCCAGGCTTCGTATTTCGTTATCCGAAATCGCCCAAGGGTAGAATTCTTTAACTACTTGTTTATGCTGCAGCCAAACTGCCCCCTCCATACCAACACCTAGCAGATGGCGATTGGTAGATAGTAGAGTGCTCCATGTTCTAGACACATAGGCAAGTCTGTTTCTCTGATCTAGCCAAATTTCGTCAGATTTATTCTTCTTTGTATCTTCTCCATCAAGAGAATAGATAGCATAAATTGGGAAAGAGCAAACCGCTACCTTAGAAGAATTTAGCATTAACAGTTTTGTAACCAACCAGTGGTCTTCAGCGCTTCTAATGTTTGGGTACCTGATACCAATATTGCTCCTTAGCAATAAGTTGCAGGAAGGAAGCTCTTGTTGTTGTTTGGCTGAAGCAAAATTATCGATAAAACACGCTAAATTTGAATGGTTACAGAGCTCGTTGGGGTTTGCGATATTGTCATTTTGTAGAATCACTCCTTCTTTTCTCAGCTTATTGCTTCCCAGAGCCGCTATTTTATCTGTATTGCGAACAGCTTTCCAAAGTCCATGTAGGCTGTCTTTAGCAAACAGTTCATCGTCAGCATCTAATCTTGCAACCCATTGTATACATGGTTGCGTATCTGCCCAGTCTAAGAGAAGGTTTCGTGCCCTAGCTGGTGAACCACACTCTGCATTCAAGAGGGTAACTGCTGGGTGGTGAAGCAAAGCCTTTGCTTCTGATGACCAACTTATGTCAGAGCTATCATCCAGAACTACGATGCGCGCAACCTGATTTTGAATAAGAGACTGTTTAAATGCGCTGTTTAGGGCGCGAATGAGGTTTTGTGGTTGGTTTTTGTGGGTAATTGCTACTACCACTTCAGCAGTGTCAAATTCTGGTGACGAAGTGTGCGCAACGCTTAAGTTTCGGTCGCACAAAATCTCAGTGTATTTAATAGGAGCGCGCGTTTGAAAGTCAGCCATTGGCACTCTCCAATCTTTCTATCTCGTCTAATATGTCACTCTTGGAAAGAGCAAATAGTTCAGCGGCGCGTTCGAAATAGATATCCATTTCACTTTGTGACATTTTCTCTCCGTGAAGTTTTAGAAACTGCGCACACCCGCGCAATTTCTGTTTTGAGCCAGGGGCTGAAAGGGCATCGGGTGACTGATTACACATCCAATTTACGGTTGCTATGTTGGTATAACGAATAGTGGCCAAATTGGACTCTAAAATTCGAATCGCAAAATCTTTATCATTTCCGCTGGTTAAGCCGTCAGTGAAACCATCAATTTTGCTAGCAAGTTCGGTCTTAATAAAAGTATTTGAACCTTGCCATCCTGGGTTACCAATTAGAAAGTCACTGACCTTAAGATCTTTGGGAATATTGGTAGCGACCATTTTGTTTTCAATCTTCACATTTATACCAGACAGAACGATATCTGCTTTTCCACCTTTGGTGCTAAGCAGGCAAGAAGATAGATGTTCAGGTAGCCAAATATCATCATCATCGATGATGGCGATGTAGCTATTTGGAAAGTTGTCTGCGATATAGTTGATACCGGTATTCCAAGTGCCAGCTGCGCCTGACGCACGTGAATTGACTAACACATGCAGCGGGATACTTTTGAGTTCAGAGCGCAGGTTTTCTATTTCATTCTGATCTAGTGAGCGTGTATCTGATACAAGCACAACGGCTTTAGGTTGGTATGTTTGATTGATGATGGAAGGAAGTGCATGCTGAGAAAGTAGTGAAAGTCTCGGCGTTGTAGCGATAAGCACAATGACATTGTTCATTATTTGGACTTGCCTAGATTGACTATTAACTTGATCATAATAATCAAATTGATGAGTATATGAAGTAAATAACTGAAATTTATGAATATTTGGTTAACATTTGTACTCTTGATTTGATTATTATTAAGCACAGGAAGGCTATGAAAACACTTGTAACAGGTGCTGCCGGTTTTATCGGTAGCCATATTTGTCGTAGGCTTTGTGCTGATGGATACGATGTGGTTGGCGTTGACAATCTCAATGACTATTACGATGTTGATCTTAAAAAAGCGAGGTTGGAATGGGTTGGAGATGTAGGATTCAAATTTCACTATATGAGTGTCGAAAACTCAGATGAATTAACTCGTCTATTTGATGAGGAGCAATTTGATTGCGTAATTCATTTAGCGGGGCAGGCTGGTGTACGTTACTCCTCTGAAGATCCTATGGTCTATGGAGAGAGTAATTTAATGGGCTTTCTCTCAGTCCTAGAGGCGTGTCGTTGTTTTAAAATTAAACACCTAGTCTACGCGTCATCAAGCTCAGTGTATGGCTTAAACGATAAAATTCCATTTTCAGTAAATGACAATGTGGATCATCCAGTTTCTCTTTATGCTGCAACTAAAAAGGCAAATGAGTTAATGGCTCATAGTTACTCTCAGATGTATGGGTTACCAACGACAGGGTTACGCTTCTTCAGTGTTTACGGCCCCTGGAGTCGACCTGATATGGCCTTCTATAAGTTTACAGAGGCAATGATTGAAAAAAGGACGATAGATGTTTTCAATAACGGAGAACTATACCGGGACTTTACTTATATTGATGACGTTGTAGAAGCAGTGGTTCGAATAACGAAGAAAATTCCCAATAAAAATCAAGAGTGGACAAAAGCTAACAAAACCATTGCACAGAGCTCAGCGCCGTATCAAATTTTTAATGTCGGCAGCGGAGCTCCAGTTAAACTCACAAAAATGATCGATTTGTTAGAATGTAAATTGGGAGTGCGGGCGATAAGGCAACTGAAGCCAATGCAGGTAGGGGAAGTTAACATGACATACTCTGATGCAAAGGAGCTTTTTGACGAGATTGGCTTTTCACCACAAGTACCATTCACTGAGGGGGTTGCCGCTTTTGTGGAATGGTATAATTATTACCGGTTAAATTCTCAGCAGCGATTCAAGAGTGCTGCTGAGCCCATATAGTTTTATGTTGAACTACAAAGGTGCGTTGTATGCTTTTTGAAAGTATTCACGCGCACCTAAAAAACAAATATGGCTTCAGCTCTTCAAAATCCCCAATGATAATCTGCTGACCTTGAGGGTTGAAATCAAGCACATTAATGTCGATATTGTATGCATCTAAAACTGGACTTGCCAGACTTCGCTATACAGTATTAAACCCGAAAATTCTCATGGAGCCTTTGCCAATGCGCTCTTAGCTGTTGTTTGTGTTCTTCATTCATGGGTAGGTCTTTCAGCGCGTTTGGCCAAAGGCTTCTGGCTTTTTCCATCGCATCGTCCAGGTGCGGTTTGATCGCTCGCCATGGAATATCTGATTTAGTTGCCCAATCTTCAAAGTGTTTATATGAGACATCATACCAAGCCTTCGTCTTTGCAAGGTTAAGAGCGAAGTGCTGTTCGTTTTCAATATAAACACTGGTGGTGACTATGTCGTAAGCAGGCGAGAGTCTGGGTGTGACTTGGTCTGAATAGAGTAAGCTCCAGTTTTTCAAATGGGCGTCGCCGTTTGCTAATAGGATGTTGGCGAGTAAACGACGGGCAAGTTGTTGGGCGTCATTTAGACCATCACCAGAAAACTGATACAAGATTTTTGCTATTTGTTCGTAGTTGCCTGAACTGTATTTTTCATGTGGGTACTTCACAAGAACTTGAGCAAAGTCTTCCATGTGAATACGTTGGTCGTCACGTCGATCAAATCGCTTTATAGCGAAGGCCAATTTTTCATCAGGAAGATTGATTTGAGGAAGGTTGTCTAACTGGTCTATCTCGACCAATTTTATTTCAGGAATATCTACGCCAATGAGGGAAGCGAGAGTCATGGCTGTGAACTCGTTGGTGGGCACTTCTTTATGTTTAGTAGACGGTGTTTTCACAATCCAATCACCCAGCACATTATCTTTCGAAAGATTATATCGACCGTCTTTTTCCTTCATGGAAAACTTCATCTGAACGCCTGCCAAGGAGAATTTGTTTTCTTGGCTGAGTTTGTCGACTTTAACCGCTTTTACTTGGCCATGAGATGAGAATAAATGTAGAGGAACATCTTCTGGCTCCATAGATTCAGCGACTAATGCACCCGGTAAATCCATACCCAGATAAGACAAAATATGGAACTCATTATCAACATGGGTTTTGAGCCCTTGAGCGATCAGTTCTCGCAATGAACCTTCAGGCAATAGATTTGACAAAATAGGATGCAGGCGTTGGTTTGTCGCCCATGGCTCAGATAGCATTTTATCGGAACGTGGAAAATTTGGATGTGTAGTTAAGCTAAAAGTGGGGCGCGCTATATTAGATTGAAAGCTTTCAGCAAAATGAAGAACATTACGTCCATTCTTTGCGCCTGCCAAATATCCCACTAGATGGCCATGTAACGTCAACTTAAGAACACTAATTTCCGTTGTCACTTTCGTCTCCATCTTCTAGTAATCCTTTCCATGGATCATCCGATAGTTTTTTTTGTTCATCAGAATGATCAGGCTGTTTGTGCGGTAAAGATGTGTTGTTACCATCATTTTCAAGAACCGCTAAAACAGCATTCAGCTTTTCTTTTGGAATCAGCATGACCTCGCTATTTAGGCCCTTAGCAATCAGCTCAAGAGTATCAAGTCTTGGGTTGCCTTTTGCTTCAAGCCGTTGGTACTGCTGCCTAGAAATGCCAATACGCATTAGCATGTCATTCTGCTTGAGTTTCAGTACTAAACGGCGATTTTTGATTTGCTGTAGTAGATTCATCATAAGGAAACTAATAAGTTGCTTTTTAATATTTAGAAACATATTAGTTGCTATTTTAGCTTAAGGCAACTAAAGGGTTTCTTTTTTCGGGCTTAATGATTAGTGTAAGTGGCATTGAGATAGCCGTTGATAATTCAAATAGCCTACCTATTCAAATCATGGTGTGATTTGAATGTTGCGGATAATCTCATCACCACCTTTATGAAGACTAAGTTGGTGAAAGTTGCTATAGAGGAAAATTGAGCGTGAAAGCAGGGTGGTCTTGAGCAAATTATTTTATGAATTGGTCTACAAAATAATACTTTATAGGTTATTTTTTGTAGACCTTTTATAGTGCCGAGAAGGCTTTAAACCCACTGAAATTTAATTTTACTACGAATCAAAGTAACAAAAATGTCCAAAAGCATGCTTTGATTCAAAGCAATTGAAGTCATGCATTTATGTGTTTTTTTCCTTTAAGGTATGGGCTAATTTGAGATGCTTTGATTCGAAGGATAGAGGTCATGGGCCAAGATGGGATCAAAATGGGCCAAAATCTCCTGATATAGAGTTTTATTGCCTTATATTGCTTTGATTCAAAGGATGTGTGTTTACTAAGGCATTGAATACGTTATATAAAGTAGTTCATTGCCATGTGATACGCCGAGATAAAACTATCCTCACCATGAAGCTGATTTTCTGTTTATGTGATGACATGTGCGTTAATGGCCGTTGTACTTAGGCTATGCGTCAGGTCAGTTCTAGCGTATACGCCAATAAACTCAAAGAGCCACTGCTTACTTTTTGGTCTGGCGGATCTCAGGGTCGCGTGCTTTCGCCTTAGTTCTTCGTAGAGACGGCGGCTTCAATAATGATGGTATAAACTGTCTTCTCTTCTTTTAAGTAAATCCACGCACTGGATAACTATTGGCTCACCTCTTTGCTCAACTGACGAGAGAGCTTTTGCTTTTCCAATAGGTGCCTAGAATTCATGATAGTCGTGTAGTCAGGGATTGCATTGTCTAACGACAATCGGGCAAACAAACTCATTTACTTGATTTCATAAAGCGCATCGTCCATGGCGAGGTCATTCATGCTGTATCAATGTTGCAAGTAATGAATGCGGTATATGGTGGATATCGGATACGGTCTTCTCCCTTTTACGGCATTTGGATAGAAGGGTTTATTCACTGCTTCAAGCTGATCCCACGAAATCAGTTCGTCCATACGAGTCAAAAAAATTTCTTTGCGTGTTTTACTACGCTTGTTGTTAAATTCGCTGTCGACAAAAGTGAGTTGATGTGACATGAGCAAGCTCGTAAGTTGAAAATGAATTACCTCATGAGAGGGATTTATTCACATGTTCATTAGACCTTCAATCTGGTATCGTTCTTTTAGCGTCTGTTGCTTCTATTGCTTGTTCATCATTGGACGACCTTGGCGGATTGTATGAGAGCTCGAAACCTATAGGAAACTGGCTTTCTTATTTATAGTAAATGTGTCGGTTATTCTTGAAATCTAAGAAGGTAATATGAAGTGTTTTGTGTTTTTACCTCGAAGTAAAAAAAATCTTATCGTACTAATTCTTTTATGTTTGTTGGCTCTTTTTATTAAAATTGTAGTACCTAAACCCTTAGAAATAAGCGTCTCTGGTGAATCGGTCGATTGTGTTGCTGGAGTGAAAGAAACTACTTGTTTTTTTATAAATAGCCCAGTGATTTTAAGTGAGATAAGTGTGGTTTTACCACAACAGTCGACTCCATACCGCCAAGTGGTAAATGAAATTGGTTTTGTAGACTCTCAAGGACGATCATGGGTAGCACCTGAGAAAACCTTCACAGATGGTGCTTCTATCCCCGATATATTCATACCTCTAATTGGTGAGCGGGATGATCCAAGTTTTGTAAATGCCGCGGTCCTACATGATGCTTACTGCGGTGCCGGTAATGAAAGTATTCCGCAGTATCACTCTCTTCCTTGGGAGCAAGTGCATCGTATGTTTTATAACAGTTTAAGGGTGAATGGCACGCCTGAAATCAAAGCTAAAGTTATGTTTGCGGCAGTTTATTTGGGAGGGCCTAGATGGGATGAACCTAAAAGATCTTTTGAAAATGTCCCTAAGGATATCTTGATCCAAGAAATGAAGTGGTGCATTGAGTTTATTGAAACAAAAAATCCAAGCATTAATGAAATAAAAGAATGGATGAGGGGTCGTGAAGCCGGAATTTTGTCAGGGAGTCCTGTTAAACCTGACTTTGAGGCACTTTGATTTGCTGTTTAATTTTTTTAATTATCTCCGTATCTCTTTATAACCATGGCGAATTGTCATGGTTAATTAAATTGGAGAAAAACAATGAAATTGTTAAATCTTGTTTCTGCGATTACTACCGTAACTCTTGTTGGTTGTTCTGCAGGTGGTATGAAGAGTGCTGATGGAGTTAGCAACCCGATAGTCGGCACTGCTCCGATGTATGTGAGTAAAAATATTATAGAGAATGCCATTATTTCAAAAGATCATACTACTTTAGTGACTGCGGTTAAGGTTTGTCGGTTCGCAAGTTTACTGAGCAAGATGGCATTAACCTCTCAACCCTGTATAGTTGGCAAAAGCAATTCAATATTCAGGGTTAGGCGTGTCAAAAGTAAGTTCATCGGATAAGTGGTAAAGTGATGAAAAGTTTTCAGTTGTATTGGAAGCCGCTGCACTATCGAAAGTCGAGTTAAGTGAATATTAGCCGAGCTAAGGGCTTATACCCAGAGCAAGTCAACATGCGAATAGGTCCCTCTCATTAGGCAATCTCTTTTTAAATCTTCGAGCCTCAACCATGTCACACCAACTTACCTTTGCCGACAGCGAATATAAAAACAAACGCGGTTAAATACGTGAGGAATTTTTCCTTGCTCGCATGAATGAGTTGATGCCTTGGGATCAACTAGAAGCGGTTATTGAGCCGTTTTATCCTAAACGAGGGAATGGCAGAAGACCTTATCCGCTATCAACCATGTTCCGCATTCACTGCATGTAACATTGGTACAACATGAGTGATCCAGCGATGAAGGATTCCTTGCATGAGATCACTTCCATGCGTTTATTTGCTGACTTATTGTTAGATAACCCAATACCTGATCACACTACCATCATGAATTTCAGACACTTATTAGAGAAACACACACTCTCGCGCCAGCTTTTTAAAGAAGTGAATAGATGGCTGTCTGACGCAGGTATTTATCTCAAAGAAGGCTCTATTGTGGACGCGACTATTATTGAAGCGGCCAGCTCAACGAAGAATAAAGCCAAAGAAAGAGACACTGAGATGCATCAAACCCAGAAAGGAAAACAGTGGTTCTTTGGCTTAAAAGCCCATATTGGTGTTGACGCTAGAACGGGGTTAACTCACAGCGTGAGTGCAACGGCGGCCAACGTTCATGACATCACGGAAACAGCGAACCTTCTTCATGGCGAAGCGTGTTTTGTCTCGGCGGATTCTGGCTGTCGTGGCGCTCAAAAGCGAGAAGAGTTAAAAGGTGTCAGAGCAGACTGGTTGATTGCAGAGATTCCGCGCAAAAGTCGAACATCCCTTTAGAATCATCAACTGTCAGTTTAGTTTTAGAAAAGCTATTTATCATGGGTTAGCTAAAAATAACTGTAAGCCCGCCATGCTGTTTGCTCTTGCCAACGAGTTTAGAGTTGACCAGATGATCCGAGACGCAGGGGTTAATATATTTAAAAACCACTAAACAAGGTTCAATTATCTTGTTTAGTGGTAGAAAAGTTATAAACCAGCCTCTTTACTGACTGCCATTGGGCTTTTCAGAATTTTAAGGCGCGCAGTTCGACTTGATCGCATGTTCCTTAGACCCAACCTTCTGCATCATTAACAAATGGTTTCGTAACTTTTAGTAATACTTCGAATATGCAATTAACTCTTCGTCATCCCTAAAGCTCAATGTGAAACGATGGTAAGTACAAACTGCATAAATGTTTGAATTTTTCATTTGAGAGTTATCGACTAGTTGGTAGTAGTTCTAGTAAGTTGACATTACAATACTGCAATAGGGTCAATCTTTTATTCTCTTTTTAGCCTTGACATACTTATATTTTTAAATAAAATGACACCGATGTCAAAAATGAGAACAGAATAAAAATGACGACCATTTACAATGTCGCACAAGCAGCAGGAGTCTCTCCAAAAACGGTTTCTCGAGTACTAAATAATGATGTTCCTGTCGGAGAAAAGACTCGTAAGAAGGTAGAAGCAGCCATTGCATCTCTTGGCTACGTTCCTAGTACTGCAGCGAGATCTATGCGATCAAACAAATCTGGGCTTATCGGATTGGTCACAGGCGCCATTTCTCATTTTTCTGATACATCCAATGCCCCAACAGGTTTACCCGATTTATTTATTGTTCAGGGTATCCAAAAAGTCATGCAAGCCTCTGGTAAAACGTTATTAATCGCCGATACGGGAGATTCTGCTGCGTCTGTGTCTCATTTAATTCGGACATTTCAAGAACATCGTGTTGAAGGGCTTATTTATGTTGCGAATTATCATAAACAAATAGATTTACCTATCGCTAGTAAAAGCATCCACACTGTACTAGCAAACTGCTTTGATACAAACCAAACAACATCCGTGGTTCCAAATGACCAAATGGGTCAAAAATCTTTAGTGGATAAAATCATAAAAGAAGGTCACTCCAGAATTGCATACTTGACCTTAGACCCATCCATGGTCGCAAC
Organism: Marinomonas sp. ATLA20; assembly: GCF_057180105.1. NCBI lineage: Bacteria > Pseudomonadati > Pseudomonadota > Gammaproteobacteria > Oceanospirillales > Oceanospirillaceae > Marinomonas > Marinomonas sp. ATLA20. The sequence continues at coordinate 103,459 of NZ_JBXUKU010000004.1, forward strand.
GCATCAACGACTCAAAGGATACCAACAGGCCTTACATGAAAACGACATTGCGTACGATCCTGAGTTAGTTTTACGTGCAGACACACTAGATCTACTAGACAACGAAAAATTGATCATCGACGCGATTGACCACTTGCTTTCATTGGCCTGTCCGCCTACAGCTATTTGTTGTGGTAACGACAAAATGGCACTCAAACTTTATGGCATTTTAAGAGTCAAAGGTATCCGTATACCCGAGCAAATATCCATTGCTGGTTATGATAACTATCTTGCAATTACAGAAGGTTTGTACCCTGCATTAACCACGGTACATCTGCCTTATCAAGAAATTGGGCAAGAAGCGGCACGACAACTTTTAAAGTTGATTGATGGTAAAGACCAAAAAGCACCAAACTCAGCAATAACCATCGTTGATAGTCCTGTTATTTGGCGGCAATCAATTCTTAAGATTTAATCACCAATAAATTTATCGAGTAACAACGCATTAGAGCTACGTTGTGTTTTTTTAATTAAAATGACATCGATGTCATTTTAAAAATAGTTTATAAATGGGAGAAAAACATGAAAATAACAAAAAAATTGGCATTAAGCATGTTGTCTGTAAGTGCTTTAGGGAACGCTTTTGTCTCGACTTCCGCCTTTGCAAAAACAGATCTTTCGCTTTGGTATCACGGTGCAGGTAATCAAAATGAAGCGAAAGTCATTAATCAAATTGTGAATGACTTTAATAGCAGCCAAGACAATTGGAATGTGGTTTTAGAGTCATTTCCCCAAGGTTCATACAACGACTCCGTTGTTGCTGCCGCATTAGCGAGCAACTTACCAGATATTTTAGATGTGGATGGTCCCGTCATGCCTAACTGGGCTTGGGCTGGATATTTACAACCTTTAAAAATAGATAAAACCAAGATCGCCGATTTTTTGCCAGGGGTAAAAGGCTACTGGGATGGCAAGTTGTATTCTGTGGGCTTATGGGACGCTGCGGTTGCCTTAGTAACGCGTCGCTCTATCTTAAATGATGTTAATGCTCGCATACCAACTATTGACTCACCTTGGTCTAAACAAGAATTCAATGAAGTATTAAAAAATTTAAAAGCAACGGGTAAATACGATTATACATTTGACCCAGGCCTTGCTTGGAAAGGAGAGTGGTTTCCTTATGCTTTTAGCCCATTTTTGCAAAGTTTCGGTGGCGACCTGATTGATCGTTCCACTTATAAAACAGCTGAAGGTAAATTAAATGGTCCCGAAGCCATTGCCTTTGGTGAATGGTGGCAAAGCTTATTCGTCAATGGCTATGCGCCTGGTAACTCACAGGACCCTGCAGACCGTGAGAATGGGCTAATAGAGGGTAAATATGCAATGCAGTGGAATGGTAATTGGGCTGCATTAAATGTCCTCAATAAATTTGGTGATGATACTTTATTACTACCCGCACCAGATTTTGGTCATGGCTCAAAAATTGGCGCAGCAAGTTGGCAATTTGGTGTCTCTGCTGCTTCTAAACATCCCCAGGGCGCTTCAGAGTTTATTGAATTTGCTATTCAAGATAAATATTTTGCCGCGTTTTCTGACAGTATCGGTGTAATTCCACCAACAAAAACAGCCGCTGCATTGACTGAAAACTATAAGGAAGATGGTCCTATGGCCGCTTTTTATGACTTATCCAAAGCCCAAGCTATGGTTCGTCCTGTCACTCCTGGTTATATCGTTGAAGCTAAAGTCTTTGAAAAAGCTTTAGCAGATATCGCTGATGGTGCAGATGTTGCGGACACGTTAGACAGCGCAGCAGATGAAATTAATGCCGATATCGAGAAAAACCGCGGCTACGGCCATTAATGCGTTTCGATAGGTCCTTGGCAGGTATAGGACTTCTCTACCTGCCTACTTTGAGCAAAATATTTTAGAGCTAGCGATACTGGTAATTTTTATGAAAAAAAACTCGATATTAACGCGGCATAACACCACAGGATGGCTGTTTGCGTCTCCCGGTTTCGGCTTAATGCTTCTATTTATTGTCATTCCATTTATTTTAGCGATTGCATTTTCTTTGACGAATCAGCGCTTGATGTCACCTAACGCAGCAGAGTTCGTGGGGTTAGAAAACTACACCAATATGCTAGATGTAGGCATTTTGGTCGTTGATCCTGAAATCGATGCCAGTGGCAATGTTCTCGTGGATAAAAACGGGGACAATAAATACCCAAGACTCAGAAAATTCACCCGAAATAACCCTGATTATCCCAATGTAGAGGGGATGAAGGAGTGGTTCTCATTCTCTTGGGGAGAGCAAAAAGTCGCGATTATGGCCAGTGACCTTGTGTTTATGAAAGCTCTGGTTAATACCCTTACCTTCGTGGCGTTTGTTGCCCCTATTCAAGGTGCTTTGGCACTCATATTGGCATTGCTAATCAACCAACCATTACGCGGCATCCAGATTTTCCGGTCGATATATTTTATGCCCGTCGTTGTATCGATCGTGGTCGTCTCTTTGTTATGGCGTTTTATCTATGATGGCCAAAACGGACTATTAAATAGTGTGCTTAATACACTTACATTTGGTCATTTCAAAGCGGTGGACTGGCTGGGTAATCAAGATACGGCGCTTGGTTCAATCATGGCTATGTCTATTTGGCAGGCGGTAGGTTTTCACATGATTATTTGGCTGTCAGGCTTACAAACTATCTCTCCAACGCTCTATGAAGCAGCGAAAATTGAAGGTGCAAGTCCTTGGCAGACATTCCGCTACGTCACGTGGCCGGGCTTACGTAACACGGCAGTATTAGTCGTAATCGTCATTACCATGCAAGCCTTCTCGCTATTTGCGCAGATCGATGTAATGACAAGTGGTGGTCCTCTGGATAGCACACAGACTATTGTTTATCAGGCAGTAGAACGCGGTTACGGAAAGCAGGATATTTCTGGAGGCTCAGCGATGTCTGTCGTGTTATTCCTACTCGTTTTGAGTATTTCCCTACTACAACGCTACTTAACACGGGAGAAAAACTGATGTTTCGACTAGATAAGGACAACCCAACATTGCGCTTAATCGTGCGTTATATGGTATTGACTCTCATCGCGCTCATTTTTGTCACGCCGATTCTTTTTATGATGATGTCGTCACTAAAACCTGATCAACAGTTGTTAGCAGATACATCCTCTATTAAAGCGTTTCTACCCATTGGGGACATTAGTTTTGACAACTATAAAGCAGCCTTTGAACGCGCTCCCATTGGCATGTTTATGCTGAACTCACTTCTTGTAACATGCGTGACGGTTGTGCTTGGTCTGATAGCTTGTTCGATGGCAGGTTTTTCGTTTGTATTCCTCAACTGGAGAGGAAAAAGCATCGCTTTTTCCATTATTTTAGCCACCCTAATAGTGCCTTTTGAAACTATTGCAATTCCAATGTTGTTGATGGTTTCAAAATTGCCTTGGCTAGGATTAGATGGTTTTAGCTGGGGCTGGTTAAACAGTTATCGAGTGCAAATTATCCCCTTTATCGCCGATGGCTTAACCATTTTCTTGTTCGCTCAATACTTTAAAGATTTGCCTAAGGAGCTTATTGAAGCGTCCCGAATAGAAGGCTGCAGTTGGTGGCAGGTTTACTGGAGAGTGGTTATGCCTTTGTCTGGTCCGATCATTGCCACAGCCGCAATTTTGAAGTTTCTAGCCATGTATAACCAATATTTATGGCCAATCATGGTGACGCAGCAAGAGCAATATCGCCCGGTATTAGTTGGCTTACAATACTTTTTTCAATTAAACACGGCATGGGGAGAAGTCATGGCTTATCTAACCATCATCACTGTGCCTGTCTTAGCTTTTTATCTCGCTTTACAACGTGCATTTATCGCCTCTATCGCATCGACAGGTGTCAAAGGGTAGGCTATTTTTTTGGAGTAATAAAAATGACAATAGCATTAGAAAAAAAATGGATATGGGACAGCTGGTATCACAAAGAAGGTGATGTTTGGCACGGCTATTTCCTGCAAGCAGATAAGTCACTCATCGATCCTGAGTTGCGCCATTTAAATGTCACGCAGGCCCATGTGATATCAAAAGATTTGATCCATTGGGAACATTTAGGCACCTGTTTTGAGCCTTCAGCATCACCATCGTGGGATGACTCTACAACTTGGACAGGCAGCGTGGTAAAAGACGATGATGGCTTATATCACCTCTTTTATACTGGCACCTGTTTATCCGAGAAAAGTTTATATCAGCGTGTCGGTCACGCAATAAGCGATGACCTGCATAATTGGAAACGTGTGGGAGACGGCTTGTGCTTAGACATAATCGGTGAAAATGCCCAATACTATGAAGACCAACATCAAGTAGGCTTCTGGCATGATAGAGCCATGCGAGATCCTTGGGTCATGAAAAACCCGAATGGCAAGGGGTGGTTAATGTATTTTACCGCTCGTGCACCAGGCATTGAAGAACCGAATGCTGGAGGTGCAATTGGCTTTGCTACCTCTGATGATTTGTACCGCTGGGAGCTACAAAAACCTGTTTTTGTTGGTGGCTTCGGCCAATTAGAAGTACCACAAGTGTTTGAACTTGAAGGCCGATGGTACTGCCTATTCTGTACGTCGTCTTTCCATTGGTCTGATGCTTTTGTAAAAGCCCGTGCAGGCAAGCCAGTTACTGGCAATCACTACCTGGTTGCAGACAGCCCTGAAGGGCCATGGAGCCTCCCAGAAAGTGAATTCCTAGACGGCGATGAACCATGCTACCGATATGCTGCACGAATCCTACAAACCGATACCGGCCCCGTTATCATAGGTTTTCATGATCAAAGCCCAAATGGCTTTGTTGGTAAAATTTTAGATCCAGTCGCAGTACATGTGAATGATGAAGGATTGTTAAGTACAGACGATAACAACAAAAAAGGACACTAGTCATGGCGGATTTACAGCTAAAATCCATTGAAAAAAACTACGGCGCTACTCGTATTATTAAGGGCGTCGATATCGATATCAAAGACGGCGAGTTCGTTGTTTTTGTTGGCCCTTCTGGTTGTGGTAAATCCACTCTTTTACGCATGATAGCAGGGCTTGAAGATATTTCTGGCGGAGAGTTAACCATAGATGGAAAAGTCGTAAATGACTTGCAGCCAAAGGACCGAGGGATCGCCATGGTATTCCAATCTTATGCCATTTTTCCTCACATGACGGTACGAGAGAACGTTGGCTTTGGATTAACCGTATCTGGCGTTTCTAAAGATGAAAAAGTGCAACGGGTAAACGAAGCTGCACAGATTCTGCAAATGGAACATTTGCTGGATCGTCGCCCTAGCCAGTTGTCTGGAGGTCAAAGACAACGTGTTGCTATAGGCCGTGCTATTGTTCGTAATCCTAAAGTGTTTTTATTTGATGAACCACTCTCAAATTTAGACGCCGCCTTGCGGATGGATATGAGAATGGAGATTTCAAAGCTGCATAAAAAACTCAATGCTACCATGATTTATGTGACTCATGATCAGGTTGAAGCGATGACATTAGCGGACAAAATCGTCGTCCTCAAGGATGGAGAAGTGCAACAAATTGGATCACCAATGGAGCTTTTCCATAAACCAGCAAATCGCTTTGTCGCGGGATTCCTTGGCTCACCGTCAATGAACTTTGTGAAAGTAAAAGTGGTAGCTCATGATAACAACAGCATAACCGTCAGTTCAGAGGTTATAGATGAGGTAACCTTACCTAGACGCGATCGCAATGTTGCAGTTGGAGACACTCTTGAGCTAGGGATTCGTCCTCAGCATTTAGAGCCGCACCTTTATGAAGTCAAAGGCTCAATGCATGGTCGTGTGTCATTATCAGAACGTTTAGGTACCGAAACCGTGCTAGACATTACATTAGCAGATGGCAATAAGTTAATTGCATCTATCAATGAAGATAAAGTATTTGAAATCAATGAAGAAATAAGTCTGTGTTTTGATATCAAAAGGGTTCATGTCTTCTAAAATAGACGCGTAAACTTAATTAAAATGAGCGTGATAGAGAACTTCATTAAAGATGCTCTTTTCAAACAAACTAAGGGACATACGATCAAGTCGAACTGCGCGCCTTAAAATTCTGAAAAGCCCAATGGCAGTCAGTAAAGAGGCTGGTTTATAACTTTTCTACCACTAAACAAGATAATTGAACCTTGTTTAGTGGTTTTTAAATATATTAACCCCTGCGTCTCGGATCATCTGGTCAACTCTAAACTCGTTGGCAAGAGCAAACAGCATGGCGAGCTTACTGTCATTTTTAGCCAACCCACGATAAATAGCTTTTCTAAAACCAAACTGACACTTAATGATTCTAAAGGGATGTTCGACTTTTGCGAGCAATCTCTGCAATCAACCAGTCTGCTCTGACACCTTTTAACTCTTCTCGCTTTTGAGCGCCACGACAGCCAGAATCCGTCGAGACAAAACACGCTTAGCCATGAAGAAGGTTCGCTGTTTCTGTGATGTCATGAACGTTGGCTGCCGTTGTACTCACGCTGTGAGTTAGCCCCGTTCTTGCGTCAACACCAATATGGGCTTTTAAGCCAAAGAACCATTGCTTACCTTTTTGAGTTTGGTGCATCTCAGGGTCTCTTTCTTTGGCTTTATTCTTAGTCGAGCTGGCCGCTTCAATAATAGTCGCGTCTTCAATGGTGCCTTCTTTGAGATAAATACCTGCGTCAGGCAGCCATCTATTCACTTCTTTAAAGAGCTGGCGCGAGAGTGTGTGTTTCTCTAATAAGTGTCTGAAATTCATGATGGTAGTGTGATCAGGTATTGGGTTATCTAACAATAAGTCAGCAAATAAACGCATGAAAGTGATCTCATGCAAGGAATCCTCCATCGCTGGATCACTCATGTTGTACCAATGTTACATGCAGTGAATGCGGAACATGGTTGATAGTGGATAAGGTCTTCTGCCATTCCCTCGTTTAGGATAAAACGGCTCAATAACCGCTTCTAGTTGATCCCAAGGCATCAACTCATTCATGCGAGCAAGGAAAAATTCCTCACGTATTTAACCGCGTTTGTTTTTAAATTCGCTGTCGGCAAAGGTAAGTTGGTGTGACATGGTTGAGGCTCGAAGATTTAAAAAGAGATTGTCTAATGAGAGGGGCTTATTCGCATGTTCCTTAGCCGATATCAACTTAATATTATCAAATTCGAAATCAGGAACAAGACGCGATTGCTATACGAAAATAACTTGGGAGTATTCATATTTAGACATGATTAAAGGTTGCTAAAGTTAATTTTTAATCATGTCTAAATACTAGGAGCGCAATTTATTCTGTATGAAACCGAACAACCATAGAATGTAGTTCTTTGCTCAACTGGTCCTGCTTCTTACAAAGGTTTGCAACATCACCTGAGATACTAGATACACGATACGCCGCGTCACTAATAGAACCGATGTTTTCGTTAACGCCTTCTGTAACCGCACGCTGTTCTTCAGCAGAAGCAGCTGTTTGCATTGTCATATCACGCATTTGCTTCACAACCTCTTCAATTTGCTCGAAAGAAGTTAGTGCCTGATCGGATAAAGTAATCGCATTTTCTGATTCTGCTAGGCTCGTCACCATAGAATCAGAGGCTTGCTTAGTTCTACTAGCTAAAAGCCCCAAAATATTACTAATTTGCTCAGTAGACTCTTGCGTACGTCCTGCAAGTGTCCGTACTTCGTCAGCCACTACGGCAAAGCCACGACCTTGTTCACCAGCACGAGCTGCTTCAATCGCTGCGTTTAACGCCAACAAGTTAGTTTGCTCAGCAATCGCTTGTATAGTCGATAAAATTTGATTGATATTGGTAGTTTCTTTTTGTAACTCGGTTATGATTTGATCTGACTCTTTTAAACGGGCGCCTAAACGGTTAACGCCTTCGGCACTACTCTTAAGAAGGTTTTTACCAGCAATAGTGGTTTCCAAGCCTTTCTCAGAAAACTGAGCAGAATTAGCGCAACTCTCGGCAGCTTCATGAGATGCTAGAAGCATTTGTTGTCCCGCTTCTGCGATTAACTCAATTGACTGTAATTGATCCGTAGTAGACTGCGCTACTTCACTCGCTCTAGCGGAGGTTTCTGCGGCAATTTTATCTATCTGTATGCCTGAGTCTTTAATAGCAAGAATGAGTTTACGAGTTGATTCTATAAACTGATTAAACCAACTAGACAACGCACCTGTTTCATCATTGGTTTTAATGTCAATTTTAGAGGTTAAATCTCCTTCACCTTCTGCAAGAATTCTAAGGTGGTTAGAAACAGATTCAATCGGAGTAATTAAGTTTTTCGCCATGAAATAGGCGACAAGACCAAAAACTATTAATAATAAGATACATACAATAGCTGTCGTTTTGACCAATTCAACGGTGCTAGAATAAATTTCAGACGCTGGCATTAGACCAACAAACTTCCATTTTAGGTTGGGAGAGGTATAAACATCTGCGTAATAATCTACACCATCCAATTTAAAATTAATCAAACCAGAAGAGGCTTGAGCAATTTTTTGATATGCCTCACCCTTTACTTTGCTTATTTTCTTGAAGTTATTATCTGCATGGATAGCATCAACCAAAATAGTACCGGTATTTTCAATGACCATAATACTACCAGAATTACCCAACTTAGTTTTAGTCGCCATTTCGGTTAAGGTTTTGATCGATACATCAACAGCAACGACACCACCAATACCATTACCTTTCTTATATGTCTGTACCGCAGAAACATAAACGGCATCATCAGCTTCCCAATAATATGCATCACGCAAAGCGACTTTCCCTGGTGTTTCTAGCGCTTTTGTATACCAACCACGTTGCTTTGGATGCCATTCGGAGTATTCATATGTCCCAGGCCATTCCAAATAACCGTCATTATCATCTCCCATATAGACATAAACATAATTGGAATTATTTCTACCAATCGCCTTAAACATATTAAAAAGTTCAGCTTCACGACCACCATTCTGTAGTGCAACTTTATTGGGTGCCTTGCCTTTTGCTTCAAAATAGGTTGTTAATGGTTTTGCATCAGAGGTTGTGACAGGGTCACTATCTGCAATAAAACCAACAACAGACTTGATATCACTTAAAAATTGATCAAAGTTTTTTTCAACAGCGCCTAAAGTTTGTTCGCTATTTTTTGTAAAGCTTTTTAGTGCTTGGTCTGACGCAAGATAGGCGGTTATGGAACTAACAATTAACACGGGCAACACCGTGGCAATTGAAAAAGAAATTAGCAACTTAGTTTTGATGTTCATAGAATTTACCTAATTATTTTTAATACCTTATAATGTCGTTATGAAATGTATGGCCAACATTCAATAACTGACAACCAATATCGTTAATCTGTAAATGAAATTAATTTTTGAAAGAAAATGTCTATATTTATTGTCAGTACATTTATTGTTCTATATATGAATATAATTCCAAAGTATATGGGTGAAGTAATTTGATTTCTATTCATGCTTTATAGGTTATAGCTTTCTCGATGGTCATAGGTTTTGAAAAATAGTAGCCTTGCAGATAATCACATCCATATTCTATTAATAAGTCAGCTTGCATTTTCGTTTCCACACCTTCAGCGACCACAGAAACACCCAGTTTGTGTGCCATTGAAATAATAGCTTCACACAAAGATAAAGAAGAGGATTCATGATCTAATTTTTGCACAAAACTCTTATCGATTTTGAGGTAATCTATGTCGTAATTCATGATGTAGGCTAAAGATGAGTAGCCCGTTCCAAAATCATCTAAAGCAACTTGAATGCCATTTTCTCTGAAGACCAGCAAGATTTGACGAGTCTTTTCGTCCAGATTCATTAATAGGTTTTCAGTGATCTCAACTATTAAACCATTTATAAATGGTTTACCCACTATTAGTTCATCACCGTGCGTTTTTAATGCAGATAAGAATTTGAGCGTATCCTCGTGCTTTTTTGGCAGCTGAATAGGTGACACATTCACGCTGACTTGAAGCTCATTTCCATAAACAACTTGAAGTTGTGTTAATGCTTGTTTGGCTTCTTTGATGACCCATTCGCCAATTTCAATAATTTGGCCGGACTCTTCGGCAAAATGAATGAACTGGTCAGGTGAAATTTGTCCTTTAACAGGGTGTTCCCAGCGGATTAGTGCTTCGAATTTCGTAACTTTTCCCTTTTGGTTAACAATCGGCTGATAGACTAAATGAAACTCTTTGTATTTTATCGCGGCTCTCATGTCTTTAATTAATTCAATTTTATGCACGAGGGCACGCTCTAAATCCCAATTAAATCGTCTAACGTTATCGCGTCCACACATTTTCGCGTAATACATTGCTTGGTCAGCAGCACTCATTAACTCTCTAAGATTACCGCCATCATCGGGGTAAATAGCTACACCAAAACTCGCGGATAATATGACATCGCCATTGGGTAAAGGGTAAGGCTGTTTAACTATATTCTTTAGTTCTTCACTTAACATCAGAATTTGACAAAATTTGAGTTTGTCATCTTCAAACAATAAAACAAACTCGTCACCCCCCATTCGACTAATGCATTTGGCATAAGAGCAATGTTGTAATAATCGAGTGGCGATTTTTTTTAGAACTTCATCCCCAACCTCATGTCCACGCGTATCATTAATTTCTTTAAAATTATCTAAATCCAGTAGAACAAGACCCAGTTTTTTTTGCTTTTCATTAGCCTCTACTAAGGTGCTCGAAAGGATTTGGTTAAATGCATCTCGATTCGAAATCCCCGTTAAACTGTCGGTTTGGCTTTGCTTAATGGTTTTTTCTTCGGCTTCTTTTTTATGTTCTGCCATCTCAATAAATTGATCTTGTAAGCTATCCATTTCTTTCACCCCAGTAGGACGACTGGCGTGTACTTTTTCATTATTGCCTAAGCGAATGGCAAGATCAGATAGAATTTTTAGCGGCTTTGAAATGGAATTAATAAAATAGAGTCGAGCTAGAATGAGTACAATCACAACGAAAATAGTTAGGGTAATGATGATCATAATATAATGTCGATTTACAGATGCCATAGAAGTGTCAACAGCGACGCCCGTTAAAAATGTCAACTGAGTGTTACTATTTGGATCAATGATTTTATGCTCACTGTAGACTCGGTTTATACCGTCTTGACCACGCCATAAGGTGTCCAGTATAGGTGGTGGATCATACTCAATATTATTCGGGTTACTTGCAATAGTTTGGTTATTTCCATCTAGCACATAGGCAATACTATTATCAGGTAAGCGACTTTTGTTCATTAAATTGCGCCACCAATCTAATGAAATTACGACAACCGCGACACCTACTACCCGATGATCTTTATTGTAAATAGGTGACGCAAAATTGATCGCTAGATTACCTGATGCTCGATCCAACTGCACGCCACTGGAGGTAAATTGCTTTTTATTAATGGCGTCCAGAATATATTCTCGATCGCTAACATCGATCGGCTCGGCAAGAGGTGTTCCATTACAGGTTAGAATACCGTGATTGTTTGGTACACCGATATTCACATAGTGGTCGTACAAGGGCGTTAATTCAGCAATAAACCGTTGGCAAACGTCAGAGTCAGGATCTTGTACTTGAGACGTTTGAGCGAGCGCCGCTAAAAAATTGCGAGAGGAATTAATTATGTCATTTTGATTTTCTGCCGCTTGAAAAGATAAAAAACTCGCCATTTTTAGAAGCTCTTCTTTCACAATGTTGCGACTGTAGTCAAAGCTTAAATATATAAAAAAATAGCATGGTATGATTATTGATAATATAAAAACGAACAATCTACCTTTGAGAGTCTTAAATATATTTTTCATATTGTATGTGGTTTCCTCTATTTTTATTTTTAATAAGGAGGATGGGCTTAAATTTTTATATAAATTTAATGTTGAATTTTATGGTTTTATCATAATTAAAAGACGATTTCTGAAAGCGCTATTTGATTGTCATTTCATTATAGTTTTCTGTATAAAGTTTTATATTTATAATGTGATAAATTGTAATTTATAAAGTAATAAAACCTTTTATATTTAGTTGTATTTTTCTTATATATTTATATGATTGAGTATGTATTCTATGTCTTATGCCTTTTGTTTTGCAATATTTTTTTATCTTTTTTTTTGCTTAATATTTTTAAAATTTGCTTTATTGAGTATAGTGGTAGAATCAAAGTTTTCAGTTGAGATGCATCAATACCTTGGGTTTATATGAAAAAGATGGCCAGTTAAGCTCTGCTATAGCCTTAGCTTCATTGATCATAATCACGAGCAAAATCGGTGTATAAAGGACCCATAAAGGTCTTAAAGCCCGCTGAATAAATGCTGACATGAGTGTAACTGTTTAGAAAGAACAACAATCATAAGAATCAAAAAATAACCCCTCAGAAAACGGGGGGTTATCAGTAACCTGACTTAGTTAGTAGCTCGGCTTTATAGTTTTAATTTTCGAGTTTTTAATGAAGATAGAACATCGAAAATTTTTATCTTCACTTTCAGAATCAACTCAATAATAAATTCTTTATATTACTGCTGGTTAAATTCTGCAAGAATCTCATTATAACGGCCAGATATTTGAATTTCTATCAAGCCTTTGTTAAATGTATCACGCAGTTTTTCAGCTTCTGGAATAGATTTCGATATCAAAAGATATAGATCATTTTCTTCCAGTGGTGGAATCAAAATTTGCAGTTGAGATGCATCAATGCCTTGGGCTTTAGCCGCCTCCTTTGCAACAGCTAGATTGTCTGCATATAGTTGTATTTCACCAGAATTCAAAGCTTCAACCGCATCAGAAACTTCCTGATATTCTTTTAGATTAGAAAAAATAAAGTTATCAAAAGACTCACTTATCACAGAGCCTTTAAGCTTTCCTATGCTGTATTGGTCTATAGATTCAAATGAATTGTAATTTTCTAGAAAAAAGTCAGATTTTTTGATTAGACCCGTTAGTACTTTATAGATTGGAATAGAGTAGTAGTATTCTCTAGCACGATCTTCTGAGTAATAACCACCCATAATAGCATCTTTATCACCGCTTTTAACGGTGGATAGTGCGGTTTGCCATGCCGTAAACTCAATCGTGCTGTCATAGCCAGATTGAATAAAGGCTTCATTAACAATAGCCGTTATGAAGCCGCCTTTTTCTAGACTTTCTCCGTAGAATGGTGGCCAGTTCATTGTTGTAAGTTCAACTGTTTGAGCTTGAATTGTAATAGGAACAGCGATAACTAAAGCTGACAAAAAATGCCTAAATTTTTTCATATGGTTTTCCTTTTATCTTGATATATTTTATTTTTTTGCTTATTTCGGTAGCTTACATTGCAAAATTAATTTAAAAATTTATTAATTATTAGCCACACTCTATGGTTTAAAGAAAGATTATATAGCTAGGATGGAGCCGATTGTTTCAGTGATGTTTCGATTCGATCTAGCCAGTACTGACGTTCATCCCCTAATTCCTCAGATAGAACAAAGCCTTGTAATTGTTGATTATTATCAATGAACAGCGCACGAGTTCCTCTGTTTGACCTTTCAATCTGCCATTGTCCATGTGTGTGTTGAGCTGGTGGATACAAGGTTAATGGGTAGGACGTTGTTTTGATCGTGACAGGCATTAATGGATAATTCACCATCGTTGGACGACCTAATAAACAGTCGGCCAGTGCAGGTAATCCGGCATTGATCGGTGCTAAATAGGGCAATAACTGCCCGTTTATCTCTGCACAATCTCCAATTGCAAATACATCTGGTAGGTTAGTTCTCTGTCCACCGTTTATGATAATGCCACGATTCACATTGGCGCCAGCCGCACTTGCAAGTTCAGTATTAGCCTTGAGTCCTACTGCAGATAAGACTAAATCCGTTTCTATTTTATCCCCGTTTTGCAGTGTTAGTAGGTACCCTTCTTCTTTATGAATCACTGAGGTAACCGTTGTATTGAGATGCCAACGTACATCCTTTTCTTCTAATCGACTTTGCAATTCTTTACCAACCTCTTGTGGTAGAAGTCGATCTATTGGCCAAGCGGATAAACCAATGATGTCTACTTTGATATTGGCGTTAGCTAAGTCGTTGGCGAACTCGCAGCCAATTAATCCATTACCGATAATGCTGATGTGTTTTTTTCCTTCTAGCTTCTCACGAAAAATACGGTAGTCATGAAGGCTATTGATGCTGATAACATCATTACTGGCATCACCTTGAAAGGTTAGGCTGATTGGTGAAGCACCTTGAGCAAGCACAAGTTTGCTGTAGCTTTGTTCGCCAGAAGAAGTAACAAGCGTTTTGTTGTTTACATCGATACTCGTCACTTTACAATGGGTATAAATTCGAATTTTGTATCGTGCTTCTAAGGAAAGAGGTGTGTCGGAGATAAGTTCAGGCGCTTCTTTTTTACGGGTAAGCGCAGTCGACAGCCCAGGTTTTGAATAGTTATGACCATCGTCTGATGTAAAGAGGACGATAGGTGTTTGTATATCGCGTTGTCTTATTGCATCGACGAGATTGTAGCCAGCGTAACCAGCACCAATGATGACGATAGGTGCTTGCTGAGCAATGTTCGAACTGAAAGGTGTGTCAATTTTAGTGCTCTGACGAATCTCCATCATTTCGAAGTCAGCCTTACCTACTAAGCAGTCAGGGCATTTCCAATCATTTGGTACATCTTCCCAGCGAGTGCCGGGAGGAATACCATCTGCTGGCCAGCCTTTGGCTTCGTCATAAATTAGTCCACAAACGACACATAACCACTTTTTCATCATGCAGGCCTACCTTTTTTATTTTAAAGGGTTGCTACCTAGGCTGTAGCAACCTTTTGGTTAATATTATCGAGAAACACGAATAGCTACGTTTTTGGTACGTACGTAGCTGTAAAGGGCTTCCTGTCCTTTTTCACGTCCATATCCTGATAATCGGTTTCCACCAAATGGCGTTTCTACCCCTCCGGCAAACCATTCATTGATGAAAATTTGACCCGCATCCAATGCTTGAGATGCACGCATGGCACGACTTAAATCCTGAGTGAATACCCCCGCGACAAGGCCGTAATCCGTACTGTTTGCTAATTCAAAGGCTTCTTTTTCATTATCAAAAGGCGTAATAGCAATAACAGGACCAAATACTTCTTCATTAAAGAGTCGCATTTGAGGGGTAACATCTGCGAAAACAGTCGCCTCGACAAAGGCACCAGAAAGCCCGTCAACAGCGCGTCCACCACAGACAAGTCGTGCCCCATCTTCAACGGCTTGATGACAGATCGTTAGGATTGCATCTCGCTGTTGCATGGATACAACAGGTGTTAGATCTGGGTTTTCTTGACCAGAACCAATGCGCAGATTGGTGGCGAGTTCGGACACTCGTTTAACAACATCGTTGTAAATATCGCGATGCACTAATAAACGAGACATAGCAGAGCAAACTTGACCAGCATTGAAGAAAATCCCCCAGCGAACGCTGCTGAGTAATTGGTCTATATTTGCGTCTGAAAACGCGATAGCCGCCGATTTTCCGCCCAGTTCCATAATGCAGGGCACTGCATTTTCAGCAGCGTCACGCATAATAGTTCGTCCTGTTGGAACAGAACCTGTAAACACAATTTGGTTCGTTTCTTTATGAGCGACTAACGCCGCACCAATTGTTCGACCAGGGCCAGCTAATAGGCCCAATGCTCCTTTAGGTAAGCCTGCTCGTTCACAGGCTGTGGCTAATAGCGTTATGGCTAGTGGTGATATCTCTGGTGACTTGATGATAACGGTATTGCCTGCCGCTAAAGCAGGCGCGAGTGAGCGTGCGCAAATAGAAACAGGAAAGTTCCAAGGTACTATTTGCACGGATATTCCCTGAGGTTCATAAACAGTAAAGTCAATGTAGTCTTCTCCCAATGGAATAGACTTGCCTTCAATTTTATCTGTTATGCCTGCGTAATATTCGAAGTAACGTGCCGCTTCTTCGAATTCTGCTCGAGAGTCGTTTAAGGATTTGCCATTTTCGCGACATAATAAATCCGCCCCTTCATCAATAAGATTGCGAATTTCTTTACCTATACGGTACATCAATTCGGCTCGTTGAGCTGGACGTTGACGGGTCAAGAGTCCTTCTTGCACGCATTTTCTAGCAGCGTGTATTGCATCTTCTACGTCAGCTAGATTTGCACAAGCAATACTGGCAAAAACAGTATTGGTAGAAGGGTTACTGATCTCAATGCTGTCAGAGCTGTCACGCCATTCACCATCGATGAAGTTGAGCCAGTGATGGGAAGCTTTATTTGTCATAAATTTCTGTCCTTCGTCTGTCAGTGTTCAATTCAGCGTGAAGCTGTGTTGGTTTTTTAGATGGATCATTCTTTATTAATGGCGGCATATTTATCCGCAACCCAACTGTGGAAGTGATGTGTTGGGCCATCCAAAACAGGGGAGAATACACCTCCAGTGAACCCCGGTGACTGTCGACCTGCTTGCATGCCTTCAACAGCAAAAACATCTTCTCCAAATACCACTTTCCAAGCTTCAAGTTGAGAGTGACGACAAGCGGCATATTTGTCTCCGCAGGCTTCTTCTCCGACGTAGAACAAACGTAAGTTTTCAACAGTGAGGTCTTTCTTACGTGGTTCTAGAATGATGGTAAAGAAGTGATCGGCCTGAATACCTAACAATACATTAGGGTACAAAGACACGTACTCAGCATGGCGTAAGCGGTCTTTTGGCCAGCTTTCAAAACAAGGTAAATGAGTGCCAGCGACATCAGATAAATTATAGTTGTAGCTTCCTTGACCGGACATGTCGTCGTTGATAATAAGGTTGTAGTGTTGGTCTAGAGGAGAGTAGGAATTTAAACTTGGGTGAACCCAAGGAAGGTGATAGGCCTCACAGTAATTCTCTATCGCTAACTTGTAATTGCACTTCACTTCCAAAGACATTTGGCTTCCAGTGGGCGCAATGTACAAATTATCCCAGCCATCCTTACCACAAAAATCACTCCATCGATTAATGAGTGGCTCAATGTGTTCTTCAAAAGGTTTGGCATCACCCGATAGGTTGATGAAAATCATCCCCGCCCATACATGAGAGCGTACTTCACGTAGATTGTGTTTTTCACAAGAAAAACCTTCAACCTTATGGACACCAATCCCCCCAATGTGTGGAGTACCTTTGAGGTTTCCATTCAAATCGTACGTCCAAGAATGGTAAGGGCAGCGAACCATTCCTTCTACTTCTGTTTCTTCTGTTATTAGTTTTAAACCACGATGGCTGCAAACGTTGTGGAATACTTTAAAACCACCATCTCGGTTACGCATAATAGCCAAGGGAAGACCCATAAAATCAACGGGTTTAGTAAAGCCATTGCTAGGTAAGTCACTGCTGTAACCGATTGCAGCCCACGTTTTTCCGAGCACTTCATCACGCTCTTGAATGAAAAGCGCGTCATCTGTGTAAACGGCGTTGGGCATACCAACGGCCTCTGCCAAAGGTTTTCGAACATCGTCAAGAGTCGTCGTCGGGATGGTCTGAGATTTTATTATCATGTGTCTCTCTCCATGTTTTGCCCTTCTTTAAAGGCAGTCGGTTTTAAGCGTTAAGGACAGATAAATAAGGGGCTATTTATCTGTCTCGGTTTCAGTCGCTATAGTAGTGATTGGAGCAAAAAGGCAGCAAACGATATTTCGGACCGCATCTCATTACAAAAACTCATGACCTTTACTTGGAATGAATCATTACCAAATCTCATCACCTCATTCGGATAAATGATTTGATGCAGCCTATTTTTATCTAGATGATTTTCCTCCCATGCTTGTAGGCAACACTAGACTCCTGAATCTAGCTTGCGGCGTGTTATCTGTGTTTATGCATAGTTCCTAAAACAAAAATTAAATGGATACCGCACAATGAAAAATAACTCTGGTTTAAAGTGGGGAGTCGACCCTACGGTGACACTTATATCCAAAGTACTGATAATCGGCTTTGTGGTTTTTTGTGCCTTGCTAGCAAAAGAAGCAGGTGCATTTTTTCAGCAGATGTCGGACAGTATTCTTTATAACTTCAAGTGGTTTTATTTTGCGATAACGAGTGGCGTCCTGGGACTATTGATTTGGCTAATGTTGAGCCGATATGGAAATATCCGTCTTGGCCGAAATAATGAACGGCCAGAATTCAGTTATCTCTCTTGGTTATCGATGTTATTCAGCGGGGGAATGGGAATAGGTTTGATTTTCTGGTCAGTCGCTGAACCCATGTTTCACTATGCGAGTAATCCTTTTTCTGAATTAGGATTGAGTAATGAATCCGCGCAAACCGCCATGCGAATCACTTTGTTTCATTGGGGATTACACCCTTGGGCTCTGTTTATAATAGTGGCTTTGGTAATGTCCTACTTTTCATACCGTAAAGGCTTGCCATTAACGATGCGCTCGGTACTTTATCCGTTAATTGGTGACCGTATTTATGGCCCTATTGGACATTGTGTGGATATTCTAGCGGTTGTGATTACAGCTTTTGGCATTTCTACCTCCCTCGGTTTGGGGGCGGTTCAGATGAACACGGGATTGCACAGTGTGTTCGGTATTAATGTTGGAATCGTACCGCAATTATTGATAATTGCTTTGGTCAGTATTTTGGCCATTCTTTCTGTGTTATCTGGCGTTGGGCGCGGTATTCGAATGCTGTCAGAGTGGAACATGCTACTGTCCATTTTTCTGGTTGTAGTTTTGCTAGTTGTCGGTCCGACCCGATATATTTTGAATATTCTGTTGGAAAGTACAGGGGATTACTTAGGAAATATCATCGCTTTGAGCACATGGTCTGATACTCAGAATGATGGTGGTTGGCAAAATTGGTGGACTGCTTTCTATTGGCCGTGGTGGATGACTTGGTCTCCTTTCGTCGGCATGTTTATTGCCCGAATCTCTCGAGGACGCACTATTCGTGAAATGATTTTGGGCGGATTAATCGTACCGACTCTAGTGACCTGTGTTTGGATGTCTGTGTTTAGTGGTTCGGCATTGAAAATGGAACAACAGGATAGAGTAGCGCATCAAGCACAGGTTCAATCTGAACACTTAGTCGGTGATGCAGCTGAATTTAAAGGCGGGGATGTATTGTTGGCAACCAAGGCGTCGCCGGCTTCTGCGGTGTTTACTTTATTTAATAAAATGGATAAAGGTTTTACAGGTCAACTGCTGAGTATGTTAGTGGTGGTACTGCTGGCCACTTATTTTATTACATCTGCGGATTCAGGCACGCTTGTACTCTGTACTCTTACTTCGCAAGGTAGTACCGAACCTCCAATGCCGCTACGAGTTATATGGGGGGTAATGCTAGCGTTTATTGCGGGTGGTCTTCTTTATGCCGGCGGCCTTAAAGCGGTACAGACTGCTTCGATTGTGGCAGGTTTGCCAATTGCCGTTCTGATTTTAGTGATGAGTACTGGTCTTATGAAAACGCTCCGACAGGAAAAGATGTAATAGTTTAAGTGAAGAAAAGAAGGTGACATCCTAAGGTTAGTAGAGTAAAGGATCATTAACACAAAGTAGTTGGCTGATGTCTTTCTTCAGCTACCTACTAAATCCTTGCTAGACTGTCATGCAAGCAGGAGCATAAACTCCAGCTCTATATAATAAAAAGATAAGAGGTTGATGATTGAAAATTAAACCCTTACCCCCTCTCAATAGCTTAGTGGCTTTTGAATCTACTGCTCGCAATCTTAGTTTTACTAAGGCAGGGGGTGAACTCTTTGTCACTCAAGGAGCGATTAGTCGGCAGATTCGACACCTTGAAGAGTATCTTGGCCGTTCATTATTTGTCCGTTCTAAGCATGGGTTGTTGTTAACTGATGTTGGTGAAGACTATTTCTTCATCGTACAACAATCCTTGCAAATGTTGGCAAGCGCCACGGGTGAAGTCCTCCAATGTCAGGACAATAAACAGATTACCGTAGTCACCTCCAATGCTATGGCATCGCTTTGGTTATTACCTCGACTAGCCAGTTTTCAAGAAAAATATCCAGATATTGATGTTCGAATCTTTGCAAGCGACACCTTAAAAGGGCTGAGACCGTCCGAATTTGATTTGGCATTGTTTTATTGTCGTAAGCCACCAGCGGAAATGAACGCAACACCATTGTTCAGTGAACGTGTTTTTCCAGTTTGCAGTCCTCAGTTTCTTGCCAAACAAGCATTAAGTCAGCCGGAAGATATTTTTTCAAGCACGTTACTGTGGCTGGATTCGAGTAAGGACTGGTTGGGTTGGAATGAATGGTTTCAACAGCTAGATATGAAGCCAGCGTCACCGAAAGGGCGACTTAATCTTAATAACTATCCTATGCTGATTCAAGCTGCGCTAAATGGACAAGGCGTCGCGTTGGGCTGGGAACAATTGATCTCTAATTATTTAGACAGTGGTTTGCTTGTTAGACCTGTCTCAAACGAACTGAACACAGAAGCTTGTTTCTATATGTTAGAGCCCGAAATAACCTTTCGCAGAAATGCAGGGGTGGATGAGTTTCGAGTCTGGATACTAGAACTTGTGGCGGCAGAACGAATGATTAGTCACAGCTGACTATTCTTGCAGTCCCAGTGCGCTGGCATTCAACCAAGGTGTACTGGACTGAAGAGTTTGTAATACAATGTCTTGAGCTTGTTCTCGTATAAACGAAGTGAGTTCGGCTGGAATATTTCCCATCTCTCGATCACGAGCGATTAAATACATGTCACGAGCATGGCGATTATCATCCAAAGGGAGTATGTGCATACCGTCTGTGTTTTGAGCCACTTGTGCTAAACATAACGCACTGATGATGCCCCAGCAATGTCCATTCTTCACTAAACGAACAAGAGTGTGTGTGTCATCGGTTTCATAACGAACCTGTGTCAAAATCCCCATTCGTCTTAGTGCTACCTCGGTCATTGCACCAATATGAGTGTTACGTCCATATCGAATGAGAGGATATTGAAGTGCAAGGTTTTTCAGGGCTTCTCTGGGTGTTAGATGATTACTGAACATAAAACTTTCCGGTAATACCAGTAATAACGGGTCACGAAATAAAGAGTGACGCTCAAGCCCTTTCACATCATCCATTGCATCATTCGAAATTAAAATATCCACTTCTCGCTCAAGAAACGATTGCTGTAATGAAGGCGTCAGCCCGCTTCGAAGCGTTAATTGATCGATCCTAGTATTCATAAGTGCGATTAGTGAGCTGCCAAATACTTCAGAACAGGAGGTGACTAGGCCTAAGCGACATAGACTAAGCCCTTGGTGTGTGGCATCACGTACCTGACTACTAAGACGTCGCAAATCTCCTAAAATAGTATCAGCATTTTGTTTCAGCACTTGACCCGCTGCCGTAAGTCGTAAAGGTCGTGTTCGACGAACGATAAGCGTCACACCAAGGGTTGTTTCAAGTTGTTTTAAGGTTTGAGATACAGCCGACTGGGTAACCTCTAAACGTCGAGCCGCGTCCGTAAGAGAGTCCGACTCGGTAATCACCACAAAGCTTATTAGCGCTGAAGTATCTAGCAGTTGAGACGGCTTTATCATAAGTTATTCTAATTTAAATCGTTAAAAAACTTAATATAGCTCATTTAAGTAGAAATATTAATGCTCATTCGAAATAATATCCTTAATGCCGTTTCAAACAGTCACGGCGAATGTAAGCCAATGTAGTGAGTATTTAACGATGATTCTTCCCCTTTATGATAACCGTTGTGGCTGGTATGAGCAGCTTGGGATTGTGTCCGATTATCCTGAACTGAATGCTGATATTGAAGCGGATATCCTTGTCATTGGTGCCGGATTTGTTGGGTGTGCTGCCGCTCGACGAGCGGCGGAAAATAATCCAGACAGTCGGATTTTACTTATTGATGCTCTTAAGGTTGGTCAAGGTGCGTCTGGACGTAATTCTGGTTTTGTTATTGATCAACCGCATAAGCGAGATCTTGAAAGTGGAGATGAAGAGCTTAAGCAGCGAATTATAAGACTTAACCGAGTTGCTGTAGAATATTTACGAACACAAATAGAGAATTTTAACATTGAATGTCAGTGGTCCCATGCGGGTAAATATCAGGCCGCTGTCGGCCCGAGAGGCAATACGCATTTACAACACTATGAATCCTTGTTGCAAAAGGCTGATGAGAAATACCACCGTTTGAGCCAAAGTGAAATGTTAGATGCGTTCGGAACCGATTTCTACTCGTCAGCCATTTACACTCCGGGGGGAGCATTGATGCAGCCAGCCGCCCTCATGCGAGGGTTAGCTGACAATATGCCGGAAAATGTTAAGTTAGCTGAGCATACCGCGGTTAGCACAATTACTCGGGTTAATCAGGGTTTTGAGGTTGCGACACCAAAAGCACGTATACACTGTAAAAAAATCATCTTAGGTACAAATATATTTACCTCGGAACTGGGTTATATGACTGATCGTATTTTGCCAATCATGACCTTTGCCAGTATGACTGAACCATTGAATGATCAGCAAATGCGACAATATGGGGGGCAACTGGATTGGGGGATTACGCCTGCTGATCACGCTGGAACCACTTTACGAATGACCCAAGACCGACGATTAATCGTGCGTAACTCCTATCGTTATGCTTATGATTATAATACTCCACAATCCATGATTCCTATGATCACAACCCGCCATCGTAAAGCTTTTGATGCTCGTTACCCACAACTTAGCGATGTTGCTTTTCAATACACATGGGGAGGCGCCAGTGGCTTATCTGGTAATTTTGAAACCTATTTCGGGGAGCTTGAAAATAATGTGTATGCTTCTTGTTGTGATCAAAGTGTAGGAGCGGCAAGAGGCACCATTTCGGGCATGATGTTGGCGGATATGGCTTGTGGCCGTGACAGTGATTTGCTGCATGATATGAAACAAGCCTCAGGCACCCCATCTCGTTTGCCGCCCAAACTATTACTCAGAGTAGGTGTCCCTTTACGCCTTACTATGGCCCGTTTTGCAAGTCGTTCTGAAGTGTAGACTTCTTTATCAATAGGAAATAAAACATGTCAGCAAAATTGATTAAAGGCAAAAGCCTAACTTATATGCATCGTGGTGGGCCTCCGGGTAACGCGGGTGTAGCACGCGCTATTAGTACGGATTTAAGTAATACAATGGGGGCTGGAGTGGCGCATTTTGATGATTGCTCTATTAGTTGGACTGTCTTGTATGACGAAGTGATTTATGTGATTGATGGTGTTTTTCGACTGGTGACGAATGAATGTGTGCTCGAAGGTGAAGCTGGGGACATTATTTGGATACCAAAGGGTACAGAATTAAAATATGAAGGTAAAGACGCTCGTATTTTTTATGCGGTGTATCCAGGAAATTGGAAAGCAATTCAGGAAGCTGATAGATAAAAAACTTTATACTTGATTAGAAATTACACTTTCCGAACAATTTTCTAATCGTTTGTAATGAAGCCAAAAGCCATTGGTTGACCACTGAAGGATTTTGATTTTATCCCGTGCTCGACTACAAAAGATAAACAGTTGCTCAGTACAAGGTTCTTTTTCAAGGTAGTAAGAGTAAGCGACCCAAATGCTCTCGGAGAAACTAGATCGACCTTTATCAGCCAAAGAAAAAGTGCTGCTTACTCTGCATACTTCAATTTGTTCACCTTGCCGTCAGTTCGGTAAGAAAATGAAAATAATGCGTGAAATTTCAAAGGTGTATACAAAAGAAGATGACTTAGTTAAATAATAAATTTTTTTTGAAAATTAGTGTAATAAATAGATTGGGATCAGCGTCAAACAAAGCGCAACAAAAGACATTCTTGTCTTACTTTAAAAATATTGAGGATCTATCCATGAAAAATGCAAAACTATCTTTATCGCTTGCTCTTGGTACTACTATCGCCCTTTCTGCTGTTGCTGTTGCTGTTCCAGCTGAAGCGGCAAGCAAAGAAAAATGCTACGGCGTAGCGCTTGCTGGACAAAACGACTGTGCTGCAGGCCCAGGCACATCTTGCGCAGGTACATCTAAAACGGATTTTCAATCAAACTCTTGGAAATTAGTTCCTGCTGGCACTTGTTCAGATCTTGAGTCTAAAACGTCTTCCACTGGCCACGGCCAATTGAAAGCCTTCTAAGACAGATAACACATGTTATCTCTGTCTACACAAAGCCAAGGCGCATCTGCGCCTTCGAGCTTTATACAAAAAACGGGCGTTAGTCTAAAACCTTCTTATTATCACGACGTTCTCGACACCCTTCCAGCGCTTGGTTTTTTCGAAATTCACGCCGAAAACTATGTAAACCTAGGTGGCCCAGCACGACATTATTTGCAAAAAATTCGTGAGTTCTATGCGTTTACGGTACATGGCGTTGGTTTATCAATTGGAGGAGAGATGCCACTTGATAAACAACACTTAAACCGTGTGGCTCAACTCGTAAATGACCTGGATCCAGAGGTCTTTTCCGAACATCTGGCATGGTCGACACACGACAACGAGTTTTTGAATGATTTATTACCCGTGGCCTATAATCAAGCGGCATTAGATCGTGTTTGCGGTCACATAGGTCAGCTTCAAGACGTATTAAAACGTCGCGTCTTAATCGAAAATCCATCGACTTATTTTGAATTTAAGAGCAGTGACCGTAGCGAAATAGACTTCATCCGAGAAATGATACAACGCACAGGCTGTGGAATTTTGCTCGACGTAAACAATGTCGAAGTATCCTGCTTTAATCATCAAAGTAACCCATACGATTATATTAATAGCTTCCCTAGTGCCGCCGTTGGGCAAATTCATCTTGCCGGGCACACTTTGGACAACAATTCTATTGTACCATTAAAAATAGACAGTCATGACCAACCTGTTTGCCATGACGTCTGGGATTTATACCGACACACCTTAATTACCATGGGGGATCGCCCGACATTAATTGAGCGTGATGGCAATTTACCCACTTGGGCTGAATTACTGTCTGAAGCACAGCAAGCCGATACGATAAGAGCCGCTATCCGACAGGAAAGCAAACATGAATAAGCCTTTTAAAGCCACCTTACTTAATCAAGACAATGCTTTCTATGAAGAAGTTAAAGGCCATTCAAACGCTGAAAAAGAAGCTCGTTTCAATGTTTACCGTAACAACGTATTTGTGTCTTTGATAGATGCTCTAGCGGATATTTTTCCTATCACGCAAACGCTTGTCGGTGAGGACTTTTTTCGCGCTATGGCACGAGAATACATTCAATTTAATCCCCCTAAAACGCCTGTCATTAGCGACTATGGAGACAATTTCGCTGATTTTGTTCGTCATTTCGAACCCGCGAAAACGGTGCCTTTTTTAGCGGACATTGCCGCACTCGAATTTAATCTCTTGGCGCTTACTAATGCACAAGAGTACAAAACACTTGAATACGCACAAATTTCAGAGGCATTTAATAACGCCTCT
The DNA here is from genome assembly GCF_057180105.1 of Marinomonas sp. ATLA20. Lineage (NCBI taxonomy): Bacteria > Pseudomonadati > Pseudomonadota > Gammaproteobacteria > Oceanospirillales > Oceanospirillaceae > Marinomonas > Marinomonas sp. ATLA20. Next base: position 128,833 of record NZ_JBXUKU010000004.1, read on the forward strand.
GACCCAGAAAAATTGCGTCTGCATTTACCACCAACCACACAAATTCTTGTTTCCCCTTTTGCAATAGGGTCAATTTATCTTGCACACAAAGGCACAGACAACCATTCGTTAGCGGATATAAAGATAGATAAAAGCGAGTACTTGCTGCTATCAAAATCCCATCTTCATGCGGAACTTCATATTATTTGTCACGCCGATGCCATTTTTATTAAACACCTAATGCAAGCGAAACCTCTAGGTGAAGCCATACCAGACGATGAACACTTTGACCCCGGCACCAGTTTGGCAAAGCTCATTGATTGGAAATTATTGACTCAAATCTCTGAAGCCAACGCCTAAGAGTAAACGAATAACAATAAGGGAAAACCATGCTACAAACAGCAGAGAATATATTTAGAAAAATACCCGAGTCATTGCTTTTATTCGTGGCGCGTTTTGCCATTTCTGCGGTATTTTGGAAATCTGGCCAAACCAAAATAGAAGGATTTTCTTTGGATATTATTGCTATGGAAGCTCAATTAGGCTTGCCTCATTTAAAAGACTCCACCTTGTTTTTGTTTGAATATGAGTACAACTTGCCGCTTATATCACCAATGATCGCAGCGACCTTAGCAACCTTGGTGGAACATATTTTACCAACGCTAATCTTAGTTGGTTTATTTACTCGCTTCGCTGCATTTGGTCTAGCAGGTATGACATTAGTTATTCAGCTTTTCGTTTATCCTGATGCTTATCCAACACACGCCACATGGTTAACAATTGCGCTATTAATCATGTGGCGTGGTGCTGGTGGATTCTCTTTAGATCGCTTGTTTTTTAAATGCTAATCAGCCTATCACTTAGTCGGCAAGTTGAAGGTAGACGTTGCTTCATGAGTTTGCTCTGCGGCGCCGGATAATGCGTCGGTGAGCTTACTCAAACGTTTTGATGTCTGCTCATTATTGACCGTCACCTCAACAATACGAGTCACATGTGCTGCAATATCATTTGCTTCTCTTGCCTGCTGTTGAGCTAATTGCGACAAACCATCTAAGCTTTCTAAGGATTTAGCAGAATCTGCCTCTAATTGGCTCAGAGGTGCTACAACATCTTCAATTTGCGCAACGCCGTAACGCATTTTTTCTTGGCCTTGCACCATTTCATTAGATATCTGCAACGATAAACTGCTGATGGTTGTTATCACTTTATCAATGGATGAGGTCACCTGTGCAGTATTCGTTGCCAAATTTCGAACTTCATCGGCCACCACCGCAAAGCCTCGGCCACTTTCCCCCGCTCGTGCGGCCTCGATAGAAGCATTTAACGCCAAGAGGTTGGTTTGTTCTGCCACATTACGAATGCCGTTTACAAACTCAGTTACCGTCATTGCGCTTTTGTTTAGCTCAGCAACAGCTTTAGACGTTTCTTCGATATAAGCCGCTACAGCGGTAATATCCGTTACAGCAGAGGTAATGACTTTCTTACCATGCTTCGCCAAATCATGAGCTGCTTCAGCCTGATTACGCGATACGCTGACATGATCGGCCATCACATTCGCAGCATTAGATAATTCTTTTACCGAGCCTTGAATATCGCTTGCCATCACTGCTTGAATATTAGAACCTTTATTAACATCAGCCACATTGGTGCGAATCTCGCTAGCCGCTTCGACAACGGTTTTTGCGCTCTTATCGATTTTATCAATCACACCTGCCAAGCTAATCTGCATACGTTTCACGCTATCTAATAACTGACCAATTTCGCCTTTCTGCGTTGACGTAATGTCTTGCGATAGGTCTCCATGAGCAAATTTATCCAATAGCGCGATAACATAATTAAGCGGATTAACAATGCTGCGAGAGATCAAAACGGACATGATTAAAACCATTAAAACGGTCAGAACACCAACACCAACCGTCAACCAAATGGCCAATTCTGATTCAGACAAAACTTCCTTCTGACGCTCTTGCATCATATTGCGTTCGTATTCGGACAGCGCAGAGGCTTGCTTTAAAAACGTTTGTAGCTCATTACGAGTCGTGCCAGCCATCAATTTTTTGGCATCATCAAGTTCACCGAACTCTAACGCCTCTACCGTCGCTTGAAGCGCTGCCTGATAGACTTTACGTTGTGTTTTTAATCCTTCGATGCTCGCCTTATCTTTCGGGGTTTGTACCAACTGAGCCATCTTCTCTAGATTGGCGTCTAAGCTTTTGTTGCGCTCATCAATTTCTTTATAAATCGCCACCCGAGCATTTCTCTCTTCCAGTACAAAGAGCAATAACAAACGGCTTGCCAAACTCTCTGCATTCACATTGAGCTCGCCAGTCAACTCTACCAAAGCCGCATTCTCATCTACTATGCTGCGGATATTGCCAGACAGAAGCTGAAAACGACTGACAGATAACACCACTACCAATACTAACAATACCAACAAAACCAAATAACTCGCCCTGAGACGACCACGGATACTAGCAAAACCCAGCATAGAGAAACCTCTTATGAAATATGAAAGAGACGAGAAGTTCGTCTAATCTGATATAAGTATATTAGACGTAACCCTACCCATTTTTATTACAAATAACTAAGGAATATGCGAATAAGTCTCTGCCATGAGATAATCTCTTTTTAAGTCATCGAGCCCAACCATGTCACACCAACTCACTTTTGCCGAAAGCGACCTCAACAACAAACGACGTAAAACACGTAAGAAAATTGTCCTTTCTCACATGAATAAGTTGATGCCTTGGGAACAACTAGAAGCGGTCATTGAGCCTTTTTATCCCAAAGCAGGCAATGGCAGAAGAGCTTATCCACTCTCAACCATGTTCCACTCTCAACCATGTTCCATGTTCCATGTTCCATGTTCATTTCATGCAACATTGGTATAACGTTAGTGATCCTGCGATGGAAGATGCTTAGTATGAGATCGCGTCCATTCGTTTGTTTGCTGACTTATCGTTGGGGATGCTACCAACAAGTCAGATAATTCTGACCTGGCTTGCTCCGCATCCCAACAATTCTTAAAAAGTGCCAATTAGCCGCATTTTTACGTTATGTAGGCTGCTCTAAGCAGCTAAAAAACCGTCATTTGGACGGGCTATCCCCGCGCAGACCGTTTCATCTGATCTGTTCGTAACAGATTTCCAAGCGCAAACAGTACGGCGAGCTTGTTGTCATTTTTAGACAGGCCTTTGTAGACGGCTTTGCGGAACCCAAACTGACATTTCAGAATTCTAAACGGATGCTCGACTTTTGCTCTGATACTCGCCTTTAAGTATTTTCTTTTGATTGTCTGCTTATTTTTACGAGGGTGCTTTTTCCAAGAACGTGTCTTGCTAGGTACCGCAGCCACTAAACAATCGACTTTCTTATCCTTTGTTTCTAAGCGCTTATCTACGCCTCGGTAGTCCTAGTCAGCCGATACAAATGCTCATTACCATGAAGAAGCTCTAGTAGTTAGTTTAGATCGTGTTCATTGGCAGGCGTCGTGGTGAAGCTATGCACCAGACCTCGTTTTGCATCCACACCGATATGAGCCTTTAACCCGAAGATCCATTGCTTCCCCTTTTGAATTTGGTACATTTCGGGATCACGGGAATTTGATTTATTTTTGGTGGAATTCGCTGCCTCAATGATTGTTGCATCCACAATCGTCCCTTCTTTAGAGTAGATACTGGAATCAGATAGCTATTTGTTTACTTCTTTAAAGAGTTTACGACCCAGTTTGTGCTTATCAAGCAAGTGACGGAAGTTCATGATGGTCGTGTGGTCTGGGATTGCGCCTTCTAATTATAAGCCAGCAAACAGTCGCATAGAGGTAATCTCGTAAAGGGCATCTTCCATCGCTGGATCGCTCATATTGTACCAGTTCTGCATAAAGTGAATGCGTAGCATGGTAGCTAGAGGGTATGGACGCCAGCCATTGCCAGCTTTAGGGTAAAACGACTCAATTTGAACTTCAAGCTGCTGCCATGGAATCAGTTCATTCATCCGACCAAGGAAAAGCTCTTTGAGGGTTTTACGGCGTTTACTGGTGAATTCGGTATCTGCAAAGGAAAGTTGGTTCATGGTCGATAGGGGGGAGTCAGATTAAGTCAGCTAGATTGTCTCATGTTGTCGACTTAATCGGATGTTCTCTAAGGGACGAGTTAAAACTAAATTATGTTTTTCATCAAGTAAGATGGATTAAATTATAACAGCTAAGGCAATGATCGCTTGCAAATTTTTTCCACTAACACCGGATCTAACAATAGAAAGGTAATCTGTTGAAGACATGATATTAAACCCTGAAAAAAGGCTATTAATAAAGTCAAGTTGTGATTGAGGTTCTAGCGTTTTCATTTTGAACTCCAAAATCATATTTCTTTTTTGCTAAGTTTAGAGGTCGTTGGCCATGTAACGTCAACTTAAGAACACTAATTTCCGTTGTAATATTCGCCTCCATATTCTAATAACCCTTTCCATGGAGCATCCGATAGCCTTTTTTGTTCATCAGAGTGATCAGGCTGTTTGTGCGGTAAAGATGTGTTGTTTCCATCACTTTAAGAACAGCTAAAACAGCATTCAGCTTTTCTTTTGGGATCAGCATGATGTCGCTATTTAGACCTTGGGCAATCAGTTCAAGTATATCGAGTCTTGGGTTGCTCTTTGTTTCAAGCCGTTTGTACTGCTGCCTAGAAATACCAATACGCATAGGCATGTCATTCTGCTTGAGTTTCAGTGCTAAACGACGATTTTTGATTTGCTGTAGTAGATTTATCATAAGGAAACTAATAAGTTGCTATTTTTGTTTATGGCAACTAAAGAGTTTTTTTTCGGGCTTAATGATTAGTGTAAGTGGCATAGAGGTAGTCGTTGATAATTCCAATAGCCTACTATTCAAATCATGGTGTGGTTTGAATGTTGTGGATAATCTCATCACCACCTTTATAAAGACTAAGTTGGTGAAAGTTGCTATAGAGGAAAATTGAACGTGAAAGCTGGGTGGTCTTGAGCAAATTATTTTATGAATTGGTCTACAAAATAATACGTTATAGGTTATTTTTTGTAGACCTTTTATAGTACTGAGAAGGCTTTAATCCCAGTGAGATTCAATTTTACTACGAATCAAAGTAACAAAAATGTCCAAAAATGTGCTTTGATTCAAAGCAATTAAAGTCATGCATTTATGACTATTTTTGCTTTTAAGGCATGGGCTAATTTGAGATGCTTTGATTCGAAGGGTAGAGGTCATGGGTCAAGATGGGATCAAAATGGGCCAAAATCCCCTGATATAGAGTTTTATTGTCTTATATTGCTTTGATTCAAAGGATGTGTGTTTACTAAGGCATTGAATATATTATATAAAGTAGTTCATTGCCATGTGAGGGAATATTCAGAGTAACCTTGACATGGTAGAGGTCAGCAGTTCGAATCTGCTTAGTCCTACCACTTTTCTTTAAAGTAAAATTATACTTACTACTTTCCTGAATTAGAGAGTGTAAGTTACGAAAGCCGAACCCAGTGTTCGGCTTTTTTGTATCTGATTTTGGCCCATTTGTTTCCCACCTTTGGCCCGTTTGTGTCCCGCTCTACTTAATGTTGGTAGAAATGGTGACCTTTACTCTATTTTTCCTATGATGTGTTGAGCGAGAAACTGTAGTAATCTTTACAATTACTAAGCAGTTGTTTTTATTAGGGATGTATTTGTGGCGGAAAAAGTACTTTTTTCATGGGTTGGTGATACAGATTTAAGGGCTGCTATCTCTGATATGCCATTAGATGCACCTATATCGTCTACGCTGGCAAACTTTTCCTTTGATCGAGTTATTCTTCTTTGCTCATATCCAAAAGCTAGGAGCGCTCCCTACATAGAGTGGCTGAAGCGTCAAACAGCTGATGTAATATATAGTTCTCAAGAAACATTAGTCTCTCCTGTTGATTTTGAATCTATATATCATGCGGCTGACAAACACCTTAGTGCTTTTAAAAAAGCAAATGCTGATATCTCTATTTTATTGAGCCCTGGTACGCCAGCCATGCAAGCCATTTGGATTTTGCTGGGGAAGACGAAGTACTCTGCTCGCTTTTATCAATCCAGTAAAGAACAAGGTGCTCAAGAGGTAAGAATACCTTTTGAGATTTCTGCTGAATACACTCCGTCGGCCACCAAATTAACCTCTACACAACTCACAGAACTTACTAATGATGGTGTCAGTTCCAGTGCGGCGTTTGAAAACATTATTACCCAAAACCCTGTGATGGAGCGCTTAAAGCATCAAGCTGAAATTCTAGCTAAGCGTGAAGTGCCTGTATTGATTCAAGGCGAAACAGGGACGGGGAAAGAGCTTTTTGCAAGAGCCATCCATAATGCTAGCTCACGTTCAGATAAGCCGTTTGTTGCAGTGAACTGTGGTGCGTTTCCAACAGAGCTGGTGGACTCCATGTTGTTTGGTCACAAAAAAGGCGCTTTTACGGGCGCATCAGCTGATCGACAAGGGTATTTCCAGCAGGCAAATGGTGGAACACTGTTTTTAGACGAATTTGGCGAGTTAGAACCCAGTGTGCAAGTTAGATTGCTTCGGGTTCTACAAGAAGGCGTTATCACCCCCGTTGGTGCCATTAAAGAGGAAAGCGTGAATGTTCGTATTATTACGGCCACTCACAGAAACTTGATGCAAGCGATCCATGATGGACATTTTCGAGAAGACCTTTTTTATCGAGTTGCCGTTGGCGTACTTTCATTGCCACCACTTCGAGAACGACAGGGTGATATTGCTTTATTAGCCGATGCGTTATTGATGGATATGGCAAAGCAAGATGTCGCCCTGATAAATAAAAAAATTTCTGCAAATGCAAAAAATATTATCCTCTCACAATTGTGGCCAGGTAATATACGTGAGTTACGATCGACTTTATTGCGGGCTTCTCTATGGAGTAGCGAAGACGCAATATCGGCTGATGACATCAAACAAGCGTTATTTGATAGACCTCAGAATAATACCAGTTTGTTAGATAAGGATATTTCGCAAGGTATTGATATTCAAAATATTATTTCTGATTTGGTAAGGCATTACATTCCTAAAGCATTAGCGCATTCCAATGGAAGCAAGTCCAAAGCGGCTGAGTTATTAGGGCTTAAAAATTACCAAACACTAACCAACTGGATGGATAAATACGACGTGAAGTAGAAGTTGGCACAGCTTTCGCTATTACACGAGTATGAAAACAATATTATTTATGAAATCACAAAACTTTGAGTTTCTTCGTCCTGAAAACGAGGCATTAGCAAACCTTGCAGGTTTGGCTGAAGCCGTGTTGTTTATTGATCCGGGCAGCGCACTGACACGTCTTCGCGCTTTTGCGGAGGAGCTGACCAAGGCCATTTATAAAGAAGAGCGCCTGCCTCGTTTACCCGAATCAACCTTGAACACCATGGTACGTGACACTGTGTTCCAAAACTGTGTGACAAAACCACTTGTTCATCAGTTGAATTATCTACGTACCCAAGGCAATGAAACGGCACATGGTGGGGAAGGAGATTTACGAACCGCACTTATGGCATTGGGGATAGCGCATCAGCTCGCCTGCTACCTTGCCATCAAATACTATATGAAGAAAAAGGCAAGCATCCCTGCGTTTGTAGATATAAAAGACAATCGTGCTGATGCCATTGCCCTGTCTGGATCCATCAATAAATACAAAGAAGAACTGGATAAGCAGAAAAAGCTCAATGACGAGCTGCTTGAACAGATTGAAAAAGAGCGTACTAAGAACCTTAAGTATCTTGATGCACCTGCTTATCCAGATCAACTTAAACGCCAGCAAGAAAGTCAAGCCGTTGCTGACAGTTTGCAATGGAACGAAGCGAAAACTCGCGAGCTTTTAATTGATTCTATGCTGGTGCAAGCTGGCTGGAATGTTTCTGATCCTGAAAATGTGGGTATTGAAGTAGAAGTCGCTTTTCCGAATAACCCTTCCGGTAAAGGCTATGTAGATTATGTGTTGTGGGGCAGCGATGGCAAACCTCTCGCCGTCGTCGAAGCGAAACGTTCTAGCAATAGCTCAGATCAAGCGGGGCGAGAACAAGCTCGGCTCTATGCTGACTCGCTTGAAAAGCAGTTTGGCCAGCGCCCAGTGATTTTCTACACTAATGGCTACGAGACTTTTATTTGGGACGACGCACAATACAATGCACCGCGAATTGTTTATGGTTTTTACAGTAAAGACAGTCTGGATTATCTCATTTACCAACGCCAGTACCGTGATAACCAACTAGAACAAAATAACCCCAATTTAAATATTGCCGATCGTCTGTATCAAATCAACGCCATCAAATCGGTTGCCCATACTTTCCAAGAACAGCGTCGTAAAGCCTTGATTATCCAAGCAACGGGCACAGGTAAAACCCGTGTTTCCATTGCCCTTGCAGATCTCATGCTAAACGCTGGTTGGGCAAAACGCGTGTTGTTTCTTTGTGACCGCAAAGAGCTGCGTACCCAAGCGAGTGAAGCCTTTAAAAACAATTTACCCAGCGAACCCCGTTGTGAAATTGGTGAAACCAATAAGATTGACGAAAATGCACGTATTTACGTGTCCACTTATCCCGGCATGATGAACCGCTTTGCTCAGCTTGATGTGGGCTTCTTTGACCTGATCATTGCCGATGAAAGTCACCGCAGTATCTACAACCGCTATCGTGACATTTTTGATTATTTTGATGCACTACAGGTGGGCTTAACCGCCACACCAGTCAAATTTATCAGTCGTAATACCTTTGACATGTTTGGCTGTGAAACCACAGACCCGACGTATCAATTTGGCTTAAAAGAAGCCATTGAGCATGAGCCACCTTATTTAGTGGATTTCAAAGTCAAAGACGTAACGACAGAGTTTCTTCGCGATGGCATTCATTACAACGACTTAACCGACGATCAAAAACGCCAGTTAGAAGACGATCTTGGCTTTGACGAAGCGCAAAATGCTTCGTACCAAGGCAAAGACATCGGGCGTAAAATTTTTAGTGAAAAAACAGACCAAGAGATTCTTGAAAACTTGATGAATTATGGCATCAAGGATGAAACCAACTCGCTAGTTGGTAAAACGATTGTCTTTGCGAATAACCAAAAACATGCAGAGCATTTAGAAAAACTCTTCTGCAAGCTCTACCCACAATATGGCAACAAAGTTTGTAAAGTCATTCATAACAAAGTGTCCCATGTAGAGAGCTTGATCAAAGAATTTAAAAAAGGCGACAACGAATTCCGTATCGCGATCTCGGTGGATATGTTGGACACAGGCATCGATGTGCCAGAAGTGGTGAACCTCGTCTTTGCGAAAACCGTTAAATCCTCTGTCAAATTCTGGCAGATGATTGGTCGTGGAACGCGCTTATGCAAAAACTTGTTTGGTAAAGGCAAAGATAAAACAGAGTTTTTGATTTTTGATCACTACGGTAATTTTGAGTTCTTCGAGCAAGCATATAAAGAACCTCAAGATGTGGGTGGCAAGCCGTTACTGCAAACCTGCTTTGAAGCCCGTGTCAATCTAGCGATTCAGACCCTTAAACATAACCACCGAGAAGGCTTTGATACTGCGATTGAACTCATTAAAGCGGATATATCGGACTTACCAAGAGACAGTGTGGCTGTTCGAAAAGAGTTGCGACAAGTAGACACGCTTCTGCAAACCGGTAGCTTGCAAAAGCTGAATGCAACAACACAGCATTTGTTATCTGAAACAGTGGCACCACTGATGGCGGTTCGTCCACTGAAAGATAAGCATGCAACACAATTGGATCGTTTAATGGCTGTCGTGGAAACCAGCTTTATTGAACAGTCGTCAAGTTTTGAAGATGGACGAGACACCTTAATCGAGCAAATATCAACCTTAGCGGTTAACATTCAAGCGGTTCGTCAAAAGCAAGCCATCATCGACGAAGTAAACAGTGCTGAGTTCTGGCAAGCCCCTAGTATAACTAAGCTAGAAAACGCTCGAACTCAACTACGCAGTATTATGAAATTCCGTCAGAGCGATACCAGTGGCGGTTATGACCCACTGAAAACTCGTACACAAGATGGCAAAGTAGTCACCAAAGTGCGTGAGCATAAACTTTATAACAGAGATGAAGTGAGCGTTTATCGCCGACGAGCCAAAGAGCTGCTAGACAACTTAGTTGCGACGAACCCGATACTGCAAAAAATCAAAGCCCATGAGGCGGTTTCGGAAGACGATCTAAAAAATCTAACCTCAACCATCTTAACCACGCACCCCACAGTGAGTTTGGATGCTCTGAACGAATTTTATGGCCGGACTGCCGATCAACTGCATATCACCTTGCAAGAATTGGTGGGGCTAGAGCCAGAGAAAGTCAGTGAGCATTTCACCGACTTTGTGCATCGTCACCCGAATCTGACTTCCCAACAAGTGCGATTCATGGACCTACTCAAAACCTATATCACCAACTATGGTTTTATCGACATAGCCAAACTATATGAAGCGCCTTTTACAAGTGTCAGCCCAAATGGTGTCGATGGTGTATTTAAAGAAGCAGATGTTAAAGACCTAGTTTCTGTACTTAAACCCTTTATCAAACAGGATGTTCAATATGGGAGCAAATAATTCGAGACGCAGTGCGTCTCGAATTCGGTACACATTGAGTTCCAAATTCGAGAGACGGTGTCTCTCGAATTTTTAGAGACTATATTAGAACTAAAAAAAGCTGATTAAATGGTTGGACTAAAAGTAGTCCAACACGATTACAACGACATCAAATAGAGACAAATTATGCTAACCGGACCAATCCGTAACGACATCGATAAACTATGGGAAAAGTTCTGGACAGGGGGGATTACTAACCCTTTGACCGTGATTGAACAGATCAGTTACCTGATGTTTGCCCGTATGCTCGACATGCAGGAAGAAGCGGAAGAACGCAAAGCCAATCGCACTGGCAAAGCCTTTGTGCGTCTTTTTCCGGATACCAAGGAAGGTCAATTACTGCGTTGGAAAAACTTCAAAAACTTATCTGGGAAGGATCTGCATAAACACCTGAAAAACGAAGTCTATCCTTACTTTTCCAAACTGGGTCAAGTGGCCGACATAGACCAAGTAGGTGAAGATACTCCAGTCAAAGCCATGGGCCACATTAGTGACTACATGGAAGACGCCGATCTCGAAATTAAAAACGAATCTGTGCTGGTCGCTGCGCTAGAAATGGTGGACTCCTTACCGCTGAACCAAAGCGACGTGAAAGGCGACATCTACGAATACTTACTCAGCAAGCTGACTACCGCCGGCATCAACGGCCAGTTTCGCACACCGCGTCATATTATCGACGCCATGATTGAAATTATCGATCCGCAACCATGGGACACCATTTGTGATCCGTCATGTGGTACAGCGGGCTTTTTAGCGCGCACCATGGAATACCTGAATCGTAAACACACCAGTCCAGGGGCTATTTGGGAAGATGAAGAGGGCAACAAACATTACCCAGGTGATAAACTAGAAAACTACCGTGAGCATATCAGTGATGACATGTTCTGGGGCTTTGACTTCGATACAACCATGTTGCGTGTGTCCAGCATGAACATGATGTTACACGGAGTAAACGGCTCTAATGTGCTATACCAAGACACACTTAACAAATCCATCCGTGAGAACTTTCCGCAGCAGGAAGAAAACTTCTTTGACGTCATCCTAGCGAACCCGCCTTTTAAAGGCAGCTTAGACGAAACCAACACCAACCCAGAATTACTCAGCATGGTGAAAACCAAAAAGACCGAGCTGTTGTTTGTGGCGCATATTTTACGCTCTCTCAAATTGGGTGGCCGTGCAGCCGTGATCGTACCAGATGGCGTGTTATTTGGCTCCTCCAAAGCCCACCAACAGCTACGTAAAGAGTTAATTGAGAACAACCAGCTCGAAGGCATTATCAGCCTACCCAGCGGCGTATTTAAACCCTACGCTGGCGTTAGCACCGCGATCCTATTGTTTACCAAAGGTGGCACAACAGAACGGGTTTGGTTCTACGATCTTCAAGCCGATGGCCTATCCCTAGACGATAAACGCACACCACTAAAAGGCGAAGGCACTAACGACCTACCAGACGCCATCGCCAAATGGAAAGCCTATCGTCAGCTAGTACTGGGCAACGCCACACCAGAGCAAATACAGCAGCAGTTTGGCAACAAAACCCAAAAAGCCTTCGTCGTCGATGCCGCCGACATCGCCAGCAACAAATACGACCTCTCCATCAACCGCTACAAAGAAGTCGTGTACGAAGAAGAACAATACGAAGGCCCAAAAGTTATCCTTGGCAAACTCATGGCGCTGGAAAATGAAATCATGGCAGACCTAAAAGAACTGGAGGGGATGCTATGAAATGGCCGATGGTAAAATTGGGAGATGTCGTTACTTTAATAAATGGGCGAGCCTACAAAAAGCATGAGATGTTAAGAGAAGGCAAGTATCCGTTAATGCGAGTTGGTAATTTTTTTTCAAATCGAGATTGGTATTACTCAGATCTAGAGTTACCAGAAAAGCAATATTGTGATAATGGTGATCTTATCTACGCATGGTCGGCGTCATTTGGTCCACAAATTTGGCAAGGTGGAAAAGTAATTTATCACTACCATATTTGGAAACTAATGGTTGACGAAAGTTTAGCTGACAAAAAATATTTATTTTATGCTCTAAAAAGGGATGTTGATTTTATAAAAGCTGAGCAAGGCTCTGGCTCCACGATGGTACATGTCACTAAAACTGCTATGGAGAACAGGGCAATCCCACTTCCCCCACTGGAAGAACAAAAACGCATCGCCGCCATTCTCGACAAAGCCGACGGCATCCGCCGCAAACGCCAACAGGCTATAAAACTCGCCGACGAATTCCTGCGTTCTGTGTTTTTAGACATGTTTGGTGATCCGGTTACCAATCCCAAGGGGTGGGATATAAGGCCACTAGAAGATTGTCTAGAGTTTTTAACTAGCGGGTCGCGTGGATGGGCACAATACTACTCGGATCAAGGAAGTAAATTTATAAGGATTCAAAATGTATCAAAGAATCGACTTCTTCTAGAGGATATGGCTTATGTAAACGCCCCTGATGGTGCTGAGTCTACACGTACACGTGTTCAGATAGGAGATGTTTTATTATCTATTACCGCTGACTTAGGTCGTTCAGCAGTAGTAAATGATGAAATTGCAGGAGGTCATATTAATCAGCATTTAGCACTCTTACGAGTCAATCAGAGTAAAATAAACTCTAGGTTCTTATCTGCATATTTGTCTTCGGACGGAGGTGTTAAACAGTTTCAAATGAAAAATAAATCAGCTGTAAAAGCTGGACTGAATTTCAATGATATAAGAACTTTAATGATCCCAATACCACCTTTAAATATCCAGAAAAAGTATGAGAATATTTACGATCATATATCAATTATGAATGAACACTGTTTATCTTCATCCAATGAAATAAAAAATCAAATAGCTGTACTCAGCCAAAAAGCCTTCTCTGGGGGGCTTTAATCGGAGCCAGACCCACTCCCTGCTAATTTCTCCCTTGGTCCTGTTTATACAAGGGAGGTAGATAAAAACACTATTTTTTATAAATAAGTAATAGTTCAGAAACAAAAACAAGGAAGCGTATGAATATTACCTCTTTAATAGTCGGTGGATTCAAAGGGATTGATAAGAAAGTAACACTTCCCCTTGCACCAATCACGTTGTTTTTTGGTGCGAACAGCACCGGAAAAAGCACTCTTTTACAGGCGATGCTTTATCTTTATGAGGTATTGGCAAAACGGAACCTAGACGCCGAATACAGTTCCATCGCTGGTGAATCCTTATACTTTGGTGGATTTCATAATTTAGTTCATGGCAAAAAATCATCAGGAACGATAACACTTGGAGCAACGTTAGATTTTACGAATGAAGATGATGTATTTGATGACTACCTTTCTGATTCTGAGCGCTGGTGGCTTGAAAACACGCTAGAAATTTCTCCAGACATGGCTGTTAGCTCTATTACGTTTGAGCTTGATTTAAAATGGGACCGTCTACGTGAAGTTGTTTTTGTAAGTCGATATGAATGTTTTAGCCAAGGTCAAACATACATACGATTTGACTCGCAAGCAGGGCGTCGGCAACCAGTCATTTCATTTTACGAACCATTGCCTCATTGGGAGGTTGATGAGTCTTTCAAAGCCGAGAATTTATTCTCAACGGCAGTTTGGGAGTCGGTCCCTTTAGATCAAAGAGATGCACTTCCAAGGATTAACCAAAGGCTAGATTTATCAAGTGCACCTTTAGATTGGAAAGACCTTTTTCAAGACAACGCAGCGGCAGCTCAGATGTTTTGTGAAGCGGCGTTGTCTCAGTCATCATTGGCTCCTCTAAAAATACTCATCAAGAAACTCGAAAGACTTTTTCATATTGGTCCAATTAGAACCATCCCTAACCGCTCAGCGGTCACAAACAAACGCTTCAGAAAAGAGCGTTGGTTTGATGGATCAGGTGGTTGGGATGCGTTTGCTTATGGGAATGATGCTCTTCAGTCTCGGGTTAATAAGGTATTTCAAGCCCCTGATTTCTTGAACACCAATTATCAATTTTCGGTTGATCAATTTGGCGAATTTCCTCAATTGGAAAAACGCGTTTTTATTACAGAGACTGCTAGTGGGGTTCGCCTATTGCCAACGGATATTGGGGTCGGTATATCGCAGGTGTTTCCGTTTATTGTGGCAACCTCGATGGAAGGCGATTCTATTGTCTCTTGCGAGCAACCTGAGCTTCATATTCATCCCAAATGGCAGTTAGCTTTAGGCGATATGTTACTAAACGCAACGCGAAGTAACCCTAATAAAATGTTTTTAATAGAGAGCCACAGTGAACATTTATTATTGCGGTTATTAAAGCGGCGTAGAGACACGTCTGAAGGTGATAATGAGTCATATGACTGTTTTAAAAGTGATGTTCAAATTATTTTCTGTGAACAGATAGAAGGAAAAACGCGCTTTATTCCAATAAAAACCACGGATGAAGGTGAATTTGATACACGTTGGCCGAATGGCTTCTTCGATGAGAGAGTGGGAGAGCTATTTTAATGTTGCATCTTGAATTTGCTGTATCACCAGAACAGGTTCGTTCAATTCACGATATAAACTTACTAGAGGCAAGATTTGGTTTTCATAAAGGGGCTTTAATTTCACTTTTTCCTAAAAAGTGGATTAAATCTTGTTTGGACTCTTTGACAGGCAATGAGATAGAGCGGAAGCAATTTGTTGAGAAGATTACGGCTAATAAAGACATTTTGTTATCAAATTTTGGACGTAACTATGGTGCTTATCAAGACTGGAGTGAAGCTGCTTGGGTTAGTCACTCTGAACGCTCTTTCCATAAATTAATTGATAGAAATATGCGTGAAAATAACATCTATTTAGATAGTATCCAGTCGATTGCCGACAACGATATGAGCTATTCCACAATGTTTCCTCGCTGTGCGGATTCACTGGCGCTGGCTGCGAGAGCTTTATTACTTAATGCTGAAAAAGTGACTCTCTATGACCCTTACTTTGATATTTCGAATAATGGCTGTAAGAAAACTCTTAAAGCTATGATGGAAATTTGTCAAAAGCCAGATGTGGAGTTTCATATCTACGCAAAAGAAGGCAAGCTCTCTGCATGGAGGATTATGCGACCAGCTTTTGAGTCATTTATGGTTAATATGATTAATGAGAGAAAATTATTCTTTTACAGTGTAGATGATAATGGTTCTGGATTTATGCATGATCGCGGTCTCTTTACTGTAAAAGGAGGGTTAATTTATGACCGTGGCTTTGTAGAACCCCATGATCACACTCAAAGAGAAGAGTTAACAAGCATTATACCTATGCCGCTTAGTACGCTTGAGGCTAAATCAAAAAGTTTTAATGAGGCAGGAGATGACCATGGTGACTTTATGGTTGTTAATAAATGGGCTTCTCATTAAGGCTAAAATGGCAGGCTTTTAAGAAGCTAATGGGGTCTAAATGAAAATTTTGATTGATGATTGAGGCGAGTTTACTGAAGCAGTACTTGTTTTTATCTCACAGCTATTTTGAGTTACTTGCTAAGCAAACCACAGGAAACTACCTAGTTGAGCGTTTCCCAACCGGTTGCTGCGGCAATGTGAGCCATATTCCTGGTTGTTTTCTATATACAAACGTCCGCTATACTGCAGGCGAGAGAACAGTAAACGGCCAGTACCAAACACACGCTTGGCTTGGATGGGACGGCTGGATTATCGACATCACCGCCGATCAGTTTAGCGATGGGCCAAGTGCAGTGTTTTTAGAACGAGACAGCGACTTTCACCGTTCTTTTGCAAGAGACTACGAGTGTGAGCCAGCAATATCGAGCTGTATCGCAGCACAGAACCAGAAGTTTTTAAGTACTATAAAAGTTTGATATCTCGATGCTCCCAACATCGAGTGCTGTATCGCTAAAGGGGATAGATCTTCAAGGAGAGAGTTATGTCTACAACAGGCGAAAAACCAGGCAAGGGTACATACACTTGCACCAACTGTTCAGAAACGGTCACTTTGGATGATACCAGCGATAGATTACCACCGTGTCCGAAATGCCATAAAACAGACTACAAGCCATAAATAGTCTACAACGCCTCGCGCTGGATAGCGCGAGGCGTTAATTTTAAATGAGTTTGCTAGTAGCGTTTGCAGTAAAAGATTTCAATTTGATCAAAATACATTAAAAGAAGCCAATCAACATGCCCATTTTCGATATTTCTGGCGATAAATTATCCGCCGTTGAACAGCGTAATTTTGCGTTGGAGAAGGATTTGCAAATACTGATCGAGCGTAATCTCGATACGGTATTTAATTGTCGTTTTGTGGCGAGTGAGTTTTCGACGGGGGCGCAGCACGCGGGTCGGATTGATACGCTGGCGCTGTCGGAGGAAGATAATCCGGTGATTATTGAATATAAAAAAGTCGAGTCGTCGGAGCTGATTAATCAGAGTTTGTTTTATTTGCATTGGATTCAAGACCACAAGGGCGATTTTGAGATTGCGGTGCAGAAGCGTCTTGGCGGTGAGGTGAAGGTGGATTGGTCCGATGTGCGGGTCATCTGCATCGCGCCGAATTATAAGAAGTACGATCTTCACGCGGTTCAAGTGATGGGGGCGAATATCGAGTTATGGAAATATCGTTTGTTTTCCAATGATTCTTTCTACCTTGAGGAAGTGTTCCACACAACTAAAACGTCAACGAATATGCCATCACTGTCATTGGCGACGAATCATGATGGTAAGAACCCTGTTATGGTCGAGGCGGGTAGAAAGGCGGCGTTGTCGCGTGCCTCGGGCGTGTATACTTTTGATGAACATTTAGATGGGAAAACCGACGACATACATGAGCTAACGGCGACGATTCGTGAGTTTATCCTTGGCTTAGATGAGTCCATTGAAGAGGTGCCGAAGAAGTATTATGTCGCTTACAAGATCTCGCAAAATATCGTCTGTATGGAAGTTAAAGGTCGCAACATTAAGCTATTTTTGAAGCTGAAACCCTTTGATATACCTGCGGATACAGGCCATTATCGTGATGTCACATCAATAGGGCATTACGGTACGGGCGATGTGGAATTTACTCTTGCCTCAGAGGTGGACTTTGAGCCAGTAAAATTCTTTATACAAATGGCCTATAACAAGGTGGGTGGTTAAACGGTGTGCATTGTCGCATCTTGTAGGTTTATATCGTGGCATCTTTACGGCGTTTAGCGCCGAATAAAATAGTATTGGTAAACCATTTTGATTGTGGGAGTTTATTATTTTATAAAATTACGGCGAAAATCGCCGTAATTATCATATATTTTAAACTATTGTGATAGGTTAGTAGGTTTCAAATTCAAAAAACATGACAAGGTAATTGCGCTTGGTGAATAGCACAGCTACTCAAGACGATAGTGTAAAAAAAGCACATAAGCAGGCGCTTAAAGCACTTCTGCCTTATGGCATGTTAGCCACCAAAAAGTGGTTGGCGGAGCAGGGCTTGAGCGTTCATACCATCGATAACGCGGTTAAAACAGGCACTTTGTTGCCATTGGCGAAAGGGGTGTACAGTCAGTATTCTCGTTCTGTGAGCTGGGAAGGGGTAGTTGCTTCTATGCAGCGTATGGACGTGAATAAAGCGGATAGTCTGCCTTCGATCATTGTGGGTGGATTGTCGGCATTATCATTGTCGGGACTGTCGCAGTATCTATCCTTAGGTAATAGACCGCATATCCATTTGTATGTACAAGATACATTACCAAGATGGTTGGGGCGTTTGTCACTCCCCGTTGAATGCGAGGGACATAGAACAAAAACGTTATGGCCCGAATGGCTGTTAAAAGACAAAGCGTTTATCAGGCAGCATGAATGGGCCGTTGATCTTCCACCTGTGTACTTTTCATGCCCTGAAAAAGCGTTATTGGAATTACTGGTCGATTTGCCCGATGCGGTTAGTTTTGAACATGCTGATGAATTGATGCAGGGTTTGATGAATTTATCCCCCAGAAAGCTTGATACACTTTTAAAAGCCTGTAAAAGCGTAAAAGCCAAGCGATTGTTTTTTTGGCTGGCGACGCGCCAAGCCTATCCTTGGCTTCGCAAGCTGAACATAAAAGACTATGACTTAGGCTCAGGTAAGCGTGTGGTGGCTAAAAGCGGCAAATTGGATACAGAGTTTTTAATCACAGTGCCATCGCATATGGTAATGGAAAGTGAAGGATAAGCTCTTATTAAAGGAAGTGCTGATTAAAGAAAGCTCTTGTCAAAGGAATTGGGCCAATGGATAGAAATAGTATTTATTACAAGCAAGTGCAGTTGTTGGTACAGGTCTTACCCTTTGTTGCTAAGCAGGAATGTTTCGCGCTTAAAGGTGGAACAGCTATTAACTTGTTTGTTCGGGAATTTCCGCGTTTATCGGTTGATATTGATCTGGTCTACTTGCCCATGAAAAACCGCGATGAGGCTTTGCGGGAAATTAGTGAAGCACTGGATGTTATTAGCGCAGATTTAAAAGTTGCGTTTAAAGATGTCGAGCTAACAGAAGCCTATAAGTCAAAGCGCGATGCGCTACGGCTGATTGTCGCCCGTAATGGTGTACACATTAAAGTCGAGTTATCGCCAGTATTACGTGGCGCGGTTTACGAACCACAGCTAATGGAAGTCTGCTCTGCTGTAGAAGACGAATTTGGTTATGTTGAAGTGTCTGTGGTCGCATTAGCTGATCTCTATGCCGGTAAAATTTGCGCGGCATTAGACAGGCAGCACCCAAGAGATTTATTTGATGTGAAGTGGCTCTTGGAAAACGAAGGGTTAACGGATGAAATACGCAAAGCTTTGATGGTGTATCTATCGAGTCATAATCGACCAATGGCTGAATTACTCAGACCGCAATTTAAAGATATATCTGCTATTTATGCAGGTGAATTTGCAAACATGGCTGAGACAGACGTACCGCTTGAAGAGCTGTTGGCTGTTAGAGAGCGTTTGGTAGAGCTTATTCACCAAGGGCTGACTGATGCTGAGAAAAACTTTTTATTGTCGTTTAAAAATCGTGAGCCGGATTGGACATTACTAAACCTAGAAAGGATCAATAATCTTCCGGCCATTAAGTGGAAACAGATTAATCTGGCAAAAATGCCAGATGACAAACACAAGCTGGCGCTAGAAAAGCTAAAAGATATATTTGACAGTTAATATACAAATCCAATAGAGCATTAGGGTACGGTCGACGTGGGAGTTAGCATTGCTTTAGAGTCTTACTTTGAGCCTACAAAAGCGTAAAGCGATAGAAGATTCGACAAGTCCAACAACTTTTGCAAAAGATGAAGATGTTTTTTGATGAAAATATAAAGCGAAAGCTACTAAGGGCCTATCACTGATAGGTCTTAGTCATTTATATAAACAACTAAATTTCCAACTTCACATTGAGAATATAGGACTTCCAAGGCTTTGTTATACAGTACTAAACTCGAAAATCCTCATGAAGCCTTTGCCAATGTTGTCTTAGCTGTTGTTTGTGATCTTCATTCATTGGTAGGTCTTTTAGCGCGTTCGGCCAAAGTGTTCTGGCTTTTTCCATTACATCATCCAAATGTGGTTTGATTGCTCGCCATGGAATATCTGATTTAGTAGCCCAATGTTCAAAGTGTTTATATGAGACATCATACCAAGCCTTCGTCTTTGCAAGGTTAAGAGCGAAGTGTTGTTCGTTTTCAATATAAACACTGGTGGTGACTATGTCGTAAGCAGGCGAGAGTCTGGGGGTGACTTGATCTGAATACAGTAAGCTCCAGTTTTTCAAATGGGCGTCGCCGTTTGCTAATAGGATGTTGGCGAGTAAACGACGGGCAAGTTGTTGGGCGTCATTTAGACCATCACCAGAAAACTGATACAGGATTTTTGCTATTTGTTCGTAGTTGCCTGAATTGTATTTTTCATGTGGGTACTTCACAAGAACTTGAGCAAAGTCTTCCATGTGAATACGTTGGTCGTTATGTCGGTCAAATCGCTTTATGGCGAAGGCCAATTTTTCATCAGGAAGATTGATTTGTGGAAGGTTATCTAATTGGTCTATCTCGACCAATTTTATTTCAGGAATATCTACGCCAATGAGGGAAGCGAGAGTCATGGCTGTGAACTCGTTGGCAGGCACTTCTTTGTGTTTAGTAGAGGGTGTTTTCACAATCCAATCGCCAAGCTCATTGCCTTTCGATAGGTTGTATCGACCGTCTTTTTCCTTCATGGAAAACTTCATCTGAACGCCTGCCAAGGAGAATTTGTTTTCTTGGCTGAGTTTGTCGAATTTAACTGCTTTTACTTGGCCATGAGATGAGAATAAATGTAGAGGCACATCTTCAGGCTCCATCGGTTCAGCGACTAATGCACCAGGTAAATCCATACCCAGATAAGACAAAATATGGAACTCATTATCAACATGGGTTTTGAGCCCTTGAGCGATTAGTTCCCGCAATGAACCTTCAGGCAATAGATTAGACAAAATAGGGTGCAGGCGTTGGTTTGTCGCCCATGGCTCAGATAGCATTTTATTGGAACGTGGAAAATTTGGATGTGTAGTTAAGCTAAAAGTGGGGCGCGCTATATTAGATTGAAAGCTTTCAGCAAAATGTAAAACATTACGTCCATTCTTTGCCCCTGCCAAATACCCCACTAGATGGCCATGTAACGTCAACTTAAGGACACTAATTTCCGTTGTCATATTCGTCTCCATCTTCTAGTAATCCTTTCCATGGGTCATCCGATAGTTGTTTTTGTTCATCAGAATGATCAGGCTGTTTGTGCGGTAAAGATGTGTTGTTACCATCACTTTCAAGAACAGCTAAAACAGCATTCAGCTTTTCTTTTGGAATCAGCATGACGTCGCTATTGAGACCCTTGGCAATCAGTTCAAGAGTATCGAGTCTTGGATTGCCTTTTGCTTCAAGCCGTTGGTACTGCTGCCTAGAAATACCAATACGCATAGGCATTTCATTCTGCTTGAGTTTCAGTGCTAAACGGCGATTTTTGATTTGCTGTAGTAGATTCATCATAAGGAAACTAATAAGTTGCTTTTTAATATATAGAAACATATTAGTTTCTATTTTTGTATAAGGCAACTTAAGAGTTTCTTTTTTCGGGCTTAATGATTAGTGTAAATGGCATAGATATAGCTGTTGATAATTCCAATAGAGTGTGCGATCAAATCATAGTTGTTATGAACGAATAAACTCGTGTAAATCTGTATGAGGCAGGATTGAAAACGATAAAAGGTCAGTATTTATTTTGTGGTTTTTGTTATTCTGCTTTTCATGGATGTTTATAGATAGGATGTAAAATGGCTGGTCGAGTGACGTTGTTTGTTTTTCTATTGCTATTCAGTCGAGTCTTGTTCGCTGAGGTGCTGACTTTCCCTGAAATCGATGATTCTCTTTTTCCCCAGCTAAGCCGAGATGAAATGGCGTTAATGGAAAGGGAAGACTTGAAAAAGTTGAGTGCGGATAATTTACATACCGCATCTGGAATCTCTTCCTTTATCCAGTTAGTCACTGGTGAAAAAGTGAAAGCGCCACACATAACAATCGCTTTTACTAAGCAAGATTACATCGATAATATTTTGAGCCTGGATAGGTGGTTGCTAAAGAACATCGATAAATCCAATGACGCGAGGGCGGTGTCTCAGACGAAAAAAGACCCGGTACGAATAATGATATCCGATATTGTGATTTCAGAAGGAGGCGCCTCATGTGAGGCTCGGCCTATTACTGAGACCTTGTACGTTGGCGATGTACATAAATTTGAAGTGGGTTGTGAGTTAGACCGAAAACGAGACAATGCTCTACAGGCCAGTTTTCTATTGAGTTATTCTGTTAATTATTCTTTTCGCACGATAGGTCAGCAATTACAGGCTATTGATATTTTTACTAGCGAGCCTCAGTCTTTCCTACATACATTCGAAGGCAATACTTCCGTTAAAATGAAGGTTACCTACAAACCAATGTGACTTTTGAGTGAGAGGCTTTTTTTATGGCTTTTAGAGAAGGACAAGACATTGTGCGGGGAAAAGGTTCGAAACCTACATTGCTTGATTAAAGGGCACCGAGCCTTACTTTTGTTATCATTCGATATCATGAATGCATGAGTTCAATATTAAGGTCTTGATCAATATCAACTTACTGATAGTTTAGTAATTAATAAAAATAACACACAGCTAGTCAGTGGATGTATCTATGATTGATCGCTTGCACGAGAAAGGCGTTAGTGCCTTGTCAAAATTCAAAGTTCCTCACTTATCTCTTGGTGTCGTTGCTGCTTCGCTATTAAGTGCATCAGCAATGGCCCAAACAGAGACCACTTATAATACGGCTCATTCAAACGACGAGACTCGCCCTAATATTCTATTGATTCTGGCAGATGATTTGGGGTATTCCGATTTAAGTGCCTATGGCAGTGAAATACACACTCCAAATATTGATGTGTTAGCGACTCAGGGGCGTATTTTAACCAATTTCCACACTTCGGCGGTATGTTCGCCTACTCGAGCAAGTCTGATGACAGGCGTTGATCATCATTTAGCGGGTATCGGTAATATGGGAGAAGTAGTTGGCATAAATATCATTAAGGATAATCCGATTACTGCACCTTGGGGTAAATCTAATACTTATGATTTTGATAACATTCCAGAAGGTTATCGTGGTCATTTAAGTGAGAAGACTGTCACAATGCCAGAGTTGTTATCCGATGCTGGCTATCATACTTATATGGTTGGAAAGTGGCATTTGGCTTACGATGTTAAGGCGCCAGATAAAGATCATAAAACTTGGTACAGAATAAATAAAAGCGCTTTGCCATATGCACGTGGGTTTGATAAATCATTTATATTGGTAAATGGAGGTGGATCGCATTTTGCTCCATCTAGTCCACCGACACCGCTAGACATCACTATGTATGCGGAAGATGATCGAGTGTTTCCATCTAAAATGCTGCCTAAAGATTTCTATTCTACAGAGTTTTATACCAATAAATTAATAAGCTACATAGATTCAAACTTGAAAGACGGTAGGCCTTTTTTTGCTTATGCTGCTTATACGGCACCTCATTGGCCATTACAGGCACCTCAAGCAGATATTGACGCACAAAAAGGGCGCTACGATGCAGGTTACGATGTTATCAAGCAGCAGCGTTTGGCTAGAATGAAACGCCTTGGTCTAATTGACAATGTAATGTTACCGGCTAAAGAGTCTCTTGGTGAAAAACATTGGAATGAGTTGAATGCCGAAGAAAAGTTAATAGAAGCTAAATCCATGGAGATTTACGCAGCGATGGTAAGTAATTTAGACCGACATGTTGGTCGGTTGGTTTCGCATTTGAAGGAAATAGGTGAGTATGACAATACTATTATTGCCTTTATGTCAGACAACGGTGCAGAGGGGGCAGCGGCGTTTATGCCTCGAATTCCTGGAACTAAGGTAGATAACTCATTAGAGAATATGGGTAAACCCGGCTCTGTTGTCGCTTATGGCTCTCGTTGGGCTGAGGTAGGTTCTGCACCTTTCCGTTTGTTTAAAGGTTTTACTGGGGCAGAAGGAGGAACGGCCTCGCCACTAATAATTAAGCTGAATGCCCAGAAAGAACAAAGGCCGACATCGTCTGCTCGTGTTCAAGTAACGGATATGCTGCCTACCTTTTTGGAAGCGGCGGGCGTTGAGATGCCTAAATCAACTTATCAAGGTAAAGCTATTTATTCCCCAGAAGGCGTTTCTTTGCTAACAGCTTTACAGCAACCTCAAGCTTTTTCAATAGTTCACCCTGAAGGAACTGTTTTGGCGGATGAGTTGATGGGGGCAAGTTATGTTGTTCGTGATAATTGGAAGTTGAGTCAGCAAGCCACGATGAGTAAAACGCCAGTATTTAGGAAAGATGTACCTTGGGCACTTTATGATTTGTCGAAAGATCGTGGTGAAACTCTGGATTTATCGGCCCAACACCCAGAGCTGGTACGAGAGCTGAAAGGTGAGTTTGAAGAGTATATTCGACAAAATAATGTTATTGAGCATGCAGCGTCCTACAGTGGTCGATAAGTTCTGAAGTGACGACTGATGCAGTATTTAAGCTTTTAGCTGCTTCAGTCGTATGTTTTTATTGAAGGCGGTGTTATGAATCAGATTGTAGATCGAATTAATCACTTTGGGGTGATGGCTAAGCCAAGTGGCTCGGTCTGTAATATTGACTGTACTTATTGCTTCTATCTGGAAAAAGAGAACCTTTATCCAGATAGAAAAAAACAGTGGCGTATGAATGATACGACATTGGAAAATTACATTCGTGATCAGATACAGTCACAAAAAGGCGATGTTATTGAGTTTGTTTGGCAGGGAGGTGAGCCTACTCTTCTGGGCTTAGACTTCTTCCGTCAGGCTGTGACCTTTCAAGAGCAGTATAAAGGACGGAAAACGGTTACTAATGCTTTACAAACTAATGCTACTTTGCTGGATAAGGAATGGGCTTTATTTTTCAACAAGCATCATTTTTTAATTGGAGTTTCTATAGATGGTGATCGCATAAGTAATGACACTTATCGCCTTTCCCGAAAGGGCAAGAGTACCTTCGATGATACGCTAAAAGGGGTTGAGCTGCTGAAAAAGCATAACGTGGATTTTAATACGTTAACCGTGGTCAATGCTGAAAATGTGAGACGTCCCTTAAATGTCTATGCTTTCTTAAAGCGTATAGGCAGTCAATATATGCAATTCATTCCCTTGGTTGAACGTAAAGCCATTGTGCCTGATCGCGACGGTTTGATACTAATACAGCCTACTTTTGAAGGTGAATCAAATCTTGCTGAATGGTCAGTTCAAGCAAAAGCATACGGTAAATTCTTGAATACTATTTTTGATTATTGGATTCAAAACGATTTAGGAAAAGTTTTTGTGATGAATTTTGAGCAAACCATGAGCCAATTAGTTGGTCGGCCTGGTTCGTGTGTTTTTAATGAAACGTGTGGTAGCAGTGTCGCAATGGAATCTAATGGGGATGTTTATTCCTGTGATCATTACGTATACCCAGAGCATAAGCTGGGCAACATTAATGAAACCTCTTTGATTGATTTAGTTAATTTGCCGCAAAATCGTAAGTTTGGTCAAGATAAACGAGATAACATTAGTGTTGATTGTTTGCAGTGTGAGGTGCGTTCTGTATGTCATGGTGGGTGTCCAAAACATCGGTTTGAACCATCCAGTGACGGTTTGTTAAATCGCAATTATCTATGTGATGGGTTTAAATCGCATTTTTCTCATGCTGTACCAAAAATGTTGGAAACCATGAGATTATTGAATCATCAGTTGCCCATGAAAAAAGTTAAGCAAGAGATAAAGGGAAGATTTTATTCATAGCATAAAACGGTCCGAAAGGTCTTTTTTCTTTCTACTTAGTAGTGTATCGAGTAGAAAGAAAAAATCCAAAAAAAACAAGCATATAGATGTCATTCTATACTAGTTAATTTGAATTGCTTGGGCCAGTCGCGATAGTTAAATACTTGGCCTTCTTCACGAATACGGGCGATTTCGGTGAGGTCGACAGTGGCGTAAACCCAGCCAGCTTCATTTTCTTTGCCTTCTACTAATATGCCATTATCAGGAAAACCATAATCCACTGGTGTATAGACGCTGGCACGGCCGGTATTTATGTCTACCGCTTCAGACCAGGGCGCGTTGCCAATGGTCGGGGATTGCACTACGTAACATTGGTTTTCCAAAGCGCGCGCTTGGCAGCCAATGCGAACCCGGTGAAAACCCGCTTGAGTGTCGGTGCAGCTTGGTACCAATAGAATATCTGCTCCCGCTGCTACTTGTTGGTTGGCGATCATGGGAAATTCGGAGTCATAACAGATATGAATGCCGATACGGCCAAGGTCAGTATCAATGACCTTAATTTGCTCGCCGCCACTGATGTGCCATTGCTCGTTTTCAAAGCGCGTCATCATCAATTTATCTTGATAATCAATTAGGCCATCGGGGCCAAATAGATTGGCGCGATTTAGAAAGCGGCCATCGCTTTGCTCCGTTGGAAAGCTGCTAGCAAGTATCAAGATGTTATAGCGTTTTGCCAATTCTTCATGCAGATCATGCCACTTTGGTAATAGGGTTTGCATGGCATGAAGCTGTTTGTTTAAGTCGCTGTAAATAGCTTCACCAAATAGTGAGGCCAGTTCCATGCTGCCATACTCAGGAAACACCAATAGTTGAGCGTCTTGTTGTGTGGCATTGGATACCCAGCTCTCTAGTTTGTCGACAAATTCTTCCCATTGTGTGAAAAAGCCAATGTTATATTGTGCCGTCGCCAGTTTAAATACGCTCATATTCTGCCATCTTTCTCATACCAAGGACTTCATCCAAAAGGTCATGGGTTTAAGAGATTCTTCTTGCTCACCTATTTCTTTCCAGCTGAAATGAGTCGCGAGCTCTGGGCGCTTTTCATAACCACGGTTACGCCAGAATTGATCCAGTGGTTGGTAATCGTCTGGACGAGCTGGGTGATCGTCTGGACGTTGCACGCCACAAAAGCAAGTGTATTTTATGCCTTCTAAGCTTTTTGCATGGGCTTCGCGATGGTCGAAGAAGGCCACACCTGCGCCTTGGCCACGATACTCAGATAAGAGCACTGATTCGCCACAATAGAAAATCTTATCAAGATTGTAACCAGCTGTTATAAATGGCTGTGTTACTTCGTCGGTCTCATAACCTAGTGGTAAACCGGTTGAAGCACCAACGATTTTATCGCCATCAAAGGCCAATACGATCACGCTGTTGGGAGCTTCAATATAGGTTTTAAGGTAGCGGGCTTCGTATTGCGTATCGCCATCATAAAGATAAGGAAAGTCACGAAAGACACGCATACGAAGCTGAGCCAGTTCATCAATATATTGAATTAAGGCGGAGCCGGATAAACGTTGAAATGTCAGCATAAGGTGCTCGCTCTACGGTTTATCAGTTGTTAATCAGTAACTGTATTTACGCCGATACTTGCGCTATCCAGTCTTCTAGATTGTAGTAATTCGTGACACGTGCAACTTTACCATCGCGAATGTCGAAGAAAGCGCCAGCTGGCAGTTTATAGGTTTGGCCATTGGCTTCTGGTAAGCCTTCGTCGGTGGCGATGTATTCGCCTAATACAGTGAATTCAACGGCTGCACGGTCGCCTGCAGGATTGGACATGACGACGATATCAACAATGGTTTCTTTGTAGTTGTTGTTCATGCGTTCCATGAAGCTTGCAAAGGTATCTTTGCCTATTTCACGGTCGCCTTGATTTATGTCGTGAATAACGTCGTCGGTTAGTAAAGACAAAAAGGTATCCATGTCTTGAGCATTGAAGGCATCGTAATAGGTTTGCAGTAGTTCAATCGTTGTCTGGCTCATGGCAAAGGTTCCTAAGTGGTAAAAAGTCAAAGGCAGAATGTTAATTATTTACGGCGTGTCGAGAAAGGTTTTTTTATCAAACTGGCAAAAACAAGCAAGTGCCTGTCGTCTATATAAGGCGTTGCTTGCATTGAAAGCGGAGCTTATAAAATTTGCAGCCTTTATTTACAGTTCAGACATTATTTTGGCTGTTAGCTCTGTTCTGGATTGAACGGCAGTCTTTTTAAAAATATGGTTCAAATGGGTTTTCAAGGTCGCTAACCCCATTTCTATGTGTTTGGCTATCTCTTTATTGCTGGCACCTGATATAAGCATTTCTAATACATCTAATTCTCTGTCAGTTAGGCTATATCGAGTTTGTAAATCAGTACGCTCTTGATCTCGTTTAGGAAGGTAAACCGAGTTTAAGCTGTACTCCATGAAAGAATGAACGGAATGCATTAGCTTAATTTCTTGTTGGGTAAAGTCGTTTTGAAACAGGGTCCTTAATAAGCTAATAACGGCAATAATTTCATTTCGCGAATTACGGAAAAACATGTCTAAGACGTATCTGTGTTGGTACTTCTGCATAAATTCAAGATAGTAGCGATGATTCATTAAACGTTCAGTCGAGATTTGAGCGCTGAGCGTGACAATTCGTTCGCTGGAGTGCTTGAAGAGGCTTGGGTGAAGCGGGTCAATCGCAAAATAAGTTGAGTTATAGGCTTTTTCAATATCAGAAGGGGCATTTGAAAGGTAGGTGCCTTGGTGTTTCATGTCCGGCTGAACCAAGAAAAACACAGATCCGCTTACCGGAATAAGGTCGTTGATCAGTTCAAGGCTCTTGGCCTGAAATAAACTAGGAAATTGGTTGCCCTGCAAACTGTTACCACCAAATTATTTAATTATAGTTCATTGGTTTGATTCTACTCCTGTTCGTGTCAACCATCTGGTTGATACTCGAGTTGATTGAGTAGTACTAGAATGTTGTTTCTATTTTACGGTTTTTTGTAGGTGCTACAATGGAAAGTCAAACAGAGTTGTTACTACAGCGACGCTACAACACGATTGGTAAATACTCGCCATTATTTTATGAGCAGCCGATTCATCTTGCCCGTGGCGAAGGTGTTTGGTTGTACGATACAGACGATAACAAATTCTTAGACTGCTACAACAATGTGCCTCATGTAGGACATTGTAACTCAAGAGTGGTTAATGCCATCACTCAACAAGCCAGTACGTTAAATATTCATACTCGGTATTTGCATGAAAATATTGTTAATTACCTTGAACGATTGACCTCTACGTTTGCAGAGCCTCTAAACGCTGCGATGCTGACCTGTACAGGCAGTGAGGCAAATGAGCTTGCACTGCGCATGGCGCGATTCATGTCGGGTTCTCAAGGCATTATTGTGACCGATGCGGCTTATCATGGGAATACCGAAGCGGTTGGTGAGTTGGGTACAGGCTTTATGCCTGAAGCCAAAGCGACAAAGCGCGTGCGCTCTTTTCCTATTCCAGATACCTATCGTGGTCTTCCAGATGTACCACCAGAAGCACTCAAAGACGCTTACCTTAAGCATATCGAAAAAGCGATTCAAGCCTTCCAAGAAGAGGGACTTGGTGTGGCTGGCATGTTGGTGTGTCCCGATTTCGCCAATGAAGGTTTGTTAAATATTCCAGAAGGGTTTCTCGAAGACGCTGCAGAAATGGTACGTGCTGCGGGCGGCTATGTCATTTTTGATGAAGTTCAAGCCGGCTTTGGTCGCACTGGCAAGCATATGTGGGCACATCAGTGGTATGACGTTGTGCCAGACATTGTCACCATGGGCAAACCAATGGGTAATGGTTTTCCATTAGCTGGCGTTGTTTCTAACTTAGACAATGTGAATGCTTTCACCAAACACGCTATGTATTTTAACACGTTTGGTGGAACACCAGTTGCCTGTGCTGTTGGCAACGCTGTTTTGGATGCACTGGAAGAAGATAATTTATTAGAAAATGCTGTCAAGACAGGGCAATACGTCACTGAAGGTCTACTTAAGTTACAACAAGAGTTTGACTTAATCGGCGATGTGAGAAGTCGAGGCATGTTCTTTGGTGTCGAGTTGGTTCTAGACAAAACATTAAAAACGCCGGCAAAAAAACAAGCTAAGCAGATTGTCAATTTCATGCGTCATCATGGCGTCTTGATTAGTACGATCGGGCCTGATGACTCCGTTTTAAAAATCCGTCCCCCTATGCCATTTAAACCTGAGCACGCAGACATTCTGCTAGCCGCTCTGGCTAAGGCGTTCACTGCCGTTTCTGAAGAGGTATAAATATGACGAATCAAATCGATCCCCGTTTAGTACAGTTAACGGCGGCTGCCGAAGCGTCAATGTCACATTGGGGGCTAGAAGGCTCTACTTTAGACCTGATTAAGTTTCGTGAAAATGCGGTATACAAACTAACAACTAAAGAAGGTGAGCGCTTCGCATTGCGAATTCATCGCCCTGGTTATCATGATTATGCGGCACTGTATTCTGAACTTCAGTGGATGAGTGCACTGTCTGATTTTGGTATTGAGACGCCTGATGTTATTAAGACGAACGCAGGAGAATTGATGACCAAGGTGATCATTCCAGAAACCGGGGAAGATGTGTATGTAGACCTGTTTGGTTGGGTAGATGGTACCTCTCTTGGT
Source organism: Marinomonas sp. ATLA20 (assembly GCF_057180105.1). Classification (NCBI taxonomy): domain Bacteria; kingdom Pseudomonadati; phylum Pseudomonadota; class Gammaproteobacteria; order Oceanospirillales; family Oceanospirillaceae; genus Marinomonas; species Marinomonas sp. ATLA20. Next base: position 159,418 of record NZ_JBXUKU010000004.1, read on the forward strand.
GCAGAAGAAGGTGTTGTACCAACGGCTGAGGAAAGCCGAGTCATGTACCACACAATCGGAGAGATTGCCGCTCAGTTGCATAATCAATCTTCTACTTGGACTTTACCAGAGGGCTTCAAACGTCACTCTTGGGACTTAGAGGGTTTGGTAGGCGAAGAACCATTTTGGGGACGTTTTTGGGAGTTGGAATTACTGACTTCTGAGCAAAAAGCCAAAATAGAAGAAGCACGAGCAAAAGCCACTGAGATGTTACAAGGCATTGAAAAAACGCCAGACAACTATGGTTTGATACATGCGGACTTTGATCCTCATAACATAATGATAGAGGGTGGGAAAATACGCCCAATTGATTTTGATGATGCTGGATTTAGTTGGCATATGTTCGAGTTAGCAACGGCATTATATTTTATGCAAACAGAGCCTCATTATGAGGTTATAAAGGCCGCGACGATTGAAGGTTATCGTTCTAAGCGTGCTTTGCCGGATGATGAACTCGCGTTACTTGATTTGTTCTTGGTATTACGTGGTTTCACCTATCTTGGATGGATTCGTAGTCGTCAAGAAACGGATACAGCAAAAGAGCTGGCAGGTGATTTGATTGAGCGTGCGATGAATCAATCTAATCAGTTTTTAGCATGGGCCGATAAATATCAAGCCACCCAGACTAACTGAGATAAAAGAGTGTAGGCTGTGATAATGAAAAAATGGGTTGTTATATAAACAACCCATTTTTTTATATTATGCGAAAAAATTAGAGCTTAGGTCGACATTGCCTCCGGTTAAAATGATGCCAATAGATCGGCCATTTGCTTGAATTTCCCCCTCTAAAAAAGCAGCTAACGGCACGGCACTGCTGGGTTCAATAATGATTTTCATCCGTTCCCACACCAGTCTCATTGCTTGTATTATTGATTCTTCACTGACTGTCAGAATGTCATCCACATTATTTTGTATTAATGCAAAGTTGCGCTCTCCAAGAGAGGTTAGTAAGCCATCGGCGATGGTTATTGGGTTTATTGAAGGGATGATATGCCCCGCTTTGAAAGAGCGATAAGCGTCATCGGCTTCTTGAGGTTCAACTGCAATCACCTTGATATCGGGTTTTATTGATTTAGCCGCTAACGCAGTCCCTGATAAAAGTCCACCGCCACCAACAGGAGCCATTATGATGTCTAAATCAGTGTGGCTTTCTAGTAGTTCTTTGGCTGCTGTTCCTTGCCCTGCAATAACGTGAAAGTTGTCATAAGGGTGAATGACAGTGACACCAATTTCATCGACAATCGATTGTAATGTCGTTTCACGCGCTTCTAAGGTTGGTTCGCAGTAGGTTATGTTGCCGCCATATTCTGCGACGGCTAGCTTTTTCACATTAGGGGCATTATTTGGCATAACTATGTGGGCGTGTGTGCCTGCAAATTTGGCCGCGAGCGCCAATGCTGCCGCATGATTGCCTGATGAGTGAGTGCCAACGCCTTTGGCTAGCTCTTCTTTAGAGAGAGAAAAAACAGCATTACAAGCACCTCGAAATTTGAATGCACCCACCTTCTGAAAATTCTCACATTTAAAGTAAAAGTGGCCATTAAGTTGTTTATTAATAGCCTCACAGGTTAGCACTGGGGTAACCTTTGCGAATGGAGAAATTCTTTCTGCCGCTTTATAAATATCTTGAATTGTCGGTAAATTCATCATTAATTCCCCTCGTGAATGTTGAGCAGTTTTTCAGCAATGAAAAGGTCTTGAAGCGCGATGCCTGAACTATCAAAAATCGTGATGTCATTCGCTGACGTTCGTCCAGAGGATGCAGCGTTAATCACTTGCCCAATGTTGGTTATATTGCTGTTGCTAGTATGTTGAAGTTCGCCAATCTCGACCGATTGTTTGGCGAAGTCGCAAAACAATAAGGCGTTTGAATACAGTTCGACAGGAAGTTCCTGTTTGCCTTTCTTATCCGCTCCCATGGCTGAGATATGGGTGCCAGGTTTTACCCACTCAGCTCGAAATAAGGGTTCGCTTGAGGTGGTTGCAGTGACAATAATGTCAGCGCTCATGCAGGCGAACTGGGCGTCGACGGCTTTGGCATTTAGTCCTTTTGCTTTTAACCTTTCGACAAAAATATTGGTTTTCTCAGTAGAGCGACCAACGACGAACACAGAGTCAATTGATCTCACATTACAAACCGCCATGGCTTCATATTCCGCTTGGTGACCCGTTCCAAAAATGGCTAAGGTGGTTGAGTCTTTTCGAGCTAAATAATCAACGGCGACGGCATCTGCGGCGGCTGTGCGATAAGCGTTTACCGCACTGGCTTCAATGATGGCTTTTAATGCGCCTGTTTCTGGGTCAAGCAAGAAAATTGTTGTGCCATGGCAAGGCCGGCCTAGTGACGCATTGTTCGGCCAATAGCTTCCGGTTTTCCAACCGACAACCTTATCGGTACAAGCGGCTTTCAGGGAAAACACGGTATTTGGGGCGGCACCACCTGCATTGACGACAGGAAAGAGTGTCGCATTGTCTGAAATAACGGCCGTTAACGCATTTTTAATAGCGTCGTAGGCCAATTCGTGTGTGATGAGTTTGGATGTGTGTGCTTCATTAAGATGGATCATATTACCAGCCTTGTATGCGGTTCCAAGTTTCGTAAGTGTTTTCTAGATGATCAAAAACATGATAAGACGTGTGCATGGACGTCGTTGCACAAGCGTGATTCGGTAGAATGTGTAACCGTGTTCCTATTGGGAAGTCATCGTGATTGATGGCTTGCGCTGTCGCACTGGCAACAATGCCATGCTCCTGATTAGCGCTGATGACCTGCATGTGACTTAGTAATTGGCCATCAGCGTTTGCAACAAGGCCATAGCCGCAATCTTTAGATTGTTCAGCAGTACCTTTGTCTGCAGATAGTGCCATCCATCCAGCATCAATAAATAGCCAGCCTTTTTCTTTGTTGTGCCCTATAACCGTTGCGACAACCGTAGCGGCAATATCATTTATATTGCATACCCCGATTCCTGTCATGACCAAATCAAAAAAAGTATAAACACCTGCTCTTACTTCGGTGATGCCTTCTAATTCCGTGTAATTATGTGCGGTTGGTGTTGAGCCAATGGACACAACTTGGCAGTTAATGTCGTGTTCTAATAGCTTTTTAGCGGCTAAGCGGGCTTGATCGACTTCATTTTGTGCGGCTTGTTGCAGGCTGGTTTTATCGACGCAATGATAGGACTCGCCAGCATGGGTGAGAATGCCAAAAAACCTTCCTTGCCCTTGGTTTAAGGTATCTGCAATGGTGATCAGTTGTGGGTCATTTGGTGCTATACCTCCTCGATGTCCATCACAATCAATTTCAATTAAAACATTGATAGAGCAATTGTTATTTTCACAGTAGCGATTAATGCTTAGAGCTTGATTTAGGCTATCAAGAATGACCATCACGCTAGCGCCTTGTTTATTAAGGGCGTGAATTCTATCCAGTTTGTCTTCCACTATACCGACTGCGTAAAGCACATTTGTGTATCCTGTTTCGACTAAGGACTGGGCTTCTTTTATCGTTGAAACGGTAATAGGGCTCTGTTTATCGGTTAGTAAATACGGCAATGCCTCTATAGAGCGGATGGTTTTAAAGTGGGGGCGTAGATGTGTATTGAAGCCGCTTAGGATCCTATTAAGTCGCTTAATGTTATGTAGAAATTTTATTTTATCGACAGCTAAAAAGGGGGTGTCCAACGCTCGCTTTTTTTTATCGAGGTCGTGTTTTGTTTTTACTTTCATGTCAGTTTCAACCCTATGTGATGATTAGGCTGTAGTATTTGGTGAAAGTGGTTTAAAGTAAATTAACCTAGAATTACTGATTAGTTAAGTTGAAACTTAATGATAACAACGGAAGATTTGTCTTTTTTACTGGTACTTAGTCGTTGTAAAACTATGGCTGAAGCGGCTCGTGTGCTGAATGTAAGTGCTCCCTCAGTGACGTTAAGGGTTCAGCATATTGAGAAAAAATTAGCTGTGCCTTTGGTGCAGAGACCGTCTCGAGTAGTTAGCTTGACCGATGAGGCTAAGTTGCTAGTGGAGAAGGGAGAGCTAATTTTAGAGCAGATTGATGATTTACAAACACAGCTTAATGATGTGAGAGCGCATGTAGTAGGTAAATTAAGAGTACTCGCGCCACTGGGTTTTGGTAATGATTACGTAGCTAAATTATTAGCTAAATACAAAATAAACCACCCTGGATTGGAAATTGAGTTAGAGCTATCAGATAACCCGAATTGGTCTGCTCACCATAAATGGGATGTGATTATCTATATTGGAGAGCTGAAAAACTCATCTTTGAAAATGATTCCATTAGCGCGGAATAAGCGTTTTATTTGCGCTTCTCCTGATTATCTGAAGAAAAATGGAGTCCCCCAAACGCCTAAAGACTTATTAAGTCATACCTGTATTGCTCTGCGAGAAAACAATGAAGACGTTACACTTTGGGACTTCAAAAACCTTGATGGTGAACATTCCTCGATTCGTATTCATCCAAGCTTGGCAAGTAATGAAGGGCGTGTGGTTAAAGACTGGGCTCTTTTAGGATTGGGTATTATTATGCGATCGGAGTGGGATGTAACGCCAGAAATAAAGCGGGGAGAATTAGTACAATTACTTTCTAGTTATCAGTTGCCTGATGCTGATATTGTTGCTCTGGTGAGCAGTGGGAAAAATGAACGCTCAGCACGAGTATCAGGCTTTATCGATATGTTAAAGACATCATTAAGTCTATCCCCATGGAAAAAGGCCTAGATAAAAAAAGACCCCGAACGAATCTTTCGGGGTTAAAGGGAGGTGAATCAGAATAGAAAAGGGCAGTTATAAACAAGCGCTTAATTTTGGTCGGTTATTAAACCAAGGTTGTGCGGCTTCGAGTTGGGCGGCAAGAGAGAAAAGGGTTTCTTCATCGCCAAACCGTCCTGCGAAATGAGCGCCAATTGGTAAGCCATGTTCCGTCCAATAAAGCGGAACTGACATAGCAGGTTGTCCTGTGGCATTGAAAAGACATGTGTAGGGCGAATAGCTGTGATAATTCTGAATCATATCATCAGCAGACTTGCTCTCATCCATCACGTCCAGCGTGCCAATGAGTACCGGTGGTTTAGCAAGTGTCGGTGTCAAAATGACATCATAATCACTCATATAATTAGCGAAATTACGGCCTAATGCATGCATGGATTCAATGGCTCTTACGTATTGAATCGCACCTATGTCACCCTTTTCACGAATCATTATGCGTGTATGAACTTGCAACTCTTCTAGAGACACTGGCTTGCCACGCATCTCTCCCAAAAGTTCGACATAGTTTTTGGTGTTAGTACCGATGATATCGAAACACTGATCAAAGAACTGATACAAATCGACAGGTAAGACAGTTTGAGTCACCTTATGTCCTAGGCTTTCACACAGTTTTGCGGCATGCCTAACAGCGGCCAAAGACTCAGGGGAACTTGGCCATGGATCCATGCTTTCCACTAATGCGATACGCAGTGGGCGAACGGGCGTCTTTGTTGCCTCGAGAAATGACATGGATTGACCAGGTGATGCATAGGGCGCACCGAGATCCATGCCAGCCGTAAGATCCATTAAGGCAGCGCTGTCTCTCACCGAAAGAGAGATGGCGTGAGCCGTACCGAATCCTCCCCAACCTTCACCTACTAAAGGACCATTTGGCATACGGCCACGGCTTGGTTTCATTCCAAAAAGGCCACAGCAAGAAGAGGGGACTCGAATAGAACCACCGCCGTCATTAGCGTGAGTAAAGGGTACGACGCGAGCGGCAACCAGAGCGGCTGAACCACCACTTGATCCGCCACAGCTGTGGTCGGTATTCCATGGGTTACGGGTTGGGCCAAAACGGGTGGACTCGGTCGTGTAAGAGGCTCCAAACTCAGGTGCTGTGCTGGTACCAATAAAAGTACAGCCTGTTTTGCGCAGACGACTAACAAGATTATCGTCCATGCCTGGACGTGCTTCACCAAGAGCGTTTGAGCCATTTGTCATACGGGCTTCTGCTACAGGTGCAAACAAGTCTTTGACAAACGTTGGTACACCTGAAAATAGGCCATCACTTGGCGTTGCTTTTCGAGCAGAGTCGTAGAGTTTTTCTGCAATAGCATTAATCTCAGGATTCACTTTCTCAGCACGTTCAATACAACACTCTAATAGTTCAGTGGACTTGATCTCGCCTTTTTTAACGAGTTCAGCGAGACCGATTCCATCATGGGTGTCGACTAAGTTGTGTATGTCTTTCATAAAAATATCCACTTAGAAAAGGGGCAACATAGTGTTGCCCGGTTAAGATTTTTAGCTAAGGTAAAGAGCTTTCTGACTCTGGACTTGAGCCTTTATTGCTTAGGAAAATACTTGAAATGACCCACAAAGCAGCAACAACAAAGCCAGCAATAGCGAGGCTGTAAATAGTGCCTCGAAGATCAGAGCCAGTTGATAAAATAATGCTGACAATGATCGGGCTTACAAATTGGCCAAGATACAAACTGGATGTGAAAATCCCCAAACCACGACCGCGTACTTTTGCAGGAAGGATGTTCATTGTTGCGGCCATGATATTAGGTACCATTAGACCAGCACCAATACCTTGAATCGTTACTGCAAAAAGTACTTGTTGGTACGTCGTTGCATTGGAAAGTAGCCATAGTCCTGTACCAACCAAAGCAAACAGTATGGCGTTGCAAAGATTAAGTCCGAATAGGCGACGCAATACAGGCCAAAGGATTGAACCTATTAGGGTTGCAAGTAAGCTTAATCCCGCAGACATACCTATTTCGGTTGTGGATGTCACTCCCATTTGAACCAGTAAAGTAGGCGTTTGAATTGGAATCACAAAGTTCAATACCATACCGCCTAGTATCATTAAGTAGCTGATGATAAGTGGAAACATAGCGATTTTTTCTGCTGATGCTGGTACTCCCGCAAAGGCTTCCGATTCATCCGTCCTTGATTCTTTGCTCGGCTCCCAAAGTACTTTGAGCATAAATGGAATGAGTAATAACGGCAGAAGGTAGAGATAAAACGGTGTTCTCCACGATTCTTCACCCAGTACTCCACCAATAACAAAAAACAAGGAGCCAATTAATCCGATGGCTATCACTTGGAAATTGACAAACTTCATCCTCTCTTCACCAAGCCAATAATCGGCAATTAACGTAGTACAACACGTCATAATGGCGGCCTCAGCACAACCGAAGAGGAGGCGAGAGATTACAATGCTATTTAAGTCGCCTAAAATAGCGGGTACAAAACCGAAGAGTGCGTATAGGAACGTGGCTATAACAAGTAATTTCTTACGACCAGCTCTATCTGCTAACCAGCCCGCTAAGGGCGCACAAATGGCAATTGCTAATGCAGGACCTGCAATGGCTAAGGGTACTAGGGTGGCTGCATCAGGCGTGGTTGGCCCGAATTCTGCCCCGATTTTGGGTATCATGGGAGCAACCATGACAGAACCCATAATAGTAAGACTGCTACCCAGTACAAGGATAAGACCTTCCTTACTTCCTGATGCTTTTCTCGGTAATGATTGATCAATAGACATAACAATTACCTCTTAGAATGATTGAGAAACACGTAAAGCTAGGTTGTAACCTTGCGCTCGGTTAGACGTTTTAAATTCTTTGTAGGCATGGAAAGAAACCATAGGTGATCCAGGTTTAAAGTAGGTTATCGCCGGTCCAGCAGCTAAGGTTTCTGCACGATTGCCATCTACGATTGCTTGACCAGTATAGCCAGAGTAAGTTTTGTCATCCGTTAACTGACGGTAGTAGTAACCGCCCAACCCCAAAGTCCACTCATTGACGTGTTGTCCAACAGCAAATTCGTGACGATATTCGATACCGTTTTTATAGTCTGTGTCTGAGTTTTTCGTATTGATGTCGAGCTCAAAGCTGGAAGACACTTCAAAACCGGTGTCAGAAATGTAGCTGACATTATAAATAGGCGAGAAAGCCCAATGATTTAAGCCAGGAGAAACCAGACGATCTTTATCATAATCACCTGTTGGGGCCTGAATCTGGAATTGTGCGTTCATAGCTAAGTTTGGAGACAAGTTCCACTGTAGGATCAATGGTGTGACCTGTATGTCTGCTTGTTTTGTAACATCTGCACTTCGGTCGATCGAAGCGACGGGTACTTTTAGAGATGCGTCCATACTGAAGAAAGGTACAACTGTACTAAAGCCATACTTAGCACCGAAAATTTCGTGATTGGTCATTTTTATATAAGCTAAACCAAGGCTGAGTACGTCTAGCGAAAAGTCAGTGCCGTTGTCATTACCAGCGGCATTTCTGCTCGAATCAGAGCTATAGTAGGCAGTACGTAAACCAAAGGCGCCAACATCGGTTGCTGGTGGCATAAAGCCCGCGCCAAAATCATAAACACCCATTGCTGTTGTGGGCGCACCGTTTTCAGTTGCTAATGCCAAGTTTGGTACTGCGAATAAGGTGGCGCCACCCATGGTTGCTAATAGTAGTTTGTTTTTAAGAGTTTTCATTTTTTGTTCCCTATATGTAATTATTTTGTCTCTTCAGACTACATAGCGGTGCAAAAAATGTGTTAGCCGAAATTGGCAAACTTACTATTGATTTCGTTTAAGGGTGTCCGACGGAAGCTCTCCAAATAGTTGTTTGTAGTCATTTGCAAAGCGGCTTAAGTGCAAAAAACCCCATTTTGCCGCAATATTTTGCACTTGTTTGGTGCCATCTTGCATTAATAATTCACGATGCACGGAATTGAGTCGAATGGTTCTTAGGTAGGTGACGGGATTGATTCCTAGCGTTTCCTGAAAACAATATTGCAGCTTTCTGCGGCTGGCTCCCACGTTATTGCACAAGTCAACAATCGAAGGGGCGTCGTTGATATTGGCTAGAACATAGTCTCTTGCTTTATCGACAATACGCTTTCGTGCTAAAGAGGTTAAATATTGGACTTCCTCTTCATTAACTAGCTCGAGCAAGTTCTGCAGTAAGGTGTCTCTTATTCCTTTTCGAATTGCTTCGTGTTCTAACAGCGCCTGAGTGTTATTTGGTGTCATCACTGTTTTCAGTAGGTTCAGTAATTCATCCTGATTGCTTATTTTGTCTAGCCCATAACAATGCGCTGTATCCGATATATCAAGGATAATATTTTGTCGATCAAGTGCGTTTTGTAAAAGATCTTTTTCGGCATTAATGCAAATTACATCTAGGTTTGCTGGCGTCTTAATTTCTGGAAGGTTTTGCCAGTTAGATACCAGTAAATTCGATGGATTGAAGATATGTCCCTCGCAGTATAGATTTTCAACGACGGGGGTCAAAGGTAGGGTAAACATGATGGTGTCAGGTACTGACTCACCACTTTTAATTATCGCCTGGTTAGACTTGTCTCTGATTAGCTGCATGCCAGCTAAGTTGAGCTCTGTAATGCTTCCTGCAAATTGTCCTGCGGATATTTGGTCATAGCGGACCTTCCATCCCGACATGTTTCCTGCATGTTCTTCAATATCAATGGTCTCTTTAAATGAAAGAGGAGATTGAGATTGAATTTCAAAAGCACTATTTTGGAGCATAATTTTCACCCTGAATAATTTTTATTTGAATTTTTTAATGGGGTAATGCAAAGCATGTACCTTTTAAAAATCGGGTTAAAGCATTTTTGCTAAAAACGGATACTCAGTTTCTAAGATCTTTTGATAAAAGACTATTTGGGTCTTTTAATCAGTATAATTGTTTTATTTAATCCATCCTGTTGATTAACAAATATCATCATAAAATAACGCTATAGATACCTCAGGCACTTCGATGAGAAGGCCTGAGGTCTAATGCTGCTATGTTTTAACAACTAAGCAATGGAACTACAGATATATTTCATTTCTAAATAATCTTCGATTCCGTACTTAGAGCCTTCACGGCCAAGTCCTGATTGCTTCACACCGCCGAAAGGGGCTACTTCATTTGAAATTAAGCCGGTGTTATGACCAACCATGCCGTATTCTAGCGATTCTGATACGCGAATCATGCGAGCATGGTCACGGGTAAAGAAGTACGCGGCTAGGCCAAAAATAGTGTCATTCGCCATCGCAATAGCTTCCTCTTCCGTATCGAATGGGAAAAGTGGTGCCAGAGGGCCAAAAGTCTCTTCTTGAGCAACGTTCATTTCAGGTGTTACGCCCGTTAGAATGGCTGGTGTGATAAATAGTCCACCTAAACGATCACCACCATGCACTAAGGTCGCGCCTTTGCTAACGGCATCCTTAATGTGTTCTTCCACTTTCAAAATGGCTTTTTCTTCGATCATAGGGCCAATGTCTGTGCCTGCCTCTGCACCATTACCCACTTTTAATGCTTTAACTTTCTCTGTGAGTTTGGCAGCAAACTCGTCGTAAACGCCACGTTGAACCAAAATACGATTGGCACAAACGCAGGTTTGTCCCGCATTACGGTATTTAGAGGCCATTGCGCCTTCAACCGCTTTATCAAGATCTGCGTCGTCAAAGACGATGAAAGGGGCATTGCCGCCAAGTTCCAAAGATACTTTTTTGATGGTGTCAGCGCATTGCGCCATTAATAAACGGCCTACTTCTGTGGAGCCTGTGAAAGACAGCTTGCTCACTACATGACTATCAGTCAGAACTTTGCCAATCTTACTAGCCGAACCGGTTACAACTTGAAAAACTCCCGCTGGGATACCGGCACGTTGGGCTAATTCCGCCAATGCTAACGCCGTAAGAGGGGTTAGATCTGCAGGACGAACAATCATCGAGCAACCCGCTGCCAAAGCCGGAGCGGCTTTTCGCGTGATCATGGCAGCAGGGAAGTTCCAAGGCGTAATTGCTGCGGTAACACCGATAGGTTGACGAATAACGGTTAACCTTTGGTCTGCTCGTGGCGCTGGAATCGTATCGCCATAAATGCGTTTGGCTTCTTCAGCGAACCATTCAATAAACGAGGCGGCATAAGCAATTTCGCCTTTTGCTTCTGCAAGCGGTTTGCCTTGTTCCGATGTCATTAGTAAGGCCAAATCATCTGTATTCTCAATCATTAGCTCAAACCAACGACGCAAAACAGCAGAGCGTTCTTTAGCAGGTAAAGCGGCCCATTTCTTTTGGGCAACTTTGGAAGCTTCAATCACTGCAGGGATTTCTTCAGGAGAAAGGTGAGGAATCTCAACAATGGTTTCGCCCGTTGCTGGATTGGTGACTGGGTGTGTGGTTTTCGCTTCAGCTTCAACCCACTCACCATTAACTAAGCAGCGAGATTTAAGAAGGGACATATCCTTTAACATGAGTATCACCTATGTGTTGGTCAATAAATAAAGTGAGACCTTCGCTCGCGACGTCGTGTAAAGGTCTCAAAGTGAGTTATTTTTTATTAATCTCGTCTCTATTATTAAATCTTAAAGGATTAAAGTAAATAGCTTAACATGTTAACTATTTTGTTTTGATTAAATAGAACGTTTTGTATGGCCACAGAAGCCATGATCTTGACCTTTCTTACTAACTCATAAAGCCACTGGCTGCTTATGAGTTTTATGCATATGCCCAGTGAGTACGACTCATTTCTCAGCTGGTTAGCAGAGTTTTACTCTTAAGATTCTTCCTTATATTTCATTATAAAAATAATACCTTGGAGGTTCTAAGTGAATAAAGAAACCGTAACGAGTTCCAATGTAAGTTTCCCTAATAGTGGCAACACAAGACAGCTTTTCATGAGTGGCTACGAGTACTCAAAATTGTCTGAAGATCTTTTTGAGGAGTGACTGTTACATGTTAAGCAAAACCACTCAAACCTTGTTTCTCTCACGTTAAAACCTAAAGAGGTCAGAAAAATGAAACTCACTCATATTTTGAAAGTAGCTACGTGCGCTGCGGTAATGACAATACCAGGAATTGCTTTAGCCGATTGGACGCCGAATGGTCCTGTGACATTAGAAGTTGGCTTTGGTGCTGGCGGTAGTACTGACACGCTAGCTCGCGCAATCGCTACTCAAATGGAAGAAAATACTGGCTGGAATGTCATAGTAAAAAATAAGCCAGGCGGTGGCGGTATTGCCATGTTTTCATCTCTGGTTTATCAAAAAGCGGATGGCCGCACAATCGGTATGGGGGTCACAATTCCGACACTGATTAATCTGGCGGAGCGTGGCGATACGCTTCCTTTCTCGACAGACAGTTTTGACTACTTAGCGACTGTTGTGGTTGCGCCACTTGCCGTCGTGGCACCAGCCGATGCCCCGTATAATACGATTGGCGAACTTATTAAGTTTTCGAAAACACATGATGGCGCACTGGTTGGCTTTGATGGTGGAGAGATGCGTTTGATGATGCAGGCCATCAATAATACCGAAGATGCCGGTTTTGAACTGGTTAGTTATAAGAGTGGCGCAGAAATTATTCAAGGTTTGTTGGGCGGTCAATTGCAGGCAGGTTGGGGCGCAGGTGCGCATATCCAATACGTTGAATCGGGTGATCTAAAAATGCTTGCTGTTGGGACGAAGACTCATCAGGGCTACTCACCTGAAACCAAGTCATTCATCGAACAGGGCTATCCTTATTCCGCTGAACCTTACTTCTACTTGGCCGCGCCTAAAGGGCTAGAGCCAGAGGCTAAGGATGCCTTAGCCAAAGCGCTTGATGAAGCAATCAACTCAGATGCTTTAACCAAGCTCATTAGCAACGTTATGCAGACAACGCCAACTAATCTAGGGCCACAGGGCACAGAAGACAAGCTGGTAAATGGCCTTACTGATATTACAGCATTGCTCAAAGCGTCGGTGTTTAAGTCAGAAAACTAAGAAATATGACCGCTGGTGCTTGATAAAGTCCGGCGGCTTTTTAAGGGGGGAACATGTCTTTAGAACGTATCGTGACAGGGGGGATTTTGGTCTTTGGCCTCACTTTTCTGTTTCAAGTGATGCCTCAACAGGTGGAAACGGTATCTTACGGTCGTATTGTTCCTGCCACTCTTCCTACAATATTGTTGTGGATTATCGTCGGAGCATCGTCGATACAATTGATAACGCTGAAAGATAATGTTGGCTTTAATGGTCGTGTTGTTTTACGCACAGTCGTTCTTTTAGCGTTGATGGTAGCGACTGCTTGGTTGATGAAACTCTTTGCATTTGAATATGTAGCTCCTATTTTTGCGCTTCTGATTATGCTTTTCATCGGTGAGAGGCGTTGGTACTGGTTGTTGCTCGGCGGTATTTTGATTCCATTGGGGGTCTGGTTGCTTGTAGAACAGGTCCTCGGTAGAGCTTTGTCATAAAGGAACCATTATGGTTGATTTCAATACAATACTTGCCGGTTTGGGTGATGCGTTTACTCTGACCACTATCCTTTTCGTTTTGTCCGGTGTGGTTCTCGGACAGTTCGTCGGCGCAATGCCCGGGAGCAGTCAAGAAATGACTATCGCGATCGCTATTCCTTTTACCTTGGTATTTGCGCCTTTATCCGCCATTGGTTTCCTGATTGGAGTTAATAAAGGTGGGCTGGTGGGGGGAGCTATTCCGGCAATTTTGATCAATATGCCTGGCACACCAGACGCCAGTGCGACGGCGTTTGACGGCTATCCGATGACGAAAAAGGGGAAGCCACTTAAAGCGTTAAAAATGTCGCTCTATTCCTCGGTTAGCGGTGATACGCTGAGTGATCTGGTTTTGATTACCGTGGCAGCGCCGTTGGCGGTTGTCGCATTAAAGATGGGGCCAGTTGAGATTTTTGCGCTGATAATTATGGCTTTTGCGCTGATCTCTGGACTGATTGGTGCATCGGTGACAAAGGGCATCATTGCGACCGCTTTGGGGTTGCTTGTCTCGACGGTTGGTCTTGACCCAGAGCACTCGACACCTCGATTCTTGTTTGGCTTTACTGATTTGTATGGCGGTTTTCCTATTTCATCGGTTGCGATTGGGTCGTTGGCGGTATCTGTCATTATCGCTCGCCTTGCTGGAATGTCTGGTGGAATGCGGCCCGCATTGCATATTCCCCGAAATCAGACCGATGATCAAAAACGGGTGAGTTTGGCTGAATATTTATCTTGTCGTTTTGTGTTGTTGCGTGGCGCACTGATAGGAATCTGTATCGGCATTGTACCGGGGATTGGGTCGACCGCGGCCGCTTTTATGAGCTATGCCTCGACGAAACAAGCGGCTAAAGATCCTGAAAGCTTTGGTAAAGGGGATCTTCGCGGTATTGCAGCGACAGAGTCGGCCAATTCGGCTGTTGGTGGCGCCAGTTTGATCCCATTACTAACGCTGGGTATACCGGGGAGCGTCTCGGCTGCTTTGCTTATCGGTGCCTTTATGATTCAAGGATTACAGCCTGGGCCGTTATTGTTCGAAGAGCAGGGGCAACTCGTCTACGGATTATTTGGCGCCATGATGATAGCTAACGTTTGTAACCTTATTTTTGGATTATTTGGACTGCGCTTATGGGCAAAATTGATTACGGCCCCTGAGTCGATAGTGTTTTCAAGTGGGCTTGTGCTATGCATGGTTGGGGTTTATCTGTCTACTGGTGGTATGTTCGGTGTCTATGTCATGCTGATGTTTGCCGCAATAGGTATGATAATGAACGCATTGAACTATCCGATCGTCATTTTTGTCATTGCCTATTTTCTCGGACCGCGGTTTGAACTTGCCTTAGGCCAAACTGCGACTATTCTTCGTGGGGATATCACGAATCTCATTAATCATCCGATTGCTGCTGCCTTGTTGCTTATGTCAGTTTTTTCAATTTACTGGTTAGGAATTAGATCCTCAGTTAAGAGTGGGAAGCAATAAGAAGACAATAAAAGCTAAAATTGAGTTTAATCGGAATTGAAGTTCAGGGTACTTTCTATCAGTGTAAAAGGCGTTTTTAATGTGTTTTGGTATCAAGTGGTTTCGCTATAGGCAAAGTGATATTGTTAAGCCTTATTTCTTTTTCGGAAAGAGAGTTTTATGGAGCGCTTAAACCTCAACCTGTTGCGAGCTTTAGCCGTATTGTTAGAACAGCGTAATGTGACGGGCGCTGCAAAAACCTTACATCTGACACAGTCTGCCATTAGTCGACAATTAGCTCAGTTACGGGAGTATTTTGGCGACCCACTGTTGGTAAGAGAAGGCAATGACTATTTGCTCACGGCGAGAGCTCAGCAACTCAAGCCGAGATTGCAAGACCTTCTTAATCAGATTGATAATTTACGTCAACAGGAAGCCTTTGACCCTTCTTTGTGCCAGCGACGTTTTACGTTTGCTTGTACAGATTATGTGGCTAATTTCATTTTTCCCGACATCTTGTCTTCTTTGCATCAACAACCTAATCAAATCGATTTAACCTTTAAAACGTGGCAATCCGATTGGTTAGACAGTCTAGGATCAAAACCAATTGATTTTGTCGCTACCATGATTAATCAAGTACCGGATAATCTTTATGGTATTCATTTAGGCCGAGACGAACCTGCTTTGTTGCTGCGTAAAGATCACCCATTATTACAAAAAAGTGATCTTAGTCTAGAACAGCTGCTAGCGTATCCGTTTGTTAGTATTACCATTGGTGGCGATAAGGATAGTTTCTTTGATATAGAGCTAAGTCGCTTGCATAAACAAAGGCGCATTGCGTTTGAAGTGCCTTTTTATACGTCCGCTTTTAAGGTGATCGCAAGTACGGATATGTTGTTGGTCGCACCTAAGCACATAGCGTTAAGGGCTGGTGAAATTTATGACTTAACCCATTTAAGTTTGCCAATGGATAATATCCCTGAGCATAATTACTACGTGCTATGGCATAGTATTCACCAACATGACAGTGCTCACCGATGGCTGAGAGAAATTATTGCGGATCAGTTATCTCGCTCTATTTACTCCCCTAGAGGCATGTCCTAATTTTGACTTATTGACCTCTCAATAAGTTATTCTCTTTTCTTTCATACCAAACTGATTGTCGGCGTTGCCTTTCCATTACACTGCCATTTCTCAAAGCTCGGTTTTTAAGTCTGTGAGATTAAAAAAAACCGATAGCAAACTCGACTAATAGTTTGATTTCTATAAAACCTTATTAATGTCTATGGGGTATGATTTTTCTGCATAGAACGCTTGAGCATGACTCATTTCTCAGATGACCCGCACAGACTTACCCTTAATATTCTTCCTCATCATACCTGGTCGTTTGACCTTTCAATATGGCAGATACTGCACCTGCTAGTATCGCAACAAGATTATAGGGAACAACATGACGATAGAAACTAACAGTATTGGGCTATTAGAAAAAGCGGTGCATAAATTAGCTGAGGGCTACACCGACTTGCCGGAATTCCAGACGGAGTATGACCAAAAACGTGCAGAAGATGTTTTGTTATTGGCAGCAGAGAAAATGTGGGATAACTATCCTTACCCGCATCCACTTTATGCAGGACAAATGCTGAAGCCTCCTCATCCTGTTGCGCGCATGGCTTACATGATGGCCATGTGGATCAATCCAAATAATCATGCCTTAGATGGCGGTAAAGCCAGTTCGGCAATGGAGAAGGAAGCCGTTGCTGGGATCGCCAAGATGTTTGGTTGGCAAGACTATATAGGGCATCTCACTGGCGGTGGTACGCTGGCTAACTTAGAAGCGTTATGGGTGGCTAATCAGATACATCCAGGTAAGAAAATTGTTGCTTCACAACAGGCGCACTATACCCATAATCGTATTTGTGGCGTACTACAAATTCCTTTCGAGGCGATCGCAGTAGACGACAAAGCTCGTATGGATGTTGTCGCTCTCGAGAAAAAGCTAAAACAGGGAGATATTGGTACCGTTGTAGTGACGCTAGGTACCACGGCAGTGGGTTCGGTTGATCCGCTACCAGAAATACTGGCATTACAAGATAAGTACGACTTTAGAATACATATTGATTCGGCTTACGGCGGTTATTACAAGCTGGTGGATACCTTGCCGTCTAATGTGTGTGATGCGTTTGCACTTACTCATTGTGTTGATTCTATTGTGATTGATCCTCATAAACATGGGCTTCAGCCTTATGGGTGTGGTTGTGTCATATTCAAAGACCCAGAGGTGGGACGTTTTTATAAACACGATTCACCTTATACTTACTTTAGTTCAGACGAACTTCATTTAGGTGAAATCAGTCTCGAATGTTCTCGTGCAGGTGCTTCAGCTGTTGCATTATGGACAACCATGCAAATGTTTCCACTGCAGGCTGGTAGTGAGTTTGCTAATGGTTTGGCGAGTTGTCGTCGCGCTGCGGAGGCGCTTTTTTCTCGCTTAGCACAGGATGATCGCTTCATTACGCCGCTTGTACCAGATATGGATATTGTGATGTGGGCACCAAAAGCGATGAGTACGAGTGAAATATCACGCTTATCTGATCAGACATTTCATGCCGCAGAAAAACAGCACTTGTATTTGGCTACTTTTAGTTTTCCATCTTATTTGATAAAAAAAGCATACCCAGATGTGGTTGTTGATAGTGAATATACGACTTGTCTACGTTCCTCTTTGATGAAACCTGAGCATGAGGATTGGTTAGATCTAATTTGGTCTATTCTAGATAAAGTTCAGAACGAACTATAACCTGCAAAATAGGTTTAAATGGCGTACAGGTGGCTGTGCTTTTAAGCATAGTCACCATCTTTAATCAGCAGGTAGCCTGCAGCTTGAAATACAGCTCGGCATTTAGTTACCAACAAATCTTCATCGATTAAAATAAATAAGTTAACATGTTAATTATATTCTTAATGATGAGAGCGACCTATGAAGATAAAATTATCGGTTGTGGACCAAACGCCAGTCCACGGTTCCCATAGCAAAAGTGACGCCCCTTTACTAACGGTCGAGTTGGCAAAATTATGTGATGAGTTGAATTATCACCGTTACTGGGTAGCAGAACATCATGACAGTGTGCACTTTGCAAATCCTTGCCCTGAAATTTTAGTCGCGCATTTGGCCAGTATCACGCAGCGAATGAAGATAGGTAGCGGTGGCGTGATGCTGTCTAATTACAGTCCGTTAAAAGTGGCTGAGTGCTTTTCTATGCTGGCATCACTTTTTCCTGGTCGTATAGATCTTGGTGTTGGGCGTGCTCCTGGTGGTTCCGCTATAACATCGGCCGCTTTAGCTTTTCCTAATAAAGCCTCTAATGGTCAGTTTTATGCAGAACAAGCGGATTTACTAGAAAGTTTTATTCATGGTTCTTTTAAGGAGGGGCATCCTTTTAGCACGATACATGTAATGCCCGAAGTGCAAGATGTACCAGATTTATGGATGCTAGGATCAAGTGGCGGTAGTGCTGAGTTGGCAGGGCAATTAGGCTATCATTTGGCTTTGGCACGATTTATTGATTCTGAAAACTGTCATCCACGTATTTTTGACGCTCATCAGAAAGCATGGCAACAGGCAGGGCATGAGCGAGCATTACAAAGGATGTTGGCCATTGCTTGTATTTGTGCAGAAACAGAAGAGGAAGCAAAACTTCGAGCAGGCACCGCCGTGTATCGTAAATTTGCTACTCAAATCGGCGAGCGGGAAGACTTTTTAACACCAGCTCAAGTGCGAGATAGATATCATGCCATGCCCGCTTCTCATCAAGCTATGTTTGATCATATTGAGGCCAGTTATACGATAGGCACATCAGAGCAGTGTTGGGCCGAAATGGAATCTCTGGCTGAGACATTTAACACTGATGAAATTTCTCTTGTTACCGTGACACATAGTCAAGCGGATCGTTTAGATAGTTACCGATTATTATCGAAGAATTTGTAAGCTTTAACACTCAAAAGGCAGTGCAAATGAAATAGGCTGAGAGATTGCCTATTTCATTGCGATTGAAGATCTATGTCACCATAAGCGTATGCTGAATAAAAAATATTAACTCTCTAAAGCAATAATATCGCTCAACAACCGACTGAGTTCTTTAAGCTTATCTTCTCCCAGTTTGTCTTTGAGCCGTTGGTAAGCCGCATCCACTTCAGGGCGGAATTCTTTGACAACTTTGTTGGCTTTAGGGGTTAGCGAAAGCAAGGATATGCGCTGATCAGTAGGGGATTTTTTGCGTTTTATAAAACCATCATCTTCAAAGCGCGTAATAATGCGCGTCAAACTAGGGCTAAGAATACAGCACAAATGCGCCAGTTGTTTTGCTTCTAATTCTTCATGATCATTTAAAACACGTAAGACTCGCCATTGTTGCTCAGTAAAGCCTGCTTTTTGGAGCACAGGCCTAAAAAAAGTCATGGATGATTCACGTGCTCTTAATAATTGCAGTGTCAGAGAGTCTTCTAATCTTTTCATGTAATCTCATTCATTCCTAAAAATATTATCTTAAAGTATCAAATGCGCTTTCTAAATAGAATGCTAGCGCATGGCGCCGAGGCTATTGCTATTTCATGGTTCTGGTATTGTTATGGGTAACGGTTGCTAAAAGTGTACAGCCTAAGATGGCAAAGGCAATCATATGGGGATGCAGGTCAATCAACAGAGGAACGACTTGAGCAAAGATTGCCCCAAAACTTAATTGAAGAAATCCAAGTAATCCTGCCGCCATACCAGCTAATTCATTCGCTGTTCCTATCGCCGCACTTTGGTAGCTTGGCTGGCTTATACCACGACCTAATGTAATGACAGACATGGGTAAAAAAAGCGTCGCAAAACTCATTGGTAAGCTTATTTGCAGTACCAATAGAGTACCCGCTCCAAAAATACATAGGCTGTTTCCAAGTAGGATTGATTTATCCAATGAAAGCGGTTTATTTAATAATGTACTTAGATAGCCGCCGAGCATAAAGGCGCCCGATACCAGCATGAACCAATAGCCATAAGCTAGGCTATTTTCGCTCAAATCTTTGGTTAGATAGGGGGAGGCACTGATGAATAGATAAAAACAAAGTGCGATAAGTGTGTTGGCAATGGCGTAACGGTTAAATGTTGGCTGACGAATTAGGCTCATATAATGATGGAGCATCATTGTAAGCGGTAGCTTTGTTGGCTTTTGGAGCTCTGGTTTAATTAATTTGAGGCTAAGTAGTAATAAAACAGTACCTTGAATAGCTGAAAATGCAAAGATCGCTTGCCAGCCTATATGAGTATTTAATGAGCTACCAATTAATGGCGCAATACTTTGCGATAACGCTATGGCCATTACCACATAGCCCATTTGCTGCGAAGCGAGCTTCTCTCCTGAACTGGCAACGAGTAACGCTCTTGCCATCGCCATGCTAAATGCGCCGCCAATACCTTGTAAAACCCGCCCAAGCAGCATAAAAAATAACTGGTCTGTTGCTAATGCAATCAATCCACCCACAACAAAGGTGCATATTCCTAATAGTATGGTAGATCGGTTTCCCAGCCTGGCAATGACGGCGCCCACTGAGAATTGCCCTAAAGCAAGGGCGGCTAGATAGAGTGAGTAATTTAATTGTACTGTTGATGAGTCAATGTCAAGTTGCTGCGCAATGGCAGGTAAAGCCGGCAACATAGCGTTAAGTGCGATAGGGCTGCACATGGCCAATAAAATAAAATAGGGGATGGGAATCATTGGTACAATTAATAACTTAACTTGTTAAATAAAAAGTTATTATACATACATAAAAAAATCCCACGAGGGGATTTTTTCACATTTGCCTTAAAGGTCAATGAACTCTAGTTAATTAAGACAGTTTTTTTAGTAATTGATGTAACTGAAGTTTAAAACTGTTTAATTCGTCTTCTTTCAGGTTGGCAAAGATATCGGCTTGTTGTTGGTCTGATATCGCCCACAAGCGCTCAGCCATCTCTTGGCCTTTTTTAGTAAGTTCAAGGTCGCTGTTAATCAGCTCAAAGCCTTTTAGGCTTTCAACACCGTCGATGACATCAACCGATGGAATAGTTACCAAGTTAGTTAAATCATCAATGGTGATTCCGGCCGTGTCACTTAAGACAAGTAGCAATCGAGCTTCACTGGTGCTTAGTCCTGTTGAAGATTGCTTTGGCAGATAGTTCTCTTGGACTTTTTGCAGCACTTTGTGCATCAGATAAATAGCACTGTCATGCAAACGCGCCAGTGTTTTATCTGATGCGACATTTTGAGCCGGTGTTTTAGCCCCTGTAAAAGGAATCGCACCAGCATAACTGCCTTGTACGTAAAGTAACGGTGCGCGGCCAAAGTTTTCAAACGCAACGACTTTACCAATCATGATCCAATGATCACCACCGTCGACAACTTGGTATTTTTCACATTGAAAGTTAGCCGCTGTGTTTGTTAGCAGTGGTGCACCACCGATACCATCTAGTGTCTTAATATTGGCAAATTTATCGTCGCTTGGTTTGGCGAAATTATTGGATAAATCAATTTGATCTGCCGCTAAAATATTGACAGAAAAATGGTCTGCATTTTCAAATATGGCATAACTGCTTGATGTTTTAACGATGCTCCATAGCACAAGAGGAGGATCAAGGGAGACAGAATTAAAACTGTTAGCCGTTACGCCAACTTGTGTTCCATCAGAGGATTTTGCGGTAATCACTGTCACGCCTGTGGCAAAATTGCCAAGGCAGCGGCGGAATTCTTTAGGGTCGAAGCTCATAATATTCTCTCTTATTCTTATGTGTATTACTGGGCTAGTCATGAATCTCCATGGCTAGCACCTTTTATCTATATATTGAGGCGATTTGTTACAGTAGAGATGGATCGGGTTCTAGGCCCATCAATTCACGTCCAAAGATTTGCGCACAAACGTCGTAATCGGTGTAAGCGTGGGCGCCTGTGATGTGACTATCGCGGAATAGACGCTGCGCTTCTTTATCCAGATACCAATGACTCGCGCCCATGCTGCTGAATAAACGATCTACTGCATCAATACACATTTTCACCACATAGGCTTGGTTGGTTCGCCATTCTGCTAATTTTGCTCGATCAGGGTATTGATGAGCTTCAGCGTATTCGGCATGTTCATCCCATGTTTTTTCCAGAAAAGCTCGAGCTGCCATGACTTGATGAGTCGATTCAGCAATTCGTAGTAGCGCTGGTGTCGCTGTACCCACTTTGGCGCCTGTATAGGCACGAATTCGACCTTGAGTTGCTTCTTTAAATGCTTCTAGCATGCGCTCTGCGATACCTAAGCTGATCGCAGAGAAGCCAGATGCAAAGTATGGTCGGTAAGGGGCGTAAAAAATCTTACTATCTGGGTATAAGCCAAAGCCGCCAGACTTTCCTTCCATCATGTCTTTGGCTTTTTGAATTCTGTGTTCTGGTACAAATTTGTCACGTATAACGAGTGTTTTAGTGCCGCTGCCCTTCATTGCGGCGGCATACCAATCATCGTCGATACTGTAGTCAGTCGCAGGAATTAGTGCAAAGCAATGGTCCTTTTTGCCTTCTTTGTTTTCTCTTAGAAAGCCACAAAGCGCCCATTGGGCGTGTTCACAGCCGCTGCTCCAACGCATATCCCCCGTAAAAATAACACCGCCATCAGTTTCTTGATATTTGCCAAAAGGGGCAATGCTGCTACTGGCCAACATATCGGGATCGTCTTGCCAAACATCGTCTTGTGCCTGTTTAGGAAACAAGGCAATTTGATGGCTGTGAGTGCAAAGTAAGCTAAACGCCCAAGCCGTGCTCGCGCACGCCCCAGCAAGTGCCGCAATACAGTCGCCAAACTCTGGTAAGGAGTTCTCATAACCACCATAGACTTTAGGCAGAAAGGCTTTGTGTAATCCTACTTTTTTGAGCAGTTCAATATTTTCAGTAGGTACTTTTCTAAGATCTTCCGCTTTGTCTGCATTGCTAGCGATTTCAGGAAGTACTTTTTTTAGCTCTTCCAATAATGGATTTTGACGTTTCATGTGATGTGTCCTCTTATTTTTTTTGTATCGAGTTTTTACAGTATTGATATTTGATGTTTTTTAAGGAATGTGTTTTTCAGGCAAAACTTAGGACTTTTCTAGAAAAAGGGGAAAGAGGGCTTTTATAGTGATTCATAAAAAGTGCAATAAATAATTAAAAAACACTTGAATTTAGTGAACATGTTAACTAATTTAGAGGTAGAGCAAGGTCACAAAATAATGAATATACGACTAAGCTAAGTTGTTCACGTTTCAATGCAAGGCCTGCTTAAATTGTTAAACGATAGGGATAAAAATATCCCTATCGGGACATAGAAGGTGCTTGCTTGAGGGTGTAGGTTTGATCTGTATTACTAAAAAGGAACGATAAAAATGAAAAAACAAATATATTTTGCTCTAAAAGCGCTAGTCGCTTCAACCTTAGTTATTTCTTCATTGGCAAGTACGGCGACGTTCGCGGCAGACTACCCGAATCGACCGGTTAAATTCATCGTTCCATTTCCTCCTGGTGATTTGGAAGATGTTTTGACACGCGTTATTGCTGAAGAAATGTCGAAAGAAACTGGCGTACCAGCGACTGTGGTTAACAAACCGGGTGGCGGTGGCGTACTTGGTGCAACAACAGTGGCACAATCTCGTCCTGATGGTAGTGTGATTGGTTCTTTTGTGGTGGATCTAGTAACAAGCCAAGTCGTAGGTGGGAATGCTCCGTACGCTGCTGATGCGTTTGTTCCAGTTGGGATTTTTCTAGATTATCCATTTGTTCTAGCCGTTAAATCGGATGCGCCATACAGCACATTGCCGGAGTTGGCTGAGTATGCCAAAACACATGATGTGTCTTTAGGCCACTTTGGTTATGAAGCGACGCCAACGGCTGTTACTTTTCAAGCTGCGAAAAAATTAGGGTTTAAATTTGCCTCCGATTCAGCCTTTGATGCATTAGATTGTTCTGCATTAGCCAATGGCGATGCTGATGTTATCAATACAACGACACAACAAATTCTTCCTTGCTTGGATTCAAAAGACGTGAAGGTTTTAACTTCTTTCACATTCCAACGTCTGTCTATTTTACCAGATGTACCAACTTTGAATGAAGTAGCGGGTATTTCTCAAACCCTATGGAATGGTTTGTTTGTGAAAAAAGGCACTCCGCAACCTATTATCGACAAAATTGCGGCTATTGCCGAGACGGCTCTTCAGTCACCTGAAGTGCTGAAACTGCAAGAAAATACAGGTGCGAGTGTGTACTGGACAAATGCGAAAAACGCACAAAAATTGATCGAACTTGACTTCGAAAATGCGAAAAAATTAATAGCCGAGAATAAATAGTTATTAATTTATTGCACATCGTATTGCTCAAAATAAAAAGAATGGTGGAAACATGGCTTTAGATATTATTAATCCAGCGACTAAGCAAACGTATAAGTCTATTCAGACTTCAACGGCAGATGACGTAAACAGTGCTGTTGAAAACGCTAAGATTGCTTTTAAGCAGTGGAGTGCGAAATCTCACGAAGAGCGTACAGCAGCCTTACATAATGTTGCTAATGCCATTGAGGCGGCAGCGCCTGAGCTGGCTGCAATCATTACAGCAGAGCAAGGAAAGCCATTGTTTCTTGCTCAGTTTGAAGTGGGCGGTGCTGTGGGATGGACTCACTACAACGCAGATTTAACACTCGAACCAGAAGTGCTGGAAGACAGTGAAGAGCGTCGTGTTGAGGTGCATCGTATGCCCGTTGGTGTCGTTGCCTCCATCACGCCTTGGAACTGGCCTTTAATGATTGCCATTTGGCATATCATGCCAGCCCTTCGTGCGGGCAATAGCGTGGTGATTAAGCCTTCTTCTTTGACGCCCATTAATACACTTCGTTTAGTCGATATTATTAATGAGCACACAATACCAAACTTAGTACAGTGTGTTATCGGTGAAAGAGAAGTTGGCGAACCTTTGGTATCGCATCCTGATGTTAAAAAAGTGGTCTTTACTGGTTCAACACCGGTAGGTAAGCGTATTGCTTCTTTGGTTGCCGGTGACCTGAAAAAGGTAACACTGGAACTGGGTGGTAATGATGCTGGGATTGTTTTAGAAAATGCCAATGTTGAGAAGATTGCTGAAAAGATTTTCATGACTTCTTTTGTCAATATGGGGCAAACATGCGCTTGTTTAAAACGCCTCTATGTCCACCGTTCTAAATATGAAGCTTTATGCGATGCTTTAGTAAAAATAGCCGCGGCGCAAGTTGTTGGTGATGGTACGCAAGAAGGCGTGACTTTTGGGCCTGTGCAAAACGTAAATCAGTATGAAAAGGTGAAAGCTATGATTGCTGATGCACGTGAATCTGGGGCTGAGGTTATTGCCGCAGATTTACCGTCTGGCTTAGATGGGTATTTTATTGCGCCTACCATTATTAAAGACCCACAACACAGTATTGATGTGGTTTGTCATGAACAATTTGGTCCGGTGCTTCCTGTTATTCCTTACGATGATCTTAACGAGGTTATGTCAAAAGCTATTCACGAAGAGTTTGCTTTAGGTGGCTCTGTGTGGGGGGAGCCTTGCGCTGAACTAGATTGGGTTGTTGATCAGCTTGATTCAGGGACGGTATGGGTAAATAACCATGCAGAAGTGCTACCTCACGTCCCTTTTGGTGGTAATAAATCATCTGGATTGGGCGTCGAGTTTGGTATGGAGGGGTTGTTAGAGAACACGGTTCGTAAGGTTGTTAACCGAGCGAAGTAAGTTCTTACGCTGAAATATAGCCATGGTTTAGATGGCTATATTTCGGAAGACCTTTGCATGACTACAGCGCTCACCAATACTTTGTTAAAAACAGACTTTAGATGTGTATTGATAAATCATGAACTCGGCCTCGGCTATCTGCGTCGCCTTAATAACTATATTCATGTAGTTATCTGCTTTTTCGTCTGTTTTATCTCTTCTTGGTTATGCTCGTGACATTGTGAAAGGCCTCTTGGAGTCCATAAATGCGAAATATTTTATATGCATCTGATTTAGAACAAGGGAGTCGAGTCGTACTGCGCGCAGCGTTAGAACAGGCTGCTTGCTCTAACGGCAAGATCTTTTTCCTGCATGTTTCTGATCAGTTTCACCGTGGTAATGATGACTCTTTTGTGGGGTTCAAATTAAAGAAAGCGCATGATGCGCATTTGGAATCGTTGAAAGACGAGATACGAACTTATATGAAGCTGCGAATCCATAATTTCGTTGCTGAAGAGTTGAGTGATATTGAATTCAGTGAAGACAGCATTGACGTTGTGGTTCGTTTTGGCGACCCAGCTAAAAAAATTGTCGACACGATAAAAGATGTTGAGGCGAGCATGGTTGTAATGGGGGATCGTCGTGTCAATGCTTTGTCTCGTATGTTCCTAGGCTCAACGGCGCAAAAAGTTATTCATAATACGACCGTGCCTGTTTTGATCGTGCCTATCTCTAATACTGTTGTTAGTAAAAAAGAGGGGGGTAAAAATGGAATATGAGCACCGTAAATCCAAACTGTTTTTTCTGGTCATAACCATCGTTAGTGTCTATTTAATTTTTACTTATCAAAGCCATACTCTCGAAATTAAACGTGATCATGGTTGGTATACCCAGCCGTATGTCGCACCTTTATTTGGCTTGGGCATATTAGCTTTCTTTTCTTTTATCAAACTCATGTTGGTGATTAGGCCGATAGAGGGAGAAAAAAGCTTGCTGGAAAGCTTTGTAGAAAGCCTAAGCTATTACCGTATGGTTGTTATTACTGGCATTCTTTTCTTTGTTTATGTCAACGCTATTACGATCCTTGGCTTTACTCTATCAACTCTGTTGTTTGTTTTGTCTATTGTTTGGCTTAGTCGTCTAATGTCGCGAATTTGGGTGCTGAACACCTTTATTGCTGTCGCATTAATTGTCCTAATCTTTAGAGTTGGGGTAAATATCTGGATTCCAGACGTGCTTTTGTATGAAACGCTATTCAGCGGTGAAACCCTTTGGTTTATGAATAAATACTTTTAGAGATTTTTATGGATTTAATAGCATTAGGTATCAATGAAGTATTTGGTAACGGCGTCATATGGGCTGTTATTATCGGTGCCCTTATTGGTGTCACTATCGGCTCCATTCCCGGGCTAGAACCCGCTGGTGTAATGGCGATATTGTTGCCTTTAACTTTTACAATGGAGCCATTGTTTGGTGTGACATTATTGTTAGGGGTTTATGGTGGTGCTTGGTATGGCGGCGCTATCCCTGCCATATTAATGAATACACCAGGAACGCCGGTGGCTGTTCTTACCACTTATGATGGTTATCCCATGGCCAAACGTGGGGAAGGCAAAAAGGCGTTATCGATTGCCTATACGTCTTCATTTTTTGGTGGAATCGTCAGTGTTCTATCGTTAGTGTTTTTTGCACCGACTTTGTCTCAGGTCGCGACGCTATTTGGTAGCGCAGAATTTGCCATGCTGGCATTACTTGGGATGGTGTTTGTCGTGCTAGCGCACAATAAATATGCCCTTGAAGCTGCCGCTATGATTGGTCTTGGTATGTTTTTAGGTTCGGTTGGTATTGATCGATCTTTTAATACTCAAGTTTACACTTTTGATCAACCTTGGCTGTTAGCTGGGGTGCCATTAGTCCCCGCAGTGATTGGCCTTTTTGCTATGTCGCAAGCGTATGTACTGATTTCTGCAAAAGGTAATGACTCTTTCAAAACGAAATTAGAGGGATCTGGGCGTTTTGAAGGCTTTTTTGTTTTGATGCGCAATAAAGTGACGGCAATACGTTCGGCAATTTTAGGGGTCGTGATGGGGCTATTGCCAGGCGTTGGCGAATTTGGATCCCAGTTCTTTTCCTATACTTTGGCACAGAAGTTTTCGAAGAATCCTGATGAATTCGGTAAAGGCGCTGAGGCAGGCATCGTCGCTTCAGAAACGTCAAATAATGCGGTAACAGCGTCTGTCTTGGTGCCTTTGTTAGCATTTGGTATTCCTGCTGATGCTTTAATGGCGATGCTACTGTCGGTATTTATGGTTCATAACTATACGCCAGGTCCAAGATTATTTACTGAACACCCTGAATTTATTTCCGGTCTGTATGTGGCTTTGTTCGTGATGAATATTTTTATCTTCATCTACTTAACTTTTGCTTCGAGGTTTATCGTAAATATTACTCGGATTCGTGGCCGTTTTATTGGTGCACTGATTTTTGTTCTCGGTTTCCTAGGGGCTTACAGTCAGAATTATCAGTTTACAGATGCCTTTATTGCACTCGGGTTCTCAGTGATTGGTTATATTATGAAAAGAAATAATATCCCTGCTGTGCCTATTATTTTAGGTTTGGTGTTGGGGCCAGTGTTCTTAAATCGCATGCGTCAGGCTTTAGGTGTATCTAATGGCAGTTTTGATGTCTTTTTAGATCGTCCAATTGCATTGACTTTATTTAGTGTGACTCTTTTATCTATTTTTGTATTTACTTATAGCAAAATTAGAGAAAAGCGTCGTGTAGCTTGATCATTAATATTCATAGGGTTTCAATTTAGGTTGAGGCCCTTTTTTATGGAAGTGGTTATGTTTGCTTTTAAAAATTCGAAAATAATAACAGAACAAAAGAACATCATTTTCTCATTAGAAAATAAAAACCAGCAACTTCAGTCACTAATGGATCAGCAGGACGCTAAAATAACGTTATTGGAAGAACAGTTATCTTCTCAAGGAAATACAGGGAATGGCTTAGACTTTACTACAAATTTATTAAGTGGAATGAGTGGGCTTTTAGTGCCTATTACGCAAATAGTGAATCAGGTATCTGAAGAGCTATTTGAACCAATGAGTAAAGTTGAAGAAGTCAAAAGTGAAAATCAAAAGAGTAATTTAGAGCTGAATAAACTTTGTGAAGCAACCAAGCTTATGTCTGAAGACGCAGAAAAAAGCTTAGTCGAAGTGCTAACCTTGCGAAGTTTAGCGACTGAGATCGATAGTTTTGCAGAGGTGATTAATAAAATATCTCAACAGACTAACTTGTTAGCACTGAATGCGGCTATTGAAGCGGCTCGCGCTGGTGAATATGGTCGCGGCTTTGCCGTCGTAGCTGATGAAGTGAGAGGATTGGCGAGTCGTGCAAGAGAGTCCAGCGATGAAATTTCGACACTGGTGCAGCGTATTCAAACCACAACCGCAGAAGTCGATCGACGAATTCAGGTGTTAAATGAAGGCATTAATTTACACCATGAGCATTCCGTTAATATCCAGTCAAACATGGCCAAAACCAATACTACTTCTGAGCTCATTATTTCGGCGGCTTACAAAGCGATGCTGTACGGGCATGGATCGACTTCATTGTTTGAATTAGTAAATTTAAAAGATGCTTGGATTTCATCGTGGTTAAATGGGCAGCAAGTTAATAGTGATGTACTTGATATAAATAAAACCGTCTTCGCTGAGTGGTATATACATGGCGACGATGATGATTTTAATTATCGAAGTCATGACGCCTTTAAAGCCATTGAAGCTCCGTTATTTCGCCTATTTGAACTTGGTGAAAACTTACTGAAGAACACCTCGAGACAAGACTATGAGGCTGCAGAACCGCTTATTGATGAGATAAATAGCGCCATTCAAGAAATTGAAGTGGGCTTAGTAAAGGTTCAGCGTCATCTCTTAAGCTGCATCGAAAATCTATTGGATGCATAGCACAGTATTAACGGCTTATTTTGGTGCTCAAATACAGTAGTGTGCAAAGGGTGCCACAGCAGGCCATGATGATTAAAAGGCTTGCTGGCGTTCCATTGAATAATAAGCTTGCCACATAACTAATGAAGCTTCCCATCGCAAATTGAGCAGCTATTAATAGCCCAGATACTGTACCTGCTTTTTCTGGTAGTAATTCAAATAAGGTGGCTAAGCTGTTTGCACCAATCGCGCCTGTGACACTGATATAAAGCATGGTAGCGATGACAAATAAGAGAATGGATGCCCCATTAAAGCCATACATTCCCCAAATGATCAGTGTCGCCATAAAAGAGATAGCAACCGCTACGTTTAATGCGACGCTGACACTATAACGTTTACTGAGATATGAGTTGAGTAAAGTGGCGATAATGATAGCGACAATATTGGCGGAAAATAACATCGCATAATGGGTTTCTGAAAGGTGAAAGTACTCGATATACACAAAAGCGGATGTTGCGATGAAGGCAAACATTCCCGCGAATGAAAAAGCGTTGGTCAGTACATATTGGACCAACAATGGTGCGCGCAGGCAGTCAATGTAGTTGTTACAATAATGACGCAAACTTGGCTTTATCGTTGAGCTGTGCTTTGTTTCTGGTAATAACAACGCGCTGCCAATAAAGGCGATCATTGAGAACAAGGCTAAGAAATAAAAGATCCAACGCCATTCAAAATAGCTAACAATGTAAGCTCCGAGTATGGGCGATACCAGCATGACCATCATTGAAATGATATGCATGTGTGAAAGGATATTGGCTGCTCGCTTTAATTCATACAAGTCTCTCACTAACGCTCTACCCAGAACGGCCGCTGCCGCTCCTCCTAATGATTGTAAGAAACGAAACAAAATCAGGCTCTCGCCTGTCGATGCCATGGCGCAACCAATACTACTCAAAAAATAAAACCCTATCCCAATTAAGAGTAAGCGTTTTCGGCCTAGCATATCGGATAAAGGGCCAAAAATGAGCATGCCGATTGCCATTCCAAGTAAAAATACCGTGATCGTTGTTTGTATTAGTTGATCTGTAGTGCCTAAGTTATTAGCGATAGTTGGTAAACTTGGTAAATACATATCGATAGAAAGCGGCCCAAACGCGACCAAATAGCCAAGCAATGGGATGGTTAATTTACTCAACGCTGAGGTCATGGAAGCTCCTATTTAAATAAGCTTTTTTGGCTAGTTTAGGTTGGTGATTGCTGCGTTCGCACAGTCAATATCTTGCTGTTCACTGCCACCCGAAATCCCAATAGCACCAACCAGACAACCATCAAGTAAAATAGGTAATCCGCCACCTAAAAAGGTGAAATTTGGCTCGCTTTGTAAGGCAAGTAAGGTGTTATTTCTCTGTGCGAGTCGGGTTTGCCATTCTTTGGTTGGTATGCCAAATGAAACAGAAGTGATGGCTTTTTTATGGGAAATGTCTTGCGATAAAAGCGGTGCTTTGTTCATGGCGACACTCGCTAGGCTACGACCTGAAGTGTCGACAACAGTGATGCAAATATGGATATCAATTTGCTCCGCATGATCGATGGCAGCACGACAAAGCTGCAGTGTTGCGAGAGTGGTTAAATCCTGTTTTGTAATAGTGTTCATGATCATCTGCCTACCTAGTAGAAAATATGACTTATAGCAGCCTTGTTGCTAAGCATAGGAATAAGATTAATTATTAACATGTTAAGTATTTTTATTGAATGTTTCTAGCTGTTTTTTATAAATATCACACTAATGATTTTTATATATGGCTTGTTGTTGCTTGGGTCTAGGGAAGGTGCGAATAAGTCTACTAAGCCTCAGTCTTTCAGAGAAATCGTCAAATAAGGCGCGACTCTGAAGGAATGTAGGTACCTTTCAAAGAGTCGCAACGACATGTGGTGTTTGCTCTGAAAGACCCGAAGGGCATGCTCTAAAAGCCTGTATTCTTTGTTGAGCACCTCGAAAATAGAACCACTATTCACATTCGGCACTCGCCTCGAACAACAGGCTTTTATCCACATGCTGAGACAAGAGGACTTGTTCGCACCTTCCCTAGGTTGCTTTTCTGTATTGCTTTCGAAAATCCGAAGGGCTCAGACCAGTATTTTTTAAAAAGAATCGAGAGAAATAAGAAGGATCGATATAACCTAAAGTGTACGCTATTTCAGTGAGGTTTTTATTCGTGTGAGTCAATAAACGTTTGGCTTCTAGCAATACGCGGCCGTTGATCATTTTCTTGGGGCTTAGTTTGGTTATTTTGTTACACAAGTAATTCAGCCTACTTTCATTGATTTGTAAGGATTGGCAATAGAACTGAATGTTTTTTTCCGTTAAAAAATGGTGTTCGAGTAATGTGCTGAACTCTCTAAAACAGAGTATTTCAGATTGGTTGTGTTGCTTTTGCGGTTGCTCAGTACCTGAGAGTCTAAGCATACAGATCAGAATTAGCTTAACAATGGCTTCGATACTGTCCCGTTGATATAGCGCAGATCGACTCCATTCTAACTTCAGTATTTCAAACAGGTTTAACAATTGTTCCCAATGTCGCAGCTCGGGTTTAATGTCTTTTTGCTGATCGATATGAAAGGGCATCAGTAGTGAGTTGTGATTACTGTATGCGTTGAGTTCAGCCATGATTTTTTGTAGGTGGGTATTGTGAATCGTGATGACATAGCCAGGAGCTGTTGGCTCTGTTAGAAACGCATGCGGTGTTGCTGGAGGCGTATAGAAGGCGGCGCAGCCTTTTGTCTCATAAACATTTTGATCAATATTAAACAAAGTATTGCCGGAGCGAATTAGGTGTATTTGGCAATATTCTGCGTGCAGATGCATGGGCATATCGCGCCCAAAAAAGTCAGCCATTTTGCCAAGAACATCAAAATGGATAGTGGCGTCCTTGTAGGCGACATCATAGTCTTGGCCAATCGTGATATTGGGGATCCACTCTTCTTTCATTGAGTTAGGTTCTTTGTTGTTTGTGAGCGATTGGAGTTTCTTCAGCTGTTAATGTTTTAAAGCATACATTGAAATATTAAAAGAGAGCGTTATGCGATGTCACGATAAAAAAAGCCCGACATGTGAGTAGACATCATGCCGGGCAAAGTTAGGGTGACCAAAGATAAAACTTCTAAACTAACAGGCATAAAAGCACTAGTTTAGATTACAAGCAGCATTTAATAGACGGATGCTGTTGTTTCTTCATGGGAATGTTGTTCAGGTTTGAACTCATTCACCAAAGCTTTAGTACTGTTCATTAATAAACCAGTATCACTGCCAACGGCGACAAATAAAGCACCAAGCGATAGATAGCGTTTCGCTTGTTGTTTGTCCGCCATTAAAATGCCTGGGGCTTTTCCTGCCGCAATGATTTTTGCAATGCTCTGCTCGATCACTTTAACCACTTCAGGGTGGTTAGGCTGACCAATATAGCCAAGCGATGCACTAAGGTCGGCAGGTCCAATAAAGACACCGTCTACCCCATCTACAGCAAGAATATTATCCAGTTCTTCGATAGCTCGAAGTGACTCGATTTGAACCAGTACGCAAATTTCATCGTTCGCTGTCGTCAAATAGTCGGGCGTTCTATTGAACTGCGAGGCACGTGCTAATGCACTGCCAACACCACGAATACCGGCGGGTGGATAGCGTGTTGCTTTGACTATCTCCAGCGCTTGCTCAGCATTATCTACCATAGGTGCTAGGACAGTTTGCACACCAAGATCAAGTATTTGCTTAAGCGCGACATGATCCGCCCATGCAGGACGAACAATTGGGTGGCTGGCAAATGGCGCTATGGCTTGCAGTTGCCCAACCATAGTTTGCAAGGTGTTTGGTGCGTGCTCTCCGTCGATCAATAGCCAATCAAATCCTGCGCTCGCAATAAGTTCTGCGGTGTAGTTGTTGGCTAAGCCAAGCCATAGACCAATCTGTGGCTGTTGGCTTTTGAGGGCCGCTTTAAAAGTGTTTTTAGGGGCAGACATGTCTATCTCCTAAGCAAAATGACAAGACACTGAACCAAGTGGACCATAGTCCACGTTAAATGTATCGCCTTTACGTGCTGCAATCGGGCGAGTAAAAGAGCCGCCAAGGATGATTTGTCCTGGCTCAAGTTCAACATCAAACGGCGCGAGTTTATTGGCTAACCATGCGACGCCATTAGCTGGGTGATTGAGTACACCTGCAGCCACACCTGTTTCCTCAATAATGCCGTTACGTTGCATAATGGCTGACGCCCAACGTAAATCCATTTCATCTATTTTGATCGGGCGTCCACCTAAGATAATCGCAGCGTTGGCGGCATTATCGGCAATGGTGTCGAAGACTTTGCGTGGGCGTTTGCTTTCTGGGTCGATAGATTGACTACGTGCATCAATCAGCTCAAGTGCAGGAATAACATAATCTGTTGCGTTATAAACATCGAAAATCGTGCAGTTTGGTCCTTTCAAAGGCTTTTTTAAAACGAAGGCTAATTCGACTTCAATACGCGGTACAATAAACTTGTCCGTTTCAATTTCACAGCCATCGTAATACAGCATGTCATCAAGCAAGGTGCCGTAATCTGGCTCATCAATTTGTGAGCTCATTTGCATCGCACGAGATGTTAAGCCAATCTTATGACCAATTATCTTGCGACCTTCATTTAATTTCATTTGTACCCATTCGCGTTGAATGGCGTACGCATCATCAAATGTTATATCTGGATAATCTAGTGATATTTGACGAATTTGAACGCGTTCTTTTTCAGCCTGATTAAGCTTGTTAGCACAAGCCGTAATAATATCGTTTGAAAGCATGCTACACCCTTATTTAAATTGTTTTTAGGTATTCTGATTCAGAAATAATGGTGTTTTTTAGAACACCAACGCCTTCTACTTCTGTGGTTACAACGTCACCAGGCTTTACATCGGCTAGACCTTCCGGTGTCCCTGTGAAGATCATATCGCCTGGGGTTAATGTCATAATGTCGCTTAAGTAAGCAATCAGATGAGGAATATTAAATACTAAATCCTTGGTGTTCCCTTCTTGCTTCAGCTCACCATTAATATAAGTGCGCAGCATCAAGTTATGAGGGTCTTTAATGTCTTTGGCATCAACGAGATATGGCCCAATTGGTGTGCAAGTGTCACGACTTTTTACGCGCAGGTTAGGGCGGTAGTAATTTTCTAAATAGTCGCGAATAGCGTAGTCGTTACCTACTGTGTAACCGCCAACGTAGTCCATGGCGTCTTCTTTGGAGACGTTTTTGGCTTCTTTGCCGATGACGACAACCAATTCACATTCATAGTGCATGTAATCGACGTTATCAGGACGGTAGGTGTTTTGATCGTGGCCAATTAGCGAGTTTTTATTTTTCAAAAAGACTAAAGGTTCTTCTGGTGCTTTGAAGGAGAGTTCAGCAGCATGGTCGGCATAGTTGATGGCCAAAACGAACATTTTACCTTCGCAAGGTGGTAACCATGTAAATGAACCATCTGCCAAAACGTCACCTTGTTGAGTAACGACTTGATCTTGTTCGTTGATGGTGACATCTAATGTTTTATTGTTAAAAAGTATACGCGCGCTTTTCATGACTGCTTCCTATTCTTGTTCCACTGGATTGGCTAGACGGCCGACGCCTTCGATATCTATCATGACACTGTCACCAGGCTTGATTTCTAATTCCGGTGTGCGCTCGGGCGTACCCGCGATGATGATATCTCCCGCTTCCAGCGTCATAAAACTGCTGATATAGCTCACTATCTCTTCAACCGAATGGATCAATTGATCGGTATTTGTCTCGTGCACTAACGCGTCATTCACAAAGGTCTTGATACTTAAATTATTAGGATGACTGACCGCTGTTTTGTCTACTGTCCATGGACCCATAGGGCAGAAAGTATCGCGGCATTTTGCTTTTACCGCGGGGCGATAGAAGGAGGTTTCAGCCAAGCTCACTTCGTTAACAACGGTAAAACCTTGAACAAAATCTAGAGAGTCACTGGCATTGACGCGAGTTGCTGTCTTGCCAATGACGATACCTAACGAAGGGCCAGCATAGATAGCGCCTTTGTCAGTGGGAACCTTGATGCTGCTTGCATATCCGATATGAGTATTATCGGTTTTAATGTGTAAAACAGGCGTTTTAGGAGGGTGAATATGTGGCTTTTCGTTGAACGCTTGCTCCAAAGACTTGGCTAGCGCTTTATTGTTTAGAGCGACGCCTATTACACTGCCAGATGTTGGTGGGAGTATGGTGTCATCTAATCTAATTTCAAAGCTGGCATTCGCTGTTTTGGATACCACTTCATTTGATTCTTTTTGTCTGTAATGAAACATTTTTTTCTTACCAAATGTAGTTAACATGTTAACTATAGTTCCGTAAAAAACATTCCTTGTCAATACACTGTCGATTTTATTGGATGAATTTTCGGAATAGCTCGGCTTGAGATTTGATTTTGAGTTTACGATAGATGTTCTTGCGATGGTTCTTAACCGTTCCTTCCGAAACAAAGCATTTGTCCGCAATAGAAGCCGAAGATAGCCCGGTTAAAATAAGCTCAACGATCTCTTTTTCTCGTTTGGTGAGGTTGTGATATTCAAACATAGAGCGGCGAGTATCTAGGTTTTCATGTTCAATCGCTTGGTTTTGTTGTAACTGTCTCCCAACTCGCTCATGGGTCAAAATAGCCGCTTTAATAGAGTTAATGCAAGGGATTAGCTCTCGGTTGACCGCTTGAATGGAAGAGCCGTTGTCTTTTGTTGAATAGACGATGCAGATTTTTGTGTCATCGTTTGTGCCGATCACAATGTTCGTCTCATTGCACCAACCTAATCGTTGATAAAACGTATCGTAGTAAATGGAGTCACGAAAATCATCGTTAACAAGACTGTCTAATGTAAAGAGTTCGGTTGGATCTTTATCACCGCAGATCATGTCATAGACAGGATCTAGTAAGTACGCTGACTGACAATACACTTCGTCAATTTCTGACATTGGATAGCCACCTAAGAAAACAGGGTGATGTGTTTTCGAATAACTAACAATTCTGATGTTAGATATGGGGTCTAGCGCTTTGATTGAATAGGCGACTTGATCATAGAAGTGATGCTGACCAATGCCATTGATAAGAGAAGGCAAAGTGTCATAAAGGCTTGAATTTAGCATGTTATGCGCTCCCGTTTATTGTCAGTTATTTGATAGGGCACAGAAGGATAATTCCACATCTGTACTAAAAGTCAATTGATGCAAAAGATATTCCACATGTACCTATCTCTGTCTTTTTTTAATTAAATGCCTTTCATTGTTGGTAAGTGTGCTTGACATACTATACATGTTAAGTTTAATTTATTTAACATGTTAACTAAATCGATGTCGAGACATTCTCGTTCGGTTCCTTATCAGAAGAGAGAAAAAAATGATTAAGAACTTGATAAACGGCAAATGGGTTGAGAGTAAAGAAACTTTTCAGACTTTTAATCCAGCTACAGGTGAAGTATTGGCTGAAGTAGCTCACGCATCCGATGAGCAGGTGGCTGAAGCGGTTCAAGCAGCCAAAGATGCCTTTCCAGCTTGGGCGGCTATGCCCATTGCAAAGCGCTCAAAAATCATTGAAAAGTTAGGCGACCTTATTGCTGAAAACGTAGAAGAAATCGCTCGACTCGAAACAGCAGACACTGGTTTACCTCTATACCAGACGCTAAATGCATTGATTCCACGTTCATCGAATAACTTCTATTTCTTCGCTGATAAAGCTAAGCAGATGAATGGTCATACGTACCCAGTTGACGACCAAATGTTGAACTACACCTTATATCAACCAACCGGTGTGTGTGCGTTGATTTCGCCATGGAACGTACCTTTCATGACGGGAACATGGAAAACAGCGCCTGCCCTAGCGTTAGGTAACACAGTGGTAATGAAGCAGTCTGAATTGTCTCCGTTGACAACAGACTTCCTAGGCCGTTTGTCCATCGAAGCAGGCGTGCCACCAGGTGTTTTCAATATTGTGCACGGTATGGGTGCAACCACAGGTAACGCCATCATCACCAACGACGATGTGGATGCGATTTCTTTCACTGGTGGAACGTCAACAGGCAAACATATCATAGCTAATGCTGGCCTAAAGAAATTCTCTATGGAGTTGGGTGGCAAATCGCCGGTGATGATCTTTGAAGATTGTGACTACGAACGTGCTATGGACGCAGCGGTATTTGGCATTTTCTCGATCAATGGCGAGCGTTGCACAGCAGGTTCTCGTATTTTCGTACAAAAAGGCATTTACGATAAGTTCGCGACGGAGTTTGCTGAGCGAGCTAGCAAAATCAGAGTCGGCGATCCGACGGATCTGAATACGCAAGTAGGTTCTTTGATCAGCCAACAACACTTTGACAAGGTGACAGGCTACATTCGTATCGGTATGGAAGAGGGGGCGACATTGATCGCAGGTGGTCCAGATAAGCCTGTGGATGAGTTACCAGATCATCTGAAAGGTGGACACTTTGTCCGCCCAACCGTATTCCGTGATGTGACCAATGACATGCGAATCGCACGTGAAGAAATTTTTGGACCGGTTGCTGTATTGATTCCGTTTGAAGATGAAGCCGATGTGGTCGCTATGGCGAACGACAACGAATACGGTCTAGCGTCTTATCTATGGACGCAAGATGTTGGCAAGGTTCATCGTATCGCGCAAAAAGTAGACGCAGGCATGATGTTTGTGAATTCGCAAAACGTACGTGATCTTCGCACTCCATTTGGTGGTAAGAAAGCGTCAGGTACAGGCCGCGAAGGTGGTGATTACAGCTTCGAAGTCTTCTGCGAACCGAAGAATGTTTGTATCAGTATGGGCTCACACCACATTCCAAAATGGGGTGTGTAGTTTAAACATCGGCGGGGGCGCGATGCCCTCGCACTTGTTGGAGCATTCTTATGCCACATTTTGTTTTTGAATATTCAGCCAATCTCGAAGAGCGTTTAGATTTTCAGCCAGTGTTTAAAGCACTGCATGAATACATTGTTTCAACTGGGCACTTTCCTCTTGGTGGTGTGCGTAGTCGAGCGATTTGTTGTGATCACTTTCGTGTAGCGGATGGTCGAGACGATTTCGCCTTGATCAATTTAAATTTAAAAATAGGTCACGGACGCAGTATGGAAGTGCGTCAAGAAGTGGCAGAAAAGGTATTTGCTATCTTTTGCGAATGGATGAAACCGATCACGGATAACAGTTATTGCCAGATCTCTTTTGAACTGACGGAACTGGATCCGGTTCTTAAATTTAATAAGAACAATATTCATGCTCTTTTTAAGTAGAGCGTGATTGAGTAAATAACGATTTCAAATAATTATAAATAGAGGGTAATCGTGATGAGCCTTAAAAAGATTTTTTCTATTGCTGTAGCGGCCACTTTGTCCAGTATGACGTTTGCGGAAACGATCCGTGTTGCTAGCTGGCTTCCGCCGACTAATCCAATGAACCAAGTGGTTATTCCTGCTTGGGGAAAAGCCATTTCTGATGCCACTGACGGACGTATCAATGTCGAAATCGTC
Organism: Marinomonas sp. ATLA20; assembly: GCF_057180105.1. Classification (NCBI taxonomy): domain Bacteria; kingdom Pseudomonadati; phylum Pseudomonadota; class Gammaproteobacteria; order Oceanospirillales; family Oceanospirillaceae; genus Marinomonas; species Marinomonas sp. ATLA20. The sequence goes on from NZ_JBXUKU010000004.1 coordinate 198,466, forward strand.
TATGGCCTAGGTCACCCTAAAACAATGTGGAATTTGGTTGAAGACGGAATAGTGGATGCGAGTTATAGCTACCATGGTTACGTTCCAGGGCGTTTTGAATTACCACAAGTTGTAGAGCAACCAGGGTTAGGCACTAATGCAGAGGCAGCTTCTTATGCATTGTGGACGACTTATGAAACGTTTTTTTCTGAATCTCATGAGTTTGATGGTCTGAAACTACTGGCCTTATTTACTCATGGCCCGGGTCAAATTCACTCAAATTTTCCGGTCAATTCCATTGATGATCTTAAAGATAAAAAGATCCGTATCGGTGGCGGTGTGCAAAGTATTATTGCTGAAAAATTTCATGTGACGCCAGTCGGTGCGCCTGCACCAAAAGTTTACGAGATGATGCAACAGGGTGTCATTGATGGTGCATTTTTACCTGCTGTAGAGCAAAAAGTGCTGCGTCTATCCGAAGTGACTAAGTATTTGACCATTTTCCCTGATGGTCTCTACATGGGCAGCTTTTCTATGTTCATGAACCCAGATGTGTTTGAAGATTTAGATAAAGAAGATCAAAAAGCAATTAATGATGCGTCAGGTGAAGTCTTATCTGTGCTAGCGGGTAAAGCGTGGGATGCAAGTGATGCGGCAGGGGTAGAATCGGCGCGTGAAAATGGCGTTACAGTCACTACTTTGTCTCCCAATGATAAGCTTGTGAAAGATGTTCAAGCCACTTTGTCTGATGCTAGTGCGAGCTGGATAAAAACCGCTGATGACAAAGGTTATAACGGCAGTAACGCGTTGAAATACCTTCGTGATACAGCTCATCAGTACGCAGCTAAGCATGGAGAATAGCCATGTGGTTATCTGCGATGGTTAATAAACACCATAGAGAATTCGGGCTGGTTAAATGGCTGGCTTTTGCTCTTGAAGTGGTATCGTCATTGGTATTACTAGCTTTGATGTTATTGACTTGTTCTGACGTGATTGGACGTTACGTATTTAACAACTCTATAAATGGTACAACAGAGCTAACTGAGTTGGCTCTTTGTATTATTGTGTTTTGTCAGCTGCCTATCGTAACGCTTACTAGTGCTCATGTGGTGGTGGATATTCTGGATCGTATATTACCGGCAATATTTATGAGAATAAGCGGTTTAGCTATTAATTTAGCGATTGCAGCAGGTTTTTTCTTTGTGGCAGAGCGTGTCTGGTTTCAAGCTGCTAGGTCATTACGTCGCGGTGTGATGACGGAATTTTTGCATATCCCTGTGGCGTATTTTATCCAGTTTATTTCTATCATGATGTTTGTGACTGCCGTGATTCTTATGCTGAAAGCTTTTTATACTGTGTTTTCAAAAGTGGAGGTGTCTGAGTGATTATTTCTGCTTTTGGTTTTGCCATTCTGCTTGTGCTCATTCTCATTTTTAGAATGCCTATCGCCTTTGCTATGGGAACGGTTGGCATTGTTGGGTTTGGTTATTTGCAAGGTTTGAGTTTCGATAATCTGTTTGATTTTCGTTGGACCGGAGCTTTAGCCCTTGCGACAAACCGTATTATCGATACTTCACAAGAATATGGGTTGTCTGTCATACCGCTGTTCATCTTGATGGGCAACTTTGTGACGAAAGCAAACTTATCGGGTGAATTATATAAAGCGTCCAATGCGTTTTTGGGGCATCGTAAGGGTGGTCTAGCAATGGCAACGATTGTGGCTTGCGGTGGTTTTTCGGCGATTTGTGGTTCGAGTTTAGCAACATCAGCAACTATGGCAAAAGTCGCTATGCCGCCGATGAGAAAATATGGCTACAGTGACGGCTTAGCCAGCGCTTCTATTGCAGCGGGTTCTACACTCGGTATTTTGATTCCGCCTAGTGTTATTTTGTTGATGTATGGGTTGTTAACCGAGACCAGTATTCGAGAGCTATTTGCCGCTGGTTTTTTACCAGGAATACTTGGGATTTTGTTGTATTTGGTTGCGGTAAGGTATGTGGTTTGGCGTCACCCAGAAAAAGGGCCGAGTGCTGAGCGTACCGGTCTTGCTGAACGTATTCAGGCGTTAAAAAATGTCTGGGGCGTTTTAGTCTTATTCTTGGTTGTAATGGGTGGGATTTATCTTGGTGTCTTCACGCCTTCAGAAGCGGCAGGTGTTGGCGCAGGAGGGGCTTTTTTAATTGCTCTAATGCGCAAATCACTGACTGTAGAGGCGATTTTTCATGCCTTAATTGATACAGGTAGAACCACAGCCATGTTGTTTTCGGTATTAATCGGCGCCTTAATCTTTTCTGATTTTATTACCATTGCCGGTTTGCCCGCAGAATTACTGGCCTTTGTACAAAGTTTTAACCTTTCTGCATTTGGTGTCATTTTAATTATTATCGCTATTTATTTAGTACTGGGAATGGTGTTTGAAAGTTTATCAATGATTCTTTTGACGGTTCCTATTTTTTATCCTTTGGTACAAAGCCTAGGTTTTGATTTGGTCTGGTTTGGCATCGTGGTGGTTGTGGTGACAGAAATCAGTCTTATTACGCCGCCAGTAGGGATGAATGTATTTGTGTTGAGCGCTGTATTAAAAGATGTAAAAGCCGGAACGATCTTTAAAGGCATTACGCCATTTTGGTGTGCCGATATGGTCCGACTTGGCTTAATTGTGGTCTTTTCATCTGTCGCTCTTTTCCTACCAGAACTGTTATATAGATAAACACTATTTTGGAGATTTACTATGGGTAAGTTAGCTCTTGCTGCAAAAATAACACATGTGCCATCTATGTATCTTTCGGAGCTTGATGGCCCTCAAAAAGGCTTTCGTCAGGCCGCTATAGACGGTCACCTTGAAATTTCAAAGCGCTGTCGTGAACTTGGAGTGGATACCATTGTTGTATTTGATACACATTGGTTGGTTAATGCGAACTATCACATTAACTGTGCGCCACACTGGGAAGGGGTTTATACCAGTAATGAACTGCCACACTTCATTAATAATATGCCATACAGCCTCGATGGTAACCCAGAGTTAGGTCGTATCATTGCTAAGGTGTGTAATGAACAGGGTGTTGAAACCATGGCGCACGATGCGACGACATTAGCGCCTGAATACGGCGCGCTAGTGCCAATGCGTTATATGAATCCAGACCAGCATTTCAAGTGTATATCCGTCTCGGCGTTATTAACGGTTCATTACTTAAATGATTCGGCGCGTTTGGGATGGGCTATCCGTGAGGCGATTGAAAAACACTACGACGGTACTGTCGCTATTTTGGCCAGTGGCTCGTTATCCCATCGTTTTGCTCAAAACGGTCAAGCGCCAGGTTTCTCTACCAAAGTATGGAGCCCATTTCTTGAGAGCCTAGATCACCGAGTCGTTGAAATGTGGGAAAACGCAGAGTGGAAAACATTCTGTGAGATGCTTCCTGAATACGCGGCAAAAGGCCATGGAGAAGGATTCATGCATGATACGGCTATGTTGCTAGGGGCGCTCGGTTGGTCGGATTACGATCAAAAAGTGGAGGTTATCACGCCTTACTTTGGTAGCTCTGGCACGGGACAAATTAACGCTATTTTCCCTGTGTCTCCGCAAACTGGCGATGCAGTCCCAAAACCTCAAGCTTCTGTGGAAAATGGTACTTTTGTTTATGGCGCTAGCCGTCTGTAAGAAAAATCCGCTTTAAATGGCTGAATCGAAGTGTCGATCAGCCATTTTTTTGCTGTGGAGCGTATCGTTATTCTAAAGAGCATCGTGGTATTCGTGAAATCGACTCAAATGTCCCTAAGGGGATATATAAACAGTGTTTTTTTGTAGATACGATAAAAATGTTTCGTTTTATCTTCTTTCAGGAGAAGGCGTTTAAATAACCCAAGATAGATAATGCTAGGTAAGGTTTGGTGTTTATTTAAAAGGGAGTTGACGCCATATTAATAATAAATTCTGTCGTGCGATGTAATCTTAATATTGTGGTGATAAGTGGACGCATTTATTTAGTTTAATCACTCGATCTATTTATTCTTCGAAGACGTCATTATTAATATAAAAAATATAAACCATTTTTAGAGTAGGCAGCACTATGAGCGAGAATACTAAAATCGATTTTATTTATCTTTCTGAACCAGACATGATTAAAGCTGGCGTAACGGATATGCCGAGTTGCGTGGATACCATGGAGGAGATGTTTGGACTTTTGTATACGGGCGATTACCGTATGGCAGGCCCCAATAATGATTCGCATGGTGCGATGATTACGTTTCCTGATGAATCCCCTTTTCCTACTATGCCAAAACCAACGGCTGATCGTCGTTTGATGGCGATGCCTGCTTATCTTGGCGGAAATTTTCAGACCTCTGGTGTTAAGTGGTATGGATCAAACATCGCCAATCGAGAGAAAGGTTTACCTCGTTCTATCTTGATGATGATTTTGAATGATATCGATACTGGGGCGCCTTTGGCTTACATGTCCGCTAACTTGCTGTCTGCTTACCGAACGGGGGCTATTCCTGGTGTGGGTGCGCGTTATCTTGCTCGTAAAGATTCAAAAGTCATTGGCTTACTGGGTCCTGGTGTTATGGGTAAGACCACAGTGGCGGCTTTTATCGCCGCGTGTCCTCAAGTTGATACGATTAAAGTGAAAGGTCGTGGGCAGAAAAATCTAGATAGCTTTATTAATTGGGTCAAAGACACCTTCCCTCAGGTCACAACGATTCAAGTAGTGGACAGTGTTGAAGCGGTGGTTCGTGATTCAGACTTGGTTACTTACTGTAATTCTGGCGAAGTGGGTGATCCGTCAACGTACCCAATTGTTAAGCGTGAATGGGTTAAACCAGGGGCTTTTTTAGCGATGCCAGCGAGCTGTAGTTTAGATGATGGCATGGAGCAAAAAGATGTTCGTAAAGTCCTTGATAACACCGGCTTGTATGAGGCGTGGTACGAAGAAGTTCCGAAACCGGCTCATCATGTTATTCCGCTTGTTGGCGTGCGCTGTATGGACATGATTGCTGAAGGCAAGCTGACGCATGATGATATTGAAGACCTTGGCAAAATTGTATATGGCGACTCTCCAGCTCGTCAGAATGATGAAGAGATCATTGTTTTATCTGTTGGCGGTATGCCGGTAGAAGACGTGGCTTGGGCAACCGTGGTTTATCGTAATGCTATCGAAAAAGGCATTGGGGTTTCACTGAACCTTTGGGATGTTCCAGCATTACGTTAATCGGAAATATTTTATTCTCAGTTTAAATATTAGGTAAGACAAAATGGTTAAAATTATTAAAGCAAAGACAGACTCCATATTCGAAGAAAAAGCGAGTTATTCTCGTGTTGTGTCGGTAGATAATTGGATTTATGTGTCGAATAGCGCGGGTCGAAATCCTCAAACAAAAGAAATTCCCGAAGATGTGCTTGATCAGTTAGATCAGGTTTTTAGCAACATCGAATTAGCCTTGAAAGCCGTTGATTCTTGCCTTGAGGACATTGTTGTTTCTCGTGTCTTTATCCAAGACCCAGCAGACACTCCAAAGGTTATGGATGCCATTGGACAAAAATTCAAAGGGGTGAATCCAGCTTCGACTGTGACCTGTCCTCCTCTGGGTTCAACGGTATATAAAGTGGAGCTAGAAGTTACTGCTTATCGCGGTGCGTCCACTGCCAATGTTGAAAACATTACTATCGGTTAATAAATGTGCATTAGGGGGATAGAAAAAAACATCTATCTTCCCTAAATCTTCAGGAAAAAATCATGACAAAAACACTCGAAAGGGTTGAGACTCAAGATCAGCTACCGGACTCAACCAGCGTTGTCATTATCGGAGGTGGCATTGTTGGTCTGACCGCTGCTCTGGCTTTGGCGGAGCGCAATATTCCTGTTGTACTTTTGGAAAAAGGGCATGTGGCTGGTGAACAATCTTCACGAAATTTAGGCTGGATTCGTAAAACCAATCGTCATTTACATGATGTTCCATTAGCGCAAGCCGCGGATCGACTTTGGGCAGAGATGCCAAGCCGAGTAGGGCAGGATGTTGGCTACAAACAAGCCGGTATTATGTTTCTGGCAAAAACAGCAGCGCAGCTTGCCATGCACCAAGGTTGGTTAAAGTCGGTTGAGTCGCTTTCGTTAGATTCTAGGATGGTCAGCCCTGAAGAAATCGAAGAGCTGGTTCCTGGTGGTAAAGGGAGCTGGCTTGGTGGTATTTACACGCCTTCTGATGGTAACGCTGAACCTTCTATTGCTGCTTCGGCTATCGCTAAAGCTGCGATTAAAAAAGGCGCGATAATCGTTCAACAATGCGCAGTACGAACCTTGTCGACTGACGGTGGAAAAGTAACGGGCGTAGTAACAGAAAAAGGGGCGATTCGCTGCGAGCAAGTGCTGCTAGCGGGCGGTGCTTGGTCTCGACGCTTCTTAGGTAATCTTGGTATTTCATTTCCGACACTGCCTTTAATTTGTTCTGTGTTACTAACGAAACCTATGGACGGGCCAACGGATATTGCGGTGGGCGGGCCAGATTTTTCTTTCCGAAAACACCAAGATGGCGGCTATATCATTACGCAGCGAGGCAAACTTGATGCTCCGGTGACACTTGATCATCTGTTAATTGGTCATAAATATCTTGATCAACTTCGTACTCAACGTAGTTTTTTAAATATTTCTATGGGAAGTTATTTCTTTAAAGACTTGGGCTTATCTCGTCGTTGGAATGCAAAAAATCGCACACCTTTCGAAAAAGTCAGAACCAATGACCCAGAATTTAATGCGGACTTGAATCAGCAAGCTTTAAATAATCTTAGACAGGCTTGGCCCATTTTTGAAAAAGCAGAAATTGCCGAAGCATGGGCTGGAATTATTGATGTCACACCAGATTCTAATCCGGTGATTGATCAGGTTAAATCTATTCCTGGCTTAACCGTCGCAACGGGCTTTTCAGGGCATGGATTTGGCACTGGGCCAGCGGCTGGACAATTAGCGGCCGATTTAATGTCAGGCGTAGAACCTATTATCGATCCAAGCCCTTATCGGTTTGATCGACTTTAGACAGAATACGTTCAGCGTCCGTCTCTTTTATAAATTGTCATTATAAAAAATGGAATGCTCTATACTGAGCATTCCATTTTTTTATGATCTAATCTAACTTCTAGTTAATCAAAAATAGCGACAGCGCTATAAAACCATTTCAGGTAAGTTTCCGAGATATTTTTTGTCAATTCCGTGTTTGTCATAGAGTGAGCTTCCCTCGACAATAGCGCTGTAGATTTTCTTGTGATTTTTTAAGCTATAGTGGCTTTTGACGCTGGTAAAGGTGGATTGATGTATGAAAGTGCATGAGTTAATTCAGCGCTTTATGTAGACACTGAATGAGCCTGTCTTGAACTTTGGCTTTGATTTACCTGCTTTTTCCTCACATTCACCGAATTTTGAATAGCCATCTCTCGCTATTGAATTCGAACATATTGATAGTACGTTGTTCAATAACAGTTAGGACTTTCGAATTCAATGAAGTGTACTTTTATTGCTCTATAATTGGGTAAAAGGCTATCTTTAATGGTAATGAGTCACATTAAACTTCCCTAAGCACAATCTCTCCTTAATTCTTATGAATTCCTCCGACTTTGTAGGCTTAATCTCTCGTGAGTTTACTTATATTATTAGTGTCAAATTTATGACGTCATCCTTATGTTGAGGATTGGTTGAATCCAATTAAGCAACGAGAGAGCTTCTTTTGAAACTATTTTTTACTTCTTTATCTCATGTGCGTGCCAATTCCTTTTGGCTGATAAAACAATCTTTATTTGCGTCTCTATTAATTAACTTAATGGGGTATGCACAAGCGGAAGAGTCGGATGTTAAGATCGATTCTGTTCCTGTGGCTGAAAGCGTTCAATTGGAGCAAGAGTCAAAAGGGTATGCTTTTTCAAATCAGACGGTTATTGAGCTGGCGGAAAAATTGGCCCAATCCCCAATGAAGCCAGCCGAGAAAGCGCCGCCAGCGTTGACAGATATGGATTACCCAACTTATCGACAAATTAATTTCCAGCAAAACCAAGCTGTGTGGGGAAACACGCCAACAAAATTTTCCGTCCAACTGTTCGCTCCCGGTTTTATCTTTAAAGATTTGGTCTCTATTGATGTGGTGGAAAACGGCCGTGCTTTTCCTTTGAATGTGTCGTCGGATTCCTTTACTACACCTAATGCCGAGATTAGTAAGTTGATATCTCAGGTTGGTAAATACGCAGGTTTACGTTTGCACTACCCGATTAATAACGCAGATACCAATGATGAATTTGTTGTTTTTCAAGGGGCGAGCTATTTCCGTGCGATTTCCAAAGGTCAGTCTTATGGTTTGTCGGCCCGTGGTTTGGCGGTAGATGTTGCCCAACCTAAAGGTGAAGAGTTCCCAATGTTCAAACAGTTTTGGATTGAGCGCCCATCTTCAAGCCAAGATGCCATTGTTGTTCATGCACTACTAGACAGTAAAAGCGTTACAGGGGCTTATCGTTTCGGTATTTATCCTGGAAAGCCAACTCATATCGATGTAAAAGCTACCTTGTTTCCGCGAGTAGATTTGAACAATGTCGGTATTGCTCCTCTAACGTCTATGTTCATGTACAACAGTTCGTTGGATGCTTCTGATATACCGGATTATCGTACTGCGGTTCATGATTCGGATGGATTACAGATTTTAACAGGCAAAGATGAGATGCTTTGGCGTCCTCTGAATAACCCAAAATCGCTACAAATAAGCGCTTTTAGCGATACCTCTCCAAAAGGTTTTGGCCTGATTCAGCGTCATCGTAAGTTCGAGGATTATCAAGATCTAGAAGCCAGCTACCACACTCGTCCTTCTGCTTGGATTAAACCAATGAATGACTGGGGCGCTGGGCATGTAGAACTGGTGGAAATTCCGTCTAACGCCGAGACCAATGACAATATTGTTGCTTATTGGCAGCCTAAAGAGGGGCTTAAGAAGGGCGAATCATACACTTATAAATATTTGATGACTTGGTCTAACGATACGCCTGTGTCATTGGATTACCCTCGTGTGGTCCGTAGCGCCAAAGGGGTGAAGTTGTTCAAGACAAACCCAGAGGTGGTGATTGATTTCAATAAAATGCCGGATGTTAATGTCGATGATCTGACAATTGATGCCAGTATTAGCAAAGGAAAAATTCTCGAAGCGATAGCTGTCAAAAATCCTCATAAAAAAGGTGTCCGTGTTTACGTCTCTTTTGATCCTCAAGATACGGATTTGGCTGAGTTAAGAGTTCAACTTAAACAGGGAGATACCGCCGTTGCACCGACTTGGCTGTATCGTTGGATGAAGGAATAATCATGTTATTAAAGGATAGCGCTACAAAATTGGCATTGCCGCAAACTTCACCGTTGGATATGCCTCGTCATACTGTTGATGAAGCCCCTCAAGTTCGTAAAAAAAGACTGCAAGGGTTTGCAATAACAACGCTGCTTTCGCGCTTGTTTGTTTTAGTGATAACTGCTGGATTGTCTTGGTATGGCGCCACTGAAATGTACAGTGTGCTGAATACCAATGCGATTGCGGGTCTACAGTGGGCGTTCTTGGTATTATTTTGTATCAACTTTACGTGGATTTCCTTTGCGTTTTCCCAAGCGACACTGGGGTTGCTTTTTCAGCTATGGCCCTTTTCACACACTCGAAAAGAGCAAGAGGTAGAAGGCGTTACGGCTATTTTATTGCCTGTCTATAACGAAGATCCTTTGCGTATTCGTGCCAATATCCAAGCCATGCAAGAAGACCTGATGAAACAGGCTCCAGGCAAATTTGCATTCTTTATTTTAAGTGATACTAACAGAGCGGATGCTTGGATTGCGGAGGAGCAAGCGTTTCGTCCTTTGCTAAATGATGATGCGGCGGCTTGTCCTATTTATTATCGTCGTCGTTATAACAATGCTGAACGTAAGGCAGGTAACATTGCAGAATGGGTGACCGGTTACGGCGGTGATTATGAATGCATGATAGTGCTGGACGCGGATAGTTTGATGGGCGCGGATTGCTTGATCTCACTGACCCGTCGGATGGCGGCAGAACCAGGTTTGGGTTTAATTCAAACTTTACCAACCATCATTCGTGCCAACACATTATATAGTCGTATTCAGCAGTTTGCTAACCATTGCTTTGGTCCTATTTATGCCTCTGGTTTAGCGGCTTGGCATGGTTACTCTTCTAACTTCTGGGGACATAACGCCATTATTCGCACCAAAGCCTTTGCCGATGCGTGTGGTTTGCCTGTTTTAGAAGGCAAAGCGCCTTTCGGTGGTCATGTAATGAGTCATGACTTTATGGAGGCGGCATTATTGCGTCGTGCGGGTTGGGGCGTGCGTTTTGATACCGACTTAAAAGCGTCTTATGAAGAAGCGCCACCATCGCTGGTGGATGTGATAGTGCGTGATCGTCGCTGGTGTCAGGGTAACTTGCAGCACAAAGCCTTTGTATTCGCGAGAGGCTTCCACTTTGCAACTCGCTTGCATTTGATGTCCGGCATCATGTCTTACCTAAGCGCCGTTTTTTGGCTGATGTTGATAGTGGTTGGTTTTGCCTTGGCGGTTCAGGCCTATTTTGTTCGCCCTGAGTATTTTGCTAATCCATCCTTGTTTCCAACTTGGCCGGTATTTGATTTTGAAAAAGCGCGGTCTTTGTTTGTTTTGTCTATGGCCTTGGTGCTAGCCCCTAAAGTGTATGGTTGGTTAGCGGCCATGTTGAACTTCCGTCGTTGCATGCAATTTGGCGGGCCCATATTACTGACTTTCAGTACTTTGATAGAAACCGTGTTGTCGGCGTTGTATGCGCCGATTCTGATGTTGTCTCAATTCCAAGTTGTCTATGATGTCTTTAAAGGCCGCGACAGTGGTTGGAAACCTCAATCTCGTGACGATGGCGCAACGTCTTGGAAAGTCGCTGCTCGAGCGCACTGCAGCCATACTTTGCTGGGTATTGGGCTTGCTGGTGGTGCTTTATTCTTAAGTAAGGAGCTTTTTTACTGGTCCTTGCCAATTAGTTTTGGCTTAATCTTGTCTATTCCTTTGTCATGGTTAAGTGGTGGTGCAAAACGCGGTAATGTGATTCATCACCTAGGCTTGATGCGTGCACCGGAAGAGAAACGTCCTCACCCAATTATTGATATGCAAAGTCGCTATGATGCCTCACAAAGTGAATTAAGCTTTGATAGCGCTGCATCTTCTCTAAAGCGATTGTCATCTGATTCGGCGTTGTTTTACTGGCATTTAGCTCAAATGCCAGAAGATGAACCAAACAAAGAATTTTGCCGCGCATGGATATGTGCCGAATGGCAGATCATCAACAGCGACAACATTCAAAGCTTGCTAGATCATCTTAATGAAAAAGAGTGTCTTGCTATCTTGCAACACCGAGAGCTGATGGCAGCAATGGAAAAATACTTGCCAGAAGATAAGCAGCTAAGCGAACAGACAGAAGAGTTGGTGTTGGCTTAGGCTAGGTTGGTGCTTTTTTGTTTAAGACCAACTCTGCTAAATCGTCAATAAGTAGGTAAGCGCCAAGCTCTTCTAAGTTTGTATTGTGGTTATAGCCGTATGTTACTAGTGCGCTTTTAATACCAGCGGAGCTGGCGGCTTGAAAGTCAGTAATGGAGTCTCCAACCATTAAGGCGTTGTCTGGATGGACATTAAAATAGTCTAAACAGTGATTGATTGGCATAGGTGAGGGCTTCTTTTCTGTGAGTGTATCGCCCCCTACCATAAGATGAAAGTAATGGGATAGACCAAAATGATCCATGAGTGGTTTTACAAAAGCACTTGGTTTATTGGTGATTAGAGCAAGGTAGATATTTTGTTCATTAAGCGTTTTTAGGATGTATTCAACGTTAGAGTAAAGTGTAGCGTTAATGGCAAAGTTGTCTTCGTAGTGCTTTAAAAAAGCCTCATACAGTGGCTTGTATTTTGTATCTTCTAATTTAGCCCATTCTTGTGTTTTTTTTACTAGATGACTAGAACCTAATCCAATCCAACGCCTAACTTGATCTAACCCCGCTGGCTTGGTGTTGAATTCTTTTAGACTGCTATCTATGGCGTGAGCGATAGAGGGGGCGCTGTCCACCAGTGTCCCATCTAGATCAAAACAAACAAGCTGAGGCGGTTTGCCATTGCAGAGGGTTTCTATTAGGAGGTGGTTGTTCATTGGAAAGTGTTCCTGGGTAAGGCTGAAGATAGATAAGAAAACATAAAAACTTCAGGAAAAAATGCTTTTGGCTGAAGTTTTTATGTATTTGGTTATTTAAAAAGCCGCTTTGTAAATTTCCAGAATATTATCCGGTGTCATGGCTTTAGGGTTGTTATCCATTAAACGTCTTATTGCATAGGCTTCTTCTGCGTAGTTGAATAGTGATTCAGCTAGAGCGCCATGTTTTGATAGGCGCATTTCAATGCCCAGGTCAGTGCAGAAATCATAAGTCGCTTGTAAAACAGCGTTGGGGGTATTGGATTGCTGTAGTCCTAAGGCCGCTAATATTTCCGCTGTTTTCTCCGGTTTTACATCAGTATTAAATGCAAGTACATGTGGAAAAATGATCGCATTCGCTAATCCATGAGGTAAATGAAGTTGGGTAGATAGCGGGTATGCTAAAGCGTGTCCAGCAGCCGTGTTAACGGGTCCTAAACAGATGCCGCCATAATAGCTAGCAAGCATCATTCCTTCTCTGGCTTGTGTATCTTTGCCATCATTGACGGCTCGTTTTAGATATTGACCTACCAGTTTTATTCCCATGCGAGCGTAGTCATCTATCATGTTGTGGGAGTGAATATTGGTGAATGCCTCAACACAATGAGCCATGGCGTCTACTCCAGTTGCTGCTGTGACAGCTGGTGGAACGGAATAGGTAAGAGTGGGGTCAAGAATAGCTATGTCAGCTCTCATATGTCCGCTTTCAACCGCCATTTTTGCGTTTGTTTTTGAGTTTGTCACTAAGGCTCTAATGCCTGATTCCGACCCTGTGCCCGCGGTGGTAGGGATTTGGATTAATGTCGATAGTTTTTTGTTAACTTTATTGGGGCCAACCACTTCTTCTAAGGTTTGTTTTCTATCCCAAAGAACCGCAGCTAGTTTTGCTAAGTCCATGACTGAGCCACCACCAAGGCCAATGATGACGTCTGGTTTTAATTCAGCGGCAAGATCTAAAATAGCGTTTAAAGCCAATTCATTTGGTTCTGCTGGTGTGTCTTCAAAGACAGTTAGTGCCCCTTTTATACCTAATCGAGAGGTGTGATTGACTATAGGTTTGGCAGTTATGACTAATACGCTTTTGTTTCCAATCCAGTCGCCCACTTGAGTGATGGTGTCTGCGCCAACTTCAAGGCGAGAGGGCTGATGTATCGTGATTGTTCTTGATATATTCATGTCGGATTCCTCTAGATGGGTTGTTAGCTATCTAGCTTTGCCATCTGTTCCCATATATGTGCTTGTTGTTGTTTTGTTAGTGGTACCAAGGGGGCGCGTACATTGAGCCAGTCAAGGTTGTCTCTTGCCTTGGCAACCATGGTTTTTATTGTTGGCAATTGGACATAGCTATTTGACAGGGTTCGCCATTGATTAATTCGTTCTTGGGCTGCTTCAACCACAGCCGTTGCTGAAGCGTCAGACCAATTGTCGAAGACGACTCGTAAAGAGTCGGAGCGAAGGTTGGATGTTGCAGTGATACTGCCAGCACCGCCGGCTTCAAGTAGTGGTTTTAGTAATGGGTCGGCACCTGCTAAAACAGAGAAGTTATCAAATCGATTGACCATGGCCTTCATGTTCTCGATGTCACCAGAGCTGTCTTTTATGCCAAGAATGGTGTCGCCGAATTCCGCAATAAGTCTTTCAATAAGATCATGAGAGAGCGGAATTTGAGTGACTTGAGGAATGTGGTAAAGGATGACTTTAAGTTTTGGGTCATTTACACCTTCAATGACATCGCTATAAAAACGAAAAAGTCCTTCGTCAGAAACGCCTTTGTAATAGTAAGGGGGCAGTAAAACGCATGCCTTCGCACCAGCGTCGACAGCGTGAGAGGTTAGCTCTATAGTTTCAGGAACTGAGCATGCAGAAGTTCCTGGTAAGAGCTGGTTTCCAGTAATGCCTGCGTCCCTTACCGCGTCAACAAGTGCCATACGCTCTTTTGCAGAATAGTTATTGGCTTCGCCTGTGGTACCTAGAATGGCAACACCATGGGCACCTTCGCTAATAAGGGCTTTACAATGTTCTGCAAAAAGATCAAGGCGTACTTTGCCTGATGCATTTATTGGCGTTGTTGCGGCGCAGTATACGCCAGTAATTGGGTGTTTCATTGTTTTCCTCCTGCAACGAGCTTTCTTGCGTAAGCAATAGCAGATAATAGATTCTCGTGATTGGCGATGCCTTTTCCTGCTATATCGAAAGCCGTGCCGTGATCGACGGACGTTCTGTCAATGGGAAGACCGACAGATACGTTTACTGCAGTGTCAAAAGCGACGAGTTTAACGGGGATGTGCCCTTGGTCATGATAATTGGCAACGACGAGGTCAAAGGCGCCACTGTAAGCTCGGAAAAAAACGGAGTCTGCTGGAATTGGACCAGAAACATCCATGCCTTCTTCTCGTGCTTTCATTATGCCCGGGAGAATGATTTCTTCGTCTTCTTTACCAAAGAGACCACCTTCACCACAGTGCGGATTGAGACCTGCAACAGCAATTCTTGGTTTAGATATACCAATACGCTGAAGATGTTCATAGCCAGCTTTTATCGTGTCATAAACGCGTTCTGAAGTTGTCTTGTTGATTGCGTCTTGCAATGAAACATGAGTTGAGGTGTGAATGACTTTTAGTCTATCTGAGGCCAAAATCATCCAGGCTTTCCCTTTGGTTAAGTGGGCAAGTAATCCTGTGTGGCCATCATGGTGGTGGCCAGCCATATTTAGTGCGGCTTTGTTTATGGGTGCGGTTACAATGCAGCCAATTTCTTTGGCTCCTGAATCTTTTACCGCTCGTTCTATGAAGCGATATGCCGCTTCCCCGGCTCTTGCATCTAGTTTCCCTAATTCAAGAGGGGCGCCGTCAAAGTCGATATCAACGACTGTCATGTCTTTTTCTGGATCAATTGGGCTGGAGATAATCCTTGCTACATTTTTAAGAGTAGCAAGGTTGCCGTATACGCGAGTAGCTTGGCGCTCTTCAGTGCTCATGTCTTCAAAGGCTTTTAGAATGATTTCTGGTCCGACGCCAGCCGGATCTCCCATAGTGATACCAATCATTTTTGTGCTCCAATTTGGTTGGGGGTGAGTCGAACATGGGCAATTGCTCGGCGATGTAAAGTGAAGGCGACATCGATGCCACCCTCGGGGTTTTCTATTATTGCTGGGTAAGACAGTTCTTGGTTTTGTCCATCGATGCTGTCGTTGCTTAAACATTTTCCTGTGCTGTTTGCTACAGTGATTTGGATAGGGAAGCTGTCGCCATTGTCTTCA
Organism: Marinomonas sp. ATLA20; assembly: GCF_057180105.1. Classification (NCBI taxonomy): domain Bacteria; kingdom Pseudomonadati; phylum Pseudomonadota; class Gammaproteobacteria; order Oceanospirillales; family Oceanospirillaceae; genus Marinomonas; species Marinomonas sp. ATLA20. The sequence goes on from NZ_JBXUKU010000004.1 coordinate 213,923, forward strand.
GATATTGCAACTATTAATGGGGCTCTAGGGACTCCCCATACGACTTCACATCCACCTTCAGCTTCTGGCCGAGCATCGTCACCAAGTTCATCATATAAAGATTCGCGTCGATCTGAGGACATATTCTTGTTTATGGGGTTGCAACATATTGCGAGTCGCCTGTCTTTTAAGCGGATGGCAGCGATAGAGGAGTTATTGTTTGGTAAATCGGTCGCAACAGGGATAGACCAGCTTTCTCCACCGTCCTTACTTTCAGTGCGATAAATGTAATCGGCTTGCCTACGTCTGAAAAAAGCAATGAAATGATCAATATGTTCAGTAGGAACAATGGTCATGTGAACGCAACCGATGGAATCTGGTACTGGAACTATGCGCCAGTTAGCACCGTTGTTTGAGCTAATCGCGACAGACGCTGTGTCGTGTCGACCTGTCCATTTTGCTCCATTTTTTGGGGTGCAATGAAATAAAGGAAGGAGCCAGGCGCCATCTTTTCGGATGACTGGCGTTGCGCGAACAAATGTTCCTTTTGGAAGGGATAGTTCGTTTGGTTCTTGTCCTATTTCACGCATCTGGACAGCGCATTGATCTTGGTTTCCGCCAGGTTGTGCCGTGTGAATGAGTAAGGTGCTTTGTTTGTTTGGTCGGAATATTATTGGGTTTTGCTCAGATCTATCAGGATCGTTCGTTAAAGCTTCGGCATCAGACCATTTGTTTTTTTCTAAAGTGCTTCTATAAATCACAATGTCGGATTTGCCTTCTAAACTTCCTCCAAACCAGACGCATTCAAGATCACCCTTATTGTCATGGCTTAAAAAGGCTGCATGGTTTTGAATGGCTGGGGAGTGCAGGATGGCTTGTGTACCATCAAATTCTCCTGTCATGGCTCTTTCTATTTCGCTGGGGCTGGTAGGGAAAACGCTCATTGAATGTCTCCAGATTTGTTTTTGTTTGATCGCAATAATTTACTTTGTTTTTATTGTTGTCAAGTTGTTAGTTTTTTGTATTTTGTGTGTTGTAAATTAATATTTATTTTAAGTTGTTGTTTTTTATTTGATTATTAATATATTTTTTCAACTTTATTTTTTATTTAAAAAATATAATTGACAACTTAAGTTGCTATCTGTAGCTTTTTTACCACTTGATGCCATTCTATTTTGAAGGCCGAGTAAAGTTTAGGTAGCCCCAGAGTTCTGGGGGTACATGTCAATCTCCTCTTATGCAGGCATTAGGGGGGGGAACAGTAGGAGAATAAGATGAAAAAAATAACAACATCTCTGCTAGTGACGGGTACTGTCTCGATTGCAACCATGATGGCTGGATATGCTCACGCAGCAAATACAGATATAAAAATTGTGTTGAATGAAGAGCTGGAGCTTGTAGAGCCCTGTATGGCCTCTCAATCAAATATTGGTCGTGTAATACTTCAGAATGTGTCTGAAACATTGGCAACGGTTAATCCTGGGTATGGTACTTTGGAGCCGCGTTTGGCGACATCTTGGGAAGACCTTGGTGATGGTAAATGGCGCTTTAACCTTCGTAAAGGAGTGACTTTTTCGGATGGTACAAGTTTTAATGCGGCGGATGTGAAGCATTCTCTTGATCGTACTTTATCAGATAAACTTTCTTGTGAGTTGAAGGCTCGTTATTTCGGTAATATGGATTTAACCGCGAACATAGTAGATGACTACACTGTTGATTTCACGGCTGAGCCTGCGCAACCTATCCTGCCACTTCTTTTATCTGCTTTAACTATTGTCCCAGAAGAAACGCCTATCGAATTTACTCGTAAGCCAATCGGTACTGGGGCTTATGTTTTATCTGAATGGAATGTTGGTCAAAGCATTGTTCTTAAGCGTCGTGATGATTACTGGGGAAAAATGCCAGAAGTGACTAAAGCGACTTATTTGTTCCGTTCCGATGATGCAGTTCGGGCTGCTATGGTTGAAACGGGGGAGGCTGATATTGTGCCTCAAATGTCTGAAGAGTTGGTTAACAATGCAGAAACAGATTTTGCTTATTTGAATTCAGAAACGACATATTTGCGTATTGACCAATTTGTTGCTCCATTGGGGGATGTACGTGTTCGCAAAGCGCTAAACTTAGCGATTGACCGAGAAGCTTTTTTGGGAACGTTGGTGCCAGAAAAAGCAGTCATCGCAACGCATATAGTACCGCCTTCAACTTTAGGTTGGAACCGTGATTTGAAACCTTGGCCATTTGACCCAGAAGAAGCTCGTCGTCTTGTAAAAGAGGCTAAAGCTGATGGTGTTGATGTCGATAGACAAATTACCTTGATCGGCCGTACAAATAACTTCCCTCATGCAACTGAAATTAACGAAGCATTGACGCAAATGTTTAACGACGTTGGTTTGAACGTTAAGCTTGAAATGCATGAAGTTGCTGAATGGATTGGTTTTTATTCAAAGCCATTTGCGGAAGATCGTGGCCCTCGTATGGTGATGGCGCAGCATGATAATAGCCGCGGTGACCCAGTATTCTCTATGGTTTGGAAATATACTTGCGACGGTGGTCAATCAGGTCTATGCGACAAAAATTTAGATGCCATGATTGCAAAAGCGGCAGCAGCAAGTGGCTCAGAGCGAGCTAAATTATGGAAGCCTGTCTTTGCTAAAGTTCATAATGATTTGGTTGCGGATGTTTTCTTATTTCATATGGTTGGATTCTCCCGTGTTTCAAAACGTTTGAATTACGAGCCAAATATTACTACTAACTCTGAATTACCACTTGAACAGATCAGCTTCAGATAATTATTGAAGTTGATTGGGCCTGACGCATGCACGATTGGGTGCGTCAGTGTGGATTTTCATAACACTGCTTAGTGGATGTAATATGGAAAGGTTTATAATAAAAAGAGCTTTGTCCTCTTTGATTTCTTTGGCTTTTTTAGTCGTAGCTGTATTCTTTTTATCCCGGTTAACGGGAGACCCTACTGATTTGTATTTGCCTCTGGATGCTAGTCTTGAGTCTAGGAGTCAGTTCAGGGCTCTACATGGCTTAGATCAACCGTTGATGGTTCAATTTTTTGAATATTTAAAGAATTTGGCTGTGCTGGATTTTGGCGAGTCTATTCGTCGTGCTCAGCCTGCTTTGGATGTTGTTGTGGCTGCATTTCAGTGGACGTTACAGCTAGCCTTGATTACGATCGCAATTGTTTCTGTTGCAGCTATTGTGTTCGGCTCTCTTGCTGCCTTCAATGTTGGTAAAATATTTGATCGCTTTGCTACTTTTTTCTCGCTCATTGGTTCTTCTGTACCAGAGTTTTGGGTTGCAATTGTTGCAATAGTCGTTTTTTCTGTTCAATTGGGGTGGTTACCAACCTCAGGAACTGGCACTTTTTTGCATTGGGTGCTTCCTGTTGCCATCTTATTTATTCGTCCATTTGGGTTAATCGTTCAGGTTGTCCGTAGCTCAATGATTAATGCTTTAAGTTCTGCTTATGTAAAAACAGCAAAAGCGAAAGGTGTAAAAGCTAAGACTATTATTTTTGTTCATGCTCTTCGAAATGCACTTTTGCCTGTCATTACTGTTATTGGTGATCAGGCTGCGGGCATGTTAAACGGTGCAGTGATAGTAGAAACCATTTTTGGTTTTCCGGGTGTCGGAAAGTTAATGATTGATAGTATTCTTCAGCGTGATTTCGCTGTGGTCATTGCGGCAGTAGTTGTCACTGCTTTTGCAATTTTTATCATGAACTTAATTATTGATTTACTCTACGCGTTGCTCGATCCGCGCATACGTTATTGAGGCGAATGATATGTTTAACTCTATTTCTTTTATGAAAAAAACATCTAATAGTGCAGAGCCTTATAGCACACGATTAATGTGCCCAATCAAATTGCTCTGGGCAGATAAATTCGCTTTTTTTGCCGTCATATTTTTATTAGGGGTATTAATTTGTGCTTTGATTGGTCCAGCTTTATTGGAATATGAGGCGACTCGTCAAAACCTCAGAGGAAGAAACTCGATTCCTTTTGATCTAGCGAAAGACTGGTTATATTTTTTGGGTGGAGATCAACTAGGTCGACCTTTATTAGCAAGAATTATAGTAGCAGCTCAAAATACCATGATGGTTGCTGCCGGAGCAGTGCTTATTTCCATGGTTGTAGGTGCAACACTTGGTTTGATATCTGGTTACTCACGCGGACGCTTAGGGCAAATTATTCCTAGGTTAGCAGATGTCATTATGTCTTTTCCGTCCTTACTTTTGGCTGTGATTGTATTGTATATGCTGGATCCATCGGTTTCTAACATTATCATTGTGCTGGCTATTACAAGGATCCCGTTGTACCTACGAACGACTCGAGCAGAAATACTTGAAGTTCGTGAGCGTATGTTTGTTCAAGCTGCGAAGGTCATTGGTGCTTCAGATTTACGGATCATTTTCCGCCACATGTTACCTGTCATTTTTCCCACTATTATGACGATTGCTACATTGGATTTCGGATTTGTCATGCTTGCTGAGAGTGCTTTGTCTTTTCTTGGTATTGGTATTCAGGCACCTGAAATTACGTGGGGATTAATGGTATCTCAAGGCCGCCCATACTTAATGACCGCGTGGTGGCTATCATTTTGGCCTGGCTTAGCCATTGTTTTGACAACATTAAGTTTGAACCTTTTGTCTAATTGGCTGCGTGTCGTTTTAGACCCTCAACAGCGCTGGCGTCTAGAAATAGGAGGCAAAAAAAATGGGTAATCATTTATTAGAAGTTAAGGACTTATCAGTCACTTTTCATACGGCGAAAGGACCGGTAGACGCAGTTAAAAATGTGAGTTGGTACCTCGATCGAGGTGAGGTCTTGGCTATTCTTGGTGAAAGTGGCTCAGGTAAATCAGTATCGGCTTCTACTATCATGGATCTGTTGGATATGCCGCCAGCAGAAATTGTTAGTGGTGAAATATTGTTCGATGGACAAGATTTGCTAAAAGCAAGCCCAGAGGTTCGCCGTCAAATCAATGGCAAACGAATTGCTATGATATTCCAAGATCCTTTAGGTCATTTAAACCCCGTTTATACGGTGGGATGGCAAATTGAAGAGGCTATGATTATTCATGGGACAGCAAAGGAAGAAGCAAAGAGCAAAACGATAGAGCTGCTCAAAAAAGTGGGTATGCCAATGCCTGAGCAATCAGTTAAAAAATACCCACATCAGTTTTCCGGAGGGCAGCGTCAGCGTTTAATGATTGCAATGGCGTTGGCTTTGCGCCCTGATGTACTTATTGCAGATGAACCAACAACCGCCTTGGATGTCACCGTTCAAGCACAGATTTTAGAGTTATTGGAGATCTTACGTAAAGAAACCGGAATGGGCTTGCTGATTATCACTCATGACTTGGGGGTAGTTGCAGATATTGCGGATCGAGTTGTTGTAATGAATAACGGTTGCGTTGTGGAGGCTGGTTGTGTTGATCAGGTTTATCATTCTCCTCAGCATGCGTACACGAAAAAACTTATTTCAGCTGCTCCAGGTAATGGGGTAATGAGTGCTAGTGACATATCTGCTAAGTCAATTTTAAAAATACAGAATATATCGAAAGAATATGATGGGTGTAAGGCTTTAGATTCGGTGAGTTTTGACTTGTTGGAAGGTGAGTCTATTGCCATTGTAGGGGAAAGTGGCTCAGGGAAATCGACAACAGCAAAACTTTTAATGGGGTTGGAAGAGGCTTCTGGTGGTCGTGCGATTTACATGGGAAAAGATATTTTCACCATGTCTAAAAAAGAAATGAAAAGTATTAGACGTGATATTCAGATGGTATTTCAGGATCCTTCTCAGTCGTTAAACCCACGCATGTCAATATTTCAAATTATCTCCGAACCATGGGTTATTCATCCAGAAATCTTACCTAAAAAGAAGTGGGAAGAGCGTGTTATTGGACTCTTGGAGCAGGTAGGTTTATGTGCTGAGCATCGACATCGTTACCCTCATCAGTTTTCAGGCGGTCAAAGGCAGCGTATCGCGATTGCTAGAGCGCTGGCGGTAGAGCCAAAAATTATTGTATGCGATGAGGCTGTGTCAGCGCTGGATGTTTCTATTCAAGCTCAAGTTATTGATCTACTTGCAAACCTACAGAAAGAATTGAAAATTAGCTTTATTTTTATCGCTCATGATTTACCTGTAGTGAAAGATTTTGCTGATCGTGTGGTCGTTATGCAACTTGGGAAAATAGTTGAGATAGGTACTGTTCGACAGATCTTCGAAAATCCTCAGCAACCTTACACTCAGGCTTTATTGAAAGCGTCATTGGATCCAGACCCAAGAGTACAATCTTTAAGAAGAGCTGAACGTATAGTTTTGGCGGCTTCATAGATGGATATTTTAGAGCGAGAATACTGAAATGAGAAACAAAGTTGCGGTTGTAACTGGATGTAGCTCCGGAATAGGTTTTCATATTACAGATCACCTATTATCGATAGGTTGGGCTGTTATTGGAATTAGCCGTCGTCGACCCGAAGGACTTGGTAATGACTTCACTCACTTAGCTGCAGACCTTGGTGAAATAGAAGTTCTCTCCAGTGTTTTGCAAGGCATTGGGCAAGTGGATGCAATTATTCATGCCGCGGGTTTATTGCGAGTTGGTTCTTATGACCAAATGAATTTAGAAGACGGCGCTATGATGTGGCAGGTTCACGTTAACGCTGCTGCTGCAATCGTCCAAAGCCTTGCGCCTCGGATGGAAGATGGCGGCCGTATTGTATTGATTGGTAGTCGAGTGTCGTCCGGTGCGGCAAATAAAAGTTTATATGCTGCTTCTAAATCAGCTTATATCGGCTTTTCTCGTTCAATAGCGGCTGAACTTGCTAATCGAGCTATAACTGTGAACGTTATTTCGCCAGCCGCAACTGATACACCCATGTTGCATGACCCAAAGCGTGTGGGTAGTGCACCTGTTTTGCCACCGTTTGGTCGGTATGTAAAGCCTGAAGAGATTGCTGGTACGGTGGCTTTTTTATTGTCCGACGCTGCTGCGGCGATGACCGGTCAACAGCTTATAGTGTGCGCTGGGTCTTCTTTATAGCAGCAAAGAAGAGCTCATTCAGTAAAGAGGTTGTATAAGGTGACGCAGAAGATAATGAAAAAAATTTTAATCATTGCTGATGATTTAACTGGCGCGTTAGATGGTGCCGCCGCTTTTTGTTCGGCTACGACTCTGGTGGTCGTTGCAATTTCTCTTGATTCACTGGATTCAGCATTAAATAGTAAAGCAGACGTAGTCGCTGTTTCTACTCAATCAAGAGAAGTGTCACCGGAAGAGGCATTTCATCGTGTACAGGACGTTATTGATAATTATCAAGATAGAGTTATCTTCAAAAAAATTGATTCTCGAATGAAAGGAAATATTGTTGCAGAGCTGAGCGCCTTGCCAAAGCGTTCCTTGCTGGTGGCGCCTGCGCTACCTTCATTTGGTCGTTATGTTGAATCTGGATGCGTTATTGGTTTTGGTGTGGAATATCCTATAAATATTAAAGGAGCCTTAGAGCACCATGCAGATCTAGCTGTCATTCCCGACTGTCATTCAGATGAACAATTGGATCTTGCTTTGGAACAGGCGCCTGAAAATGCGATTTTGGTCGGAGCACGAGGTTTGGCTTTTGCATTAGCTCGTAAACTGGGAATTACACCTTCAGAGCCATCCAAGTTACATGGCTCAATTGGCATAGTAATCGGATCAACAGACCCCATTACTCTTGATCAGGTTTATCAGCTCCCAGCTAAATTAGTCGATCATATTGAGGCACCATCTGGGATTTTTGAGGGAAGCTACTCTAATAAATCCGTTATATTGTTGCAAGCTACACCAGGTTTGAAAATGACTAAGGATCAAGTTAGCAAGAATCTTGCCCATAGTTTTAGGCCGATCGCTGAAAAATGTGAGAACATTGTTTTGTCAGGCGGTGCAACCGCTGAAGCTGTATTATCTGAGTTGGGTGTCACTGTTCTGTTTCTGGAAGGGGAGTTGCTTTCAGGTATTCCGGTATCCCATGCTAATGGATGGCGAATTGTCACTAAATCCGGTGGTTTTGGTGACTCATCCTCTCTTTTTAATATTGTTACTGGTAATAGATGACTTTTTAGGTGAATTAGAAAAATATGCTAAAGCGCAATACAAAAGAGACTCGAGTAGAGCGTAAATCTCTTTCTGACATGGTTTTTAATCAAATGTATCGAGCGATCAAATCTGGTTCTTATGCATCTGATGAACGTCTGCCGACAGAAACCGATCTGGCTGCAGAATTTGAAGTTTCGAGACCTATTGTTCGGGAGGCATTAAAAAAGTTACGTGATCAAAATTTGATTTATTCTCGTCAAGGGGTAGGTAGCTTTGTTCGCCAAAATGGCATTAAAGATCCTCTTGGTTTTAGTCCTGTGGAAAATTTGTCTGATTTACGCAAGTGTTATGAGTTTCGAGAGGTTTTAGAGCCTGCTTGTGCTCAAGCAGCCGCAGAAAGGCGAACTGATGCTGACCTTAAAGCGATAGAGAAAGCGTTAACTTTGTTAAAAGATGCAACGACTCAGCGTCGCCATAGAGCGGATGCAGACTATGATTTTCATTTATCTATTGCTCGAGCATCTGGCAATCCATATTTTCAAACTGCTATGGAATCGTTAAAAGATCACATCGCGGTCGGTATGAAATACCATGGTATTTCATTAAAGCAATCTATGGGTGGGTTAGATGATGTTTTTTCTGAGCATGAAAAAATATACCAAGCAATAAAAGCAAAAAATAAAGAAGATGCTTTTTTATTGATGGAAAAACATATCACAGGTTCTCGCGGTCGATTATTTGACGAATAAAAAACGTTAATACCCCATTCTTTATTAATTATACGGTAAGTCATTTTTAAAATGGCTTAGGGTTTTTTTGCTCAAAATTCGAGTTTTCGTGTTTCTATAGTTGGTTTTATGAGTTTTTTTCTTTAGATATTTTTATGAAAGGTTGAATTATGCTGTTATCTGTTTTAGCAATTTGCATTGGATTAGTCGTGTTGTTATGGAGTGCTGATAGGTTTGTAGATGGTGCAGCGGTAATGGCTCGTCATTATGGTATGCCACCACTTTTGATCGGTATGTTGGTCATTGGGTTTGGCACATCAGCACCTGAAATAGTCGTCTCTGGATTAGCTTCATGGCAAGGGAATCCAGGACTGGCTTTAGGTAATGGCTTCGGCTCGAATATTGCTAACGTGGCTTTAATTCTTGGTTTTACTGCAGTGTTAAGTCCAATAGCTGTTCATTCTCAAGTGTTAAAAAAAGAGTTACCACTTTTAGTCGTTGCCACACTTGTCGTTGGATATTTGATGATTGATCTTGAAATATCACGGCTCGATGGTTGGTTAATGCTTGTGGTTTTTTTTCTAATAATTGGCTTTGCTATTTATCAAGCATTAAAAAAATCGAAAGATGATGAATATACCGCTGAAATCGAAGCTGAATTGGCTGAAAAAGAGATGACGATTTTAAAGGCTATTCTATGGGTGGTTATTGGACTGATATTATTAACGATTAGTTCTCGCTTTTTAGTATGGGGAGCAGTTAATGTTGCTGAGTTTTTTAATGTTAGTGACCTTGTTATTGGTTTGACTATAATCGCTTTAGGAACATCGTTGCCAGAACTTGCAGCTTCAATAAGTGCGGTAAGAAAAAATGAACATGATCTTGCTATTGGTAATGTGATTGGCTCTAACTTATTCAATACGCTTGTCGTTATTGGCTTAGCTGGAGCAATTCATCCAATGCAAGTTGAAAGTTTTGTATTATATCGTGACTGGGTTGTTATGTTTGCACTAACCTTGTCTCTTTTTGTTTTAGGTTATGGTGTTTTAGGGCGCCGTCGTATTAATCGTATTGAGGGCGGTTTGTTATTAGTTGTTTATTTTGTATATGGTTTTTATCTTTATGTTAGTGTTTTATAAAAAATACTTTCAAATTAAACGCGGTAACTCCTCTTATAAAGAAAGTCGCAAGGGAGTCGAGACCCTGACAAGGGGAGTACTAGCCAGATAATGTTTACTAATATCTATCAGGCTTACCTTTTCCATATCTTTTTGTCTTACCATGCTCTGCGGCTTTCTTTGCCTGCTTTTCTCGTACTCGCTCCGCATCTTCAAAACTCAATTCTGCTGGTTCGCGGGGTGTTTGGCCTTCTGGAATGATACGCTTTCGCGGTGGCAGTTCGAACTGCTCAGAGGATACTCGGGGTAAGTTTTTAAATTTATATAGATAGAAAACTTCTACCTTTTCCCGTGCCCATTCCGTTTTTTTGAGAAATTTTACACTGGATTCAATACTAGGGTTAGTGTTGAAGCAGTTGATGTTCAGGTAAGCGTATAGGATCTCAAAACCGTAGTGATCAACTAGTTGGGTGAGCAGTTCTTGTAACCCTAGGCCGTGTAGTGGATTGTTTTCGTAGTTGATCTCGTCGTTCATAAAAAGTGTCCGGTAATAAGTCGAAAAGTCTAAAATATTTCATTGTGTGCCATCATACCTGTGACAGCCTAGACAATATAGTAAAGAGGGAATTAAGTAGCGTTTACATGCTTAATTTTCAGAGACTGTGAGACGAGTTTTTAGGTTTTTGAGTAGAGCATGCTTCATCACATTATGCTGTTTTATTTACTAAAAAAGCGAATGTGGTTGGTCTTGAGTTAGGAAACCACGATTATCGTTTTCTCTGGATGTTTATACTTTTGTTGGTATTTAATCATCTAGAGGTTTTTATGTCTCAGGCTACTTTTCTAAATTCAATATCAGAGCAAGCGTCTCTTGTTGACTCGGGTTCCGTCCCTTCGTTTGTTGATCTTAAAGGGTTTGCTGAAGAACCGTTTGATACAAGTGTATTGGTTAGTAACCTTGATCAGGATCCATTCTTAAGGCAACGAAGAATGTTGCCTTTACCAGAAGGGCCAGTTGAAATCGGTGTTATTCAGTTATTGCCAGGGAGCGGGGCTGTTACTTCGCTAGCAGCAGATGAGTTTATTTTTATCATTAAAGGAAAGTTAACATTGATTCAAGATGAGCCAATGACTTTAGACAAATCATCCAGTTTAGTGTTGTTGCATGGTTGTTCTTTTTCATGGGGATGTGATGAAACAACGACAGTAATTTATATGCGTTACAAGCAAAGTACGCTAAGTGATAATAAGATAGTATCAATAGATACCGACGCTGCGCTTGAGTCTTCTGGCACTCCGCTCGTGGAGCTATTGGTGGGTCCTACGCCAAGCTGTCGTAATCACACAGACTATTTGTCTGCCGATAACCAGTTCGTCTGTGGTAGCTGGGATTCCACTCCTTATCATCGTATCGCAATGAAATATAAACACTATGAATTTATGTATTTACTCGATGGTAGTGTGACATTTGTGGATGAGTTAGGCCGAAAAGGCACGTTTGTTAAAGGTGATGTGTTTTTGGTCGAGCAAGGGGCGCAATGCAGCTGGGAAAGCCTTGAGTACGTTAAAAAAGTCTATGCGATTTTTAGACCTAACTAGACTGAATGATATGATAAAAAGGGCGACTTGCTAGTAGCGAGTCGCCCTTTTTATCTGTCAAAACGCCTAACCTAGAGCTTGGCTAATTAATGCGTATTGACGCATTCCCTTGTCTCTTTGCGGTATTTCGCCGCGTACCATTTCAACGACTGTATCCACTTGAGGTAAGCCAATTTCTGCTAGCCAAGGGCTTAGCTCGCTGCTTTCTGGTATGTCGATGCGTACAAAATCACCAACTTGATTATTGATCAAACATTGAATCATGACTTTGGCTTGTTCCTGTGATGATGCGATAACCGGCCCTATAGCATAACCACGACCAAATTCACGTATCAGTGCAAAGCCTGTAATTTCACCTTGTGTTTCTATAACGATGCCAGAAGCAGATTTTAGTATTTCATTCAGTGTTGTTGCTCGTGCAAGACCACAGGATGTTTCGGCTAATTTTGCGATAGTGGTATAGTCTGCTTGAGTAATTGTTCGCAAACCTTCAGTCACGCTTGCTTCAATAGCCGTTGTATTCTGAATGATGGCTTGGTGCTGATAGACAGTGCCAGATGCTTTGAAACCAAAGCTTTCATAAAGTGGTTGTCCGGATGGCGTGGCGAATAAGAGTACATTTTTTTGCTCTCCAATCTCGTCTAATATTTGATTCATTAGTTTTCGTCCAATGCCGTTCCCTTGTTTATCAGGAGAAACGATTACCAGACCAAGTGATGAATAACTTTCACCATGATCCCAGCATAAAATAGTGCCAATAGGTTGGCCATCAAGATCAGCAACAAAACCTGTGCCGAGGTTATACATCAATTCCCAGTCTTCGATACGATGTGGCCATTTTACTGCTTGAGAAAGTGAGTAGGCAGTATCTATGTCTGTTTCCGTCATGGAGCGGTATGCAATGGGTAGTGGGGTTTTAGTCGCAGTCATGATTGTCTCCTTTAAATATAAAAGATATTTTGTCGTGTGGTATGTGGAAATACTAGGATGTTCTTGCCATAAAATTGGCTTGGGATGAAATTCGGTAGTAAGCACCGATACTGGTGTTGTAGACGCTATAAATCTACTGAAAATGAATTTCATTACGGCATAATATAGTTTCGGGAGAGCATATGATGGAAGGCGATTTAGTCAAAAATTCTGCCATGCATACTTTGATGACGGAGCGTGGTTAGGTATAAGTACAAAAAAACATCATTAATGTGAAGTAAGTTGCTCACAACAGCCTAAGAAAAGCGCACTTTGACTTAGGCTAGAGTATGGCTGACTAAGGCAAAGCTGTGAAATTCGCTATCTAGTTTGTTGAACGATGGACTTCTCATCGAGGTAACAGTATCAAATTCATTCATACCGGCTTTGTTCAAAAAGTCTTTAAATGTGTTGTCTTGTTCCGTGGTATCTATGCGCAAAAAGTGCCCTGTATGTTTGTTGATATGAGGCGTAATCAACGACATAGCTTGCGCAAAGTTTTGTGCAATAACAGGCCCAATAACGTGACCACGACCAAATTTCCGGCACAATGCCAAACCAATAATGCGACCATCTTGCTCTAAGACGAAACCTTGTGACTTTTCTAACACCGCTTCAATTATATTGCCTCTATTTGCACCAAAAGCACTTTTATCGAGTTGAAGGATGCTTTCTTTATCATCCATTGTCATTTCTCGAATACCTTCTTTAATCGAAAGACTCGATAGGTCAACCGTTATAGCTATGCCTTGATGCTGAAAAACAGGGGCGATAGTTTGAAATTCGAGGGATTGATAGAGACGGTACCCTGCTCGAGTCGAGGTTAATAGTATCTCACGACCTTCACATTGAGCCATAATGTGCTTCATTATCCAGCGCCCACCACCTAATGCCTGTAAGCGAGGGGAGGTAATAACCATACCGATTGTGGCGCAATGATCACCTATTGGAAACCACATGCCAGAAGCGACGATTCGTCCAATTGGATCGCAGCCGACAACTCCTTCCCCCAGTTTTAATAACATACGCCAATCTTTAGGTCGATGTGGCCATTGCACGGTTATTGAAAGCTCATGAAGCTTATCTATATCGTCAAGCGTCATGTCTCTAATGGTGAGTTCGTATGTTTCTAATCTCTTGGATGTTTCGCTAGGCACGTGCACTACCCCTATTTTACAAAGACTGCGAATCGTAAATACAAATCTTAGTTTGTCATTGCGTGGCGTTAAATACTAGGACGTTCTTGCCCATTAGTTCTGTTATATCAAGGCTATAGGTTTGAATTGATGATTCAGCATCAATGACTTGATCATCTTGTCATAAAGGTAGCTTTATATCGTCCTCTGACTTTTTAACGGCATAAAAAGCTTCTTCTACGCGCTTAAAATAGATAAAGCAGCGAATTATATGTTTTCGATGACTGAGTTTGTTCCAAGTAAGTCTGCTTAATTCCTATGTAAGAGAGAAGAAGGTAAATATATGACATCTTTTAATCCAGTGGACGTACTGGTTCCTAATAGCCATTTTATTGGCGGAAAGTCCGTAAATAGTGGTGAGAAAATGGACGTTATTCGGCCATCGGATGGTCAGGCTTATGCCGCTATTTCGGTTGCGGATTTTGATTTGGTTGATCGTGCCGTAGAAAATTCATGGCAGGCTTTTAAACAAAGTGATTGGGCGACTCGATCACCGCGCGATAGAGCAAAAGCGATGAAGCGCTGGGCAGACCTAATTGAAGCGGATGTGGATGTACTTGCGCCCCTAGAGGCAGTTGGCTCTACTCGTCCTATTGCAGCCGCGACGCAATGGGATATTCCATTCTGCGCAGAGGGAATTCGCTTTTTTGCAGAGTATGCAGATAAGTGTGGTGGTGAGGTGATCCCGACAGCGAATGGTAGTTTGGGTATGACGATCACTGAGCCATATGGTGTGATTGGCGCGATTGCGCCTTGGAATTTCCCTTTGGTGATGGCGTCTTGGAAAATTGCACCAGCCATGGCAGCAGGAAATGCGGTTGTATTAAAACCTTCAGAGATGACCCCATTCAGTGTTGTTCGTTTAGCCGAGTTGGCTATAGAAGCCGGTATTCCTCCTGGTATTTTTAATGTAGTACAAGGTGATGGTCGTGTTGGTGATGCCATTTGTCGTCATCCACGCATTTCAAAAGTCACCTTTACTGGGTCGACCAAGACTGGTGCTCTTATTATGACGGCCTGTGCGCAAACAGGTACAAAACCCGTCACGCTCGAATTAGGTGGAAAGAGCCCGCAATTGGTATTCGACGATATTAAAAATATTGACAAAGTAGCGGGACGAATTGCTGGTGCGATTACCACCAATGCGGGCCAAGTGTGCGTGGCAGGTTCTCGTCTCTTGGTGCAAAAGGGTATTGCTGATCAGCTGGTAGCTCGCATTTCAGACATTTTTTCTGAAATGGTGTCAGGTCCCACTTGGCAAAATGAGACAAGCATGTCACCGATTATTTCATCGCGAGAATTGGATCGTATTGACGGCATCGTAAAACGTACGGTTCAGCAGGGCGGTAAGGTTTTGGCAGGTGGGTGCCCTTTAAATGAGGACAGCAGAGCATTTTATACGCCGACGATCTTGACCGATGTAGACATGAGCATGGAAGGGGTTCGGGACGAGATATTTGGTCCTGTCTTGTGCGTGGAAACTTTTGAGACCGATGATGATGCGTTGCAATTAGCCTCTCACCCTTCTTATGGATTATCTGCAGGAGTTCATACAGCTGACTTAAACCGCGCAATGAAAATGGTCAATGAATTGGAGGCAGGCACAGTCTGGGTCAATCGTTATGGGCGTAGTTGGGATTTTGCTATTCCAACCGGAGGCTTTAAAAGTTCAGGTATTGGCAAAGATCTGGGGCGTTTTGCCTATGAAGCGAATCAAAAAACCAAAAGCGTATTGATCGATTTTACAGGTGATGAAGAGTGATTCTACTTATTACATCAAAAGCTGCCTGTTAACGACATTCTGTTTTGATGCAGTAGATTGTGCCGAGATAAGGGGGCAATTCCGCTGAAAATGCGTTGCAGCAAAACGAAATCGAGCCAAACAGGCTTTGTTTTAATGGTGTAATAAATTCATCGAGTATTTTTCATACAACGAAATTTAAAAATCTTTAATGGATGGTTGTTTTTGATGGTATCAAAAATACAACTTACCAAATGGCTAAATGGAGAAAAAACATGTCTACCCTGAATCCAAAGTACATTACGTTCGATTGCTATGGCACTTTAGTTTATTTCCAAATGGGACCTACTGCACGTCGTATCTTTGCAGACCGTATCGAAGAGAAAGATATGGATCAGTTCGTAAAAGACTTTGCGGCATATCGCTTAGATGAGGTTCTCGGTGATTGGAAACCTTATGACCAAGTGGTTTGTAATGCTGTTAAACGTACCTGCAAACGCTGGGGGATAGAATATCGTGACAACGAAGGCATGACTTTTTATAACGCGGTACCAACTTGGGGTCCTCATCCTGATGTGCCTGAAGCATTGGCGCGTTTGGCAACGAAATTTAAGTTGGTGGGTTTGACCAATGCTATGGATGAGCAAATTCCTCACAACATTGAGAAATTAGGCGCGCCTTTTCATGCTGTATTCACGGCTGAGCAAGTGCAAGCTTATAAGCCACATCTAAAAGGTTTTGAATACATGCTGGATAAACTGGGCTGTGGTCCAGAAGATATACTGCACGTATCTTCTAGTTTACGTTATGACCTAATGTCCGCTCACGACATGGGGATCGAAAATAAGGTGTTTGTTAACCGTGGTCATGAACCTTCCACTCCTTTCTACGGATATCACGAAGTGAGTGATTTAAGTGGTCTAGCGGATTTGCTGGGCGTTTAATCTGTCACTCCAAAGGTATCGTTAGAAGGAATTATCATGAAGCTAGAATCCTATTGGCTCGACACAATGCCCGGTTTTACAAAAGGTGCTCAAGGCTCCGCATCAGGTCATTACGATGTGGCGATTGTTGGTGGTGGATTCACAGGGTTATCAGCAGCTATTGAACTTGCCAAGCAAGGTCTGTCGGTGGTTTTGTTTGAAGCTGATCGTATGATCGGTGAGGCATCAGGTCGTAACGGTGGGCAGTGTAATGCAGGTTTAGCTCATGATTATGCATCACTTGCGCAGCGTATAGGAACGGATAAAGCGCGTGCGTTTTATCACTCTTATATGGCTGCGGTAGATACTGTGGCGCAGTTTGTCACTGAAGAAGGCATTGACTGTGATTTCACCCGTAATGGTCGCCTCAAATTAGCGGCTAAGCCTGCGCATTACGATAAGTTATCCCGTGCTCATGAGATATTGGTCAACGAGGTTGACCCTAACGTGGTCATGCTTAACGCGGATCAAGTACGTGACGAGCTAGGGTCCGGCCAATTTTATGGCGGTATATTGCAAACTACCAGTGCTCAAATGCACATGGGGAAATTTGGGTTAGGTTTGGCAGAAGCAGCGGTAAAGTATGGCGCGACGCTTTATGAATCGGCTGCAGTGACTGGGATTGATCGACTTGCTGGTGACCGTTATCAAGTTACCTGCAGCCGTGGAACAGTTGTTGCTGATAAAGTTTTTTTGGCGACTGGCAGTTCGGCAAAAGGACCTTTTAGTTATTTTCGTCGACGTTTGGTCTCGGTAGGTAGTTTTATCGTTGTTACTGAACCGTTGTCGCCTGACTTATTGTCACGTCTTTTGATCGAAAGACGCAGTTATGTGACCTCCAAAAATATCGGTAATTACTTTCGAGTGACACCGGATAATCGTTTGTTATTTGGTGGTCGTGCGCGCTTTGCGATGTCGAATTCTCGTTCAGATGAAAAGAGTGGCCATATTTTACGAGCGTCAATGGCAGAGGTGTTCCCAGAACTTAGCCGGGTTCGTATTGATTATTGTTGGGGAGGGATGGTTGATATGACAGCAGATCGCCTTCCTAGAGCGGGTCAGAACGATGGCATGTATTACTCTCTCGGTTACAGCGGACACGGTGTTCAAATGTCAACGCACATGGGCAAGGTAATGGCTCAGGTTATGATGGGTAACGAGATGGCAAACCCATGGCGAGAGCTTGATTGGCCGCCTGTCCCTGGTCACTTCGGTAAGCCTTGGTTCCTACCTTTTGTAGGTGCTTATTACCGTTTTCAAGACTTTATTCACTAACAACAGGAACAGACTTAGAGCTGTAAGGCCGACTTGTATCTTTTAGTCTGAAGCGGCTTTTAAAGGTAGTTACTCGGCCTTTATACAAAACAATAAATAAATTTATAAAAGCGACACACAAAAGACAAAACTCATAAAAGGAACCATAAAATGAAAGATGACAAAACACGTTCGTTGGAGGATCAAAAGAGTTCAAATTTAATTACGCAGGGCGTTTCCCGACGTCAAGTTCTACGTGGCATGATGACGAGTGGAATGGTTGCGGCTGGCTCCGGTGTTTTGGTGCCAGGGTCTTCTTTAGCATTGGCTGAAGAAGCGCAAGGAATACGCGGCGGTAAGTTGAAAGTGGCCAGTCAATCAGGCTCCACGGCCGATACTCTCGATCCTGCAAAAGGATCAGGTTCAACTGACTATACTCGCCAATATATGTTTTATAACGGTCTAACTGTGTTAGATGAAAGCCTAGCTCCACAAATGGTGTTGGCCGAATCTTTTGATACTCAAGATGCTCAAAATTGGGTTATTAAACTGCGTAAAGGTATCAATTTTCATGATGGAAAACCGTTTACTTCGGCCGATGTTGTGTACAGCTTAAATCGCCATAAAGACCCTAAAACCAGTTCAAAGGTTGAAACTGTTGCCAAGCAAATGGTTGACATTAAGGCTGTGGGCGTGGACGAAGTTCACATTAAATTAGAGACAAAAAATGCCGATTTACCTGCGATTCTAGCGGTGTCTCATTTCCTTATTGTGCGTGATGGAACCACAGATTTTAATAAAGCAAATGGCACAGGACCGTTTATTTGCAAAGAGTTTCAGCCAGGCATCCGTTCTATTGGTACACGCAATCCAGACTATTGGAAAAAAGGACTGCCTTATTTAGATGAAGTCGAACTTTTCTCTATTCCAGATGAGCCAGCTCGTGTCAATGCGCTGTTGTCAGGTGATGTTCATCTCATTAATTCGGTGAATCCACGTTCTATTAGTACGTTAATGGCTAGTCCGTTAGCACGAGTTATACAATCTGATTCTGGTGGCTATACCAATTTGGTGATGCGAGATCAGCTTGGTCCAGTGCAAAACCCTGATTTTGTTATGGGAATGAAATCAATTTTAAATCGTCAGCAAATTTTAAATATTGCCTGCCGTGGCTTTGGCACAATTGCTAATGACCAACCAATACCGAAAGGTCACCGCTATTATGCGAGTGGATTAGCACAGCGCGAATACGACCCAGAAAAAGCCAAATATCATTTCAAAAAAGCGGGAGTATTAGGGAAAAGTTTCCCTATGGTAGCTTCATCTGCGGCTGATAATTCGGTTGAAATGGCTCAATTAGTTCAATTATCAGCTCAGCAAGCGGGACTGAAATTGGATATTAAACGAGTGCCGGCTGATGGTTATTGGTCTAACCATTGGATGAAAGACTCGTTAGGGTTTGCAAATATTAACCCGCGTCCAACGGCCGATTTGATCTTTAGTTTGTTTTATCAATCTACCGCAAACTGGAATGAGTCTGGTTGGAAAAATGAACAATTCGATCAGTTATTAATTGCTGCTCGGGGCGAAATGAATGAAAGCAAGCGTAAGCAGATGTATGGCGACATGCAGGTTCTAGTTCATGATCATTGTGGTATTGGTATTCCTACATTCAGTAGTATCAACGATGCTTGTAATAGCAAATTAGGTGGTTATAAACCTCATCCTCTTGGTGGTTTTATGGGTTACATGTTTGCAGAAAAAGTTTGGCTTGAAGCGTAAGCCACATTTCCTTGTTAATAATGTCAGCGTTGTGGATGTTTTGTGTTCCACAGCGCTTTATCCCCAATAGGTGAACCATGAATCAAACTATTTCACGGCTTATTATTAATCGAATAGGGTTGGGTGTATTGACCCTATGGATTGTTTCTTTGGTGATTTTTATCATCACTAATTTACTACCAGGTGATGCCGCTCAAGCATTACTAGGTCAGTCTGCTACCCCCGAAAATTTAGCCGCGCTTAGGTCTCAGTTAGGGTTAGATCTACCCATTTATACCCGTTATATCCATTGGCTTGGCGGCTTACTGGTAGGGGATGCTGGCAATTCCATGGTAAACGGTATGTCGATCATGCAGTTAATATGGAGTCGCTTGCCTAATACGTTAAGTTTGGCAGCGTTTGCGACTATTGTGTCTGTGCCTGTCGCTTTGTCCATTGGTATTTTTTCTGCGATGTACCGCGGTTCTAAGTTTGACCGTTATAGCAATATGTTGGCTGTGTTTGCTGTCTCTGTTCCTGAATTTTTAATCGCGACCATTGCAGTATTAATTTTTGCCGTAAAGCTTGGTTGGTTGTCGGCGCTATCGCATATTGAAAGCGCCAATACTTTCGGTGAGACGCTTAAAGTGTACGCTATGCCGGTCTTAACTCTGTGTAGTGTGCTTGTGGCGCAAATGGCTCGAATGACGCGAGCAGCTGTCATCGATCAATTGAGCTCCCCTTATGTAGAGATGGCATTGTTAAAAGGTGCTAGTCCTATTCGTATTATACTCATTCACGTATTGCCTAACGCACTTGGCCCGATCGCCAATGCAATTGCATTGAGTCTATCGTATTTGCTGGGAGGCGTGATCATAGTTGAGTCAATTTTTAATTACCCTGGTATCGCAACATTAATGCTCAATGCTGTAAGTACAAGGGATATGCCCTTAGTTCAAGGTTGTGCCATGTTGTTTTGTTTTGGTTATCTCATTTTAGTTTTAATGGCTGACATATGTGAGATTGTATCTAATCCGAGGTTACGAAAATGAGTATGAAAACGTCTTCTGTCGCACCGACCGTCTCTGGTCATAATGCCTCTTTTTTCTCTCGCTTACATATTCGCTCTGTTGGTGGTGTGGTAGGTGGTGCCTTAATTGCTTTTTGGTTGGTTATGGCTGTATTAGGTCCAATGGTGGCGCCTTATGGTGCCAATGACTTTGTGAGCTACGACGTTTTTGGTCCTGTGAGTGCTGAATACTGGATGGGAACAGATTACCTAGGGCGAGATATTTTTAGCCGAGTTTTAAATGGCACGCCTTATACCATTGGTGTTGCTTTGGCCGCCACCGTTGCGGCTTGTACTGCTGGTGTTGTTTCGGGGCTTGTTGCTGCGGCCGCATCAGGTTGGACAGATGCGGCGATTAGCCGAGCTCAAGACGCCTTGATTTCTATTCCCAGCAAAATGTTCGCTTTGATTATGGTGGCATCGTTTGGTTCTTCTGTGCCATTACTAATTATCATGGCTGCCATTGCTTACATGCCGGGGAGCTTTCGTATTGCGCGTTCTTTAGCGGTCAATGTAATGACGTTGGATTATGTGCAAGTGGCGCGCCTTCGAGGTGAGTCTATGCCCTATATCATTTTCAAAGAAGTTCTACCTAATATGTTTCGACCAGTATTAACCGATTTTGGTCTGCGCTTCGTATTTATTGTGCTGCTATTGAGCTCCATGAGCTTTTTAGGACTAGGGGTTCAGCCACCCGATGCAGATTGGGGGTCTTTAGTTCGTGAGAATATTTCAGGTTTGGGGGCGGGGGCACCGGCCGTGATTGCACCCGCTATTGCCATTGCATCTTTGACAATCGGCGTGAATTTACTGATCGACAGTATTGGCAGTAAGTCGGCACAGCATTAAGGAGAACAAAGATGACAGAACTTGTAAAAGTGAGTGGCTTGCGTGTTGCCGTACGCTCGGGTGGAGTGGAAATTCCTATCGTACACGATGCTGATTTCAGTTTGCAAAAAGGTGAAGTGCTGGCCTTAATTGGTGAGTCTGGCTCTGGTAAAACGACTATTGCCTTATCTTTAATGGGTTATGCTCGCAGTGGTTGTCATATCGTGGGTGGTTCTGTGCAAGTTGCTGGGGTAGACGTACTGAAATTGTCTGCAGCGCAATTGACGAAAGTCCGAGGTCGCACTGTGTCATATATCGCACAAAGTGCGGCGGCCGCGTTTAATCCGTCGAAAACCATTATGGATCAGGTCATTGAAAGTGCCATGATTCACAAAACCTGCAGCCGTAAAGAAGCACAAGAAAAAGCGATTGGCTTGTTCGGCGAGCTGGCTTTGCCTAACCCTGAAAGCATTGGGGAGCGATATCCTCATCAGGTATCAGGTGGACAGCTGCAACGTTTGATGGCAGCTATGGCGCTAATCACTGACCCAGCCTTGGTTATATTAGATGAGCCAACGACAGCACTCGATGTGACAACGCAAATCGAAGTATTGAGAGCCTTTAAAAAAGTCGTACGCGAGCGAAATACGACAGCGGTTTATGTCTCCCATGATTTGGCCGTTGTCGCGCAAATGGCCGATCGTATAGTGGTGCTCAAAAACGGTGAAATTCAAGAAAATAATGTAACGAAAGATATTTTAGAAGCTCCTCAACATGAGTATACGCAGAGTCTATTGTCGGCTATGAAGCCCGATACTCGTCAAGATACAGTCGAGCAAAAAACAATGGATCTCGATACGGACACTCCATTATTAGAAGTGCGTGATTTAGAGGTATGTTTTGGTGGTAAGAAAGTACTCCAGGATATTGATTTGAAAATCCGTCGTGGGGCAACGGTGGGTGTCATTGGGGAATCGGGTTCAGGTAAGACCACGTTAGCAAGAACCATTGTTGGCTTAGTTCAATCAAGTGCCGGAAATGTCTATCTTGATGGTCTGCCTCTAGATGCGTCCACTTCAAACCGTACACGCGAGCAACTAAGGCGCGTTCAATATGTTTTTCAAAATGCTGATACCGCATTGAATCCACTGCATACCGTCGAAGAAATTCTTGCCCGGCCACTACGCTTTTATCATGGAATGAAAGGGAAGAAGCAACATAATCGCGTCTCGGAATTGCTCAGTTTGGTGCATTTGCCGGCAAGTATTGCTAAGCGCCGTCCGACGGAATTATCAGGAGGGCAAAAGCAGAGAATTAATTTAGCCAGAGCGCTAGCTGCCGAGCCTGATATTATTTTGTGCGATGAAGTGACTTCAGCATTAGACACGGTGGTTGGTGCAGCCATTCTCGAATTAATGGCAGATCTACGGAAGAAGCTTAATGTTTCCTATCTTTTTATTAGCCATGATATCAGTATGGTTCAAGCCATCTGTGACGAAGTCGTTGTTCTTTACTCTGGCTTCAAAGTCGAGCAGGGGGCAGGGGAATCTTTTCAGCGACCACCGTATCACCCTTATACAAAATTATTGATCGATTCTGTTCCAGAGATGCAGCAAGGCTGGCTTGAATCGACGAAAGCCAATCATGAACTATTACCTGAGATTAGTGCCGCTAAATCGGAAGTTGAACTTTGTCCTTTTTTAGATCGATGTTCAGTCCGTGAAGAGGGTAAGTGCAATCGTATTATTCCTTCTCGTATTAAACTTAAAAAAGGTAATCAAATACTTTGTCATCATGCGTTTGTTGAGGATGAGTTGAGCGATCATTATCAAAAGAACCAGCCTATCGATGTTATGGCAGAAAGCTTTTAAAGCAATACAGGTTAAAGATGGGTCTTTTACATTGAAGATCAGTGGGGTGCGAAGGATGGAAAATCAAGGAGGTATATTAGCTAGTGAGCAAGGGCTAAGAATCGAGGCTGCTCCTTTATTTGTGAGTCATTCCGCACCTCCAGATCCCATTGCTGTAGCGAAAGCTTATATTGAACAACATTATAAGGAGTCTATAAATCTTGATTGCCTGGCTGCTTTAGCGGGACTAACTCGGTTTAGTTTCGCTAAGCAGTTTCGCCAGTTTGTTGGTGTTTCTCCCTATCAGTATGTTTGTCGAGTACGTATTCGCCATGCTTTGTATTTAATTGAACAAGGAGAGCGGCCTACAGATATTGCTGGAGCGGTAGGTTTTTTTGATCAGAGTCACTTAGCAAAGCACTTTAAGCGACTATGTGGCATTACGCCTAGTCAATACAGAGGACGTTTTTGTTAAGCTTAGATGATTATCTTTAAGCCTTATTTTGGCTTTTTGCTTTGTATGTTTTTGCTGTTATTTATCCTCATGTAAAAGGCCCCATGACAACTAAATGTCATGGGGCCTTTTACATTTGATATTCAGTGTAGTGCTTCGTGATGCTCAAAATTCAGACACTTTACCCCATGCACTTTTGTGTAATCGAGCAAGTTGATATTGTTTGTGTTCTACAAAGGTTTCTTTGCCAGCAATCATTTCGGCAATAAGTTTGCCAGCACCAGGCCCAATGCCAAAACCATGACCGGAAAAGCCAGCGGCGATCATAAATCCAGATAAGTTTGTTGCATGGTCGATGACAGGTACGCCATCTGGTGTGCTATCAATGTAGCCTCCCCAAGCGGCTTGGACTGGTATATGCCCTAGTTCTGGGAGCATGCGACGTGCATTAGACAGCGTTTTATCAATGAGTTTTTGTGACGGCTTTGGGTCTAGTATGCGGTTGCGTTCCATCGGCGTAGGCTTATCTAGTGCCCATTTAGTTCTTGTTTCATGGCCCGCTAGCCAAGCCTGTAACCCGCCGGGTGATAGTACTTTCCAACGTTTAGCAAACATAGGTAAAAAATCTGTCGCAAAACGCAATTGTTGGGGAGTGATATCTACATTGGCTGTACCTGAGATAGCAAGCGTATAGCCACCATCTCCACGCTTCGTTACCGATATATCAGAAGTATGCATCGCATCTGGAATGTTTATGGCTCCAGGCATGACAGAAAGAATAGATGAGCGAACAGCGGATTGTGGGAATCGAATGTCTAATTGTTTACAGAAAGACGATGCCCATGCGCCACCTGCCATAACGACTTGCGATGTTTTAATAACGCCTTTCTCTGTGATAACACCAGACACTTTTCCAGCATGGGTTTCAATACCACGCGCCGCGCAGAACTGGTGGATACTTCCACCATGTTTTAATACACCTTTAGCAATGAGAGGGGCTGCTTTAGAGGGATCTGCAATACCATCGGAAGGGGAGAATACGCCACCAAGCCATGGCTTGTTCGTTGCTTTTCCACGTTCGGCGGCTTCACTTGCACTCAGCATGTGTGTGATGACATCTTCACCTTTAGCAAAATCACGCCATTTGGCCCAACCATCTAGTTCGGCTTGATTATCAGATAAATAGAGAAGCCCACAGCGACGGAACCCTAGGTCTTCATTGATATCTGCAGTGATTTCCTCCCAAAGGTCGAGGCTTTTCGTGGCAAGTGGCAATTCACGGGCATCACGGTTTTGTTGACGGCACCAGCCCCAATTTCGGCTTGATTGCTCGGCGCCAACTCGGCCTTTTTCAATCAGTGCTACTTTCATTCCTTGGCGCGCTATAAAATACGCTGCGCACACACCGACTATTCCACCGCCGATAACAACGGCATCGGCGTTTTCAGGTAGCTCTGGTGTCGATGAAATACTCATTAATGGAGCTGGCATTTTGTTCTCCTAACCCGTTATCACTTTGTTTTTCAGTGTCTAAATTGTGGTGTTTTCGGACTGCTGCTGGTCGATTATTACAAACTTTGTAGCTCGCCAAGTCGCACTACTGTGACCCCTGGACGCAGTTGACGAACAGATGGCATCACTAAAACGCAATTTGCATAAGGCGTTGTGACCTGTTTGCCATCACGCCACGCGATGGCACTGCCAGCATCAGAAAAGGTTTCAAGGCCGGTGTAATTATCGACAAAATGAAAGTCCATACTGGTCGCGACAACCGGCTCAGTGACTTTAACAATATTCATTTTAGGCTCAAGTGCTTGGAACCAATGACAAGGCAGGTCCTCGTTTTGGATAATACCGTGTAGCGCCAAGAAACGTGCTGTAACATCACGAGCAACGGTAACAGCGGAAGCTTCCCAGTGTTGGCCACACTCTACTAGCAGGGCATTTTTGGGACTTTTTGGATCACCAAATTCTGCATAGTCACGCATACGGCAGCCTTCAGGATGACCTTCATCGCGAATAACCCAAGCAGGTGATTGTTGTTTACGAGCAAGGTCTAAGCCTTTTTCTAGTGGTCCGCATACGCACAGTGGTGGGCACTTTTCATGCATTGAATGCAAATCCAATAGAAAGTCGACCTCGTCGATGATTGGCTGTAATTGACGAGCGCGTTGCAATTCTGAAGACTCTTTACTTAGATCGCCAAGGATTTCACTTGTCCAAACGCGGTTAAGGTCTTGATCCACAAATCGTGATGCGTCAGGAGAAGTAGGGTCGAACCTTAAATAGGCAGCTACATTGGCGAAAGCCAAAGTTAGGCGACCGTTGCGTGGTTTAATACCAAGATCGATGAGCTCTTTTACAACAATGGCACCACACACTTCATTACCATGAGTAATGGCGTTAATCATCACATGAGGTCCTGGGGCGCCGCTATCAAAATGATATAGATAAGGGATGTCGCCATTGCCTTTTTCGTAAGGAGTAATGTCTGGGAAATCTATCTCGATTGGGTAATCGGGTAGAGATACATTATTCGGTGTCGAATCTTTTTCCATCATGGTCATGCTCTCCAGTATTAAGCCAAGTTGCCTTGGCAAAGGTATTTCGTATCCATGTAATCCTCTAAGCCGTAGCGAGATCCTTCGCGTCCATAACCCGATTCTTTTACACCACCAAAAGGCGCAGTCTCTGAGGCAATCGCCCCTTCATTGATGCCGACAATACCGGTTTGCATTTTGCTCGATATGCGCCAAACGCGTTTGATGTCATTTGAATAAAAATACCCTGCTAAGCCAAATGGTGTGTTATTGGCTGCATCAATGACATCTTGCTCATTAGAGAAACGAAAGAGTGGCGCCACAGGCCCAAAGGTTTCTTCGTGCGCTAGTTTCATTTGATTATTGGCGTTAGTAATCACCGTGGGAGCAAAGTAATTCGGGCCGCAGGCAATCGTATTTTTAATGCGCGCACCGCCTGTTAGCAGAGTCGCTCCATGTTCAAGGGCATCTTGAACATGGCTTTCAATTTTATCAATGGCCTTACTGTTAATCATTGGGCCGATTTGACTGTCATCTTGATTCCATGGACCTACTTTTAAGGCTGATACACGTGCTGTTAATTTGTCTGCAAACACGTCATAAACACTATCATGGACATAAATTCGATTTGGGGAAACGCAAGTTTGTCCGCCGTTACGAAATTTAGCGGCTATTAATCCTTCTACAGCAGCGTCTAAATCCGCATCTTCAAAGACAATAAAAGGCGCATTTCCACCCAGCTCTAAAGAAAGGTGCTTGAGTGTCGCTGCGGCTTCCCTAGCCAGAGTTTTACCAACAGCCGTCGATCCTGTGAAAGTAATTTTCCGGACTCGAGAGTCGGTTAACCAAGCACCTACTACATCAGGTACTCGGTCGCGAGATGAGGTGATGACATTCAGAACACCAGGGGGTAAGCCGGCTTCTTCTGCTAAAACGGCGAGCGCAAGCGCAGTTAGCGGTGTGTCTTCTGCTGGCTTTGCAACCACAGTACAGCCAGCAGCCAGTGCAGGAGCAATTTTACGAGCAATCATGGCAAGTGGAAAATTCCATGGTGTTATGGCGGCAACGACACCGACAGGCTCTTTAACCACCATAAGTTTTTTGCCATGAACCGCCTCGGGGATGATATCGCCGTAGGTACGAAGGGCTTCTGCAGCAAACCAATCGACATAAGAGGCGCCATAAGCTACCTCGCCACGGGCTTCAGCAAGCGGTTTGCCTTGTTCAAAAGACATGATACGAGCTAAGTCTTCAGTATTCTCAACAATCAATTTATGCCAGCGAATTAGGAACTGGGAGCGGACTTTCGCTGGCTGAGTGCGCCAACCTTCAAACGCATCATAAGCTGCGTCCGTAGCGCGTTTGGCATCATCGACAGTGCTGTTTGCTGCTTGAGCGAATACAGAATCGGTTGCTGGGTTGCTAACAGGATATTGTTCGTTCTGTTTGCTTGTTTGCCATTGTCCGTTAATGAAATTACCAGAACGAATTAGATCAGATCGAGTCAGTGTTAAAGTCATGAAATCGCAGCCCTTCAAATAAAATGATTATTTAGATGGTTACTATTTTAGCGAGAAAGAGACGCGATAACGTGCGTTATGTCGATACCAAATCGCAGGATTACATGTTTTTAGAGGGGGGATTCAGAAGCTTATGCTGTTACCTGTTTTGGACAGGCTTTTCTGTTGCTATTCATCAGCAGAAAATAATTTATCAATAGGGTAAAACTTCTTAACGATGGGAGACTTTATAACGATGTAACTGAAATATTTATCAATAAAAATATTCTGGTCTAAAAGGGCTTCCATCACTTCTTGATAATGGACGACATTGCGAGTTAGAAAAGTTAATTGGTAGTCAAATCCTCCACTAACGAGGTGGCATTCTTGCACTTCGTCAACCTTACGAATATAGGCTTCAAACTGTGCAAAATGATCAGGTCTATGATCTTTTAGTGTGATTTGTGTGAAAACACGCTGAATAGTTCCGAGTTTTTCTAACTGGATGTGAGCGCCATAATCTATGATGAATCCCGATTTTTCGAGGCGTTTAACCCGAGTTAGGCAAGGGCTAGGGGAGAGGCCAACAGCGTCAGCTAAGTTAACATTGGAAATACGACCGTTGCGCTGTAGATGGCTTAAGATACGAATGTCAAGTCGATCCAGTTTCGGCGCACCGTTCATAAAATCTCCTGTAATTCTAAGCAGTTATGTTCCCTTGATACTAACAGCAAACATTGCGATACGTCACCTATTGATGAGTCGCAATGTTCGCTTACCAGAAAAAAGCTTAATTTAGGTTGGGTTTACTTAGTCAAAGCAAGGCGCACTTCAGGTTGTTCCAAGACTTCATCAAGGGTGCTCTTCAAACGCTCAAACAAAAGGTTAAAGTCTTCTTTTGTATAGCATAGGGCGGGAGCAAAGCCAAGAATGTTGTCGCCAAAGGCTCGGAAGATTAAGCCGTGTTTATAGGCACATTCAGAAATACGTTCAGGCAATTTCAATTCAGCATTAAAACGTGTTTTGTGCTCTTTATCTGCAACCAATTCGAGTGCACCCAGTAAACCTCGGCTACGAGCTTCACCCACGAGAGGGTGGCTTGTTAGAGCCGCTAGACCTTGTTCAAAATAGGGTGCAAGTGTTTGACCATTTTTAAGCAAACCGCCGTCTTCGTATAAACGAATGACTTCCAGCGCAATGGCGGCACTGACGGGATGAGCTGAATAGGTGTAGCCATGACCTACTGGCGCGTCCGGACCGCAACCATCGGCAATGCCTTGATAAATAGTATCATTCATCATGACGGCTCCCATTGGCGCATAACCAGCAGTGAGACCTTTTGCCATCGTCATTAAGTCAGGCGTGACGTCTTCTGCTAGGCTGGCAAACATAGGGCCTGTTCTGCCAAATCCAGTGATGACCTCATCGACAACGAATAAGACTCCCAGCTCATTGCAGCAGTTTTGCATGGCTTTTAACCAGCCTTTAGGAGGTACAATGACGCCGCCTGAACCAATGACGGGTTCGCAGAAAAAAGCGGCCACATTATCCACTCCAAGCGAGTTAACTTTCTCTGTTAGAGCGGCAACGGAATTGCTAATAATATCTTCATCAGAAAGCTTTTCTTCGCTTCTATACGCGTAAGGACAGGGGATTCTGTGCTGATTCGGCTGAGGTAAGTCAAAGTGACGATGAAAAGCCGGTAATGCGGTTAATCCAGCCCCTTGAGATGACGAGCCATGGTAGCCACGTTCAATACTGATAAAGTGTTTTTTATCGTGTTTTCCAATGGAGTTGAAATAATTAACAATAAAGCGAATCGCGGAATCGACAGCATCGGAACCGCCTAATGTAAAAAACACGTGTTGTAACGAGCTGGGTGTGATTTCGACCAGTTTTGCCGCCAATTTTATAGCGGGCTCAGAACCAAAATGAAAATAGCCTGTAGCATAAGGTAGCAAACGCATTTGTGCTTCGGCTGCTTGTACAATGCTGTCTTGACCGTAACCTACGTTGACGCACCAAAGCCCCGAAAAAGCATCTAAAAGTACTTTTCCCGACATGTCGGTTAAATAAGCCCCTTTGCCTGATTTCAATATCGTGGCACCGCGTTGTTCGTGAACACGATAGTTTGTAACTGGATGTAGAAGATGTTGTTTATCTAGAGATACTAAAGAATCGTCATGCATGATAGCTCCGCCATTTATCGTTAAAAAAGTAACTCTTATGGTAGTCTCAAAAAGGCGGTGTATTCTGTTGAGTCGAATAGTCGCAACAAGGCAGATGTAATGTATTCGAAGCAGATTCGGAATATTATTTGGTTTGTTGTTTTTGAACGTTTTATCGAACAACATCCCTTTTAAAGAGACTGTTTGAAGGATATCTTGTTGGAGTTATCGCTATTAAGTCAAAAATGACAGTTTTTAATATGTACATTACAAAGAGAGAGATTCATGACGGCCGCTATTTTATTTGTCACCAATTCCCCTGCGTATTCCAACAAATTAATTAATCTTTGCCGCGAGCTTTACCCTGACATAGAGGCGTTTTTGCCCGGTGATATTGGTGCAGAAAAAGCTCGGTTAGCAGCGTGTTGGGCACCGCAGCAGGATTTACTGACACAGTATCCAAATATTGAGTTAATTCATTCAGTAGCGGCCGGTGTTGATCATCTTGGTACGGACTTACTTTCTGCCGAAGTGCCAATTTGTCGAGTGGTAGATGATGGTCAGAAAGTGGGGATGTTTGAATATATTCTGTGGGGCATATTAAACGTACAGCGTAACTTCGACAAAGCAGCTGTTGAGCAAGATTCGCAAAACTGGCAAAGGTACCCAATTCGTAAAAGAGAAGAAATGCGAGTTGGTATTTTAGGGTTAGGTGAATTAGGTGGGTATGTCGCCACTCAATTGGCCGCATTTGGGTATTGTGTATCAGGCTGGTCGCGAACGGAAAAAACGTTAGTGGATGTGCAATGTTTTCATGGCTCTGAAGGGGTGAAGGAGCTAGTCAGTCAGTCAGATATTCTGGTGAACATGTTGCCGTTAAATGCTCATACTAATGAGATCCTGAATGCGGATCTGATGAATCAATTACCTCAAGGCGCCTATTTAATGAATTGTGGGCGAGGTGGTCATTTAGTTGCAGATGACTTGATCCAAGCACTTAATAGTGGTCATTTACGGGGGGCTTTATTGGATGTTTTTAATGTTGAACCGCTTCCTGCCGATGACCCTTTATGGACAACCAAAGGGGTATTTATTACGCCACATGTGGCTTCTGATGCATCAAAGCCTGAAATTATTCATCAATTAGCGAGTAACGCTAGAAAGCTCGCGGCGGGTCAAGTTCTTAATAATCAGATTGATCCAGCGCTAGGGTATTGATGATTAGAAACAATTTAAAACAAGATAAGGTAGCGTATGTTACAGACATCAAGTACTCAATTCCTTCTAACCGCAACTGAAATGGGAGAGGCCGATAAAGCGGCGGTTCAGGCTGGTGTTCCTGCTATGGAACTGATGGCGGAGGCAGGAAAGGCGGTTGCTGATGCTGTGCTCTATCGCTGGTCTAGGTGTTCTGTCTTGGTGCTTTGTGGGCCGGGTAATAATGGCGGTGATGGTTTTGTTGTCGCTCAACTTTTGCGGTCTGTTGGCTGGCCAGTGCGTCTGGCGTTTATAGGTTCTGTTGAAAAATTATCGCCAGAAGCTGCGCATTTTTACTATGCTTGGCAAGGCGAGGTTGAAGCGTATTCTGTTGATTTATTAGAGCAAACTGATTTGGTTATCGACGCTATGTTTGGTGCGGGTTTGACACGTTTTTTAGAAGGCAAAGCCCGTGATATGGTCGATGGCATCATCGAGCGTAAAATTCCTGTGTGTGCGATTGATGTTCCTAGTGGTGTGGATGGCACAACCGGCGCGGCGCTTGGCAAGGTTGCTTCTGCTGAATTAACGGTGACTTTTTTTCGTAAAAAACCGGGCCATTTATTGTTTCCAGGTCGTGGTTTGTGCGGCAAGCTTGTTGTTGCTGATATTGGAATTCCTGTTTCTGTGTTGGACGAATTGAATATGCAAACTTGGGAAAATAGCCCTGAGCTTTGGTGTCGAGAATACCCTTGGCCTCGCTTAGATGGACACAAATTTCATCGTGGACACGCTGTTGTGTTTGGCGGTGAAAATATGACAGGAGCGAGTCGTCTAACGGCTCGTGCTGCTATGAGAATGGGTGCGGGTCTAGTTACGCTGGCCGTGCCAATTAAAGTGTGGGCAATATATGCCACAGCGATGACCAGCGTGATGGTGACTAAGTTAGAGCAGAGTCAAGAAGCGGAAGACTTTGAAGAGTTATTACTCGATCCGCGTCACAATGCCATTGTTGTTGGGCCCGGTGCTGGCTTGGCTGGGTTTGAAAGAATACGTACACGCAAAATTGTTCTGGCAGCGCTGGCGACTAATCGTCTTACCGTGTTGGATGCTGATGCCCTCAGTGCATTTGCAGATGATCCAAAAACGCTTTTTGATGCGATTAATGGGCCTTGTGTAATGACGCCCCATGAAGGAGAGTTCGCGCGTCTGTTTCCTACTCTTAATGAAAGCGCTGATATTAATAAAAGCCCTGATATTAATGAACAATGCGTGGCTGACAAATTAACGCGAACTCGACTTGCCGCCAAATTAAGTGGTGCAGTGGTGGTATTGAAAGGAGCAGACACCGTCATTGCATCGCCTGATGGCCGAGCGATTATCAACTCAAACGCGCCTGCGTATCTTGCAACCGGTGGCTCTGGGGATGTGTTGGCGGGCTTTATTGTCGGATTACTTGCTCAAGGCATGTTGCCATTTGACGCCGCTGCGGCTGCTGTTTGGTTACATAGTGAAGTGGGCAATGAAGTTGGTGCTGGATTGATTGCAGAAGACTTACCGGATCACCTTCCTAAAGTGCTGGCGGCTTTTAAGGGGCAACACTTCAGCGATTAAACATAATTTTTTAGATAAAACAAAAAAGGCCTTGTTCTGCTCTCGTTATTTAAACGTTTGCGGGACAAGGCCTTTTTTAATCTAGCGTTCTAAATTGGTAGCTGAATTAGCTTACCATTTTGTGAGGGTCGATAACGAATTTCTTCGCTGCGCCGCCATCGAAATCAGCATAACCTTGTGGTGCTTGGTCAAGTGAAATCATTTGTACGTTAACCGCTTTAGCAATGTCGATCTTATCAAACAAGATAGCTTGCATTAGTTGGCGATGGTACTTCATAACAGGGCACTGGCCAGTATGGAACGAGTGAGACTTAGCCCAACCTAGACCGAAGCGCATGCTTAGGCTGCCTAGTTTTGCCGCTTCGTCAGTGGCACCTGGATCTTCTGTTACATACAAACCAGGAATACCAATCTGTCCACCAGCACGTGTCATTTGCATTGCAGAGTTCAAAACGACTGCAGGAGATTCTTGTTTGTGGTTACAACCACAAGCGTGTGCTTCAAAGCCTACACAATCCACAAATGCATCGACTTCACGATCACCAAGAATTGCTTCGATTTTGTCTTGGATATCGCCTTCTTCAGTAAGGTCGATTGTTTCACAGCCGAAAGAACGTGCTTGGTTAAGACGATCTTCCACCATGTCACCGACGATGACACAAGCTGCACCAAGTAAGTGAGCGGATGCCGCAGCGGCTAGACCAACAGGGCCTGCGCCAGCAATATAAACAGTAGAGCCTGGGCCTACACCAGCTGTAATACAGCCATGGTAACCAGTAGGAAGGATGTCAGATAGTAAGGTTAGGCCTTGGATCTTTTCCAATGCCTGGTCTCTATCAGGGAATTTTAGCAGGTTAAAGTCTGCGTATGGCACCATAACGTAGTCAGCTTGTCCGCCAACCCAGCCGCCCATATCTACGTAACCGTATGCTGCACCTGGGCGAGCTGGGTTTACGTTCAAACAAATGCCTGTTTTACCTTCTTTACAGTTGCGGCAACGACCACAAGCAATGTTGAAAGGAACAGAAACTAAGTCGCCGACTTTGATGAATTCAACATCGCGACCACATTCGATAACTTCACCGGTGATTTCATGGCCAAGAACTAGGCCTTTCTCTGCAGTTGTTCGACCTCGAACCATGTGTTGGTCACTACCACAAATGTTAGTGGTAACCACTTTTAGAATAACGCCATGATCACATCGGCGCTTGCCAATAGAAAGTTCAGGGAAGGGGATTGCTTCTACTTCGACAGTGCCGTTACCTTGATAAATAACACCGCGGTTTGCATGATTACTCATATCGACATCCTTTTTTTCTGTTGTTTTTGTTGTGCGCACGACTGGCTATTCTGTCACCAGTGAAAATAAAGAGTAGCCCTTAGAGCGACATAAAAACATGCTGAAAACGACGTAAACGCACACTTCCTTATTTTGTTCCCGATATGAACAAGATCTCGTGCATAAGTATCAATTAACACATCAAGCATCCTTGCAGCTGCCATAGAAAGTGGGGGATGTTTAAAAATCATTCATTATCCATGTTGATCGCGGCTTGTTTTAATGTGTTTCTAAGCCAAATCAAGCCTTCATCGTTGTTACGATATTGATGCCATTGCATGCACTGTTGCATTGGAGGAACAGCAAAGGGCAGAGGTAGAATTTTCAGTGGCCATACTTTAGCCATTTTTTTGGCCAGTCTTGCATGTATGGTGGCAATATTTTCTGATCCAATTACCAAGGCTGGTAGAGATGCAAAACTGAATGTTGTCGCGATCAGACGTCGTTTTATGCCATATTTTTGCGCGAAAATCGTCTCAAAGAAATCTTTTTTAATGCCTGCAGGGCGCATCAAAACATGACCCGCTTCTGCGTACTTTTCTATGCTTAATTCACCTTGTGCAATCTGGCTATGAGCCCAAACGACACAGACAAACTCCTCCTCATAAAGGACTTCACTCGGATGTTCTGTAGACATGAAATCAGACGGGATAATAAGTAAGTCGGCTTTGCCTTGTTCGAGTTGAGCGTGTGGGTTATCGACTTGTGCTAAAAACTGAAAGCGTGCGCTGCTTTTTTCTTTACCGACAATTTCTAAGGCATGAGGGACAAGTACGGTTTGAGTGTAGTCCGAGCAAAAGAAACTAAAAATACGGTCTGTAGCTTGGGCATTGAAGCTGGGCTGAACCAAGATTGTGCTTTCAATGTTATTTAAAGCATTACGAACTTGAACCTTTAAATTTTCTCCCAACGGCGTAATGACCATTTTACGTCCAATCTGGGTTAACAAATCATCCTGAAAATATTCTCGTAAACGTGACAAGGAATTACTAAGAGCTGATGGGCTCATATTGAGCTTTTCCGCTCCTCTAGTAATGCTTTGCTCTATCAACAATGTATCCAGCGCAACTAATAAATTTAAATCCAGTTTCTTAAAACGCATGAGTTACCCCTTTAAATTATTTTTATTGTTTTAGACCCTCATATTAGCCGCTTTGTTAGCCTGAGTGATGCGCACAATTTTGTGAACAGGTCTTAATTGATTGTTCGATGATATCGAATGGTTGATTTAGTTTAAAGGGTTTTTCTGAAAGGTTGCACTCATTTACATTGTTTCTGTTCTCAGGATAAAAATAAACTAAATGAGGAAAAATCAATGTCTGCACTTCATTCCATCCAGTATCAAAATGTCGATGCTTTTCAATCTATCGGCATGAATCTCCCAATACGATTCAAAGTGTTTCGGTTTCACATGGCTGCTTCTCTTGACGCTTTATCCCCCGAAATTTGTGATTGCCTGATTTAGTTAAACAGCCCTTCGTTAATTTTTTTGCAGCAGAGCGTTGATGACGACCTCGTGAATTTTTGTCCTTAGATATCTGTTTTTACAAAGATTATTTAAACAATAAACCTTAGCCGGCTGGCTTATATAGAACAATTTGGAGAACTTATGTTTCGTTATTTCCCTACCAATTATCCATGGGATCTTTCTATCAATCTTGCGCTAGAAATGGGCGCACGGATTGGTGAAATTGAAGAAATGTGTGCACCACTGCAAGAAGCAGCAAAAGCGAAAGATGCGGCTGGCTCTAAAGCTTTCCGTGAAAGCTGGGAGCGCATGGCGGACAAATTGTGTGAGCTAGCAAAAGAAGATGAGGCACGTGGCCGCCTGATCTCTGCCGGCGACAAATACGGTCGCGCAGCAACCTATTACTCAACAGCAGAACGTCTTCAGGGTCACGGTTCAGAAGGACGTATGGCGTTATATCAACGTTTTTTAGAGGTGTTTAACCTTGGGCTGAAATTGGCTAATGAAAATTGTGAACGCGTTGAGATTCCATATGAAGGCAAGCACCTTTCTGCTTTATATGTACGAGCTGAAGGTGTGCAAGGTAAAGCGCCAGTGCTTGTACAAGTGAATGGCTTGGACTCCACAAAAGAAATGAAATACCGCGTTGGATTGCCCCGCTGGTTAGCGCAACGTGGTGTGTCGTCTTTGATCGTTGATCAACCAGGTACAGGTGAGGCGATTCGTCTACAAGGTTTTACGGCTCGTTATGACAGCGAACATTGGGCTAGCCGAGTTGTAGATTGGTTAGAAAATCGCGAAGAAATTGATGCAAAACGAATTGGTATGGAAGGTGTGTCACTAGGTGGCTATTACTGTCCTCGTGCGGTTGCATTCGAGCCAAGGTTTGCTTGTGGTGTGGTCTGGGGGGCGAACCATGACTGGCGAGATGTACAAAAACGTCGTTTAGAAAAAGAAGGCAGTTTTCCTGTCCCTCATTATTGGGAGCACGTTCGCTGGGTTTGGGGTGCCAAAGACATGGATGAGTTTATGGAGATCGCTGAGAAGGTTCATTTAGATGGTGTACTGGATCGTATCAAGGTGCCATTCCTTGTCACTCACGGTGAAAAAGACTCACAAATTCCATTGAAATGGGCGCACCGTACGTATGAGCAATTGGTCAACAGTCCGAATCGCGAATTGAAAATTTTTACTGAACGTGAAGGTGGTGTTCAGCATTCGAGTTTTGATAATTCTGCCAATGCGGGGGCGTATATCGCCGACTGGGTTGCAGAAACACTTCATGGTCATACGGCCTAAGCCTTTTTAGGGAGAATAATAATGAAAATAATAGGTTTAGAAACCATTGTTTTTGGCGTTGAAGACATTGCTGCTTGTTCAACATTTTTAACGGATTACGGCTTGTTCCCAGAGGACGTAACGGAAACAGGTGGACGTTTTGAAGCGTTGGATGGCACTGCGGTTGTTTTGGCGCATGCGTCAGATGACAGCCTTCCAGCCAGTATCGGTAATGGTTGTATGATGCGTAAAACGGTTATGGGGGTTGCCGATGCCGAGACTATTCAAGCGATTACTGAAGAATTAAGCAAAGACCGTGAGGTCAAAACCTTAGCAGATGGTTCAATCGAATCTACGGATGACTCTGGTTTTGTTATTGGTTTCCAAGTAACAAAACGCAAGACGATCAATCTTGCAGGAGAGATTTCTAACGTTCCAGGGTCGCCTTTCCAGCGACCAGTTAATCACAGAGCAGTAGATGTTGACGCTGAGAAGATTCGCCCACGTACCTTGTCTCATATTGTGTATTTTGTGCCGGACCCTGTGAAGGCTGAGGCGTTTTATGTGGAGCGTTTGGGCTTTCGCTGTACCGATCGATTTGAAGGCGTGGGTCCATTTCTACAACCAGCAGGAACACTTGATCACCACACTCATTTCCTTATTGGTGCGCCACCATTTATGCAAGGTGTTGAGCATTTCACTTTCCATTTTGGTGGACCAACAGAAGTGATGCAAAACGGTTCTCGCTTTATTGAAAAAGGCTATCAAGCCTTTTGGGGGCCTGGTCGTCATATCTTAGGATCAAATTGGTTTTGGTATTTTAATAGTCCTTTTGCTTGCCATATCGAAATGGATGCAGACATGGATTTGCATGATAAAAATTGGGAGCCTCGCGTTTCTCCAATGGGAGCAGATGCATCACAGGCTTTCTTACTGCGATACAGAAATAAATGGTCTCCGGGCAAAGATACGACTGAAAACGGTGATTATGAATAGAATCTTTGC
This sequence comes from Marinomonas sp. ATLA20, assembly GCF_057180105.1. Lineage (NCBI taxonomy): Bacteria > Pseudomonadati > Pseudomonadota > Gammaproteobacteria > Oceanospirillales > Oceanospirillaceae > Marinomonas > Marinomonas sp. ATLA20. The sequence goes on from NZ_JBXUKU010000004.1 coordinate 251,651, forward strand.
TGTCTAAAATCATGGCAGCCAAGTGTTCTTGAATGCTAAAAAAAAGCGCATTTTGGGGTGTTTGCAGAAGATAACTAGCACCCTAAAGTGTTGCTAACAAAGCGGTTTAAGCCGCTCCCACGATATAAAAATAAGCAAAGTGGATGGTGCAAAAATATGTTGAAAATTTATTTAGTAAAAGGGATTTGCATCCTAGCGAATCGACGAGAACTAGCATCTTTCGTTGGAGGTGTAAAATGAGCCAACGTTTTGGTGTTAAAGGTAATATTGCATTAATGGTTTCCCATTGTGCTGGGATGTTGGATCTTGTCGCATTGCCTTTATGGATTGGTATTTTGGTAGCGACGTATCATTTTGATACTCAGCAAGCTGGCGGTCTAGTGACCTTGTTCTTGTGTGGTGCTGTGTGTGCCAGTGTTTTAATTGCCCCTCGCTTTAAAAAGGTCAATCGTCGGTTAGTGGCAAGCGTTGGCTTTTTGATCTCAGGCTTATGCTTCTTTGCGGCGTCTCAAACTTCAGAATATTTTCAATTGGCGCTATTGCATCTTGTTGCCGGTTTAAGTGCGAGTGCCGCGCTGAGCATGGCTCATGGAACTTTCGCTCGTGGTGAAAACCCTCATCGTTTGTTTGCGATTGCTGGTTTTACCTTAGGCATATTAGGTTTTGTGTTTATGGGTGCCACACCAAACATAACCAAAGCGGCGGGTGGTGAAGCCTTGTTTCTTATTTTTGGCGGCATTATGACCATCGCAGCTGTGGTGTGTGCGTTGGCCTTTCCCTCCGTCGTATTGGATAAGGATGAAGGCGTAAAAGCCAAAGAAGTCATTCCGTCCAGTGTTTGGTTCGGGATCGTAGGCATCAGTTTAATGGCAGTCACTCAAGCCATGGCCTTCAGCTTTATGGAGCGTGTTGGTAACGAGCGCGGTTTTGATCCCGATTCTATTACCTTGGTTTTGGTCGCTCTTGCTTTGATTAATATTGTTGCAGCGGCGCTGGCGGGTATTTTTCAAAAACGTTTTTCCACTAAGTTTGTCTTGTTTGCTGGTCCTGTTCTACAAATTGTCTTATCAAATATCATGATGAACAGCAGTGGCTTCATCTTGTATGCGGTATCAGCGTCCTGCTTTGTTTCCTTGATGATTTTTACTCATACCTTTGTGTTTGGCTTATTGGCTCGCTTAGATACCTCTGGCCGAGCCATGGCAGCAACGCCTGCGATGTTGATGATTGGTGCAGCGATCGGTCCTGTCCTTGGTGGGACGATAGTGAAATTTTTTGGCTACCACGGCATTGGTATTGCGGCGTTAGTCTTCGGCTTGATTTCCCTATTTTGTTTTATCAATGTTTTCCGAACTCGTGCTTTGATTGCTAAGGCTGAATCTGTGTCATGAGTAGGCTAATCGATTCTATTGATTTAAAGATGGATAACACAATATGGCCGAACTAAATAAAAAGCTGAATGAAAATATGTACCTTTGCCACATTGATGATATCGAAGAGGGGGCGTCGAAAGGTTTTTTAAGCGATGAATCGGGAAGTGATTTGTTCTTTATTGTTAAACAAGAAGGGCAATTGTTTGGTTGGCGTAATGCTTGTCCTCATGTTGATGGTGCGGCAATGGCGTGGCGAAAAAACGCTTACATGAATTCTCAGCACACCTTTATTAGTTGCCATGCGCATGGGGCGTTATTTGAGCCAAATACAGGCTTATGTGTCCAAGGTCCTTGTCTTGGCAAGAGCTTAAAACCGGTTCCTGTTTATGTAAATCAAGCGGGAAAAGTCTCTATTTTATTAACGGATATCCGCTAATTATTAGTAATAAAAAAATAAGAAGGAGTAGTTTTATGGCTGCTGTAAATAAAGTGTTGGTTGTCGGCGGTGGTTTCTCTGGTATGGCGGCCGCCATTAAAATGCGCCGCAATGGTATTGAGGTGGATTTGGTAGAGATTGACCCTGAATGGTGTGAACTAGGTGCCGGTATCACCATTAATGGTGCGTCTATGCGCGCATTAGAGAGCCTTGGTTTGTACGAACAAGTGGTTGAACAAGGCTGTGTGACCGATGGTGTCGCCATTCATTTGGCTCATGGTCCTCTAGTTATGGAATTACCCACGCCAAGCCCTGTGGGTTCAAAGGTTGGCGGCAGTGGCGGTATTTTTCGTCCGACATTGGCAAGAATCATGTCGAATGCAACGATTGATTCTGGAGTGAACGTTCGTTTGGGTTGTACTTATACGGAAATTAAGCAATCAGAAACCTGCGCAAGTGTGGCTTTCACCGACGGCACGACGAAAGACTACGATTTGGTAGTGGGTGCTGACGGCGTTCATTCTACATTGCGTAAAGAGTTTTTTCCTGAAGTTCCTGAACCAGAATACATTGGCCAAGGTGTTTGGCGTGCCATTATGCCTCGTCCAGCGGAGATTAATCGTGTAACTATGTGGATGGGCAGTCATCTGAAATTGGGAGTCAATCCTGTCTCAGAAACCCATATGTACATGTTTATTACTGAAGATCGTCCAACCAAAGAGCACATTGATAAAGCCACTTGGCCTAAAGTATTTGCAGGCTTGATGGAAAACTTCCCTAATCCAATTGTAAAAGCCTTGATTCCTCATGCTTTAAAAGAAGAAGCGAATATCGATTATCGTCCGCTTGCTAATTTGTTGGTGAAAACTCCTTGGAATAAAGGTCGTTTAGTGATGATAGGTGATACGGTTGCCGCAACCACACCACATCTTGCATCTGGTGCAGGTATTGGTATTGAGAGCGGTATTGTATTGGCTGACGAGTTAGCCGCGAACAACTCTGTTGAAGAAGCATTAGAACATTTTCATGAGCGTCGCTGGGATCGTTGTCGAATGGTTGTTGAAAATTCAGCTCGCTTATGTGATATCGAAATCAATGGTGGTGACAAAGCTGAACATTCTAAAATTATGGGGCAATCATTGATGGCATTGAGCCAACCTATTTAAGTCATTTTAGTTAATTCCCCCCTTTGAGCAGCGTGAGGGTGATTTCTGAGCGCTGCTTTCTTTCGTTATATCGACTCAACATAAAACAGATAATCCGTTTAAGGAGTAATCTCATGAAGTTCGCAACCTTACCTAATGGGACATTAGATGGCCATTTAGTGGTGGTATCAAAAGATTTGAGCAAAGCAGTGGATGCTAGCGCGATTGCGCCTAATTTATTATCAGCGGTACAGAATTGGCACAAAAATGAGTCTGAGTTACAGGCTTTATATGAGCAGCTTAATGCTGGAAAACGACAAGATGCGTTTGATTTTGTTCCAAGTCGTTGTTGTGCGCCATTACCAAGAAGTCCTCAATGGTTGGACGCGTCTGCTTTTTTAAACCACGGTAAGCTGATGGAAGAAGCCTTTAATACTGATCCAATCGCTGATGCGGAAACTATTCCCGTTATGTACCAAGGCGCTAGCGATGATTTTCAAGGTCCTGCAGTCGATATTCCTATGCCCAAAGAAGCCGATGGCATCGACTTTGAAGGGGAGTTTGGCGTTGTGATGACGGAAGTGCCTATGTCGGCTTCTGTTGAAGAAGCTGTCAAAGCCATTCGTCTTATTGTGCAGATTAACGATTGGAGTCTGCGTGCTCTTGGTCCTCGCGAAATGAATTCTGGCTTTGGCTTTTTGCAGGCGAAACCGTCTTCCAGCTTTGCACCTGTGGCTGTCACACCGGATGAATTAGGGGAGGCATGGAAAAACGGTAGAGTGAATATGTCTTTGCATGTTACGTGGAATGGCCAGCGTTTTGGTGAGCCACACGGTAGTGAAATGAATTTTTCGTTTCCTGAGTTAATGGCGCATGCTGCTCGAAGTCGTAAATTAACCGCTGGTTGTATCTTGGGCTCAGGAACAGTTTCTAACAAGTCTCGAGATGCCGGTTCTGCTTGCATTGCTGAACGTCGAGTCATTGAAAAAATCGATCTTGGTGAAATCCAAACTCAGTTTATGAAGTTTGGTGACAGGATGCGAATGGAAGCGATGTTTGATGATGGTAGTGTAGGGCCGTTTGGTGTCATTGAACAAAAAGTAGTGGCTAATTTAGTGAAATCTCAATAATACAAGTCAATGTAGCGGAAAGTGAAAGAAGAAAGAAAAGGCGATTTATCTGCATAAATCGCCTTTTATTTTCTAAGTAAGTAAGTCAGTTAATCAAAAATAGCGACGGCACGAATAAAGCCAGCGGAACCATTTTTGATCTTATAGGGGAAGCAAGACACCATAAAACCATCAGCTGGTAGGCTTTCTAAGTTGGAAAGCTTTTCCATTTGTCCGTAACCAATATCACGTCCTGCTTTATGGCCCTCCCATATAATAGAAGCATCACCAGATTCAGCGAATTTTTCTCGAGTGTATTTGAATGGTGCGTCCCAACTCCACGCATCGGTTCCGACAACTCGAACACCGCGCTCTAACAAATACATGGTTGCTTCTCGTCCCATGCCTACGCCAGCTTCCAAATAGCCAGGCTCGCCATAAATGCTACCAGCGCGAGTATTTACCAACACAATATCCAAAGGCTCAAGTGTATGGTTAATACGTTTTAGCTCGGCTTCTACTTCTGCTGCCGTAATAATGTGACCATCAGGGAAGTTACGAAAGTCCAGTTTTACACCCGGCTGCAAGCACCAATCTAATGGCAATTCATCTATACCGTAGGCAGGTTTACCGCCGTCAGTGGTAGATGCGTAGTGCCAAGGTGCATCCATGTGTGTTCCGTTGTGCGCGCTCATGACCATTTTTTCGACGGCCCACGCTTCGTTTCCTGGCATGTCTTCTTTGTTTAAGCCTGGGAACATACTTGCCATTTCAGGCCAGCCTTCTTGATGATCTGTGTAATCTATTTTAGGTAAAAGTGGCGGTGGATCTGTGTATGGGTTGTTATCTAGGGCGACGGACAAATCGACAATTCGTCTTGTTTGGGATGGTTTCATTTAGTTACCTCTTTTTATTATTGTGCCTTTTATACATGGCAGTCGAATCAATCATAGAGAAAAGAAAGATTCAGTTTAAGTTGATAATAACCACATGACCTGTTGATGATATCAACTTGACTTTTGTTTGTTTAAATCCCAGAAGGCACTATTGGAATGGTCGGAAGAAAGAAAAATGGCGCTGATACTAAAGCGCCATTTTTAGTGTAATCCTTTAGTGAAGTATCTTGATTAGTCTATGTTTTACTTAGTAAGTTAAGCCAAAGTTGTAATCAAATAAGGTGTCTTCTTTTGGATATCCAGGTGCGTCTGGTGCATTGTCAATGACAGCTTTTAAGCTGTTCGGAAGAGCAAAAGGCATTTTGCCTTGTGGCGCAAAGCGTCCAGAAATAACGTCCATGAGCGCTTTGTTGTTGACTCCAAAACCAGCCAAAATAGCACCAGCGTTTTTCAAGCTACTTGCCTCATCAAGCACATAAGGGTTACGGAAATAAATGTTAAGAATGGTGTTTTCAGCACCGACTTCGTTCATTACGGCTTGAATTTCCTCTAGAGAAGGCGAGATTTTCCATGACTCCGACGCCGCCATGCTAGTAAAGGAAAGGTTGTTGACTTCCCATGGCACGGCCCCCCCAAATATCAACCCTAGTCCAAACATATCATCAACACATAAGCGGTTAACCTGTGGAAACATATTGCATGGGTCTTCTGACCCCCATGTTTTATTCGTTAATGGATTGATATGTTTTGGGTTATTGCCTGTCGCAGCATCTTTTGTGCGATAGCTACGCAACAGCGGGCTGGCGTTTTTTACTTCGACTCTTATTAGTGCATAGTCACTGCCTTTTGCACTGGGTCTTGGTAAGGCTTTGCCATTCTTGTCAGTTGGTTCACCATTCACAATTTTATAGCCGTAGGGCGCAATGTCTTTTGGTGCCATTCCTATGACATAAAGGTGAGCACCTTGTTTAAGCGGTAGCACTTTTGTATTGTCCGCTTGGGTCTTGTTTTGCAATAAGACAATGGACTTTTGCATAATGTCCATGGCTTTTTTCTGATGGCTTTCATTGCCAATGATGTGCTCAGCCGTACCGTCATTCACATAAGGGTTCTCAAATAGGCCTAAGTCAAACATAGGCGATAACAGACGTTTTGCGGATTCATTGATACGCGCTTCTGTCAGTAGCTTTTGATCGACCAAGTCGGTAATGGTTTTCGCATCGTGGAAGCCTGAAATAGTATCAGCTCCGGTTTGGATAGATTGTGCGACGCGTTCTGGAACGGTTTTGTCTTCCAGTCCCCATGCTCTGGCATCGACGATTCCGGTGTCGGTATTCACATAGCCTTTAAAGCCCATTTCGCCACGCAACAAGTCGGTAACAATTTGTTTAGAGAAAGATGAGCCCAATTGCTCGTACTTCACACCATTATGGGTAACGTCAATTGGGACGCCGTAGTAAGGCATGATGGAAGAAACACCGGCATCAATCGCTGCTTGAAAGGGCTTAAGGTGTTGTTCAAATTGACCAGCCGGGTAGACTTGATTTTTACCAAAGGAATAGTGGGGATCAAGTCCCATTTCTTGCGGCCCACCTCCGGGAAAATGCTTAAGCGTAAGGGCAATATTCGTATCTGGATTGACCGGCCCACCTTGTAGACCTTTTACCAATCCGGTCATGATGCTTGCATCTAGGTCGGCATTTTCAGTGAAGGTTTCGTGGAAACGGTGCCAGCGAGGTTCAGTGCCAAGGTCTGCCATGTAGCCATACATACCGCGCAAGCCAATGGAGCGCCATTCGCTTCCTATAACCTCTGAAAAGGTTTTGATTACTTCCATACCTTGTCCTGGGTGAAGGGCTTCTTCACCCAACACGGCGGCGGCTAAACCTGGTTCTTTTGGGAACTGGGTAAAGGCGCCTGCTGCTTCGTTAATGCCGACTTTCGGATCTTTATCGAAATGGTTTCGTGCATTGGACTTCTGTAAGACAGGGATACCCAAACGGCTATTTTCCGCCATTTCTTGGATTTGGTTCATATAATGAGCGGATTCTGCAGGCGTGAGTGATGAGCCTGCAAAAATGCCTCGATCGGGTCCGCATCGAGTGTCATTAGTGACCACGTTACGGAAAATGAAACGACGCATATTTTGGTTTTTTATGTAATGTTGCGCCGTATCCTGTGGCAAGCCTTCACAGCCGCTGTTGAGCGTATCAATCAACATTAAACCAGCTTTTTCTTGTAGCGTCATTTGCTTAACTAGGTTGTCTACACGAAGCGGAGTTGGTAGACGCCAATCTTCATATGGGTCAAGTTGACCGTTTTGATTGAGATCTTTAAATGATAAGCCATCAATAGATAATATTGGTTTTATTTTGCTTACCAAGTTGGCTTGCTTGGTTGTAACGTCTTCAGTGAAATTGCCTTGAGGGCTGGCGCTGCAGCCTGCCAGTAGTGCAATAGCACTGCTTAGGGTCAACAAACGCTCCACAGATCTTATTGTTTTTTTAGCCATATTATTCTCATTTTAATCATGCAATATAAAGAATTTTAGAATTCGTAGCTTACTTTGGCCATGACTGTTGTTCCATCAAAGTTGCTCGTTTTTCCATTACTATCTAGGTAAGGTGTATTGTCGCTTCTGCCGCGACGGAAAGAGGAATTTGGTCCACCTTTAAGACTGAGTTCAAGTCCAGGAACTGCGGTGGGGGTATAGAAAATCGCCCCACCAAATTCATACTCGTATAAATCTTGCCCTTCATATTCGAAGTTGAAACCATAACGAGCGATCATCCCCAGCTTTACTTCTTGACTGTATCGATGGAAGTAACTCATTAATATCACGTTTTCTTGATCGTTATAAAAGTCTTTACTTAAGCCACTCGCGAGATTGCTGTCTTCACCATATGAATTATTTGAAAGGCTGTTTTCAAATCGGCCTAAGCTGCTGTCTCTTTTCGCCGATACGTAAGCGTAACCGAGGGAGAAAATACCAGAGGATAAAAAGAAATCAGTCTTTATTTCTGCGATATAGGCATTGTCATCGAAGAAACGATTTCGATCAGATAGGGCTTTGTATTTGGATAGTGCATCGACATAAACTAGTTTTGCTGAGACTTTTTTTCCTGTCAGCTTTTTACTGTAACTAAAGGACTGACTTCTTAAGTAGTCTTGGCCTTCACCGATGTAGTACTGGAAAGATTGACCATCGTTGTTGTAATCAGCTGCTACGGTATAGATGAAATCTATTGGTTTATTGCTTTTTGTTAGTAACTCTTCTGTATCTGAGTCATTAGGTGAGCTGTACTCTGTTAAATAACCTGCTTTGAAATTCCAATTCTCTGAATCTACCTCTGTTGTAATACCATAATAGGCACTAGAAGTAACACTACCTTCACGTGATACCGCGCCAAAATTATTAAGTACACGAAGACCTTCATAAAAATTGACATTAATATTGTCATCTGTTGTGAACTTTTGTTTTAGAAATACTTCAGTGATTTTGTTAAAACCTTCAGCGCTCCTTTTACCTTTATCGTTTACTTTCACCTGAGCAATACTTTTGGCGAAAAATATATCACCATAGTCAATCGGCTCAACAGCAAGTAAGCCTATATTAAAACCATAGTGGTCATCCACATACACTGAATCAAAATTATACGAAGCAGATTGTACCCAGTTTAATATATCTGAATTTCCAGTTTTATCGTAACGTCCACTTTGGACATTATCATAAAAATTTATAAGACCAATCTTATGATCACTTTCTGTTAAAAAATCGATGGCATTGGCGTTAACACAAGTGATAGGCGATAAAATACATAATGCGATAGCTGTTTTTTTCATAGGTTTCTCTCTTATTATTTTTATATTTTTGCGTTTTTTTAAAACAGAGTACCCACATAAATTTAGTTCAATAAAGCAGCAAATTGATGCTTTATGTTCACTGTGACAGTAGCGGTTTGTGGGGCTGTTTCGTTTAGATTAATGCTGCATTAATCAGCATTCGCTAAGTCGAGATACTGGCTTGGGTTGTTGGTGTGCTTGTATAGAATGGTTGGCGTTTTTGCCATTGGCGGAAAAGTAGATTTATCATATTCACTCCAGATTATTATTTTTATCGTGGTTCAACTAGATTGCTTGGCTGCTCATAAATTTGACGGTTAAGCAAGTCATCACATCTGATGAAAATCATGGTAGTGAAAAAAAATATATTCTTTAAATGAATAATATTTCTATTAAGTATCTATGGTATCGATTTGACCATTGTGATAAATACAAGGCAGATTAAAAGGCAAGGAGTGTTATGTCACACCTTGTTGGCGCTTTTTAGTACGAAAAAGAGAATAAAAACAATGCATTTTCGAAAACTTGATCTGAATTTATTGGTGGCGTTAGATGCTCTGATCCGTAATCAGAATGTGAGTCTAGCAGCCGAAGAGTTACACCTAAGTCAATCGGCTATGAGTAGCTCATTGTCTCGATTGCGTCGATATTTTAACGATGATCTGTTAATTCAAACGGGGCGAAGAATGACGTTAAGCCCTTTAGCAGAGCAATTAGAGCAGCCAATTCGTGACATCTTGGTAAAAATAGACGCCTCTATAATGCTCAAGCCGGGTTTTGATCCAACTACTTCAGACCGAGAGTTTCGTATCTGCGTATCAGATTACATGCTTCATACGCTTATTCCTTATGTGATAGAGATGACTCAAGCGCAAGGTTGTACAGTGAAGTTGAACTTTTTGCCTCAGGTGAGTGATCCAAAGAAAGAGCTGGATCGTGGTGAGGCGGATTTGCTGATCATGCCAGATATTTTTTGTTCCGATTTTCACCTTAGTGAGCCTTTAATCACCGATGAATTTGCTTGTGTGGTTTGGGATCAAAGTGATCTGGGTAAAGATCAGATGACGCTGGAGAGCTTTATGTCGGCGGGGCATATTTGTATGCAACCGCCTAATTCCAATCCATCTTTTGAAACTCATGCTTATGAATCACAAGGTATTTCACGTCGGGTTGATGTGCGGACATTTAGTTTCTCCTGCATTCCAAATTTAATCATTGGTACTAATTTAATCGCCACTTTACAGAGGCGGTTGATCGATAAATCCATTACACAAGGGATGCCCTTAAAGTCCTTCGCTACTCCTGTAGCCTTGCCCACGTTGTGTGAAAGCATGCAATGGCACAAATATCAGAATGCTGATCTTGGTATTATTTGGTTACGGGAAGTATTTAAAGAAGCGGTTAGTCGGCTTTAAACTGATCGACTATAGCTGATGTGCGATGCAGAGATTGTCGAGAAAATGGGAGGGTGCAGTCTAACGAAGAGACGGCTTATACAGATGAAATATTTCCACTTTCTTCTTAACACTGGATGACGTCGTTCTGATGATTCAGTATCAGTAATACATGGTATTAATTTATTCGATATGTATCCATATTAAAAATACATTAGCATGGAAAGATAGATGGGGTGGATGGGATGAACAGATTGTTTTATGGTTTTTTCTCAAGGTTGTCACATCAATTTTAGAAAAAATAATGGAAAAAATGTTTTTTTATATATATTTTCTCACCCTGTTTTATTTATATTTTAGAAAGTAAGTGCTAATAGAATTCCGTTTTAAAGTCTTTCTAAATAAATTATTTATAATAGTGCTGTTATTTTTTATCTTAAAAATAACAGCACTATTATGGGGCAAAAGCCTTATCAGGTTTATAAATTTTTAATCTAATTTTCGAATGAGATAATGATATGAGAATTATAAAAATAATTAATCGAATCGTCTTGTCTGTTGTATTGTCTACTTTGTCAATAAATACCTTGGCTGAATCTCCTCGTGAACAATTAAAATTGGGCAAGGGGTGGAAATTTCTTTTTTCTGAAAAAGGAGATGAAGCAGTAGAGCCAATCTTGCAGGCTGATTATAACGATAGTGTATGGCAAACAGTTAGTGTTCCACATACTTGGAACAATGTAGGTTATTATCAAAATGACACGACGCCTCACATCAATACTGAAAATAATACCAACAAGCAATATGGCATAGGTTGGTATCGACTAAATTTCAATGTTTCCCCTACAAATAAAAAACAGCAAACATGGATAGAGTTTGATGCAGCAAGCCGAGTAGCTGAAGTGTGGCTGAATGGTGTGCGTCTTGGGCAACATCGTGGCGGTTTTACGCGTTTTCGTTTTGATGCGACTCAGGCCATTCTGGTAGGTCAGCCCAATATACTTGTTGTCAAAACAGATAATACTAAACCGACAGGGGAGTCATCGACGGCAGATACCTTGCCTATTGCAGGTGACTTCTTTGTGCATGGTGGCCTTTATCGCCCTGTTCGACTAGTGTTCACCGATTCAATGCATTTTGATATGTTGGATTATGGTGGTTCCGGTGTCTATGCGACTACGGATTTAAGTGAGTCGAAAAAGGCGCGCGTAACGGTGAGCGGTCGTGTAAGAAATGACACTAATCAGTCTAAAAATGTACAAATGATCTCCCAGCTTGTAGATGCCAAGGGAAAAATAGTGGCTAAGGCTGAGCAAGCATTTTCAATTGAATCTAAAGCATTGGTGACGATAGAGCAGAAATTAGTCGTTACTAATCCTATCTTATGGCAAGGGCTAGAAAACCCATATTTATATACGTTACGAACAGACATTGTAGGATCAAACAATAAGCTTCTTGATACCTTGGAGCAAAATTATGGGCTGCGTACTTTTGTCGTTTCGCCAGATGAGGGTTTTATCCTCAATGGTAAGCCTTTGCGCTTAAAAGGCGTCTCTTATCACCAAGATAAAGAGGGGCTTGGCTGGGCAGTGGCGCCAGAGGATGTTAAACAGGATGTGGATTTACTGGTGGAAATGGGGGCGAATACAATGCGCCTTGCTCACTACCCTCATGGTCAACCGGTGCACGATTTAGCTGACAAATATGGATTGATTTTGTGGGATGAAATTCCCTTAGTAACAAGTTGGACATATGGTGAAAAGTATCAAGTTGCGAATGATGGACTGATTCGAAATGCAGAATTGCAGTTAAAAGAAATGATCAAACAAAATTACAATCATCCATCAGTAGCCTTTTGGGGCGTGGCGAATGAAGTAGACTTTGGTGTGGTTGTTCCTGCTTTTCTGGGGGCTACTCGTGGCAATACTCCGGATCCTATTCCTGTTTTGCAGTCCTTGGCGGACATGGTAAAACAGCTAGACCCTAGTCGAGCCTCAACGCTTGCTAATTGCTGTGAAGCCAGGGAGGAAGTCAAAGACATCGACATTCCTAAAACATCACCAGTGGCGGATACTGTAGGACTTAATCGCTATTATGGCTGGTATTATGGGGATGCTGATGATCTTGGGGCACACCTAGATTCCTTACATGCGCAATATCCAAAAGTACCTATGTCGGTGAGTGAGTATGGTGCAGGTGGCGCAGTGTCTTTGCATACAGATAATTACTTAGGTGCTCCGGTCGACTCCCGAGGTCACAATCAACCTGAAGAATACATGTCTTATGTGCATGAGGAGAATTGGCGTGATATCGAAAGTAAGTCCTACCTGTTTGCAAGCTGGATCTGGAATGCGTTTGATTTTGCTACCACGGTGCGAACAGAAGGCGATTCACACGATATTAATACTAAAGGCTTGATTACCTACGATAGAGCGATAAAGAAAGACGCTTACTACTTTTATCAAGCCAATTGGGCGACTAAACCGATGGTGCATGTAACCTCAAGCCGATACGTACAGCGTCGCTATCAGGTGTCCGACGTTAAAGTTTACTCCAACCTTGATCGTACCGAATTGTGGTTGAATGGTAAGTCTTTGGGAGTTAAAACTGATTGCTCATTAAAGATTTGCGTGTGGCCAAATGTCAGCCTTAAGGCTGGTGATAATACAGTGGTTGCTAAAGGTGTTGGCAAACAATCATCGGTTCAGGATGAAACCCATTGGCATTTAAATGAGAGCCAGAGCAACAGCTACTTTATTGATGCTGGTGCGTTAGTTGCAGCATCAACACAAGAACATGCTTTTGGCTCAGATAACTTTTTTATTGGTGGTAAGGCGGCATCATTTGATAAATTAGGTGGCTGGGGGCGACCGCCAGTGAAGCCTGAGATTAATCAAACACGAGATCGTGATTTGGCAGCGAATTACCGTCGAGGGCGTTTTCATTATGAATTGCCACTAAGCAACGGTCGCTATAAAGTCGTCTTGCTGACGGTTGCTCCTTCGGATGCAGCAACATCGCGCTTTGTTGTTGAAGCAAATGGAAACAAAATTGTTGAAGTAGATGCGTCAACCGTAGAATCTGCTGCGAACCCAACCGCTGAGTACCACACTGCTGAAGTTGAAGTGGTAGACGGGCGGTTAAATCTTAAGTTTGCCCCAGTTCAAGGAGATGCATTTGTATCGGCTATCGAAGTTACGCCAATCTAATGTTTATGTAGAACAATAGAATGCAAAAACACCGAGGCATTGTCGTCACAATGTCTCGGCTTTTGTGCTTTTATCCTCTGAATGAACAAACGACCAAAGAAAAACGACGGGCTTATCTTGGCTTTGCTTCTCCTATGTCGATTGAATGATAAGACTCTATCAAGACATCAAGCATCGCAGCGGCAGCAATAGATAGGTGTGACCTTGGTTGGCAAATCACGCCGACGCGTCGGCGAATTTCCGGTTCTATGACTGGTCGGCAGGTGGCCCCTTGTTCTATGGCTTGTTGTCGGCACAACGCAGGGACAACAGCGACGCCCATGCCTTCGCTAACCATGCGGCCCACAGTGGCAAGTTGGTGAGCATCAAACGCTACATTGAGTTCTATGCCTGCCTTATGGAGCGTACTTTCAATCATGGTTCGAACACTGGAAGGGCGCTGCAAGGTGATGAAATCGTATTCCAGAAGTGCTTGCCAAGAAATAGTGTCTTGTTCTTCTAAAGGGTGATTCTTCGGTAAAATCGCGATGAACCTGTCTTCATAAAGGGGATAGAAAGACAAATCCACAAGATTGCTGGGTTCGAAGGAGATGCCTAATTCCACTTGGTTGTTACGCACCATTTCCACCACCACATCAGATAAGACATCATCTATGGCGACCTGAATATTGGGGTACGATGCATGATAATTACGAATCGCTTTTGGCAATAATGACGCTGCAAAAGAAGGCATAGAGGCGATAGTAATTTTGCCAAGTTGTAAGGCAAAGCGTTGTTTCATCTCGTCTTCGGCATTTTCCCATTGGGCCAACAATCGTCTCGCTATAGACACTAGAGCTTCGCCTTCTGGAGTTAAGGCGATATGACGTGTCGTACGAGTGAATAATTTCCCACCCAAATTGTCTTCTAGGCTTTTAATTGACAAGCTTAGGGCCGGTTGTGATAAGTGTAATTGCGTCGCTGCGCTGGCAAAACTCATGGACTCGGCGACAGCGAGAAAAGCTCGAACTTGTTTGACGTTCATTTAAGAATACTTCTATAGGATTATTGTTTTGAAAAATTTATTAATAAATAGAAAAAACAAATTTAATTAATTTATCTGCTTGGGTCAAACTGAAGGGAAATTAAGAATAAAAAACAGGAGAATAAAATGGCCGGTTTTGACAAAGTCGTCGCTTCTTATGAAGAAGCCATGATCGGGCTAGAAGATAATATGACGGTGCTTGCAGGTGGTTTTGGTCTGTGTGGTATCCCAGAAAACTTGATTGCTGAAATTAAACGCAAAGGCACAAAAGGTTTAACTGTTGTGTCGAATAACTGCGGTGTTGATGGTTTTGGCTTGGGCATTCTGCTGGAAGACAAGCAGGTGCGCAAAATGGTGTCGTCTTATGTGGGCGAAAATGCCTTGTTCGAAAAGCAATTATTGAATGGCGAATTAGAAGTTGAGCTCACTCCACAAGGTACGCTGGCTGAAAAAATGCGTGCTGGTGGTGCTGGAATCCCCGCTTTTTACACCGCTACTGGTGTCGGTACGCCTGTTGCGGAAGGCAAGGAAACCAAAGAGTTTAATGGCAGAGAGTACTTACTAGAAGAGTCTATCGTCGGCGACTTCGCTATTGTAAAAGGCTGGAAAGCAGACCGTTACGGCAATGTTATTTATCGCCACACTGCACAGAACTTCAATCCTTTGGCCGCAACCGCCGGCAAAATTACCGTTGTAGAAGTCGAAGAGATCGTTGAAGTCGGCGAGCTTGACCCCGCACAAATTCATACCCCAGGCATTTATGTTAATCGAGTTGTTCTTGGAACATTCGAAAAACGCATCGAAAAAAGAACGGTCAAGTCAACAGAATAAGAAAAAGAGGTTCTAATATGTCACTTACTAGAGAGCAAATGGCACAACGTGTTGCTCAAGAGCTACAAGACGGATTTTACGTCAATCTTGGCATTGGCATTCCTACCTTAGTCGCCAATTACATTCCAAAAGGCATGGAAGTCATGTTGCAGTCTGAGAATGGCTTGCTGGGCATGGGGGAGTTTCCTACGGAAGCAACCATTGATGCCGATATGATAAACGCCGGCAAACAAACGGTGACCACAGTCAAAGGTGCGTCGATTTTTTCCTCGGCAGAATCGTTTGCCATGATCCGAGGTGGCCATGTGGATTTGACCGTATTGGGTGCTTTTGAGGTCGATGTGAATGGCAATATTGCATCTTGGATGATCCCCAAAAAGCTGATTAAAGGCATGGGCGGTGCGATGGATTTAGTGGCAGGTGCCGAGAACATTATCGTCACAATGACTCATGCTTCCAAAGATGGTGAATCTAAACTCTTGTCTAATTGTTCCCTTCCATTAACTGGCAAAGGTTGTATCAAAAAAGTCCTGACAGATTTAGCTTGGCTAGAAATTGAAGAGGGTGCTTTTGTGTTAAAAGAAAGAGCACCGGGTGTTTCGGTAGAAGAAATTATTGAAAAAACACAGGGTAAACTTATCGTGCCGGATCATGTGCCAGAAATGGCATTTGCTTAATAACAATTAAAGGGGTTTCTTATGAAAGCCGTCATCGTTGCAGCTGCCAGAACACCGATTGGTTCTTTTAACGGCGCTTTATCTTCGCTGAGTGCTGTGCAATTAGGTACTCAACTATTGTCTGGCATGCTAGCCAAACAACCTATTTTGAAAGATCACATTGAAGAAGTGATTTTAGGTCAAGTTCTGGCCGCAGGCTGTGGGCAAAACCCCGCTCGCCAAACCGCTGTTCATGCAGGGCTACCAAAACATGTGTCTTCCATGACGATTAATAAAGTCTGCGGCTCTGGCTTGAAAGCCGTGCAACTGGCAGCACAAGCTGTACTGAATGGTGATGCCAATATGGTGGTTGCCGGCGGGCAAGAAAGCATGAGTCAAGCAGCTCACGTATTACCCAATAGCCGATCAGGCAAAAAAATGGGCAACTGGGAGTTGTTGGACTCCATGGTGACCGATGGTCTGTGGGATGCGTTTAATGATTACCACATGGGACAAACAGCGGAAAATATTGCCAATCGTTGGGATATTAGCCGTGCAGAGCAAGATGCCTTTGCTGCAAGCTCTCAGCAAAAAGCGGCCGAAGCGCAAGCTGCAGGGCGTTTTATTGAAGAAATTTTGCCGATCTCCATTCCTCAGCGTAAAGGTGATCTTATTCTCGTCGATGCCGATGAGCAAATTCGTCCGGATACCACCGCAGAGTCCCTAACCAAGTTACGTCCTGCCTTTGCAAAAGAGGGCACTGTCACTGCTGGTAATGCATCTACCTTGAATGATGGTGCGGCCATGGTGATTGTGACATCGGATGTGGAAGCCAAACGTTTGGGCTTGCCGATTTTAGCCGTCATTGAAGCGGCAAGCGGCGCGGGTGTTGATCCTGAAATTATGGGGACTGGACCGATTGCTGCGACACAAAAAGTACTTAACAAAGCTAAGTGGCAAGTAGCTGATCTGGATCTTATCGAAGCGAACGAAGCTTTTGCTGTGCAGGCACTTTGTGTGAATAAAGAGCTTGGCTTAGATGCAGGCAAGGTAAATGTAAACGGTGGTGCGGTTGCCTTGGGACATCCGATTGGAGCGTCTGGTTGCCGAATTTTGGTGACATTGCTTCATGAAATGCAACGTCAAGATCTTAAAAAAGGCTTAGCGACCTTGTGTATTGGAGGCGGCATGGGCGTTGCCATGTTGGTGTCTCGCTAATAAGTCATATTAAAAAGAACGAATAAATAAACGTAATAAAGTGAGTTAGCAGAAAAGGATCTATTCTTTTCTGTTTTTGCTTTTGTCGTCCAATAAAAAATATAAAAAAACAGGATAAAACTGATGAATACTCTCGAACAAAAGCAAACGGGTTTACAAAAAGTAAGTCAATTCTTCGTTACCTTGTTACAGCGTTACCTTCCTGATCCTTTTATTTTCGCCATAGTTTTAACGTTTGCCGTGTTTTTATTGGTTATGCCGAGTACTGATCAAGGGCCAATGCAGGTAGTTAATGCGTGGGCAGGTGGTTTTTGGAACTTACTTAGCTTCTCTATGCAAATGGCGATGGTGGTTGTAACTGGCCATGCGATGGCGAGTGCGCCCGCATTTAAACGCAAGCTAGCTATGTTAGCAGACGTTGCGAAAACACCTGGGCAAGCGATTATCTTAGTAACGGCTATCAGTGCGATGGCGTGCTGGGTTAACTGGGGATTCGGTTTGGTGGTGGGAGCGATCTTCGCCAAAGAAATTGCGGCTCGTGTTCAAGGTGTCGATTACCGTTTATTAATAGCTTCTGCTTATAGTGGCTTTTTGTTCTGGCACGCTGGACTGTCTGGCTCTATTCCTCTGTCTATTGCGGGCGGTGCGAATATAGAAAAGGTCACGAATGGCGCCGTGACCGCTGCGATTCCAACCTCTGAGACAATTTTCTCAACGATGAACTTAACCATTTTGGCTGTGATGTTTGTCACTATCCCGTTATTAAATCGTTTGATGCACCCCGCACCACAGGATACGGTTACGATTGATGCAGAATTGTTAAAAGAGCAAAACGTCGAGACGCCAAATAAAGCAGACATGACACCAGCTGAGCGCCTTGAAAACAGTCGTGTTTTATCCGTGCTGTTAGGTGTGATGGGCTTTGCTTACGTGATTTACTATTTTGTGAATAACGGTTTCGCATTGAACCTGAATATAGTGAATTTTACCTTCTTGTTTTCCGCTGTTTTGCTTCATGGAACACCAAAAAGTTTGTTGAACTCGGTTTCTCAAGGAGCACGTAACTGTTCTGGTATTTTGCTGCAATTCCCATTCTACGCAGGGATTATGGGCATGATGACAGCAACGGGAGATTCTGGTGCGTCTTTGGCTGGTGTGATTTCACAGGCGTTTGTGTCTATTTCTAATGAAACGACTTTCCCTTTATTCACCTTTTTGAGCGCGGGTATTGTTAACTTCTTTGTGCCTTCTGGTGGCGGTCAATGGGCGGTACAAGCGCCAATAATGATGCCAGCAGGTGCTGCATTGGGTGTGGATGCGGCTAAAACCGCCATGGCGATTGCTTGGGGTGATGCATGGACAAATATGATTCAACCATTTTGGGCGTTGCCAGCACTGGCCATTGCAGGTCTTGGTGCAAAAGATGTGATGGGCTATTGCTTGATGGCTTTGATCGGCTCTGGTGTAATTATTTCGTTAGGTTTTTTGATTTTCTAATCTAGAACGCCAAACAGGGCGGTCACGGCTTAAAGGTTTTAGCCAAGTTCGCCCTGTTTTCCTATTTAGTGCACATAGTGAAATATTCTTGAAAATTATATGTAATCCTACCGCTTATTTCCTTAAAGTTATAACTCTTAGTCGTCCTCTCCAGCATAATTTCTCTTTATAATACTTACTAACTTAATAATTTGAAGACACAATGTGCGTACGTAGGCGGGGGGAGTTCTTATGCGACAGGGAATAGACGGAGACGATCAAAAAGGAGTGGTTAGAGGTAAAGGCGAAGTCGTTGAAAGTAGCCTGAATCTAGTTAAATATTCTTTAATTAGCTTGTCTCTCCTGTTTGGAGTGTCTGCGTATGCCAATGAGAGTTGGGTGTCTGCAACCTTAGATAATGATTTTTTTGTCAATGAAGATAATGGCTATACTAACGGTCTGTATGTAACCTTTTATGACGTCAATGAGTCTGGTAATGATTCACACTGGCCAGACTTCTGGGTCAAGCCGCTAATGTGGACTATGTCAGATGCTCCAGTAAAGACCTCGGCAAATGTTTATAGTGTTGGCCAAACCTTAAACACAGCTGAAGATCTAACGTTAGCAAATCCTCCCCAAGGCTCATTCCCATATTCTGCAATGATTAGTATCAATAATACTTATATCACGACACGTGATGATCATGCCGATCGTGTGAGTACGACTATTGGTATTGTCGGGCCATGGGCGTTAGGTAAAGAAACCCAGAAAGCCGTCCATAAAGTAATTAGCGCCCAAGACCCAAAAGGCTGGAATACTCAGCTTCATAATGAGTTGGTGTTTGAATTATCCAGAAGCCGAGTATGGCGCTCATGGGTTTCTGAAGCAGACACCATGGACGTACTAACCGGTTTTGATGTGAGTGCAGGGACACTGAAAAGTGCGACGAGTACAGGTGTTATGTTTCGCTATGGGCGTAATCTAGAAAGTTCATATGCCACCACGTTATTAGCCGAGAATCGCATGTCCAACCCAACGGCAATAGGTAATGGTTGGTTTGTCTACGCAGGTGTCAAAGTGGGCTATACTTTTAACCAAATTTTTACAGACGGTAATACCTTCCGAAATAGTCGGTCTATCGATTATGACCACAATTCAAGCGTATTATCCACCGGTGTGAGCTATGCATGGGATGACATTGCCATTGCCTTTGCCATTAACTCACCATTCACTATTAATGGCGATAAACATGATAGAGAAATTGATCGTTTTACTCGCTACGGAACAATGACTTTTGCTTGGCAGATTTAAAGAGAAGCGATTTGTTGATTGATTATAAAAAGAGCCTTCTCTGTTGATTCAGAGAAGGCTCTTTAGGTTTAAGCTAATTCAGCTAAATAGCGTTCCCACTCAGCGGTTCTGCCATAGTACTTGCTGTGTTCTAACCAAGTTAACTGGTCATTTCTTTCAATAATCATGGTTGGATAGCCACTGATTCTTAATTTCCCCATCAAGCGATGACTTTCCTCCACTTGATTCAGCATGCTCGCTTCAGAGTCGGCCATTTTTTCGTTCCAAGTAGCTTTATCTAATCCCATAGATACAGCCAGTTCTGCTAAGGCATCTAACTCGTCTAGATGCTTACCATCTTGATAGTGCGCTTTTTGAATGGCGGCGAGCATGACATGTGCTTCGATGCCCATTTCTTGACCAACAAGAAAGGCACGAGTTGTCGAGTAAGAATCCACGATAAAATCGCCTGCACCCGCCACTCTTGCTTTATATACATCGCCAAAGTGTACTTTTGTCATGGCCGCGATTTGACCATCTGCTTGCAAAATATGCTGCCTAAACGAAGGATCAATTGCCCGTTTCGGAATCATGCCACCAGGGTGATAAATGATCTCAAATTCCGGCATGTCGGCCAACACACTGATCAGAGATGATGCCCCGTAACACCAGCCACACATAGGGTCGAAGAAGTAATGAACTTTTACCATGACATTTCACCTTTATGGACTTTAGCTGCGATATCTAAGCTTAAAGCACCTTGAGCATCTGGATATTTTGCTGACATGGCTTTAATAAGTTCAGCACTGTTTTTGGTCTCTTTCTTCGCTTTCTGAAAGGCTGTGATGTAATTCAGCGAGTTTGAAATCGTACTTGAATCAAGTTCTGTACCTAGTGCCATGTGACCAGGAATAACAACCTTTGGTTTTAATGCCAACATTTCTTCTAATTGGGCAGTCCAGGCGGCTTGAGCGGCATCAGATTGCGCATCTGCCATCCATAGATGCATGTTTCCGTATACCGCTACGTTGCCTAAAATAGCTTTATTCTCTGGAATCCAAAGGTAAGGGCGATGTGCAAATGCACCTTCAGTGCCACGAATATCAATAGTATGGCCGTCTACCATCAAAGTAGGTTTATCGTAAGCCGTTGGAATAACTGGATTGACTGGTGCGTTGTTGCCCATTTTTGGTCCCCAAAAAGCTAATTTCCCCGCCAGCTTTTCTTCAATGACCTTTTTAACTGCAGGAGTCGTGATAATGTCGGCTTTTGGGAAAATGGTGTGCAGTGTCTCGGCACCAAAGTAATAATCAGGGTCTGCTTGGCTAATGAAAATAGTTTTTAGCTCTTTATTGGAATCGAGCACTTTGGCCGCAATACGCAATGCATCAGCTTTGGTAAAACCAGTATCGATAAGCATAGCTTCCGTTTCACCATATACCAAAGTAGAGGTCACATTAAAGCTATTAGCATCTGCATTATATACATCTAACATTAACGGTTTTGTGTCTGCTGCAACTGCAGAATGAGCGATAAGTGCAGAAGCAACGAAGGTAATCAGTTTTTTCATCTTTATCTCCAAAGAGTGATTGTGTAATTCATGTGGCCATCATAGAGAATTGACGTGCTCGGAAAAATACACAAAAATGAACATGATTGTTTCTTTTATCGTGCAAGTGAAAGGTAGGTTATGGATAGAGTGATAGCAGCGAAAGTTTTTATCGATGTTGCCCAATCGCGGAGTTTTTCCCGCACGGCAGAGCGTTTAAATATGTCGCGCCCCATGGTGACGCGTTATATAGAAGCCATGGAAGATTGGTTAAAGATTCGTTTGTTGCATCGAACGACACGGAAAATATCACTTACTAGCGCAGGTGAAGCCTGTTTAAAAGACGTGGAACAGTGGTTGGAGCAAGCTGATAATATTATTTCCTTGGTGAATACCAGTGATGAGTTGTCAGGTTTGGTGCGAATCACATCCAGCATGTCGTTTGGTTTTTCTCAACTGATGCCAGCCATTCAAGACTTCATGCAGAAACATCCCAAAGTTCATATTGATATCGATCTAGAAGACAGCGCTGCAGATTTAACAGAGAAAAGCATCGACCTTGCTATACGCATTGCTTCGAATCCGGATCCATCGTTAATCGGCAAACCCATTGCCGTGTGTGAATCCGTGCTGGTAGCGTCTCCTGCGTATCTTGAAAAAGTACGACATACGATAGGCGAGATCCAGCATCCGCAAGACCTAATTCATCACGATTGCTTGGGCTATAAAAATCTAGTACGCCATATTTGGCACCTATCTCAGCATGACCAATTTGAATCTGTCTCTTTGGATTGTCGTTTAAGCATCAATGAAGCCACAGCACTTTTGCATACTACATTGAATGGAATGGGGGTTTGTCTTCAGCCTACTTATTTAGCGAATCGCTACATTAACGATGGTAGCTTGTGCCATGTCTTGCCTGACTGGAAACCCAAAGACCTGATTATCTACGCGCTTTATTCTTCTCGAAAACATTTATCACCCAATGTTCGAGCCCTGATTGATCATTTAGAGCGTTACTTTGCCGAGCATCCTTGGTAGCGATGTACTCAATAACACGGATAAGGAAACTAACTAACTGCTCAAACGCATCGCCTTTGCTCGCTCCGAAAGGGAAGCGCTTGCTAAGATCGCGAAGAAGGTTGGGGAGAAGCTGAAAGGAGTAAAACATATGCTTATTCTATGCTCTCATTAAGTTGAAATGTTTAAACTTATTGAGAGCATGTCTGCTCACTTATTACATTGACTACTTAATAAGTAGGTTTGAAAACGAATCATCTTTTGTTTAGGAGCATTGGATGATTCGTTTTTATATGCGTACTTAATGACAGAGTATGGCTTTAAGTAAGTGTTGGAAGCCAAGTGGAAAGAGCCGGTACAGCTGCGATGATGATCATACTTATTAGCATCGCAATTAAAAAAGGCATCATAGCCCTAAATAGTCGCATCATAGGTAGATCTGCTACAGCCATCGCGATGTAAAGTCCAGGACCAACTGGAGGTGTTACCAGTCCAATTAAAGTTGCAAGACTTATCATCACGCCAAAGTGAATCGGGTCTATACCGAATGAGATGGCTGCAGGCAAAATAATAGGTACGAGTACAATCATAACCGCGATACTTTCTAGAAACATACCTAGAATGATTACTAGGCAGTATACCAACATCAAGAAAAGAAAAGGTGAGTTAGTAAGTCCTGATATCCAGTCTACTAACATATCAGGTATTCCCTCAAAAGCGAGAGCCCAGCCAAACACACTTGCTACTGCGATTAGCCCTGTAATGATCGCGGTATTGCATGAGACACTGGTAAAAATCCCTGCAAGGTCTGAGAACTTGATAGATTTGTAAACCAGCGCACCGATTAAAAATGCCATTAACGATGCGATGGCGCCAGCTTCAGTCGGAGTCATTACACCTGTAATAATGCATACAATAACGACTACCGGAATTGAGCTGGGTAATAGGCCTCCTATTAAATCCCTGGCAATATTTTTATTTTTGATAGATTGGCCTTTTGGTAAGCCTGTAATAATCCCAGTGAGAAAAATAACGGCAGCAAACATCACAATAATAAGTAGTCCCGGTAATATACCTGCTATGAATAGATCTGCTATTGGCTGATAAGCTATCACGCCATAGATAATCATGAGCATTGAAGGTGGAATTATTGGGCCTAGTAGACCACCAGCCATGGTTACCGCAGCAGAAAACTCTTTTTTGTATCCTTTATCTACCATTGATGGAATCATCAAGCTGCTCATTACAGAGATTTGGGCCGTTGCAGAACCTAAAATAGACGCAGCCATGGCATTGGTTATTAAGTTTACATAGGCCAGGCCACCACGAAACCCACCTACAAATAAATCAGCAGAATTCATTAGTCGACGCGTTAAGCCTCCTTTATTCATCAGTTCACCAACTAATATAAACAACGGAATCGCTAATAAACCATTTTGACTTAGGGCACCATAAAGTTGGATTGGTAATGAACTAGTCAGTGTTATCAGGTCTGTTTCATATAGAAAGACCAGCGTACTGAATATTAAGGTAATAAATATTGGTAGACCGATTAATAAAGTTATCAAAAATAGACTGAGCGTTAGCATGATTTGTCTGCCTTTTCTGCAGTGGGTTGGTGGTTATTCTCATCCTTTTCGGGAGATATGACTTTAATTAGTTGATGAAATGTCATGCAATAAAATGAGAAAACCAAAATTGAGTAATTATACCAACGTGGAATTTGAGTGGTCGGCGAGACATCACTACGAATCTCAGGGCGCATAATCCAATCAGTAGCCACGTAACAAAGAAAGCCTAAAGTAGTTAAAGCCAAGAGGTTTAAGACGCGAAGCAACCAATTACGATAATTAGCAGGTAAACTTAGAACTAACAAATCAACACGGACCAGTTTGTTTAAATAGATTAAATAGCTGGTACCGATAAAGGAAATGATGATCAAAAGTTGAACAGCAACGTCTTCAGCCCAGAATAAAGGGCTATTGAAAAAGTAGCGCAAAACTACCTGAGCACAAAGGATACCGATTAGCCCTGATGTTAGTAGTACCATTAATACGCGCTCGGTTGCTCCCAAGCAGCGGTTGAGTTGTTCTAGTAAGTTGGCCATACTTTCCTCAGTAGAATTAAACGGCTAGCTTCATACGAAGAAGCCGTTTAATTTGGTCAGGTTTTTATTGTTTATTTTCTTCGTAGAATGCTTTAATACTAGAATTGCTTTGAGTGTACTTTTGCACTATTTTTTCCATTACTGGTTTTAGCGAACTGGTGTCGAAATTCACCACGTTTACTCCCGCTTTTTTTAGCTTCTCTAAGTTTGTTATTTCGGCTGCTGCTTGTTGCTTAAACCCCCACTTTTCAGCGTCTTTGAATGATGACATCACTCTTTTTTGTTCGCTTTCTGTTAGGTTGTCCCACCAAGGTTTAGAGGCTACGACTATTCCAGGAAACGCCATATGATTGGTCAATGTTAGGTAAGGTGCGTTTTGGTACATTTTCATACCCACAACAACATCTAAATCCACATCAACTGCATCTAATAGATTAGTATTAAGTGCTGGAGTGACTTCAGAAAGCGGCATTGCCGTTGGTGCTGCATCTAAAGCATTCCACCAGTCGTTAAATACTTTATTTGGAAAGGAACGGATCTTTTTATTAGTAAAAGAATCTAGCGAATCCATTGTGCTTAAGGACAGTACATGACGCATACCTGCGAGAGTGTATCCTAAGCCAATTAGTTTATGTTTTTCCAACTTATTCAGCATGTTCTCCGCTTCTATACTTTGAGTAGCAATCGCAGCGTCTTCGACATTATCAAACATCCCGGGAATAAACCAAGCTGAAATAGAGTCTTCACGATTTGATAGCGCCCCAGCAGTTAACACGGCCATTTGTATGCCACCAGACTGCAAAAGGTCGATCATTTGTTGCTCACCGCCTAGTTTTCCAAGCGGGAAAATTCTTACGCGCGTGCTTCCTTCTGTCGCTTCTGCCATATTGTCTTTAAAGCGCTCGGAGACTTTATTCCAGATGTGTGATGGTGGAGTAACCATACCCATTCGAAGAGTGTCAGCTTGCGCATTAAAGGTGTATAGACTTGCTGCACCAATTAGAGCTGTGGTCGTTAGTTTTTTGAGAAATATATTGAGCTTTATTGTCATTTTTTTGCCCTCTTTTTTTCTGATAAATAGAATTTCTAAACGATACTTAATTCAATAGTCCCGATTTTCTCGATAGATCCCTGAATTTTATCTCCTGACACAACAGGGCCTACGCCTTCTGGTGTGCCTGTATAGATCAAATCGCCTGGTTGTAGGTGATAGAATTTAGAAAGGTGTGCAATGAGCTCTTTGACATTCCAAATTAATAAATTCAAGTCTGAAGACTGCTTATTTTCTTTGCCTACGCGAAGCTCTATTTTTCCTTCTGATATAACACCAACTTGTTCTTTAGGGTGAATAGGAGAAATGACGGCAGACTCTTCAAAATTTTTGCCTAGATCCCAAGGGCGACCTGTTTCACGTGCTTTTAGTTGCAGGTCTCGACGTGTCATATCTAAGCCACATGCATATCCAAAAATAATGTCATCGGCATTTTCTTCAGTAACTTGGTACCCATCTTTACCAATCGCAACAACAAACTCCATTTCATAATGATAGTTATCAGTCATCGGTGGATACTTAATGGTTGATCCTGATGCAATTAGGTTGCAAGTATCTTTCATAAAATAGAATGGTTCTTGTGTCGTTTTATCGACGGCAACTCCCATTTCGGTTGCATGCGCTAGATAATTTCGACCTACACAAAAAATACGATTAACAGGGAAGCGTTTATCGCTACCGAATATTTCAGTTGTGATTGTTGGTTTTGTAGGGAATATTAGATTGTTGCTCATTTATAATCTCTCTTAATTGATAATGAATTTTTAGAAAATACCTAAGTATTGGTGAAGTGGTTCTTCATCGGCTGTAATAAGGAATACGGGTTCAGTTTTGGAGGTATTGGTTAGAGTAATATTGGTATAGCCAGGTGCGCTGAGAGTATCTTTACTACTAAATGGAATTGGGCTTCCATCGGTTGAGGAATGTCCAAGTACGGCAAGAGATCCTTCACCTTCAATAATATGGAATATTACTGGTGTTGTTCGTTTTGGAAGCTTTTGTTTGTCACCTGGGCGTAACATAATTGCGCCAAAACCAATGCTTGGAAATAAGCTACGGCCGTTTTCAGGATTGACGTAACTGATACGCAGTAATCCTTCAGTGTAGTCTAAAGCCATCTGTTCTAAGCAGGATCGAGTTTTTTTCCAAGGATAGCGTAACTGCGGAGTATTCTTACTGCCGCGCTCAAAGTTAATATTGGGCACAACCCCAGATGAGTTGTAGTCAGCGTAAGATTTATCTCTAGTACGAGCAGTTTCTTGTAAAGGGCCTTCTACCGCCCAAGAGCTGTCCATTCGATACAGCAAGGGCAAATCGAGCACGTCTAACCAAACAATGGGGTCTTGACCTTTATGATGATGCTCATGCCACTTCCCTGCAGGAGTTAATATTAAGTCACCTCTCTCCATTTTGCAGGGCTCGCCATCTACAGTGGTAAATGCGCCTTGGCCTTCAACAATAATGCGTACAGCATTCGGAGTGTGGCGGTGATTTGGTGCTGTTTCACCTGGAAGTATTAGTTGCATGCCCAGATAGATATTTGGTGTTGCTTGTAAATTGTGTAGGCCATGTCCAGGGTTGGCTAATATTAGGACACGGCGTTCAGCTTTTTCTATTGGTGTTAATTGACCTGCTTCTATCAGCAGAGGACGTACGTCAAGGTATTTCCAATTCATGGCGTCAGTATTGCGGTTAGGTACTTTATGCGGAAGTACAGAGCGCATTGCTGGCCATAGTGGTACTAGGTTACGCTCGGTAAGAGCATCTCGATATTTAGGTGGAAGGTCTTCAAGTGTTCCCAGTTTATTCATATTATTATCCTCGGAATTTGTATGGTTTTAGTTGATAAAATCTGGTTGATTGGTTGGTTCTGCTGCGATGAATGCAGGCTGCACTATACAGTGCTGATAAACTTTCATTAATTGCTTATATGGCTCTAGTTCACACCCAAAGCGCTGGGCATTTGCGATCTGAGGTACAAGGCAAATGTCTGCCAAAGTTGGTGTTTCACCGAAACAATAAGGTCCACTACCGTATTTGTTTAGTAAGGTTTCAGCCGCAGTAAGACCTTCATCTACCCAGTGTTTGTACCAAGTTTTCTTTTCTTCTTCGCTGACATTAAAGTTTTGAGTTAAATATTTAAGTACGCGAAGATTGTTAACAGGATGTATATCGCATGCTATAAGATTGGCAAATTCCATTATACGGGCGCGTGTTAACCCGTTGCTTGGTAGTAATGACGATTTTGGGAAGTCTTTCTCTAAATAGTCAATGATTGCTAATGATTGACTAAGAGCTGTACCGTCTTCAGTTATTAATACTGGTACACCTTTGGCTGGGTTTACTTGTATGTGAGAAGTAGAGGTTTGATCTCCCAAACGAATATTGACTCCATTGTAGCTGTATTCGATACCTTTTAGCGCTAAAGCGATACGAACTCGATAAGAAGTTGAACTGTTGAAGAAACTTAGTAATTGCATTTTATGGCTCCGGTTCACTGCAAGCTGCTGTATTTATCATTTTTTTGATTATTCAATATGTAGGCTTATATGAATAATGATACTTTATGATAAGCGTATAACTTTTTTTATATACCTATGAAGCCTAAAGAAGAGATAAGCTATGAGCTGGACCCGAAAATTACGTATAAAACACTTAAAGTTATTAATAGAACTATCTGAAAGTGGGAGTTTGAGTGATACAGCTAGAATTACTCATACTACGCAGCCTGGTTTGTCTAAATGGCTAAAAGAGTTAGAAGAGGATATTGGCGCGCCTTTGTTTGATCGTCATGCAAGAGGGTTAAGGCCAACAGTAATAGGAGATCTTTTGATTCAATATGCGCATCGAATGCTTTCCGAAAGTGATCGTGCTCAGGAAAATATTGCATCGATCATTCAGGGAGGGGCAAGAATTATTTACGTAGGGACATCACCTGCGACAGCACCGAGTTTTGTACCTGCGGCACTATTAACATTTTTAGAAAAATACCCGAATGTTACACTGAGTATTCAAGAGGGGACTATGAATGAGATGCTTGAGAGATTAGAACTTGGAAAACTAGATTTGGTTGTTGGTCGAATGGATAACTACCGCCCGAGAGACCCACTTGTTAGTACTATTTTGTATAGTGAAAAATTAGCTGTAGTTGCTCGTCCTGATCATCCTCTTGTCGGGCGAAAAGGCCTAAAGTGGTCTGACCTTTATTTATATGAGTGGATCATATGGCCTAAAGATACGCCTATTCGGTCCAAGCTCGACCACGCGCTTACTGCCGACGGGTTGAAGCCTGCTCCTCTACGTATAGAATCCTCCTCTCAGGTTGCAAATATATGGTTGATTAAAAATAGCGATATGATTTCAATTAGTTCGGAACGTGTAGCAACACACTTTGCCGATAGCGGCCTTATTGCACCTTTAGATATAACTTTAGAAAACTCAGGGGGAGCTGTTGGCATGTGTTGGCGGGACACTTCTGAAAATGATCCTGTTTTAAATGTATTGCTAGACTGTTTTCGGGATGAAGCTGAAGTTGTAAAAAATAATCAGGCATGACATTAATTTACAACTTTGTGCTGATTAGAAAGTTGATGGTTCTACTGAGGTATTTTTTAATAGCAGACTGGACTTCCCAGACTATTTAGAGTGTAGAGTATCTTCTAAGTTCTAAACCACTCTGCCAATTCCTGCCATTGTTGTTCTGATTGAGCGGCGAGCATTTCGCCGTCTAGCATGGCTGGGTTGTATTCTTGGCCGTCGAGTGTTCGGCATATGCCGCCCGCTTCGGTGTGAACCAGTACGCCTGCGGCGTGATCCCATGGCAGCATTTTGTAGGTGAGGCTGAAGTGAAAGTGACCTTGGGCGATTTGTCGATAAGCAGGGCAAGAAGGCAAGTTGTTAATGCGAACAAAGCGGCTCGCTTTAAGGGCGAAATCTTGTTTTTTCTGGCCGGTATACGAGTTAACCGACATGATGCCGATGAGTTTATCTAGGTCTGGTTCAGCGGTGAAAGCGAGAGCCAGTGGCGATTGCTTAGGCGTTTGATGTTTGCCTTTTTCGTCCATAGCGGTGCGTTGGAAAAAGGCGCCTTCGCCTAGGTTTGCATACAACCAGTCGTCGTTGACTGGGTCGTAAAGTAAGCCAAAGCGCGTAATTCCTTTTACAGCGACGGCGAGTATGATGCCAAATTCTGACAATCCATGGGCGTAGTTCCATGTGCCATCGATTGGGTCGATGATGACACAGGTGTCGGCGGTGGCAATTTTGTCTGTTGTGGATGAGTCTTCTGCGACGGCTTCTTCGCCGACGATTTCCCAATCTGGAAAAGCGGCCTGAATTTCTTCTGTGATAAAAGCTTCACTGGCTTTATCGGCAATGGTAACAAGGTCCGTTAAGCTGCTTTTGGTCTCTACGTCGGCAGCGCTAAGTTGACGAAAGTTTGGCATAACGATCTCTTGGCCTGCTCGACGGACAATGTTTATTAGTCTTGCTTGAGTTGGTTTATCGAGGTTCATCTTTCGTCACTCCTTTTGTATTTTCCAGTGGTCAGAAATTATACGCGATCAGCGTGACGAATGGTTTATTGTCTAGAGGATTATTTTTCAAACAGTTGTCTATCAAGATACCAGATTGATAGAGCTTGTGATCAATTTCCGGACTAGTTCTGCCTGAGACTTAACTTGTACCTTATTGAAAATAACTTTTAATTGGCTTCTAACCGTTTGAATGCTTAAGTGTTTAAAATCTGCATAACTTTGTAAAGTTAAGCCATTGGTTAATGCTAAAGCTAATTGAGCTTCTGATTTGGTCAGTTTAAACACATTCTGAAGTGTTTCAGGGGATATGTAAGAGCAAAGGTCAGAATGCGATAGATATATTAGTGAAATGTTAGACTGACTGTTGGTAGGGAATACATCGACATCGGTTTTTTTTGAGTGAGTTACAGTGATGGATAGTGGTTCTTTCTCGAAGTCGTTATCTATTCTTACGACACGTGCGTTAGTGTCTCCATTTAGTATTTTTATAATGGCTGACTTTATTAAGCTGCGATCTGAGTGGTTTTCTATGTGTAAATGATCATTTTCAATAGTAACGCCTAGTTTCTGCTGGACTATTAATTGCGCTACATCATTAACAAAATGAATCTTCATTGTTGAGTCTACAGCAATTAGTCCAAGTGGAATTTTTTCTAATGCCGAACTTAGTATTTCTTCCTTTTCTTGTAATTTCTCTAGTATATCTGAAAAGTTAAATACTCTTTTGAAATGAGGATACAGTTGTCTCAGAACTTCAAGTTCATCATCGTTCAGTTGTGACTCATTCATTCTTCGATGAATGCCAAGGCCAACAAAGTATTTTTCATTGTTGCAAATGTTTAAAGCGCTTATAAAGCCTACGTCATTGGGTAAAAGTAGGTTCTGGTAAAAGTCTGGGTATTTAGTTTTCGCTATTTTGTAGTCTATTGCTCCAAGAGCAGTACCTTCAGGAAGTGTTTTCATTACTGTTGCTGTGGCGTCTTGAACTCCGAGTTGTTGTTGGTAAATAGGTGAAAAGTCTGAAGGAAGACCATATTCACCAAGTACACGGTAAGTCTGATTTTTGAAATCGATGAAAAATAATCCAGCACTTCTAGTCTTAATTAAAGAGCAAAGGTTTTCTAATACACTGTTCCAATCCTTATGCTCAAAGCCACGATCGTAGATAAGGTTGACCAGATCCATTAGTGGATACTTTCCCATATATTTACCTTGGTAAATTCGTATCGATTTAGTGAATATACCCTATATGTGGTATGACGGAAATTTAGATTGCTCCTATATTAGTGTAATTGTGTTAATAAAGTGAAAAAAAAATTAACATTTCCTTACATTAGGTGTGCCCATGAAAAACTCAATTTTAATCATTAAAAAGTCATCTGGCGTTCAACCACAGCAAATGGAGTTAGTTGGAGATCTTAGTATCACGGCTGAATCGGGTGCTGCTTACTCTCTAGTAGATTCTGCTACTGGAATATACCCAGAGGGCGTTGTTCTACAAAAAGAAAATGAAGCTTTGCAGGTGATTGTTAACGGTGAAGTATTGTTGGTTATTAATGATTACTTTGAGGAAGGAAAAGACGTTTCTTTTGATGAGTTTGGAGCACATTTATCTGCAACAGATTTTATTGCTGCACAGGAAGATAGCGCTAGCCTTGATAGTCCAGTTTGGGATGCTGAAATAGATACGGTTGTGACCCTAGACGATAAGGAAGGCGAGATTGATGCAACGCTTCCTTCCGATATGCGTCCTCAGGAAGACAGCATAGCTCAAGGTGGAGCGATGGACGCCAATCTAAAAGAGCAACCCGAAGAACAGCCAGTGCCAGATAATCAAGGCGTGGAAGGTGAAATGGGATGGGGGTGGTACGCTGCAGCAGCATTAGGCTTAGGAGCTTTAGCTGGAGGCGGTGGTTCAGGTGGTGGGTCTAGTTCTAGTGGATCCGCGTCGTCATCAACTACTATTTCCAGCGCCGCTGGTATTTTCTTTTCTACGGTGCAAATCGATCTATATGACGCTTCAGGTAACTTAATCAGCTCTGTGGAACACGATTACTCTACCGGAGATTATGTTTATACCGGCAGTTATTCCGGGCCGATGCTTGTAGAAATTATAGATATTAACGACACGGCAACGGACTACACTGATGAAACAACCGGCGAAGCAAAAAGCTTAGGTACCTCCTTACGAGCCATGACAACGACGGATGGCTCAACAGATAAAGCCATCAGCGTAACGCCACTTACCGAATTAGCTACACAGATTGCAGGCGTAACGTCTGAAAATCGTGCTGTGACAGAGGATAATGTCGCCGTTAACAGTAAGGTAGCAACCTTGTTTGGGCTAGATGACATTCTAGACAAGCCAGCGGTAGTGACCGAAGACACCAGCTCTGCCGATGAGGCATCCATCAAATACGGTCAAGCTTTGGCGATTCTGTCTGGTGCTGATTCTGAAGCAGGTAATGCTAGTGCTGCGGAAACCATTGCTACCATCGCGGACTCACTAAAAGAAGCAAATAGCGATACAGATGCTCCATTAAAACTCACGTCTGAAGTGGCGGATATTTTGACTAAAGGCCTAGAAGCCTTTAACGATGGCCCAACGGGTCGAGATAACGCCATTTCAACGACCTTTACCTTTAGTAGCGTACCGGTATTAGTGGATGGTGATGGCAATGTATTAAAAGCAATCAATGCCGAGAAAATAGATTCCACGATAGAGGTTAAAATTAAAGGAGTATCCGCTGATGGCGTAGTGACCTTGACTGTTGGCGAAAACACCACAGATTACACTGTGTTAGCGGGTGATGTTGCTGATGGCTATGCCTATGTTCCTATTTCTAGTGATTGGTTTTCAGCAGCGGACGGCAATTACGATGTCGTGGTGACGGTGAATGAGGTTGATTCAACCACGACTATCAAAGTCGACACTACTGCGCCAGGAGCCCCCACTTTTAAATTGCATCAAGACACTGGAGAGTCTGACAGTGATGGCATTACCAGTGATACAACCGTCGACGTGACTCTGGCGGATGGTGTCACCAATTGGCAGTATTCTTTGGATGGCGGATCAACTTGGATCTCGCGAACATCAGGGGCCAGCTTTGAATTAAAAAGTGAAACCACTTATGCGGCGGGAGACATACAGGTTAAGCAGATTGATAAAGCGGGTAATGAAAGTGAGGTTACCAGCAATACTTCTGTGATCGAAACGCTAGAAACGCTTGCACCGGATCTAAGTGTCACTGATACGGGAAGCAGTGATAGTGACGGCATCACCAGCAACACAACGGTTTCTGTAACTTTTGACGAAGGCGTTGATTTAGCCTCTTGGCAGTACAGTTTAAACGCAGGCTCTACATGGACGGATGGAACGGGCACTTCGTTTGAATTGACCGCCAACAAAACCTATCAAGCCGACACCATTCAAGTGAAGCAGATTGATACGGAAGGCAATGAAGAGCTGTCTGCTTTGTCGTCTAAGGTTGTCACAGATACCACAGCAACAACCCCCGTTATCTTTCTTGCAACCGACAGCGGCCAGAGCCAAAGTGACGGCATTACCAATGACACGACTTATCGAGTGAAGTTAGCCAAAGACACAGAAAGTTGGGAATACAGCGTTGATAGCGGGGCGAATTGGGTTAAAGGATCTGGAACCAGCTTCGAATTGGCCGAAAACCAAACTTATGCGATTGGCAGCATTCAAGTTCGCCAAACCGATGTGGCTGGTAACGTTACTATTGAGCCTAAATCTAATAGCATGGTGATTACCACAGACACCATCTCGCCAGATGCACCAAGCGCTTCATTGCACGATGATACAGGCGCAAGCGACGAAGAT
The DNA here is from genome assembly GCF_057180105.1 of Marinomonas sp. ATLA20. Lineage (NCBI taxonomy): Bacteria > Pseudomonadati > Pseudomonadota > Gammaproteobacteria > Oceanospirillales > Oceanospirillaceae > Marinomonas > Marinomonas sp. ATLA20. The sequence goes on from NZ_JBXUKU010000004.1 coordinate 285,660, forward strand.
GGCATAACGAACGACACCACAGTCGATGTTACCTTAGCCGACGATGCCGTTAGCTGGCAATACAGTTTAGATGGCGGTACAACTTGGTCAGCTTCTCAAGCGGCTTCCGTAACCACTTTTGAGTTAGCGGATAATACCACATATCAAGCGGGTGATTTGCAAATTCGCCAATATGACGCAGCGGGCAATGTGAGTGCTGTGGATTCGAACAGTGATCAAGCCGTTACCACAGACAGCCTTGTCTCTGAACCAGAGCTGACTTTTTCTCTTACTTCAAATGAGCTGACTAGCACCACAGTGACCGTGACGCTAGCAGACGATGTTGCTTCATGGGAATACAGTCTTGATGGTGGTGCAACGTGGAATGAGGGGTCCGGTGAACGCTTCAGTTTAGAGCCGTTAACCTCTTATGACGCCAATGCCATTCAAGTTCGTCAGACCGATATCGCAGGCAACGTCAGTGATATAGCCATTAATGAATCTTTAGAAACGGATGTAGCGATTGATCCGCCAAGTTTTGAATTAGCTTCTGATACGGGTGTTTCGGATGAAGATTTCATCACATCGTCTGCGACCGTGAACGTCACTTTACTGGGAGGTGATGAAGGTGCCGTTAGCTGGAACTACAGTGTAGATGGCGGGGAAACTTGGTCCGCTGATCAAGACATTTCAACAACCAGCTTTGATCTAGCAGAGAATACCACTTACCAATCAGGTGACATTTTAGTCACCCAAACTGATGCCGAAGGCAACACCAGTGCCTTCGCGGCGAATGACAGCGCTGTAATCGTCGACTCTTTAGTCGATGCACCTGAGTTTGGCTTAAATGCGGATACGGGAAGTTCCGTTTCTGATGGCATTACCAATGATTTAGTTATCAATGTGGATCTGGCCGATGACGTTTCGACGTGGCAATACAGTTTAGATAATGGCGCAAACTGGTTGGATGGCGAAGCTACAAGTTTTGAACTGGATGCAAACACGTCCTATGCAGCGGGCGCTATTCAAGTTAAACAAATCGATTTAGCCGGTAATGAAAGTCTTGCCTATCAAAATAGCAGCACTATTACGACTGATACGCTGCCTCTGGATGCGCCAACCTTTAGCCTGAATAGCGACTCAGGATCCAGCGCCGTCGATAATATTACCAATGATCCGACAATAAATGTGGTGCTCTCTGAAGACGCCGTTGCTTGGCAATATAGTACTGACGCCGGTTTGACTTGGCAAGATGGCACAGAAACGAGCTTTGAATTGGCTGCGGATACGTCTTATTTGGCAGGAGATATTCAGGTTCAACAAATAGATGTAGCAGGTAATATAAGTGCTTCTGCCAGTAACGAAGATACGATTGAAATAGATACTTCTGCAATCACACCTACTTTTGCCTTAAACCTAGATTCTGGTTTGAGTGATTCAGATGGCGTCACTAATGATGTCGTAGTGAATTTTGATTCTAATGGCGAGACAAGCGCACAAAGCTGGTCTTATAGCTTAGATAATGGCTCGACCTGGATAGAGGGAACAGGCTCCAGTTTCTCACTTGCCGACAATACCACCTATGCAATTGGCGCCATTCAAGTGAAGCAAGTTGATACGGCGGGTAATGAATCGCTGGCTGGTTCTAATGATTCGGTAATTGTGACCGATTCTATCCCATTGGATGCGCCAAGTTTTGTCTTGCATGCTGACACGGGCGACTCTGACAGTGACTTTATCACTAGCGACACGACCATTGATGTGACCTTGAACGAAAATGCCGCAAGTTGGCAGTACAGCATGGATGGCGGTGTTACCTGGTCAGCATCACAGGCCTCTACCGTAACCACTTTTGAGTTAGCGGATAATACCACATATCAAGCGGGTGATTTGCAAATTCGCCAATATGACGCAGCGGGCAATGTGAGTGCTGTGGATTCGAACAGTGATCAAGCCGTTACCACAGACAGCCTTGTCTCTGAACCAGAGCTGACTTTTTCTCTTACTTCAAATGAGCTGACTAGCACCACAGTGACCGTGACGCTAGCAGACGATGTTGCTTCATGGGAATACAGTCTTGATGGTGGTGCAACGTGGAATGAGGGTTCCGGTGAACGCTTCAGTTTAGAGCCGTTAACCTCTTATGGCGCCAATGCCATTCAAGTTCGTCAGACCGATATCGCAGGCAACGTCAGTGATACAGCCATTAATGAATCTTTAGAAACGGATGTAGCGATTGATCCACCAAGCTTTGAATTGGCTTCTGATACTGGTGTTTCGGATGAAGATTTCATCACATCCGCAACGACGGTGAACGTCATTTTACTGGAAGGCGACGAAGGAGCAGTGAGCTGGAATTACAGCCTAGATGGTGGTGAGACTTGGTCAGCAGATCAAGGCATTTCAACGACCAGCTTTGAGTTAATGGGCAACACTACCTACGATATTGGGCGAATTGTGGTTACTCAGACAGACGCGGAAGGCAATACCAGCGCTTACGCAGTCAATGATGACACGGTTATTATTGACTCTTTAGTCGATGCACCTGAGTTTGACTTAAATGCGGATACGGGAAGTTCTGCTTCTGATGGCATTACCAATTATTTGGTTATCAATGTGGATCCGGCCGAAGACGTAGCGACCTGGCAATACAGCTTAGATAATGGCGCAAACTGGTTGGATGGCGAAGCTACAAGTTTTGAACTGGATGCGAACACCACATACGGCGCTGGTTCAATTCAAGTTAAACAAACTGATTTGGCAGGCAATGAGAGTCTTGTCTATCAAAATAGCAGTGCGATCACGACTGATACGCTGCCTCTGGATGCACCTTCCTTTAGCTTAAACAGCGATTCAGGTTCTAGCGCAGTCGATAATATTACCAATGATTTGCTTATTAATGTTGAGTTATCGGAAGACGCTGTCAGCTGGCAGTACAGCACGGACACCGGTTTGACTTGGCAAGAGGGGACTGGAACGAGCTTTGAATTGGCTGCTAATACCACCTATGCCGTAGGCGATATTCAAGTTCAACAATTAGACGCGGCGGGGAATGTTAGTGCTTCAGCCTTGAACGAAGCGACTATTGAAATAGACACTTCTGCAATCACACCGACCTTCGCCTTAAATCTAGATTCTGGATTGAGTGATTCAGATGGTGTCACCAATGATGTCCTAGTGAATTTTGATTCTAATGGCGAGACAAGCACACAAAGCTGGTCGTACAGTTTAGATGCTGGAGAAACATGGGCTGAGGGTATGGGATCAAGCTTCTCGCTTGCTGACAATACCACTTACGCTATTGGTGACATCCAAGTGAAGCAAGTAGATGCGGCGGGAAATGAGTCGGTCGTTGGGTCTAACGATTCAGAGATAGTGACAGATTCTATTGCACCTGCAACGCCAAGTTTTGCTCTGCATGCTGACACGGGCGACTCGGATAGTGACTTTATTACTAGCGATACCACTATTGATGTGACCTTGTCTGATGATGCTGTTAGCTGGGAATACTCATTAGACAGCGGCGTTACGTGGGTAGTAGGTTCTGGCACCAGTTTCGAAATGGGCACTTTACAAACCTATGAAATTGGTCAAATTCAAGTTCGCCAATTAGACCTTGCAGGTAATGTTAGTGTGGCAGCTAGCAACGAAGTGGTGTTTGAGTCCGACTCTTTACCTGCTCCAGAAGTGGTATTAGCTGAAGATACTGGTTTGTCAGACAGTGACAACATCACTAGCAGTCTCATCATGAATGTTACTGTGGATGTGAATGCAACCAGCTGGCAATACAGTCTGGATGGCGGAGCGACTTGGGTTGATGGAGAAGGAAGCAGTTTTGAGCTGGATGCGAATACGACCTATGCGGCAGAAAGCATTCAGGTAAAGCAGTTTGACGCTGATGACAATGAAAGTGCGATCTTCAGTAATGACAGTGATGTAACGACAGACACAGAATCTCAATTGGAAGGAGACATTTATCTCGCATCGGATAGCAGTATTGATACGGTTATCGCTGAAGGAGATGACAAGCACTATGACGTAGAGCGGTATCGTCTTGGTGAGAATGGCGATTTTGTGGTTTCTTGGATCAAAGATGACGAAGATGCAGGTGACACTTTATTGATGGTTCAACGGTATAACGCCGATGGTTCAGAAATGAGCTTGCCGTTTGCGGTCTCTATTCCTATAGAAAGTGCAGAATATCATTATTACAGCATCGAAGACATTACTCCTGTGGGTGCTGATGGTGCCGTTGTCATCACATGGGTTGGCGAAACCTATAACGAGGACGAAGACTATTACGATGAGACGAATCTGTATTTTCAGATGTTTGATGCCGATGGACGACCTGTTGGTGATTTCCAGCAAACCACGGCAACAGATGAATGGATCAGAGACTCGCAAATTATATCGTTAGCGGATACAGACCAATTTATACAGTCTTGGACTGAGGATACAGCCGATGACACAGTTGCTTATTTGCAGTTGTTTGATGCGACAACAGGGGAAGAGGGGGCGTTGCTAACGTTCGAAACTAGCGTCGTCGCGAGTGTACTTCCGACAGGAAATAATGGCGAGTTCATAGTGTTATGGAATGAAGTGGTTAGCTTTGAGGATGCCTCTGCCATTGTCAAAGCACAGACTTATTCATCGGATGGGACTCCAATCGGCTCAACCATTGTACTGAACCCAGAAGCGGGTGAATACAGCGATGGTATGCGTCTACTTGGCGAAGATGGTGCCTTTATTGCCTTGATGATTAACGAGCAAGACATGACCATGAGTCTGCAATTGGTCAATGACAATGGCAGCTTAGGTGCGCGAGTGGACCTGAGTGAATTCAGCGATTTAGTGGACTTGGAAGTAGGCATTGCCGTACTAAATTCAGACAATGATTTTGCTGTCACTTGGATTGGTGTGAATGAGGCGGATGAGCCCGTTATTTACACCCAATCCTTTATGGCGGATGGAACGCCGCAAAACGATCCGATTGCCTTGCCATTCGAATTTGATGCTGATAAAGATTATGACTTGTTTATCGAATCTGTCAGTGCTGAAACAGACGAAGGGTATTTCATTACAGCCGACTATTATGCCGAAACAGGCGAGGGCGATGACTTTATTGCTGGTGGTGTGTATTTCGTTGATGGTAATGACGTTACAGAAATTGCAGTTAGCGAAGAAAACGACGAATGGGCTTATTTTGACATTCGTGTGCTGAATGATAATAAGGATGTGTTGATCTTTAAAGAAGGTCACGACGACGAAACATGGGAAGCGGATTCTTGGGTGCAAATTTACAACCCAGATGGCACAGAAAAAACAGAGAAGATTGAATTCACTGGCAACATCAATGACGTTGTGTGGACACAGCTAAACAGTGACGGTGACTTCTTTATCTCTTGGGTCGAATACAATGGTTACTATGATGACGACAGCGCGAGTTGGGTTAATGAAACCACCCATCATTTACAAATGTTCAATGCAGATGGCACATCGATTACACCAATAGATATTGAACAGGGAGATGATTTACCAGTATCGGTGGCTGAAGCTGGGGCAGCTTACCTTGTTAGTCTTTCAGACTCCGCCTCCATTACGACATTGTCAGATATTTTAGCGTTAGAAGAAGGCAGCTGGAGCAGTGTCGAAGTTGGTGCAGATACTGACCATGCTTTGAGTACAGATGGACTTCCTGCTGGTCAATATGTTGTGTACGCCACGGATGTTGCTGGCAATATTACGCTAAACACAACGGTTGTTACGATCAGTACTGAGTTACTCGCTGAACCAGACGTTGAATTAAATGAAGACACTGGAACGTACGATGACGATGAAATCACCAATGATACGCAGGTCAATGTCACCTTAACGGATGACGCTGTGCGTTGGGAATATTCTCTAGATCATGGTTCAACCTGGACAGAAGGGGAAGGAACGTCTTTTAATCTGACAGAAAATACCACCTTCAATTACTACGATATCCAGATTAGACAGTATGACACTGATGGTAATGTCAGCGAGATTGCCACTAACTCGGATGGCTATGTTGTCACAGATAACATCATTTCTGACCCTCAAATTGAAGTCGTCGGCAACTCAGTTTTGGTGACATTAGATGATGATCAAAATGAATGGTATTACTCCCTTGTTGGTGGAGGAGAAGATGAAAACAACTGGACTCAAGGCGTTGGCGATAGCTTTACATTAGCACCGAACACCACTTATAACGCAGGCGATATTGTTGTCTATGTTGAAGATATTGCAAGCAATGAAGCTGAATTTGTGTACCAACAACAAGTGGTGACTGGTGACGCCTATGAAGCACCAAGCTTCGAATTATTTGAAGACTCAGGCTTTTCCGACAGTGATGGCGTAACCAGTGAAGGTTCCTTGAACGTACAGTTATCTGATGATGCAGTGGCGTTTGAGTACTCCTTAAATGGTGGTGAGACTTGGCAGTTTGGTTCAGGTGCCTATGTGTTGCTTGGTGAGGTTGAATTCGCCATTAGTGATTTTGAAGCCTATCAATATGACGCAGAGGGCAATGAGTCCGAATTGATACTGGATTATGGTGATGATGAATATGTGGACTTTGCTATTGGTTTTGACCTGTTAGAAGATACCGTACGTTGGAACTATTCTATTGATGGTGGCGAAACTTTCACTGAGGTCGCTTGGGCTGATGCCGATGGTCGTTTTATCGATTTAGATTATGACGAGGAATACGCCATTGACGATATCCAAGTTCGACAAATCAGATCAACGGGCGAAGTCAGCGCCATTGCGACCAATGATCAGGTCATTATTACCGATGAAGACAGCCCCTATGACCGTGTTTTGGCAAGTAATGAATCACCTTACGATGACATTATTGAAGAGTCTGGCTTTGATAAGCTGGATGGTGGCTTAGGCGACGCCACAGTTGCCAGTTTGGATGAACAAAGAAGCATTCAGCTTGGTGACACTGGAACGTACGTGTCTATGTGGTACCTCAATTCAGAGTCCGAAGACGTTAATTCTCAGTTAGTGGTTCAAATGTTGGATGCAAATGGTGAACCCACTTCAGACTACATGCGAATAGAGCATGAGAACATCACCGAATATCTGGATCTGATGGCGGCGATACCATTAGCAGACACTGGGTCTTTTGTGGTGACCTGGGAACAGTACGACGACGAGTCCGATATCTCTGATTATTACTACCAAATCTTCGATGAAAATGGTGCGGTTGGCGACCTGCAAAGTTTAGAAAACTACGTGGGTTATTACGGGCAATTTACAGATTCTTTTATCCTTCCTGTTGGCAGTGAAGGTAACTTCGTGGTGACCGACAATTATTATGATGAAGACCAAAGTGTCAGAATGTTAACCGCGACACTAATGAATGCGGATGGCGAGGTAATTGTTGAAATTACAAACTCAGATGACACTGGTGACGAATATCAAGCCCACGTTAAAGCAGTAGGCGAAGACGGAAGTTTTATTGTCGTTGGCAAGAAAGATGTCCAGTTGTACTCGGCTGCAGGTGAAGCTATAGGTGAATCCTTGCCAACACTTCAAGATAGCCCAAGTAATTATTTTGAGTATGAAGGCGCAGTGGCTATTGGCGATACCGGCTCTTATGTTGTGGTGACTTCTGCATATCAATATGACAGCTATGTAGATGACGATAACTATGAAAGGTATCCGGTTGTATTTGCTCAGGTATTTACTGCTGAAGGTGCGTACCAAGGCGAAAGTATAGAGATTGCTACTGGCGGTCTAAATCTAGGAATGCATCACTCTCGCTCAGCGGTTGAGTGGATCGGCGGAGATAAAGTCGTTGTTGTTTGGACCGAGAGAGATAGAGAAACTGGTGGCCCAGGATCAAATATAACCTACCTGCAAACGATTAATACCAGCGATGGCACCTTGTCCGGTGAAGCGATTGCGCCTTTTGAAAGCATTGGTGAAGAGGAAGAGATCTCGGTTCGAATCGCTGACATTATGCCGGTTGGTGAGCAGGGTGCATATGTACTATCAGGTCGTGTGGAGTATGCTGACTCAGGCGATAGAGAGTATTATGCCAAGTTTGTAACGGCGGATGGGGATGTTGTAAATCTGGATGATGTTGGTCTTTCTGCGGATAGCAATCCTCGCTTTACAGTTGAGTCGGTCGGAGACGAAGGTGCGTTTGTTGTTGCTTGGAATCAAACCAACCAAGACGGCTGGGGCGTCAGTGTTCAGTTGTACAATGTGGATGGTGAAGCGATGGGGGACACGGTTTTATTGGAAGCCGATCCGTTTGGCTCTTTTGACAGAACGCCTTCTATTATTGAACTAAGCGGCGGGGAATACATAGTGACATGGATCGGTGATACCTATGATGATTCCGAAACCTTCATAGATGTGTATTCTCAGAAATTCAACGCAGACGGCACCTTGGCAAATCAATCGACGGTTTACTCGGACGGTGATATTCCAGTAGAAAGCAATGAAGATGGCTTTGCCTATTTGGTCAACAGCAGTCTGTTTGCATCGGATTTCTTGTCTGACTACGATCAATGGTATGACGGATTGTTTGATACCGTATTGAACGCGGATCCATCTTACTGGAACAGTGTTGAAGTGACGGCAGGCGTTGAAACTAGCGTCTCGACAGACGGTCTCGAAGGCGGAACCTACTATATGTTAGTAACGGATCTGGCGGGTAATGTGAACGTCAATGATGTAGGTATTGTGGTGGCGGAAACCGTGGTGTTTGACCTAACCACAGGTGAATCGACTGACCTTGATGGGCGGGTGTTTGACGTAGATGAAACCTACGATATTTACATCAATGTGGGTGATGGTTCTAGTTTGACTCTCAATGAAGGAGAGGGATGGTCCGGAGCCGATAATCTTGGCGGCGATGACCGAATCACTTTGGTGAGTGATGATACAGTGACGAGTTTCACGGCCGATACCGTCGACAATATTGTTTGGACGACGGCTGATAACACGGTCACTTTAAACAGTGACGGTGAATTCACGATCGCGGCAGAAACGGCCGATCTTTGGGAGAACGCATGGGCGTCAAATCCAGATCTAGGATTGTCTCTGTCCCAAGTCACCGCCACTGAAACGCCAGATGTTTAGATAAAAAGGAGTGATCAAAGTGGACTTAATGATGACACTCATGGAAGAGTGTTGGGTTAAGTTCCATTTTGGTGTGATCATTTATGGATTCTAAACTTACTTTACTTCGCGAAATGGCGGAGCAGCAAGAATATTCTGCGCTGCAGCAAGCCTGTCGTGAACTGCTAGTACAGGTCGACTCTCGTCCTGTACAAATCTTTTTGGCCTTATCTTTTGCGCATTTAAATGAATCTGAATCAGCGCTTAAAATGCTGTCTTGTATACTAGAAACAGCGATATCTGAGCCGCTTACTTTTGTTGAACAGCAAGATATAAGTGCTGTGTATATTGCTATATCTGATTACGAATCCGCAGAACTGACTCTGGATAGTTTATTAGAACTAGTGCCATCTAACGGGCTTAATTTGGCGAGAAAAGCTTACTGCCGATTAATGCAAGACGATAGTCGAGGCGCTTATCAGCTATATACTCGCTCTATTGAACATGACCCTAGCAAAGTAGAAATATGGGTGAACCTATGTTTGTTGTTATTAGCAAACCAATCCGACAATAGCGAATGCTTATACTCTGATATAACCGACACTCTTGATCTAGTTTGGTCTCATTTAGCGCGAGCCGAAGCGCTATTTACTGAATCGCAAAATAACTATACAGCCCAACGATGTGAAAGCTTAATTCGCCAGCTAGGCGCGGTACGCTTAGAATGTTGGGTGTTGGAGAGCAAGTTTGCAGAGGCGGAAGCTTGGTTAAACGCTTGCTTGGGTGAGAGCGATTATCACCGCGACTATGTGCTTTGTTATGCAGAATGCCTTTTTCAATATGGAAAGCCATTTGTTGCCGAGGTAGCTTTACTAAATGCGGTCAAGCAGTATCCTCATGATGCTGAGTTTTATCGGCAATTAGCTATTTTTGCTTACAATCAAAATCGAATAGTTGATGGGCAATATTATCAAACTCAGTATGATGCTCGAATTCTTAATCACAATGAGCGCTGGGTCTTTGAACAAGGTGTCGGTGTTCTTCCTATTGTGGACTTTAAAGACAGCGCCAGAATAAGGACTCGTTTTAGTCGAGGCTTTTTATCTACTCGTTTTTCACATATTGAACAACAATATGCTGCTGTTGAAGAATTCCATCCTGCATTTATCGTTGGTATATCATTTTCTGGGTTATCTCTTGTCGAACAAATATTAGTGTGCAGTGATCAAGTGGCATCACTTGGGGCTTCTTCCCATTTTCCAGTATTGGTGGAAGCGTTAAATTACCAGCATAGAAAAAAAGGCTCTAGTCGCTATTATCCAGATCTTGTTGATACGCTGAGCCTTGAGCAATTGGGTGACATAGCACAGGATCTGCATTCACTTTATTACGGCAAAGTCTCTGATGCGCCAGTGGTGATAGATAAAAGTATCCATAACATTTGTCATATCGGTCTGATAAAAAGCGTCTTTCCGAATGCAAAAATCATATCCGTTCGCCGTGATCCAAGAGCGCTCGCCTTGTCTTCTCGAGTCGCCCATTGGCTAGAGCCACATACAATTCAGAATGCAGAGACTTCTGGCGATACGGAATTTACTGGTACGGCATCTCTTGTAGGTCAACAGTTGGCGCAATACAACGTTTTAATGTCGCATTGGAAAAGCCTTTTTGCAGATTCAATATTAGAGGTATCGTTTGAAGAACTTACTTTGAAAGGTAATCTTGTCGCATCTCGACTGTTTGATTTTCTGAATTTACCCGTGCCGAGTAATATAGATCAAATGGTAAAAAAGGTTGCGCAATATGCCCCTGAAGACGCTTCCATAAAATGGTCTAATCATAAGCAGGAATTAACTTTTCTATTACGAGCTATGAGTAAAAAATCTCCATTAGCTGTTGATGACATGGGGACTTTACCTGAGCCTAATATGTTGGCTTTAGCTTATGAGCATTATACACAAGGCGCTTATCGAGAATCAGAGTATCAATGCAAAGTTTTATTACACCATTTGCCTGATTTTGCACCTGCTCATTATTTATTAGGGGAAATTTATGTCCGCAATGGTTTAATCTTGTTGGGTGTAGAATATTTGAATAGGGCGATTGATCTTGCTCCATGGAAGCGTCAGCAATGGCAGATAAACTTAATGAGAGCAACACAACTTTTAGAGTCTCAAGAATCTACTGAGGAGCGATTTAAATTGAAAAGCTCAGAGTTTTCTATGGAAGTAAAATGATGCGATGTATTTTATCGATTATAAAACATTCAAAATTTATAAAAATAATTTTTGGTTTGTTAATGGTGGCATTTTCTTCCGCTGCAATGAGTAAAAGTGATGGCAGTACGAGTTTTGCAAAAGCGCTAAACGCTATGTTAGAGCGCCATCCTGCGCTACTTGGCAAGCAGGCTCAGATCGAATCTAAAGAATTTCTACTTAAAAGTGCTGAAGCTGAGCGTTATCCAAGTTTGAATGTCTCTTACGGTGAAGATAGAGACAATAACCAAGAAGGGGCTTTTATCTTGAAACAACCTTTATGGGCATTTGGACGAATTGATGCGGGTATTGACTATGCCAATATTGATGTCACAGCAGAATCCATTGATAAACTAAGATTAACTCGCCAACTGTTGGAAGATACTGCGATTGCTTACGCCAAAGTTATTGGAGTGCAAGATCAGCTGCATATTATTAAAGAGAATATTCTTAAGTATCAGGAGTTTGTAGAGCAGGTAGAGCGCAGAAAAATAGGGCGGTTAGCGTCGGAAACGGATACCCAGTTAGCCGCATCTCGGTTAATTCAAGCCCAAGCTCAAGAAATTCAAACTCAAGGTGATTTAAGAGACGCCTTAATGGTTTTGCAGACGTTAACACAGTTACCGATTGAATCAGTCCATCCTATATCGAGCGATGTATTCCAGTATTTATCTGATGATACCGCTATGAGGGAGATAATTTTAAAACAAAGTGCCGAAGTGCAATATAAAGAACAACTAGTGGATCTGGCATTAAAAGATGTACATCGTAAGCGATCAAACTTTATGCCGACTTTGTATGTTAAGTTTTCTCATGAATACAGCGATAGCGCCACTTATCCTGATGAGTCTCGCCTAACCTTAGTGATGGAAGGCTCTTTGGAAGGAATGGGATTAATTAATATGTATCAAGAGCAGTCTTCGGCATCTCAGCTTCATGCCGCCCAGAGAGATGTGGAAGTGACTCAGTTTGATTTAAGAAATCGTCTTAACACTTTGTTATTGAATCGAAAAACTCAACAGTCATTGATTGATATACACCAATCTTCCATTGATACCTTGAATGCCACTTTAGCTTCTTACCAAAGACAATATCAAAGCGGGCGTAAAGAGTGGCTTGACGTACTGAATGTACAGCGAGAAATAACGGAACAAAAAATTTCTCAGTCAAAAGCAAAAAATAGTTTATTAATTAATTTGCTAAGCTTAGTCGCATTAACTGGCGGTTTAGATGCTGTGCCGTTCTCCAATTTAGTTGTCCAATGACGCTGTATTAAAAGGTGGTTTAGGTGAGCGATCAACCTATTGAACAAAAATGTGTACTAACAAGTGGAGCTCTACATAACCTATTTAAGGTTTTGAGAATTGGTGTTTCCCTTGGTGATGTCGATATTGCAATGCAGCGTCAAGATATCGTGTCTTTGGCATTATTAGATCAGATTCAAGCAATCTTGCATGACTTTAATATCAAAGGTGTGAAAGGCGGCATGGTGGCATGGCGTCGTTTTGATCGTCGACAACTGCCAGCGCTGGTGCAATATGATGGGCAATGGTGGTTGGCTAAAAATGACCAGCAAGCGGATAGCGTATTGCTTGAACAAGGAGAGGGTACATCGGCGCAAGAGGTGTCTAGTGAGGAGCTGACAGAGTCATCGGTATTATGGTTGCAACGTACTAAGCCTGATCGTGGAGAGGGAAGTGAAGGTCAAGATGTTCCTACTGCTCGAAAATTGATTCTTAGCGCCTTATTTCAAGACAAGCTTTGGCTAGGTAATGTGTTAGCCGCCACGGTGGTAATCAATTTGCTTGCCATTGCCACGTCACTATTTGCCTTGCAAGTTTATGATCGAGTCGTGCCGACGTTAGCTTATTCAACGCTTGCGACCTTAGTTGTAGGAATGTTGGGGATCGTATTACTTGATTGGATGCTTAAAGGCATTCGTGCCAAGGTACTGGATAGTTTAGCGGCAGATGTAGACATGCGTTTGTCTAAACAAGTTTTTCATCATTTGCTTCATCTTCGCCTGGATAAACAACCGAATAGCCTTGGCACTCTCAATGCTCAAGTCAATGGCCTAGAATCCGTCCGACAATTTTTCACATCAGGTATCGTGTTTGGCCTGATAGATTTGCCTTTTGCCCTCATGTTCATCGCCTTTATTGCAGTAATTGGTGGTGTTGTGAGTTGGGTGTACGCATTGCTATTCCCCTTAGCAATACTCTTAGGCGTGGTCACACAGATCCGTCTAAGAACTTTAATTAAAAAACAAATACTGCGTTCTAATGAACGGCAGGGTTTGTTAATAGACGTGATCCGAGGGTCTGAAACCATTCGAGCTAACAATGCTGGTTGGCGCTTTTCTAGCGAATGGGAGCAAATTACCCAATCACTGGCAGGTTATCAAGTTCATCAAAAAACCATTAGTCAAGTCAGTACCGCTACGACTGGAAGTTTATCGACCATTGCCTATGTGTCTGCGGTAGTGGTTGGTGTATTTCAAATTGAAGCGGGTAATTTGACAATGGGCGGCATGATTGCCTGTAGTATTTTAGGTGGGCGTGTTATCAACCCGGTAGCGCAAGGTGTGCAATACCTAGTGCAATGGCAGTCGGTTTCGCAATCTTTGACCATGGTAGATCAACTGCTCGCATTGGATTTAGAGCGAAAACCTTCTCAGCATCTTTTGGTTGGCGAGCAACATATTAGTTCAGTATCGGCTGAGCAAGTACGATTTGTTTATGGCGATTCGCCAGTGAAACATTTGGACATAGAGCTGCTTACTTTCAATGCCGGAGATCGCGTGTTACTGGTTGGTCCAATTGGTTGCGGAAAATCTACGTTGCTTAAGGTGCTGGCTGGATTGTATCGGCCAACTGAGGGGCGAATTAAACTGGGTGCGTTGGATTTATGGGAAATAGATCCGCAGTTCGTGACGTCGCACATCAGCTATTTGCCTCAAAATGTGCATTTGTTCAAAGGCACTTTAAAAAGTAATTTAACATTATCTGGAACTGTGAGTGACACAGAAATGATGCAAGTTGCCACTGAGCTAGGTGTCGATGCCATTGCTCAGAGTAGCCCAAAAGGAATGGAGTTAGACATTTCTGAAGGCGGTGAAGGCTTGTCTGGTGGGCAGCGCCAATTGGTTGCTTTATCACGTACTATCACTGCAAAACCAACTGTTTGGCTTCTGGACGAGCCAACAGCATCCTTAGATGCTGAAAGTGAAAAACGTGTTTGGGAGGTTCTGGAAAAACGCATTAAACCTGACGATATTCTAATTGTATCAACTCATCGTCCGATGCTTGCCGCGCATATTGCAAACCGAGTTTTGGTGATGCAGCAGGGTAAAGTGATCCGCGACGGTGCACCTACCGCTGTTTTTCCATCAATGATGAATAGCACTAAGCAAGTTACTCCTAAAGAAGCTCAATCTCGAATTAAGCGAGGCTTCAATGCCATCTAATGCCGTTATTTCTAATACCGAAAATGGCCAAAGTGAGACGGCGATGTTTGGTTATCATAAAAAAAAGCGCTCTTTGATTGTTTGGCCAATTTTCATTGCTTTGGTGGCGTTTGTGATTTGGGCGGAGCATTTTTACATTGATGAAGTGGCGCAAGCGCAAGGTGAAGTGATTGCCAGTAGTCGAGTACAGTTGATTCAATCTGTTGATGGTGGTGTTATTTCTGAGCTAAATGTTCGGGAAGGCGATCGAGTTCAAGCCGGACAAATTCTAGGGCAGCTTGATCAGACGCGTCTAAGCGCTTCAGTAGGAGAAATAGAATCCCGTGTTTTTGCATTAAAGGCCAAGGCTATTCGATTGCGGGCGGAAATTCTTGGAGAGGCGAAGCTCAATTTTTCTCAGGATATGATGAGCCGTTATCAAGACATAGCGCAAGTAGAGAAAGCACTTTTTGAACAACGTAAAACAGGCATTAAAGAAGAGCTTAGAACTCTGCAGGTATCAGTATCACTCGCACAGGAAGAACAAGATATTGTTAAACATCTTCAAGCATCTGGCGACGTCAGCAGTAGTGAAATGCTCAAAGCAAGAGAAGCGCTAAATGCGGCAGAAGCAAAATTAATTAATCGAAAAAATCAATTCCTGGAAGAAGCCAGTGCTGAATTAGCAAAAGTTGAGGATGACCTAGGGCAAAGTGAACAAATTCTAGCGAGAAAGCAGCAAGAGCTTCAAGACAGTGTTTTTATTGCTAAAGTCCCCGGTATTGTCAAAAACGTAAGTGTCACTACTGTTGGTGGTGTTTTACGTGCAGGCGAAGAAATCATGCAGATCATCCCTATTGATGATGACCTAATTGTAGAGGCGAAAATTCGACCAGCAGATATTGCAAGGGTGAAAAAAGGCATGGACGCCAATATTCGTCTCGACCCTTTTGATTACACTATTTATGGCGGTGTGGAAGCTAAAGTTATCTATGTGAGCGCTGATACTCTTAAGGAAGAGTCTTCTCAAGGCGAAGAGATTTATTACCGTGTTCATGTCATTCCACTGCAGTTGCCAATAACGACCACCATAGGCCGAAAAGTAGAGATGCTGCCTGGTATGACGGCTCAGGTATCGATTAAAACGGATAAACGAACGGTTATGGATTATTTGCTGAAACCCCTTCGTAAAACACTGAGCCAAGCTTTTGGAGAGAAGTAACAGACATTTTTTGTAGGTTGCTGTTTTCCTTAAGCTTACGCCAGCTGCCTTGTTCCACTGCTGTCGCTTTGGTGATGCAGTAAGTTGTCGACGGTGGTTTCGGCTATATGGTTAAGTGCTTCAATGGTGAAGTAGCCTTGGTGACCGGTGACGACGACGTTAGGGAAGGTGAGCATGAGTTGGAAGACGCTGTCTTGGATGATGTGAGATGACATGTCTTCAAAGAAGATTTTGTTTTCTTGCTCGTAAACATCCAAACCTAGATAACCAATTTTACCGCTGTACAGGGCGTCTATAGCTTCTTGAGCGTGGACGAGTGCGCCGCGACTGGTGTTGATGATCATCACGCCGTCTTTCATTTTTTCTAGGCTGTGCTTGTTGATTAGGTGATGAGTCGATTCGTTTAAAGGGCAGTGCAGGCTAATAATATCGCTTTGTTGGTAGATTTCATCGAGTGTGAGGTATTGGCAACCTTGGTCGATGAGCGCTTGTGACGGATATAGGTCATAACATAACACTTTGCAGCCGAAGCCTTTCATGATGCGACAAAACGCCGCGCCAATTCGCCCTGTGCCAATGCAGCCAACGGTTTTTCCCTCTAGGTTAAAGCCCATCAATCCTTCAAGTGCAAAGTTGCCTTCTTTGACGCGATGATAAGCTCGATGAGTTTTGCGGTTTAATGTCATGATGAGAGCAACAGCGTGTTCGGCAACCGAAGTCGGGCTGTAGTCGGGAACGTGAAATACTTTTATGCCTTCTTTTTTTGCAGCGTCTAGATCGACGTTATTGAAGCCAGCACACCGCAGGGCGATGGTTTTTACACCTTGTTGCTTTAAAAGATGAATGACCTCGGCATTAACATCATCGTTAACGAAGCATGAGACGGCATCAAATCCTTGTACTAGGCTAATGGTTTCCATGCTAAGCCGACTTTCAAAGTAGCTCATTGATAATGCTTTCTCATTGGCGAAGGTGGCTAGTGTTCTTTTGTCGTAAGGTTTGCATGAGAAAACAGCGACTTTCATAAAACGTGATCCTGTCGTTTTGATCGGAAAATAATGTATTTATAGCCTAAAAAGAAGATAAACGCTCAGGTTGTGACTGTTCTGTTGATACAGGACAAGGTTATGGAATGTTAAATAGTAGTGTTCAGGTGAAACGTCGAGAGTGATTTTACCATACGTAACGTTATGTAATTTCTTTGTTTTTTATGACTCAGTTGCTTCTAAAAACCATTAGTTAATCTACACTTATCGGTAGATAATTTTGCTAGGAGGCAAATGTGAATTGGTTGTCATCTGAAAACATATTCAATCGCTGGGTGATGATCACTTTGCTTGTCGGGACGTTAATCACTTGTGCTGTGGCTTATGACGTTTATTACTCAAATGAGAAAAGAATTAATCAGGCGGCTTACGATACATCGGTTACTTTAAAGCAAGAAGTGACGTCTAGAATAGAGCTATACCAGTATGGATTGCGCGGTGCTCGCGGAGCTGTGCTTACAGCAGGTGAAAACACGATTACACGCGATATTTTTAAGCGATATAGTCTATCGAGAGATATTGACGACGAGTTTCCAGGGGCTCACGGTTTTGGTTTTATCCGACGAGTACCACAATCAGACATAGCGAGTTTTACATCGTTGGCTCGTCAAGATGGCTGGCCAGAATTTTCCATAAAAATGCTTAACCCCAACTTTAACGAGCATTATGTTATTCAGTATATTGAACCGGTAGAGCGTAATCGTCAGGCGGTTGGGTTGGATATAGCATCAGAAAGAAACCGCAGAGAGGCTGCTACATCGTCGCTATACACTGGCGAAGTGCGTTTAAGCGGTCCAATTACTTTAGTGCAAGCCACGGGAAAACCTCAGCAATCTTTTTTAATTCTTATGCCAATTTACCGTGGAGGTAGTACGCCAAATACTCAATCAGAGCGAATAAACAAAGGTTCCGGTTGGAGTTATGCGGCGTTGATAACGGAAGAGGTTCTCGACAGCCTAAGTTATGATCCTAATAAAGTTCATTACCAACTTTATGACATTACAGATTTAGATGATCAAGTGCTTTTTTATAACACAGGTGAACTGAAACATAGAGGTTATGAGCAAGTTCAAACGACAGTTGTTTATGGTCGGAATTGGAAGAGTAAATTAAATGTCTCTCCTGCCTTTATTGCAGATCTACACCTTCCAGATCCTTTGTTTTTTTTAGTAGTGGGCTTTTTTATCAGCTTACTGGGTGCTGGTTTTGTGGTGGTGGTTCGAGTAAACATCGTACGTCAGCGTGAAGTGATGGCTCATCAATCCAGAATCACCGCGTTAGTAGAAAGCTCTGCTGATGGTATTGTTAGTCATAGTTTAGATGGGCTGATTGTCAGTTGGAATAAGAGCGCCGAGCGTATTTTGGGTTTCACCCATGAAGAGGCCATAGGACAATCTATTTATGATCTACTGGTGCCAGAAGACCTTAAAGAGGAAAATTTTGATACGGTTTCTAATCTAATAGCGAATAAAGAAGCGCACTCCATTGAGACTCGTAGAAAGACGAAATTCGGTACGGAAGTCCCCGTTTCACTGACGTTGTCCCCCATTTTAGATGCTAAAAATATCATCATTGGTGTGTCTAAAAGTGTGCGAGATATCTCTGAGCGTAAAAAAGCAGAGGCTAGAATACAAGAATTGAATACCAATTTAGAACATCAGGTTAAGGAGCAAACAGCTGAGTTACGTGAACTTAATGTATTATTAAATGATGTGCTAAATGCGTCATCTGAGGTTTCAATGATCGCAACGGATATGAGTGGTTTTATTACACTCTTTAACTATGGCGCAGAGAAAATGTTGGGTTATACCGCAGAGGAAGTGGTTGGTAAGTTGACGCCAGCTGTATTCCATCTTCAATCGGAGATGGACCAGAAGTGTGTGACAATATTTGAAACGACCGGAGTGCAAGTTGATGAACGTGAAGCGTTCGTTTATTTCGCGTTACGTGATGGTTACGATAGCCAAGAATGGACCTATATTGATAAACAGGGGAATCATATCCCTGTTTCTATATTGGTTACACCAATGAAAAATAGCGATGGTGAGTTGATTGGTTTTCTTGGGATGGCCATCGACATTTCGGAACAAAAAAGAGCTCAGCGAGAGTTGATCTATGCGAGAGACCAAATGTTAATGGCGGCGGAAGTCGCTAAATTGGGGGTTTGGCATTTAGATATAGAAACCGGGAAGTCGGAATGGAGCGATTTGATGTTCGATATCTATCAGCTACCTCGTTCCATAACGAATAAAGGACTGTCACTCGAAAAATGGCGGGAATTTATTCATCCTGAAGATTTAGCGTCTGCTGAAGCTTCATTCAATGCTGCCATTGCAGGGCAAGAACACGAAGAAGTCATTATTAGAATCATCGTATCCGATGGCAGTATTCGTTATATTTTGGGGCGTGCCATTTTACAAAAAAATTCAAATGGCAAAATGACAAAATTAATGGGAATAAACCGCGATATTACCAAAGAATATGAATTAGAGAGTTGGCTGCGAAAAGCCAAAGAGGAAGCGGATGCGGCTAGTGCGGCGAAATCAAACTTTCTTGCCAATATGAGTCATGAAATTCGTACGCCCATGAATGCCATTCTGGGGATGCTGCATTTAGTCAAACGTACGACGTTAACTCATCAACAAAATGATTATGTATCAAAAGCGCAAATATCAGCGAAATCACTATTGAGTTTAATTAATGATATTTTGGATTTTTCTAAAGTCGATGCTGGAAAGCTGGTTTTAGAGAAAGCGCCGTTTGAAGTCGAAGAATTATTATGCGAACTGTCTACTGTTTTGTCTGGAAGTTCGTTAGGAAAAGACGTTGAGCTGATTTTTGACGTTGATAAAGATATACCAGAATATCTCATCGGAGATAAATTACGCCTATTGCAGATACTGATTAACTTAGTCAGCAATGCTGTCAAATTCACCCTAGAAGGCAGTGTTGTTTTGCAAATCAAGTCGCAGGCTGTTGAGGGCGTATCACGTTTAAGTGTTTCTGTTAATGATACGGGTATTGGTATTGCGAAAGATCAAATAGACGCTATTTTTGATGTGTTCTCGCAAGCTGAATCCTCTACTGCAAGGCGTTTTGGAGGGTCGGGTCTAGGTTTGGTCATTTGCCGCCGATTTGTTGAGCTGATGGGCGGGGAGTTGAACGTAGATAGTGTATTGGGGGAAGGCAGTCGTTTTCATTTTACTGTTGATTTGCCAACTGCTGATAGTCCGCTTGAAACAAGACCACATTCATTACCCTCAAAAACACTGCGTATTTTAATTGTCGATACCAATGTGGCGACACAAGTTGTTTTGACTCGTATGGCATCGACTCTCGGCTGGTATTGCGAAAAAGCGGAGTCTATTGAAGAAGCTGTGCAATGTATTCATTTAGCTGCCAAACAGGATGATTTTTATGATGTGATTTTGTTGGATACAAAGACTGTGGACTTCATCGATCAGAACAGCATTGAAGATCTGCTGTCTAGTACCGGTGACTTTAAAATAGCACCCAAAATAATAATGCTGTCCAGCATGCAGAGTAATCAATCAGGCAATGAGCTTAAAGCAGTCTCCAGCTACTTATTGAAACCTGTTACTTTGAGCAAATTATCAGAATCTGTATACCAATCTCTTTCAGGTACGACTACCGATATAGAAAGGTCTCAGGATAATCAGCAAGAAGAAAGTCTAATGGGACTAAAACTACTACTGGTGGAAGATAACGCTTTTAATAGACAAGTCGCCACGGAGTTA
This sequence comes from Marinomonas sp. ATLA20, assembly GCF_057180105.1. Taxonomy (NCBI): domain Bacteria; kingdom Pseudomonadati; phylum Pseudomonadota; class Gammaproteobacteria; order Oceanospirillales; family Oceanospirillaceae; genus Marinomonas; species Marinomonas sp. ATLA20. Next base: position 306,464 of record NZ_JBXUKU010000004.1, read on the forward strand.
TTGAGGGCGGAAGGGGCTATCGTTTCCGTTGCTGAAAATGGCATAGAGGGTGTCGCAACAGTATTAAACCATGATGAAGTCAGCTTTGACTTGGTTTTAATGGACATGCAGATGCCAGAAATGGACGGTTTAGAAGCGACTAGGCAAATTCGTAAAGTGTCGAAATTTGCTCCACTTCCTATTATCGCCATGACCGCAAATGTGTCAGAAACAGACCGTCAGTCTTGCCTTGACGCTGGCATGAACGATCATATTGGTAAACCTTTAGATATAGATCAGATGGTTGGCTGTATTCTTAAACACACGACGGCTAAACCGGCGAATCAAAGTAACTCAGCGGTTGTGATTCATGAAGAAGAGAGCGAATCACCTGAGTGTATTGAGCCAGCAGTCATAACACCTGAAAGCAATGCTAGTGAAAACAATGCTAGTGAAAACAATGCCAGTGACAACAATGGTGATGAATACGAAGACATAGAATCCATCTTGAACCGATTTGGTGACAGTGTGGATCTTTACCGAAGCGTTGTCGAAGGCTTTACTCTTGAGGCAAAAGATTTATTAGACAAGATAAAAGAAGCGGCCGATAAGAAGGATCAGGTGGCAACGCGTGAGAACCTTCACACTCTAAAAGGTGCAGCACTGACGATGGGATTGTTGAAATTTTCCAATAGAGTGTTTGCCTATGAAAGTGTGTTAAAAGTGTCAGAAGACATAGCTGAAATAGAAGCCTGCATGGCGTCTATTAATACGACCGAGTTGAATGTTGAGCTAGAAGAAGAGCTCGCTATCATTTTCGCAGCATTACCGTAATTAGAACGGTAGCGAGTATATTACAAAAAAATAACCCAACCATTTTTGATGGTTGGGTTATTTTTTATGACAAGATAAGAGAGTCAGATTTTGCGCTACTTTGTCTAGCCATGAGACAAGGTGTCTAGCGTTTTCAAAAGCCACTCCAATTCATTTTCACCTTCTAAGCGTGCAGCCATGATTTGTTCATGTTCCATGACGCGATCGCTTAACGTTAAGAAAAACTTTTCACCTTTTTTAGTCATAAATAAAGCATAAGAACGGCGATCATTAATGGCTGGTCGACGTTCAATAATGTCCATTTGCTCTAGCTTATCGACCGCGGCCACCATGGCCGATCTGTCATTACCGAGGGCTTGAGCGACAGCCGTTTGAGTTAAGCCAGGGTTACGTTCCACGATGGCAATAATGGCAAATAAACCAGGACTAATGCCAAGATCAGAACACACTTCAGAAAACTTGCTAAAGAAATTCATTTGAGCGCGACGTAGGCGATAACCAACTAAGCTATTGAGTATCCCAAAGTCCACTGGTTGGTCTGTTTTTTTTGTGTCGTCAGCCATTTAAGTCTCATTTTTAATCAGATGAACCCGTATTGTAATATAAAAAAACTAATCTGGTGTAATGCTAAACAGTTTAGAGTCTTCTCTATGCAACAAGAGCCGGCATAATTCCCGGCTCTTGTTGGTTTTCATTAGCCAATTAGGTGAACCAAGCCGAGGGTAATACTTGGGAAAAGTATCAACAAAGCCACCCTGACAAAGTCAGAGAGAAGGAATGGAATCACACCTTTAAAACACTCTTTTAGTTTCAGCGAATCATCAAACGATTTGATAATAAAGACGTTCATACCAACAGGGGGGGTTATTAACCCCACTTCAACAACGATCAAGGCGAGTATGCCGAACCAAATACCTAAATCGGCTTGTGGAATACCAAAGTCCATTGCCATAACCATTGGGAAATAAATTGGAATGGTCAGCAAAATCATCGCCAAACTGTCTAAGAAGCAGCCCATGACCAAATAGGTAAGCAGCATGCAAACCAATATAGTGTATGGCGACAAACCTGAGTTCTGAATCAGCTCGACGCCTAAGTCTGGTAATCTTGATAGCGCAATAAAGACACTAAATAGATCCGCACCTAATACAATGAAAAAGATCATTGCAGAAGAAACAGCCGTTTTCATTAAGCAGACTAACAAGCCATCAAGACGCATTTTACCGTGAGTGAATGCTAGGATTGCTGTCAGGATAACCCCAACAGACGCGGCTTCAGTGGGTGTGAAAATACCTAAATAAATGCCACCCAAAACGATTAAGAAAATCCCCGTGATGTGCCAAACATCCTTGGTGGATTTAAGTTTTTGGGCAAAGGTCGTTTTTTCACCGCGTGGACCAGCATCTGGGTACAAACGCACATAAATAGCAATGGCAAGAATATAACCGCCAGCTGCTAAAAAGCCTGGAACAAAGGCTGCAATAAACATCTTAGAGATGTTTTGCTCAGTCAGTACCGCAAAGATGATGAGTACCATTGATGGCGGAATCAAAATCCCTAATGTACCGCCTGCCGCTAGTGCGCCAGCAGCAAGACTGCCAGAATAATTAAGACGCTTCATTTCAGGAAGCGCTACTTTCCCCATAGTGGACGCTGTTGCTAACGAAGATCCACAAATAGCGCCAAATGCAGCGCAACCTGCAATAGCCGCCATGGCAATACCACCACGTTGACGGCCTATCCATGTATTACAGGTTCTAAAAAGTTCTGCTGTAATACCAGAGCGTGTGGCTAACTCTCCCATTAGTAGGAAAAGCGGTACAACCGATAAATCATAACTAGAGAACTTTGAAACGGGCGCGGTGCCTAAATATTCCAATAGAGCAGGGAAGCCACCGATCATGGCGTAACCAAATGCGCCACACACTAACATGGACAATGCAATCGGAATGCGGATGCTCATTAAGACCATCAGCACAGCCATCATTAAAAAGGCCAGTTCGATATTACTCATGATTACCTCCACGAAGTGTTGCGGACAAGCGATATAGGCCGCACAGACCACAAAGTGTCATAGCAATGACACCAACAATAAAAGTCCACCAAGTGGGAAGTTCAAGTAGCATACTTTGCTCTAAATATTCTTTTGCTTCAAAGCCACTTAGGGTCATTCGATAAGCAAAAGTAAACGAAACAAGGGTAAACACAAGGTCACTAATTATTCCTAAAGTGAGCAAGGTGTTTGGTTTGCAGTTAGCCGTAAACAAGTCAACAATGACGTGGCCTTTACGGATATAACAAGTAGGGAGAAAGAGAAAGATGGCCATGGCTAGCCCCATTTCTGTTATCTCATAATCTCCCTCAATTGATTGACCAATCGTGGTTCGACCAATAATGCTAGCGACGGTAACCGCCGCTACCACTAACATGATAAACCCACCTGTCAGTGCTAATATGTCAGAAGCGCGCCCTAGGAAAGAGCGCTGTAAGTCGGTAGTAAAACGTATCATGTTAAATCATCCTACGTACGGTAACGGTATGGCTTAGAAGTTTTCGTATTTCTTGATAAGGTCTTTGGCTTCGTCTAATAGACGTTGTCCGTCATAACCATCATCATTCATTTCTTCTACCCACTCCTCAGTGACAGGAGCTAACTTCTCTTTCCAGCGATCGTATTCAGCCCCTTCAATCGTGCTAAACGTATTACCGCGTTTAACTGCATCGCCACGAGCGCCTACTTCATACGCATCGAATGCATCACCGATAAAGCCGGCTAGATTAACCCCTGAGTTTCGGTCTATGACGGCTTTCAGGTCCTCTGGAAGTTTTGCGTAAGAATCATTATTCATCGCGAAAATGAAGAATTGAGTGTAGAGGCCACGATCACCTTTGAACTCAGTATGGTGTGGTGCTAATTCATCAATTTTTAATGGCTTAACGACTTCAAATGGTAGCGCAGCTACATCGATAACGCCTTTTGATAGGGCGCTTGGCATGCTAGGAACCGGCATGAAAACCGTATTGCCACCCAAAATACCGAAAGCATCAGCCATCATTTTGTTTGGCGCACGTACTTTTAGTCCATCAAGGTCTTCAAGAGATTTGATGTCTTTATCACGGGAATGGAGGGAGCCTGGGAAGTGGGTGTGCATGGCAAGTAAGTGAACGTCTTTTAGTTCATCCTGCATTTCTTTTTCTGCATATTCTTGTAAAGCCATGCTTGTGGTACGAGCGTTTAGAGGCATAAACGGCAGTTCAAATACAGTGGCCTTCGGGAAGCGTCCGGGAGTATAGCCGCCAACCGTCCAAGTAATATCAACAACCCCTTTACGAGTTTGATCGAATAGCTGGGGTGGCTTGCCGCCTAATTGCATGGCTGGATAAATATCAATATGGATGCGGCCGTTAGATTCTTCTTCTACTTTATCTGCCCAAGGCTGTAGAAAGTTTGTGTGTGCATTAGACACTGGTGGAAGCATGTGGTGAAGTTTGAAAGTGTATTCCGCCTCCGCCGCTAGGGCATTGATGGACATGATAGAGCCTGCGATTAATGCCAAGCTTTGTAGTTTGAATTTTCTCATTTTGATCACCTTTATTTTTTTTGTTATACGAGTCTTGCTTTTGGAATCGTTAATGACATTTTAGGTATGTCATCATCCTAGATGACAAAGTCATGCAGGCATCATTTCCTTATTATTGCCTAAAACTCACTCCTTTTTGACATAGATTGTTGTGCATTTCAACAATCTGGAAGATAGATTTTTTACCCAAGGTATTCAAAATAGGTATGGTTGCTTAAAAAAGGGTGAAAGTGACCTATTTAGATTATTCCTAATCCTTCGTTATAACAGTGTTTTGTGAGATATCCCTATATAGAGCAGCGCTCTAAGGGAAGAGCGCTGTTTTCAGGTTAACAATGATGCTTCTTAGAGGTCATTATATTTTTGAATCAAGGATTTCGTTTTATCAAGTAAGCGCTGGCCATCATAGCCATCCTCATTCATGTCTTTCACCCATTTTTCTGCGATTGGGGACATGGCTTTTTCCCAATGTTGATGTTCTGCTCCTTCGATATAATCAAAAGTATTACCACGATCCACAGCGAATTTACGTGCAAATAATTCGTAGTCATCGAAAAGCTTGCCAATGTGGCCCGCTAACGTAATGCCTGAGTTATTGTCGATCACTTTTTGTAAGTCGAGAGGCATGCTGTCATATACTTTTTTATTCATCGAAAAAATAAAGGTATTTGTGTATAAGCCGGTGCCTTTAAACTCAGTATGGTGCCCAACAAGTTCATGGATTTTCATTGGTAGAACCACTTCATATGGCAATACAGCTACGTCTATTACACCTTTAGAAAGAGCGCTGGGCATTTCTGTTACGGGCAAAAATACCGTATTGGCGCCCACAAGATCGAATGCTTCTGACATGGCTTTATTTGGCGCACGTACTTTTAATCCTTCTAGGTCTTCAAGCGTTTTAATTCTTTTATCACGTGAGTGAAGAGAGCCCGGTGTGTGAGTATGAACCGCCAGTAGATGAACATCTTTTAGTTCATCTTGCATTTCTGTTTCGGCATATTCCTGTAAAGCCATACTGGTTGCTTGAGCCGAGCCTGGGATAAAGGGCAGTTCAAAAGAGGTCATTTTAGGGAAACGTCCAGGAGTATAGCCTGCGACAGTCCAAGAAATATCGACAATACCTTTGCGAGTTTGGTCGAAAAGTTGAGCCGGTTTGCCGCCTAATTGCATGGCAGGATAAATATCAATGTGAATACGGCCATTCGATTCTGCTTCCACTTTTTTTGCCCAAGGTTCTAGAAAGTTGCTATGGGCATTAGATGCTGGTGGCAGCATGTGGTGTAGTTTGAGCTTATATTCAGGCTCTGCTGCGAAAGCAGTCATAGACATCATTGAGCCAGCTAATAAGGCCAAGCCTGCTAGAGGGATTTTTTTCATTCTATTCACCTTTGTTTTATTTTTATTAATCGAGACCTAGCAACAGTGTGGTGACTACGTTACATAGCTTTTTTATGACGCTACCAAGAGCGTTTACGCAATATCGAGTCGACTGCCATCAAACTATTACTTTCTAGATCATAGTTTGTTTTTCACATAAATTGTTGTTTCTTTCAACATTTACACTTATTGGATTTTTACACTGGCTATTCAAAAAAAGTAACGCCAACATAAAATGTTTGTAAAAAAAATAGTTGTGGTGTACAACATAATTATGTCTGGCAAAGTAACGTCAGCAAATTAAAGCCCAACTTACTAAACAATTATAAAAGACATGTGAGGGTAGAAAATGAGCAAGGTTATTTCCCTAGCGCAAGCTGCTGACTTAATTCCAGATGGTGCCAACGTCGCTTGGTCTACCGTAGGAATGTCTTATTTTGCAGAGGCGATCGCCAAAGCCGTTGAGCAGCGTTTTGAAAAAACAGGTCATCCGCAGCAATTAACGCTTATTCATGACTGTGGTTGTGGTGATGGTAGAGATGCAGGCATGTCACATATGGCGCATCCAAATTTGGTGAAGCGTTTGATTTCTGGTCACACAGGTCAAGCACCAAAGATGGCGCAGATGATTACTGATAATGCCATTGAAGCTTATTTACTACCTCAAGGTGTATTGACCACCATGTGGCGTCAGATCGCTGGAAATAAGCCAGGCGTGATTACCAAAGTTGGCATGGGAACCTACGTCGATCCTCTGATTAGCGGTGGTAAAGTGACATCTATAACCACTGAAGATCTAGTGAAACGCATCGATATTGAAGACGAAGAGTGGCTACTTTATAAAAAATTCCCGTTAGATGTGGTGGTTATCCGTGCCACTACGGCTGATGAAAATGGCAACTTGTCTGTAGAAGAAGAAGCCATGTTGGCGGAAATTTTGCCTATGGCGCAGGCAGCGAAAAACAGCGGTGGTATCGTTATTGCGCAAGTGAAATACATTGCTGAACGTCATTCAATACATCCTAAAGAAGTCAAAGTACCCGGCGTATTAGTGGATTACGTTACCGTTGCTCCAGCCGAAGATCACAAACAAACCATCACTACAACCTACAACCCAGGTTTAGCCGGTAACTCACGTGTACCGTTAAACGCTTTGCCACCTATGCCGTTCAGCGACCGAAAAGTGATTGCTCGCCGTGCTGCTATGGAGCTGAAAGCGAATGTCATGGTGAACCTTGGTATTGGTATGCCTGACGGTGTCGCCGCAATTGCCGCAGAAGAAAAAGTCTCCCATTTATTTACTCTAACAACCGAGCTCGGCACTTACGGCGGTATTCCCGCGTCTGGCGGTGATTTTGGTGCGGCGTGGAATGCGGATGCGATTATTGAGCATGAAGCTCAGTTTGATTTTTATGACGGCGGAGGTTTGGATATTGCTTTCTTAGGACTGGCTCAAGCGGATAAAAATGGCAATTTAAACGTCAGTAAATTTGGCCCTAAAGTGGTTGGGCCTGGTGGTTTTATTAATATTTCCCAGAGCGCTAAGAAAGTGGTGTTCTGCGGCACATTAGTCAACGGTGCCAAACTTGGTTTCGAAAATGGCAAGATGAAAGTGTTGGAAGAAGGTAAGGTGCAGAAGTTTGTTGAAGCCGTTGATCACATTACTTTCAGTGGGTCTGTTGCGAGAGAAAATCATCAACCTGTCGTGTTTGTCACTGAACGTTGTGTGTTGGAGCTGCGCCAAGAAGGCATGGTTCTAACCGAAATTGCACCGGGACTAGATCTAGAAAAAGACGTGTTAAGTGTGATGGCGTTCCGTCCAATCATCGCTGATGACCTTAAAAATATGCCAGCAGAAATCTTTGCTGAGCAGTGGGGCGGTTTGGGCGACATCATGGCAGCAGCTAACCAACAGTAAAATAACAAGAATAAATAAGCGAGGACACTTTATGTCTATCAAGAATGTAGAAATTCCTTACGGCGCTTACTGGAGTACACCGTTTACCAAATGGCAAGGTTCACTTCAGCACTTGCACTCGATGAAATTCGCTGCGCACGTAGCGAAAGCTGAATTGGCAAAACGCAACATTGATCCAAAGGTGTTCGATTCAGGCGTATTGGGCATGACGGTTAATCAGTATCAATCTTTTAACGGCGCACCTTGGCCTTTGTATGACATTGGTGCGGTAAATACAGCAGGTCATGCGGTTAACCAAGTGTGCGCGACCAGTGCCCGAGGTTTGTTTGCTGCTGCGTCGGAAATCGTCTGTGGCATGGCAAATGTGTCCCTTTTGATAACTGCAGATCGTTGCTCAAACGGCCCGCATATTTATTACCCAAATGCGAAAGGTCCAGCTGGAGCATCTGAAGACCAAGTAACTTATAACATGATGAACGATTGTGTTGGCGGCCATTCGATGATGCAAACGGGTGAAAACGTTGCCAAACGTTTTGATATTACTCGTGAAGAATTGGATTTAGTAACTTATAGACGTTATGAACAATATCAAGATGCTTTGAAAGACGATCAAGCTTTTCAAAAGCGTTATATGACGCTGCCTTTGTCTGTGCCAACGGCTAACTTCAAAAAAGAAGACACGGTAATTACTGGCGATGAAGGGGTTTTCCCAACGACGCTGGAGGGCTTGCAAAAACTAAAACCCATTCAAGAAGGTGGCGTGATTACCTTTGGTAACCAAACGCATCCTGCTGATGGTAATGCCTCTGCGATTCTTTGTCGTTCTGAAGAGGTTGCTTCACTCACTTCTCGCCCTGAAATTAAAGTCGAAGTGCTAGGTTTTGGCCAAGCCCGAGATGATCTTGCTTACATGCCAGCGGCGCCAATAGAAGCGGCAAAACGCGCTCTAGCTGTAGCGGGAGTTGATATTAAACAAGTCAAAGCGATCAAAACACACAATCCATTTGCTGTGAACGATGTGGCTTTTGCCAAAGCCATGGATGTTGATGTGATGACGATGAATAACTACGGCTGTTCATTGATTTGGGGACACCCTCAAGGGCCAACTGGCATGCGCGCCATTATTGAGCTTATTGAAGAATTGGTCATCAACGGCGGCGGTTACGGTTTATTCACGGGTTGTGCTGCTGGAGACACTGGCATGGCCGTGGTGATTAAGGTTTCTGACCGATAAAAACGGCATGACTACTGCGCTCGCCAATAAGAGTTTGAGGCGTTCCATAAAGAATTTTAAAGGTAATCCGAGATGACTTATCAATTTATTAACTATTCCGTAGAAAATGGCGTGGCGCATTTGCAGCTTAATCGCCCAGAAAAGAAAAATGCCATCAATGACAGCTTATGTCTTGAGATTGAACACGTGTTTTTGAATTTAACCGATGACGTTAATGTCATTGTGTTTTCAGGTAGCGGCCCGGAGTTTTGCTCTGGTCTGGATTTGCAAGAGCACAAAGCCCGTGAGCCATTTGAAGTGGTGAAGCACTCTAATATGTGGCATCGCGTGTTTGGTCATATTAGTGATTCAGGCATTCCTGTCGTGGCTGCTATGCATGGCGCGGTGATTGGCGGCGGTTTGGAATTGGCGATTTGTGCCCATGTTCGTGTCAGTGAAGAAAATACCTTTTACCGTCTGCCTGAGGGTAAACATGGCATCTTTGTTGGCGGTGGCGCATCGGTAAATGTATCCAATGTGATTGGTGCCAGCCGCATGACAGAAATGATGCTGACGGGACGTGATGTAAGAGCCGAAGAAGGTTTGCGTATTGGCTTGGCACATTATGTTGTTGGCAATGGTGAAGCCTTGGCAAAAGCCTTTGAAATCGCAGAAGGCATCGGCAAAAACTCGAAATACTCCAACTGGGCCATGACCACAGGTCTGAGCCGTATTAGCAATATGTCGGCACAAGATGGTCTGTACACTGAATCATTGATTTGTGGCATTACGCAAACCAGCGATGAAGTAAAAGCACGTATTGATGCGTTTTTGAATCGTAAAAAAAGCTAAGAAGTTTTGCCCTTTGTCATAAAAATAACAGCAAGGTAAGGAGTATTAAGATGCAAATTCAAGATAAACATTTTGTGGTGACAGGTTCAGCTTCGGGTATTGGCGAGGCGGTTGCCCGTCGTCTACATGGTTTAGGAGCAAAAGTGACCCTAGCCGATGTGAATGAAGAAGGTTTGGCACGCGTTAAATCTGATTTAGGTGAGCGCGTACAAGGTTGCGTGACAGACATCGTTGATGAGAATTCGGTACAAAGTGCGATTGATCAAGCCGTTGAAGCCTTTGGTCCTATTAGTGGTTTAGTGAACTGCGCAGGTATTCCAGGCGCAGAGCGTATTGTCGGTCGTGAAGGGCCACATCGCTTGGCATCATTTCAACGTGCGGTATCGGTTAACTTAATTGGTACTTTTAATATGATTCGTTTGGTTGCTGACAAAATGCAGCATAACGAGCAAGAAGCCAATTTAGAGCGCGGCGTAATTATTAATACAGCGTCTGTAGCGGCGTTTGATGGTCAGATCGGGCAAGCAGGTTATGCCGCTTCCAAAGGTGGTGTGTGCGCCATGACCTTGCCAATTGCTCGTGAATTAGCACGCTTTGGTATTCGAGTGATGACCATTGCTCCGGGATTATTTAAAACGCCAATGATGGATGTTTTGCCGGAAGAAGTGCAAAAATCTTTGGGTGAATCTGTGCCATTTCCACCGCGTCTTGGTGAGCCTGATGAATACGCGTCTTTGGCACAACACATCATCGAAAATGGCATGCTGAATGGCGAAGTGATTCGTCTTGACGGTGCGATTCGTATGGCTGCGAAGTAATACGGAGTTGATGATGAACTATCAAGCTCCTTACAAAGATATGCAGTTGCTGGTGGCACAAGCCTATCAACAGCAAGGTCTGGCTGGCGTTGAATCGTTAGACGGTTTCGACCCTGAATTGGCCAATGCGGTAATGGAAGAAGCGGCTAAGTTCGCTACTGGTGTACTTGCTCCACTGAACCAAGTTGGTGATGTGCAAGGTTGCCGCTTTCGGGACGGGAAAGTGATTACAGCTGATGGTTGGAAAGAGGCGTATCAGCAATTCGCCGAATCTGGCTGGATTGGTTTGGCATTGCCTGAGGAGTTTGGTGGTCAAGGTCTGCCAAAATACATTGCCCAGCCTGTAAACGAAATGTGGCTGTCAGCGAATTTGGCCTTTGTGATGTTTCAAGCTTTGGCGCAAGGTGGTTCAGAAATTCTTTTAAATTTTGCCAATGAATCGATTCAAAATCGTTATTTACCAAAGATTGTTAGCGGTGAATGGACGGTGGCGATGGCTCTGACAGAACCCAATGCGGGTTCAGATCTCGGCGCATTGAGTACCAAGGCCATTCCTCAACAAGATGGCACTTATAAAATCAAAGGCCAGAAGATTTACATTACCTATGGCGATCATGATCTTACCGACAATATTGCCCATTTGGTTTTGGCTAGAACACCAGATGCACCAGCAGGCAGTCGCGGTATTTCGCTATTTATCGTACCTAAACATCGTGTTGCTGATGATGGTGCATTAGGAGAGTTTAACGATGTTCGCTGTACCGGTATTGAACACAAAATGGGACTTCATGGTAGCCCAACGTGCTCTATTAGTTACGGTGATCATGATGACTGTATTGGTGAATTAGTCGGTGAGTTGAATCAAGGCCTAATGGCGATGTTCGTCTTGATGAACGAGGCTCGATTAAGTTGTGGCCTGCAAGGTGTGGCGTTAGGTGAATTAGGATACCAGCGAGCATTGGAATATGCCCAAGAAAGAACTCAGGGTGCCAATAGCCAAGGTGAAAAAGTGGCCATTGTTGAACATGCTGATGTAAAACGGATGTTGTTAGAAATACGTTCGGAAACCTTTGCGCTGCGTGCCTTGGGTTATCAGATTGCGGCGCAAATTGATGCGACTGAAGTGACAGATGATCCGCTGAAAAAAGACCGAGTGGCTTTGCTAACGCCGATCTTTAAAGCCTTTGCAACCGAACGTGCGAATGTCATGGCGGGTCAAGTGGTTCAGGTATTTGGTGGTATGGGCTTTGTAGAAGAAACTGGTGTGGCGCAAATTATGCGTGATGCTCGAGTGACGACGATTTATGAAGGCACCACTGGTATTCAAGCCCGTGACTTGATGTTTAGAAAAGTGCGCGGCGATCAGGGTAAAGCCTTAACTGAGTTATTAGCAGAAGTAACTCAGTTGGCTCAGTCTTTTGAGTCCGACGAGGTATTTGCCTCTATGGCGCAAGACTCTCAGCAAGTGATTAAAAAGATGACGTCGTTACTGCATTCACATTTGCTGAATCCTGATATGGACCATGAAGATTTACTGGCTGTGTCTGTGCCCTTCTTGGAAGCCATGGGGATCTTATGTTGCACATGGCAGTTATTGAATGTGTTGGCTTATCAGCAAGCGCAAGAAAATACGGATGAGTCTTACGTGCAGAATATTAAGGCGCTATCCGTATTTTACGGTGCTTATCGTTTGCCGTCTGCCATGGCGGCATTGATGGTCGTTGAAAACGCTGGGTTAGGTCTTGGCAAATATAAATTTTGAAGCAGGCCATTTAGGTCTGAAGTCGAGATAAAAATAACAATTCGGCAGTGGTTAATAAACCACTCCCTAAAACTCTAGCCATAAAAATAATCATAGAGCCCTGAAGGGCAAAAGATGAGAGTGGGAGCAAAAAAATGAACGGTGAATTTCATCCAATAAAAGTTGTAGCGCATCCTATCGACATTGAAAATCGCGACGGCGGAGTGCAAATCATCAATAGCCAAAAAGCGCTCGATGAGTATGCTCGTTGCTGGACAGATCAGCTTGAATACTGGGCTGATAAAACCCCCGATCGAATATTTGTTGCGCAGCGTGATGAGCAAGGTGACTGGCAGGAAGTTACCTACTCACAAGCGGTAGCCCGAGTACGAAAAATAGCATCTTGGTTAATCACTCAGCCAGTTTCTGCTGAGCGTCCCATCGTTTTTTTATGTGGCAACAGCGTTGAGCATTTGATGCTTGCTTTGGCTGGTATGTATGTGGGTGTGGCTCATTCTCCTTTGTCGCCTGCTTATTCTCTTATCGCGACGGATTATTCTAAGCTGCAAGGTATTGTGGATATTTTGACACCCGGCATGATTGTGGTGGATGAGTTGGCACCTTATGAAAAGGCAATTAAAGCGGTTTGCCAAGATACGGAAATTCCCGTAGTGGTGATCAAAGGGGATACCAAGGCACAACAAATTGACAATCCAATTGTGGCTTTTCAATCCTTTTGGGACTTTCCTGAGTCGGCTTTGATTGATGAAATGAACGAGCAAGTGAATGGCGATACGATTGCCAAAGTGCTTTTCACCTCTGGTACCACAGGTATGCCAAAAGGCGTTATCAATACTCAGCGTATGATTTGCGCCAATCAGGTGATGATTCATCAAGTAATGCAGTTCTTGCAAGATCAGCCGCCTATTATGGTTGATTGGCTACCTTGGAACCATACTTTTGGCGGTAACCATAATATTGGTATCGCTTTGTATAACGGCGGTAGTTTGTATCTTGATGATGGCAAGCCAACTGAAAAACTGTTCGCTAAGACATTGCAGAATTTGGCGGAGATATCTCCAACCGTGTATTTCAATGTGCCAAAAGGTTTTGAGTTATTAGTGAAAAATTTGAAAGCGGACAGTGAGTTAGCTGAGAAGTTTTTTGCGCGCTTACAGTTTACCTTCTTTGCCGCTGCAGGTTTGGCTCAGCATATTTGGGATGATTTGGATGCGCTGGCGATTCAATATACTGGCAAGAAAATCCCTATGGTCACTGGGCTAGGCTGTACCGAAACAGCGCCGTCAGCGACGTTTGCTTCTGTTGAAGAATCAACTTCTGGTGTTATTGGTGTTCCTGCGCCAGGTGTGTCTATCAAGCTTGTTCCAAACGAAGGTAAGTTAGAAGCGCGTGTGAAAGCTGAAACTGTGATGCCGGGTTACTGGCGTCAACCAGAATTGACCGCAAAAGCGTTTGATGAAGAAGGCTATTATTGCTTAGGCGATGCGATAGCATATCTTGATGAAAATGAACCGCAGCGAGGCTTCCGTTTTGACGGGCGTGTATCGGAAGACTTTAAACTCGATAGTGGTACTTGGGTCAGTGCAGGTACATTGCGTGCTAAATTTATCAGTGCCTTTGCGCCATTTGTACAAGATGTTGTGTTATGTGGTACGAACCGTGGCTATATCAGTGCATTGATCTTTCCTGATTGGGCTCATTGTCAGGCGATTCTTCCTCATGATTTGGTGGAGACGAACGAGCAAGTTATTGCACACTCAGCAGTACGTGATGCTTTTCAGCAGAAGTTAAGAGATTTTGCTAAAAACAGCACCGGTAGTTCGACTGTGGTTCAACGTATTTTGTTGCAAGCTGTGCCACCGAGTATTGATGCAAATGAAATTACTGATAAAGGTTCGTTGAATCAGCGTGCGGTGCAAGCTCATCGAGAAGACCAAATTGAGCTTTTGTATCAAGAGCCTCTTTCTGATTTGGTTATCAGTTTATAAGGAAGAGCGTCATGTTTAACAATGAACGCCAAGTACAAATTGAGTGGGGTGACTGCGATCCCGCCGATATTGTTTTTTACCCGCGTTATTTTGCCTATTTTGACGCGTCAACGGGGGCTTTATTTGAGGCAATGGGCGTTTCGCTTAGATATATTCGCGATGTATTAAAGACCGTTGGTTTTCCAATGGTTGATACGCGCTCTCAATTTTTTAAACCTTCTAAGTATGGTGACAAGGTTACTATTAAAAGTGAGTTTACTGAGGTTGGTCGTGCCAGCTTTGGGATTCGTCATCAGCTTTTTAATGATGGTGACTTAGCGGTCGAATGCACGGAAAAACGTGTCTGGGCCTGTCTAAATGCAGAAGGTGATCTTAAAGCTAAGACAATTCCAGATGACATTCGAGCAAAAATGTTGAGTCATGGTTAAACAGAAAGGTCAGTGAAAGAATGAAAATTTTAGTAGGTGTTAAACGCGTCATTGATTACAACGTTAAGGTTCGTGTTAAAGCAGATCAAAGCAATGTGGATTTAACCAATGTCAAAATGGCAATGAATCCATTTTGCGAAATCGCTGTTGAAGAAGCGGTTCGCCTGAAAGAAGCTGGCGTGGCATCTGAAGTGATCGTTATGAGCGTTGGAACGACGCAAAGCCAAGAGCAACTTCGTAATGCCCTGGCGTTAGGCGCTGACCGTGCCATTTGGGTTGAAGCTGAAAGCGACATTGAGCCTTTAAATGTCGCCAAAGCCTTTGCCGCAGTCGTTGAAAAAGAGCAACCTGGATTGGTGATTCTTGGCAAGCAGTCGATTGATTCTGATAACAATCAAATGGGACAGATGTTAGCTGCCTTGATTAAATGTCCACAGGGAACCTTTGCTTCTAGGCTTGTTATCGACGGCGATAAAGCGCTTGTTACTCGTGAAATCGATGGCGGGCTACGTACTGTTGTCCTGACATTGCCTGCGATTGTAACGACGGATCTACGTCTTAATGAACCTCGCTATGCCAAATTACCCGATATTATGAAGGCTAAACGTAAACCACTCGATACCTTATCCTTGGCAGACTTGGGCGTAACGCCAAAGGCTCATTACCGATTAGATAAAGTGGAAGCGCCTTCAACTCGTAGTGCGGGCATTAAAGTGGCGTCGGTGGATGAATTGATCAGTAAATTGAAAGATGAAGCGAAGGTGATCTAATGACGACTTTATTAATTGCAGAACATAATTCGAGTACGCTTTCGCCTGCTACTTTATCTGCTCTGACAGCCGCTCAAGCTATTGGCAATGATGTCCATGTGCTAGTGGCAGGTAAGAATGTTGAGTCCGTTGCCGATGACGCGGCGAACCTTTCTGGTGTTACTAAGGTGCTGTGTGCCAATGCGGATGTTTATGAATATGCTTTGGCTGAGCCAATGGGCGATTTGGTTGTGCATTTAGCGGCAAATTATTCGCACATTATTGCGCCGTCTAATTCAGAGTCAAAAGACTTTATGCCGAGAGTATCGGCTCTATTGGATGTTGGTCAGGTGTCTGATATTTGCGCTGTCTTGAGTGCTGAGCAATTTAAACGCCCGATTTATGCCGGTAATGCGATTGCAACGGTCACCGTGCTAGATGATAAAAAAGTCATAACAGTGCGTGGGTCTTGCTTTGATAAAAATACTCAAAAAAATGATCAAGCTTGCGCCGTCGAAGTGGTCGATTTTGTGGCTGAAAGTGGTTTGTCTAGTTGGCAATCTGATGACATTACTGAATCGGCAAGACCTGATCTTGCCAGCGCTAGCCGTATTGTGTCAGGTGGTCGTGGTGTCGGTAGTGGTGAGAACTTTGTGTTGGTCGAGGCGTTAGCCGATAAACTAGGCGCAGCGGTTGGTGCATCTCGTGCGGCAGTGGATGCGGGTTTTGTATCGAATGATTTACAGGTTGGCCAGACGGGTAAAATCGTCGCACCTGATTTGTACATGGCTTTTGGGATTTCTGGTGCTATTCAGCATTTAGCAGGCATGAAAGACTCCAAAGTGATTGTGGCGGTAAACAAAGACGAAGACGCACCTATCTTTCAGGTGGCTGATTATGGCTTGGTAGGTGATCTTTTTGCAGTGCTTCCAGAAATGACAAGTAAGCTGTAGGTATACTTGTACCTAAAAAATATGAGGCAGTCTAACATCAAGTTAGACTGCCTGTTTTGAATTTGGTGATGTTAACCGAGCCCTAGCTCGGTTTTTTTATTTGCTTGAATTAGATTGAGAGCAAAGCTCAATAACGCGTTTTCCACTGATAACCAAAAAACAGCAAACCGTCGTAGCTAAAGCGGTAAGGTGAAAAAAATCAACAAGTAGCATGTTTTCCATAGGAGATTCCTTTTGTGAATACTTTATATTTATTGTTATTTTGTTTAATAAAAGCACAAGATTCATAATTCGTCCATACTGTTTGCAAAATAGACTTATCGATAAGCATTTATTTGCAGTAATGAAAAGTTTTGAATTTTGCTTTATTGGCTTATAGTGTGCGTCTGGATTTATTGTATACCTCGATCCTATGGCCCTTTTGAAATACTCCCTCTATTTAAAGATGCTTTATACTGTGCAGATTGTTTATAGGAGTCGTGAAGACTCATGATTCGCCCATTGTTGATTATGCGATTGCTGACTATGCCGTGTTTATGGATGAGCGTCGTGCAGTTTGTGTTTGGTGAATTGTCCTTTATGTTTTTTAAGGATGATGTTGGGCGTGCTTTTGCCCTGCCTGCCTTGATTACGTTTAGCATCTCCTTAGTTATTTTACTGGGTTTTAAAAAGTACCCTTTACCTTCAGTGAATTCTCGTGAAGCCATGTTGTTTGCTACTTTAACGTGGTTGGCTGTTGGTGTGCTTGGTGCGATTCCTATTATTTCGATAACGCATATTTCTTTCACTGATGGGGTGTTCGAATCCATTAGTGCGTTGACTACCACAGGTGCAACTGTGTTATCTGGCCTAGATGACATGCCACCTACTTTTTTGATGTACCGTCAGTTTTTGCAATGGATGGGGGGGCTTGGTGTTGTGATCTTTGTGGTAGCCATTCTTCCAATGTTGAACATTGGTGGCATGCGCTTATTAAAAGCAGAAACGCCAGGACCGATTAAAGACGATAAACTTTCTCCACGAGTATCCAGTACAACTCATTATCTATGGATGGTGTATTTGGCCATTACCGGTTTTTGTGCGCTGAGTTATTACCTTGCAGGTATGTCAGCGTTTGATGCCATAGGTCACAGTTTTACCACGGTATCGACTGGTGGGTTTTCAACCCATGATGCCAGTATGGGGTACTTTAACAGCCCGTTGATTTTGTGGATTTGTAATCTTTTTATGGTATTGGGGGCGGTGAATTTCGCGTTGCATTACCGTATTTATATTGCCCGTAGTATTAAGTTGTATTGGCAAGATGAAGAGACACGAGGTTTCTTGAAAATCATTGCTTTTGTGGCTTTATTATTGGCTTTGTTTCTTTTCCAAACGGGTTCAGAAGATGGACTTTGGGTTTCTATCACACAGTCTTTTTTCCATGTTATTTCGTTTATTACCAGCACGGGGTTTGCAGCAACAGATTTTGGTGCTTGGCCTGCAGTGACTTCTATCATACTGATTTTTGTTGGTTATATTGGCGGTTGCGCAGGGTCGACAGCGGGTGGTAATAAAGTCATCCGGAATATTATTTCTCTAAAATCTATTTCGTTGGAATTGAAACGTTTAGTACACCCAAATGGTGTGTTTGCGATGAAGTTTCAGGGACGAACTATCAGTGCCGATGTCCGCCACTCTGTGATGGGTTTTATGTGTCTTGCCGCTATGGTTACGGTTTTATTTACTGTCTTATTGATGATGACGGGCATGAGTTTTATGGCTTCTCTGAGTGCCACCGCAGCTTGCTTGAATGTGCTTGGCCCGGGGTTTGCGGAGCTTGGGAATAACTTTTCCCCGCTAAGTGATACAGGCACTTGGCTGATGAGTTTTGCGATGATCTTGGGGCGATTGGAGTATTTTACTGTGCTAGTGCTTTTCTTACCCGTGATGTGGCGTCATTAAACATATTGCTCTTATGCCGTTATTTGCTCGAAAAGGCGAACACTCGCGGTGTATCGTGCTTGGGTAAATGAATTAATGTGAGCCCATAATGCTGAGCGAGCTTGACGGCTAGAGTACTTGGTGATGCCAAATGGATTAATCTAGAAAGCCCAACCCTCACCGCTTTCTGGACCAGTTCCGTACTGCATCGGCTTGACATCAAAACACTGTAGTTATGTAAGTTTATATCTTGCTGTAGTGCATAGCCGATTATTTTATCTAGGGCATTATGCCGACCTATGTCTTCCATGCAAACAATGGGTTCGCCTTGCGGTGAAATCAATAAAGCGGCATGAACCGCCCCTGTTTTATTGCCCAATGCTTGGAATTCAGATAAACGGCTTCTTAATGTCAGCAAGTCTGTTTCTTTTATCGCTTGGCTTGCTTGAAGCCTTGGTAGTACTGGAATGGCTTGGGTTAATGATTCTATACCACACAAACCACACCCTGTTGCGCCAAGATGTGTTTGTCTTCTTTGTTTGAATTGTGAAAATCGACGTGGGCTTAGCTCTAAATTGATTGCAACACTTTCGATGTCTGGGTGCGTTTGAGAAAGCTGGACATCAATGTCTCGGATATCATTAATATGTTCAATAATCCCCTCACTGCGAGCAAAGCCGACGACAAAGGCCTCTAAATTGACAGGTGTTACCATCATGACGGCATAAGAAATGTCGTTGATACTAAGTGCTAACGGAACTTCTTCAACAAGTTCTGCTGATTCGAATGATGCCTGTTGTTGCGTCGAGTCTATCTGTAACGTATCGCAACGGCCAAATTTTTGGCGCCTGTGGCTAGTAAAAGAAATCGGCGAATGCTGCATGATGTTGAGATCGGTTAATTAAAAAGATGTACTCATAGTACGGACAGTGGCCAAGAGCGTCCAATGCTTTTGCGCTAAGAAAGAGGATGAAAACGACATGAATATTGAATAAATATTGTTTGTTTAATAAAGCAGCAATATACGGCAGGTTTTCAAAGGCGGGAAGTATTTCTTTAGCCGTTAAAATACCGTATCCTACCCCGAAAATTTAAGCTTCGAATACTTTTATCCGTCTGGGTTTTGTAAAACTATGGGGTAAAAGGGTATGGACTGTGATTATTTGCACTCCAACAGTGGCAAGGAAAAAGTGCATGCTACAAAGTGTGGTTCTGTTTTTGTCATATATTGAGAACGTGTACGGTCAAAAGATCAGTACATAGTCAGGTTCTCCGTGAGCCACTTTTGTTTAATGAGTTTTTTATTTATGCAGTTTATCAAACACCTCTCGCGTTGGGCTCTTTCTGGCCCACGAGCTTGGTTATCCATTATTTTTATAGTATTTATTGTACTTTCTTTCGTTTATAAGTCTCTTGTATCTCCAGCTAATGACCTTAATGAATATACACTTCCGAGTGTTACAGACATCATAACGGGTAAGGGGCATACGTCTAAGATCAGTAATAACGATAATGTCATTTTCCCCCAAAGCAGCTCGAACACAGATGAAGATAATAATTATGATTCTCTGGTTACGATGGATCCTCTGCAAAATGTGGAGAAAGTACCGCCTGTTATCCCCTCGATAGAATATGTTATTAAACCCGGCGATACACTGGCTCGTATTTTTGCTCGTTTGGGATTATCTAGAGAGGCCTTATACTCAGTATTGGAGGCCGACCAAGAATACTTGGTGCTTGAGCCATTGTTACCTGATGATAAGTTCACCTTTAAGTTGGATGAGGACGGTGACTTACTTGAAATTACTCGACGCATAGATATCAGTAAAAGTGTGTCTTATGTTCAGCATGATGGCGGTGGTTTTAGCTACCAAGAGAGCATCAAACCCATTACTTATACTCAGAAAGCAGTACACAGTAAAATTGTTGGAAACTTTTATCTTTCAGCAAAAAAAGCTGGCTTATCTGATACGCAAATTTTAATTATTAATGATTTGCTGAAAGGTCGGGTGAATTTTCGTAAAGACCTGCGTGCCAATGATGCGTTTGACTTCGTCATTAAGAGTGGCAGCATTGATGGTGTAAAAGTAGGTGACAGCCAGTTAGAAGCCTTGGAAATCACAGTAAAAGGTGAAACCTATCGTGCATTTCTACATTCAGATGGTCGTTTTTATGACCAAGATGGAAATAGTTTAACGCCGGCTTTATTGCGCTGGCCAACGCATAAGAAATATCGAATTAGCTCACCCTTTAATGCGAATCGTCTACATCCTATTACAGGTCATCCAGCGCCACATAATGGTGTTGATTTGGCGACGCCTTCGGGAACGGAAGTGCTGGCAACGGGTGATGGTGTGGTGACTCGTGTTGCTTCGCATAAATACGCAGGCAAGTACGTTGTAATTGATTATACGGGCCCATATGGTTCGCGCTTTTTACATTTAAGTAAGATATTGGTGAAAAAAGGCCAGAAGGTTAAGCGTGGTCAAGTCATTGCGTTGTCTGGTAATACTGGACGTACAACGGGTGCTCATTTGCACTATGAGCTACATATAAGAGGTCGTCCCGTGAATCCAATGACCGCAGAAATTCCGACGACTCAGTCCATCCCTAAGAGTGATAAAAAAGAATATTCTAACAATGTTAAGCGTTTGTTGAATATGATGATGGGGAATCAGGTAGAAGACCAAAATGCCACGGATGCTCAGCTCGGTTCTATGGCAGATTCGCAGTCAACATTAGATGCTGTTGCAAATTAAACTTCGATTTTAAGCTGCATAACGCAATAGAAAAAGGCGTCTTTTCTGAAGAAGAGACGCCTTTTTTGTTGGCTATTTTTTATCTTTAGATACTTTAATGTTGTGTGAATACAGCGCTTACATGTTTTTCTTGTACGATTTGTTACCGATCACGAAAAGCACCAAAAAAATGGCTAAGCCAAGACAATTAATCCAAAGCGCCAGATGTGGCCACAGCATCATCACAGAAGCAACTAAGGCAATCATTCGAGCAAAGATCGACAGTTTATCTTCTAAGTAACCTTCCATTGCCCCAACGAGTGCATACATGCCAAATATAGCAAAGACAGTCAATCGCAGAAGTGTTTCTGTATCACCGCCAATTAATGGCGTATAAGCCATTAACAGAGGAACAATATAAAGGCCTTTAGCCAGTTTCCACGCGGTTAGACCTGTTCGCATTGGCGGCGTTTTGGCTATGGCAGCAGCTGCGAACGCGGTTAAGCAAACCGGAGGCGTGACGTTACTGTCTTGGGAAAGCCAAAAGATAATCATGTGGGCTGTGACGAGAATCATCGCCACACTTTGAGCCCCCAATGCTTGATCCATTAACATGCTTTTGAAGTCGTTAGGAACTTGCGCTAATAGGGCTTGAGCTTGCTCCATTGGCATGCCTTGCGCTAATGCTGCAATAGCGGAAGGGTCAACCAGCATGAAGACAGCGCTGGCGGCTTCAGGTAAATTGCCGGCCGACATCATGTCTAATAGTTGGCTTTCAGCGATAAGGTTAAATAGGGCTGGTGCAGATAATGTCCCTAATACAATGTAAGACGCGGTTACAGGTAAGCCCATACCCAAAATCAAAGACGCGATGGCGACTAAAATAATGGTGAAGAACAGGCTGCCACCAGCCCAATTGGTAATTAATAAAGAGAAAGTATTCCCAACGCCTGTGGTACTAATTACGTTAACTACCAAGCCGATACCAACCAGTAGAACGGCGGTAGTAGACATGTTTTTCGCGCCTTGAGCCATGGCATCGATCACGGCAGCAGGTCCCATTCTATGCTTACTAGACAGGAAAGAGGCAGCAATAACGGCCAAAATACTGATGCCAGCGGCGTAGGTCGGTGTAAAACCCTGTACTAACAAGGTAACTAAAACGCCAAGCGGCACAATATGATGCCAGCCATCTTTAAGTACTTGTGAAATTTTGACGGCATCATCACTTTCTGTGGCGATGACTTTGCTTCGTTTTGCTTCGACACGCACGAAAAATCCAACAGAAAGGAAATACAATAACGCTGGAATCGCGGCAACACTGATAATAGTGACGTACGACACTTGTGTATAAGAAGCCATAATGAACGCCCCAGCGCCCATTACTGGTGGCATCAATTGCCCACCGGTAGACGCGGCCGCTTCCACACCTGCGGCAAATCGTGCTGGAAAGCCAGCTCTGCGCATCAATGGAATAGTGATGACACCAGTGGATACCGTGTTCGCCACTGATGAGCCAGAAACAGAGCCCATCAAACCAGAGCCTAATACCGCGACAAAACCAGGGCCACCGATCATTTTGCTAGCAAGAGATCGAGATAGGTCAATGATAAAGTCGCCCGCACCGGACTTGACTAGAAATGCACCAAATAAAATGAACATGAAGACAAAGCTCCATGAAATACGGGAGATGGAACCGAACATACCGTCGGTGCTAAAAAAGCTACGATACAACAAGGTTTCTAAACTGAGTCCAGGAAAGTTAAACATTCCTCCCAGCCAACTTCCCCATAGCACCACATAAGTTAGTGCGACGATGATCAAAAAAGGGATAAACCAGCCGCTGGTGCGACGAATAAGTTCGAGGGACAGTAAAACCGCGACACTTGAGACAATCCAATCTGAGGTATTGAAGGTAACACCTCGGGCGTAAAGGGCGTCTTCAAAAAATACAATGTAAAGCACCATTCCTATGAGCGCGAGCACAATAGCGCCATCAAAAAATAGGGCTACCTTGCTGTCTTGCCATTTAGGGTGCGCTGGAATCAGTAAGGCACATAGGGTACCGAAGCCTGCAAAATGAAAAGCAGAGACCCAGAGTTCTGGCAGCGTTGCGATTGTGTTGATGTAAATATGGGCAACAGCTAAGAAAACTGACAGTGTGAATACAAAACGGTTTAGCCAAGGGCCAGAGCGGTGTTTGGTTTCGAAATCTTCAAGATTGACGTCTTGAGGTTCTGTTGGTTGCGATGAAGCAGTCATAGACAGGCTACCTTTGTGTGTGCAAAAAGCGGGTCGTGCAAAGAGGTAAAAAGCGCGCCGTACTTAGGTACGGCGCTAGAACGAGATGGAACCTTGTTATTGAGTGATTAGACGAGCTGGGATGTTAATACCGCGTTCACGATAATAACGAGCCGCACCAGGATGCAATGGCACTGGAAGGCCAGCGATGGCTTTCTCAATTGACATAACGGATGTCGCTTTATGAATAGCGCTTAAATACCCTAAGTTCTCATAAAGTGACTTGGTGAGTTCGTAGACATCGTCATCTGATAAGTCGGCGCGAGTTGCCAAGAAATTTGGTTGAGCAACCGTATTGATGTCTTTCGTTTGACCTGGGTAGGTATTGGCCGGAATGACATAGCGAGTCCACAATTCGTAGTTACCGTTTGCTTCTTTGATTTGCTCGTCCGTGAAATCTAATACTTTGACCTTGTCGCCCATGGAGGCATACAGTCTTGTTACAGCACTGACTGGAACACCTGCAGGTGTGTTCATGCCATCGATATTACCGTTTTGCATTGCATCAGCACTTGCACCGTAGCCCATGTAAGCAAGAGCGAACTTATCTGGGTCAATATTCAGACCTTTAAGCTGCTGACGACCAGAGCCTTCCGTTCCAGAATTTTTAGTACCAATGGAAAACTTATTATTGGTTCCTTCAAGAGCTTTTAAATCTGACATAGTGCCGGTTTTGGTTAGGTCAGTTTTTAGCACAAAATGCTCTACGTTCTGCCAAAGCATGGAAACTGAACGTAATTCAGTCTGTTTGCCTGAGCTTTCAAATGGGCCTTCACCGTCCCAAGCCCAAGCACCATAAAGACCTTGTAAGATGGCAAATTGTGCTTGGTTTTCACGCAGAAGTTTGATGTTCTCACCGGAACCTGCTGAACTAATGGCAGAAACTGATAAGCCAAATTTAGGCTCTAGTTTTACTTTACTTAAGGTGGCGATAGCGACACCCACTGGGTAATAAGTTCCCCCTGTCGATGCTGTCGCTAAGATATAGTTGCGGTTGTCTGCAGCGGATACACCAGATGCAGATAACGCAATAGCAGCCGCTGTTGCGCTGGTAAGAATCGTTTTAGTAACAAAGCCCAATTTCATATTATTTTTCTCCTATTGATGGGGTGTTGACATACTCTATAGCGATTATCATGCCAAATATATATCTTATTGATTTATAGGTGTTTTATTTTATCCTTAGTATTTCCTTTGTTTTAATATACACATATGCGCTATTTATTGCTTATGGTTGACGTTTCACTGTCGGCAATAAATTGCTTACGATGTAAGCGAGTAAAACCCCTTACAAACATGCTATTTTGTGTCATGGCGTTTTATATCATGAGCAAAATATTGCCGATGGACTTAGAGCGAGAGAATAATGAAACAAGATCATAATATTCAGGTTGTATTGTTTGATTTGGGAAATGTCTTAGTCGACTTAGGTGATGTTTCTGAAATGCATGCTATGTTGAATACGCAAGGTGAGGAGTCTGAGGTTTGGTTGAAGTGGTTAAGATCTCCAACCGTCGCTGCCTTTGATTCAGGTAAAATCACTTTTGACCAATTTGCTGATAGCTTATTAAAAGAGGTTGGCAGTAGTATTGATAAGGAAATATTTAAAGCGTCTTTTAAAGCATGGCCAAGAGGATTATTTGACGGCGCGCTTGAATTAGTTGACGCTGTGAAACCTCAATATCATCGTGCTATTTTATCCAATACTAATGCGGCGCATTGGCCACGTTTAATGGGTGAAATGGGACTGGCTGGTAAATTTCACAGTTATTATGCTTCTCATATGGTGGGGTTTGTAAAGCCGGATGAGGCGATTTATCAGTATGTGATACGACATTTACAAGTGGCGCCTGAGCAGATACTTTTCATTGATGATAATCAGATAAACATTGATACAGCGAATGCATTAGGTATGAAAGCGTTTCGGGTTAAAGGAATAAAGGAGGCGCGTCTAGTGCTTCATCAACATGGGGTGTTGTCCGGCGAGATTATTGCTTGAGATAAGCGGCAATAGAATTGCTTGAAGCCTTAAATTAAGCTGTAGAGGTGTAAATGCTATTTGGTCTAGAGGTTTCTATGCGTACTTTTGATGGGCAATCTTCTACAAGTTATTCGCGGACTCGGCCCATGTATCCGGCTGAGCTTTATTATTGGTTATCACAGCAAGTACCAGCATCAAGTACTGTATGGGATTGTGCATGTGGCACAGGCCAAGCGTCGGTAGATCTTGCTGCGTATTTTGATCGCGTAGAGGCGTCTGATATTAGTGAGTCTCAGGTCACCGCAGCGACACCGCACCGCAAGGTGAATTATCAGGTTTTTCCCGCTGAGAAGACGCTTTATCCCGATGATTATTTCGATGTGGTGTGTGTTGCCCATGCACTACATTGGTTTGATTTAGATGCGTTTTGGGCTGAGCTCAAGCGCGTATTAAAACCCGGCGGAATGTTTGTTTGCTGGGGTTACAACTGGCTGCAGGTTGGTGAAGCAGAAGATAAGGCGATTGCAGAGAATGTCTTGCCGCACCTTGAAACCTATTGGCCTGCTGAAAGCCGTTTGTTGTGGAATCAATATCGTGATATTAAATTTCCTTTTGAATTAATAGAGGTTCCAGCTTTTGAGCTGAACTGTCACTGGTCTGTTACGCAAACGCTGGACTTTATTCGGACTTGGTCTGCGTCTCAATTGCGCATTCAGGAAGAAGGTGATGACTTTTTAGTAAATGCTTCACCTATTATTCGTGACGCTTGGTCTGAGCCAACAAAGAAACAAGAAATACGCTTGCCATTCTTTGTTAAGGCGGGGCGTTTCGCTTAGGTCCGCTTTTGCAATAAGACTAAAGTGGAATAGATTGGAACCTCTGGCAGGTTATAGTAGTTCAGCATCCGAATAAAAAATTTAACAATGGAGCGGGTTATGAAGTCATTATATAGCGCAACCTCAAATGAGGCGGCAAAAAATGCCAATGTGAGTCAAGCAGAATTTGAAAAACGCTATCAAGAATCGATTGAAAACCCAGACGAATTTTGGGGCAAAGAAGGTCAGCGTTTAGATTGGTTTACACCATATACAAAGGTTAAAAATACCTCTTTCAAACGCGGTGAAGTTGACATTAAGTGGTTTGAAGACGGTGAGCTGAATGTAGCTTACAACTGCATTGACCGCCATTTAGCCCACGCCGCAAATAAAGTCGCTTACTACTGTGAAGGCGACCAAGAAAGTGATGAAAAAACCGCAATTACCTATCAGACATTGCATGATGAAGTCGGGCGTTTAGCCAATCTATTGAAGCGCCAAGGCGTTAGTAAAGGCGATCGTGTCGCTATATATATGCCAATGATCCCCCAAGCAGCCTATGCCATGTTGGCGTGTGCTCGAATCGGTGCTATTCACTCTGTTATTTTTGGTGGTTTTTCTGCCAACGCGATCGCTGATCGATTAAATGATTGTGGAGTGAAGCTCGTTATTACCGCAGACGAAGGCCGTCGCGCAGGTAATACTATTCCCCTTAAACATAATGTCGACATGGCCCTAGACAAGAATGCTTGTCCGTCGGTTGAAGGTGTTGTGGTTTATCGCTATACCCAAAAAGATGTACCTTGGTTTGAGGGTCGTGATTTGGATTGGGCGGCTGAAGTAGAAAACGAAAGCACTGAATGTCCAGCTGAGCCCATGAATGCCGAAGACCCGCTGTTTATTCTCTATACTTCAGGTTCAACGGGTAAGCCAAAAGGCGTTGTCCACACAACAGGCGGTTATTTAGTCTATGCCTCGTTAACTCATGAGTTGGTATTTGACCTTAAGCCAGACGATATTTATTGGTGTGCTGCCGATGTAGGGTGGATCACAGGTCACAGTTATATGGTTTATGGGCCACTTGCCAATGGCGCAACCAGCATCTTATTTGAGGGTGTTCCAACCTATCCAGATTCTGGTCGTATCGGTCGCGTGGTAGACAAATTTGGCGTGACTCTTTTATATACTGCACCAACGGCAATTCGTGCTTTGATGGCGAAAGGTGATGAAGCGACTCGCTCCAGCAAACGTGATTCTTTACGAGTGTTGGGTAGTGTCGGTGAACCAATTAACCCTGAAGCGTGGTCTTGGTATTACAACGAAATTGGTAATGCCTCTTGTCCTATTGTTGACACTTGGTGGCAAACAGAAACTGGCGGCATGATGATGTCACCTCGTATTGTTCAAGGTGATGTTAAGCCTGGGTCATGTACTGGTCCTTTGTTCGGTGTGCAGCCTGCCTTGGTTGATGCGCAAGGTGTCTTGCAAGAAGAGCAAGGTGTGTTGGTTGAAGGTGGTTTGGTTATTACCGATTCTTGGCCTGGTCAGGCGCGTACCGTGTATGGCGACCATGAGCGTTTCGAGCAAACTTACTTCAGTACTTTCGAGGGTATGTATTTCACTGGTGACGGTGCTTCTCGCGATGAAGATGGTCATTATTGGATCACTGGCCGTATGGACGATGTATTGAACGTATCAGGGCATCGTCTAGGGACCGCTGAAATTGAAAGTGCGTTAGTTGCTCATCCTTCCGTCGCTGAGGCCGCTATTGTTGGCTACCCTCATGATATTAAAGGGCAAGGCATTTATGTTTATGTTAGTGCTGTCGCTGGTGTGACGCCAGATGAAGAGCTGACTAAGTCATTGAAGCAGTTTGTTCGACAAGAGATTGGGCCCATTGCGACACCAGACCTTATTCAGTGGGCCAGCAAAGGGCTACCGAAAACTAGATCTGGTAAGATCATGCGCCGAATTTTGAGAAAAATTGCTGCGAATGAACATGATCAATTAGGTGATACAAGTACATTAGCTGATCCAAGTGTGGTTGATGATTTAATTGAAAACCGTTTAAATGTGTGACGGTTTACACATTTAAAAGGATACACAGTGATTTCACTTGTTATCGCGGATGATCATCCCTTGTTCCGTAGTGCGCTATGTGGCGCACTACGGTCAGAAATTGAGGGTATTACCATAGTCGAATCCCATGATTTGGATTCGACGTTGCAGTGTTTGGATAGCCTAAATGATCTTGATTTGCTGCTGCTGGACTTGAATATGCCGGGAAGCGGTGATTTATATGGGCTCATACGAATTCGTAAAGACTTTCCTGATGTGCCCGTAGCCGTTATTTCTGGTAGCGAAGACACCACCATGGTTGCCAAGGTGATTGATGCTGGCGCTTTGGGGTTTATTCCTAAAACGAGTGAGCCCGCTACTTATGTGCAAGCCATTCATGCGATTTTGGCTGGTGATATTTGGCTACCTGATGGACTTAGGGAAGAGGTTGCCAAGCAACCTAAGCCTGATTTATCAATGCAGCATAAAGTCACTGAGTTAACGCCCCAGCAATATAAGGTCTTGTGCTATCTGCATGAAGGTCTGTTGAATAAACAAATTGCTTATGAATTGTCTATTTCTGAAGCAACGGTAAAGGCTCATATTACAGCGATTTTCCGTAAATTGGAGATTAATAATAGAACTCAGGCGGTCTTAGTTGCGAGTGATTTGAAGTTGCAAATGAGCGCGACACAAAGCTAATTCTTGTCTTTTTCTGTTTTCTCGCTTTTGCAGTGGCATGAGTCTGGAACTGGATCCATGCCACCTTCGTGCCATGGATGACATTTAGACAATCTTCTCAAGCCAAGCCACACTCCCTTAAAAATTCCAAAGCGTTCAATGGCTTGGATCATATACTGTGAACAGCTAGGATAAAAGCGGCAGTTATTCCCCAATAATGGACTGATTAAAAACTGATAGCCTTTTACTAATAATATGAAGAATCTTTTCATGAGCCGCTTACTTTAGTGAAGAGTTTGATGGGGGGGAAGTGTGTCATTTTTGTGTAAATGGTAGCGTCTATTTGTTACTGTAGCGGAAATATATCACAGAATCGATTCTACTATGCCAGATCAACATCTTACTCTTGATGCAATGCAGGTTGTTGCTTATCAAGGCGAGCCTGGGGCTTACTCTCATCTTGCTTGCAAACATACCTTCCCAGATTGGACCAGTATTCACTGTGCGAGCTTTGTTGATGCTTTGCAGATGGTGGAGCGAGGCGATGCTTACTACGCAATGATTCCAGTAGAAAATTCCACCGCTGGTCGAGTGGAAGAAATATATCGAGAACTAAAGCGTACCCAGCTGTATGTGGTGAAAGAGCATTTTGAGCCTGTCAATCATTGTCTGATTGCCCGTCACTCGATGACACTGGATCAAATTACACGAATTGGTAGTCACCCTCAGGCATTGGCGCAATGTGATGCCAATATCAAGGCGTTAGGGGCGAAGAGTCAGGCTATGTATGACACGGCTGGCGCGGCTAAGCATATTGCTGAGTTCGATGAACCCGGCTTGGCGGTTATTTCGTCTGAGTTGGCGGCAGAATTGTATGGTCTAAATGTATTAAAAACTTTTTTCAATGATACGGTAGGCAATACAACACGGTTTTTGGTCTTCTCCCGTCAGCAAAAAATGCCCGTTTATGAAGACGGTAAAACCTATATCACTTCTTTTATGTTTCGCGTGCGAAATATCCCTGCTGCACTGTATAAAGCGATGGGCGGTTTTGCGACACAAGGTATTAATATGCTGAAGTTAGAAAGTTATATGGTGAATGGTAATTTCACCGCGACTCAGTTCTATGTAGACGTTGAGGCGCACTTTCAATCATCTTCTATGCAAGCGGCACTTGAAGAGTTGCGTTTCTTCTCTGAAGAAGTGCGGATATTAGGAACCTATTTGGCGGATGATTATAGGTTGAAGTGACAATGATGACTCGTTGGTTATGTGTTAGTTTATGTCTGCCTTTTAGTATGAGTACTTGGGCAGAAATGGATGATTCCTCTTTCAGGGGTGATGCCTTGTATGAAAACACTGCTGGTGGCAGCTTTTCCGATATGAGTGCATATGATGGTTTTTTTGATCATATTCCTGTGGTGGTAACTCCGTCTAAAATGTCTCAACCTAGAGTGGATGTGTCTTCTACTTTATCGGTATTGGATGGTGAGTTCATTCGACGTATTAATATGCAATACGTGGAGGACCTCTTGCAGTTTGTCCCCGGTTTTTCTGTTGCACCTTATAAATCATCCAGTCAAAAAGAAGCCTCATACCACGGTACTCAGTTAGACCAATATCGCCGAATTCAAGTCTTGGTTAATGGGCGCTCTGTTTATAGCGTTGGGCTAGCACGTGTTGAATGGGCGACTTTGCCGCTTAGTATTGAAGATGTTGCTCGTGTGGAGGTTAACCGCGGACCAAATGCTGCCAGTTACGGTATTAACTCGTATTTTGCTGTAGTGAATATTATCACCCGATCTCCTTTAGAGACTCTGGGTGATAGTATTACTGCGTATTCTGGCTCTCGTGGAGATTATCGTTTATATGGGCAGCATAGTGGCTTAAATGGGGATTGGAGTTATCGTGCATCTGCTTCAACAAATGCTGTGCATGGTTTTGATAAAGATTACTACGGTGAAGACAGGCACGATGGCCATCGTTCAACGATGGGAAATGTTTTCATTCAAAAAGAAACGTCGAACAGTTTTTTTGATTTAGATATTGGGGCGAGCAGTTTAAGAGATAAAGTGGATCCAACTGAATATGAATCAAATTCTTCAACGGGGTCGTACGATACAAATAATCCTATGCGCTTGGTCGATCGTGAGCACATCAAGTTCAGTTATAGTAAGCAAGTTTCACCAACGCATGAGCTTAAAGTTCAGTATTACTATGATCAATCTGACTTAAGTGAATATCATGAAGCGCGGTTGAGTGGTGCTTTTTACAGTTCTGCTTTTGATGTGACACCAGCTGTCGGTGATACTGATGTTTCATACTTGATTGACCTTTTAGAAACGCGTCACGATATTGAACTTCAGAGCACGTGGGAGACATCTAAAAAACTTAGGTTAATTTCTGCGATAGGCTATCGTTGGGACGAAGCAGAATCCGAGAGTTTCTTGTCAGGAACAGCGAGTGATGAAGTGTTTCGTCTTTCCTCGAATATGGAGTATCGAGCGAGCGATCTTTGGGTCGTTAATGCGGGAGCAATGTTCGAGCGTAGTGAAATGGGAGGTGAATTTTTATCTCCTAAGCTTGGTATGACGTATAAACTATCTGAACAGGAGTCGGTTAGATTTAATGTTTCCAAAGCGGTGAGAACGCCCGATTTGTCAGATCAATACTTCAAATGGCATTATGTGTTGTCGAATGGAGAGGAGTCCTACACAACTTACGCGGTGAATGGTGAAGAAGAGGAAAAAATCACTTCTTATGAAGTTGGCTACTATCAATATTGGCCAAGTCATGGACTCTCATTGGATTTGAAGGTCTATCATGATGAAGTTCAAGATATGGTGTTAAGTAACAAATTATTTACCGCTTTTAGTGCCGATTCACCTATCGAAGAAGGTGTGGTCGAAGATGTTAATATTAACGGGCTTGAGCTTGAACTTGACTGGCGCTTTCGATCTGGTGCCATTACTCGTTTCACTTACGCATATCAAGATACTCAAACAGACAACGTCAGCCTTTTGAAGGCCACAACACCTGTAATGTTGTCTTTTTTTGGAAGTCTTCCGTTAGCGGAGCGCTGGGCTATTCAAAGCTATTACTGGTATGGAAAAGAGTTAGGTGGGAAAGATTACGAGCTTCTTAATACTTGGTTGTCTTATCGATTGTCTTTAGGGGGATACTCAAAAGCAACCATGGGATTTGGGGTAGAAACGCGTTTGGATAATAACGCACTTGTCTCTAGGCATAATAATATAACGGAAGATACATTTGCTTATGTTTATACGAATATCACTTTCTAGCTTGGATAAATAGAAAAGTGAAAAGGATTTTTTCAATTATTTTTTTGCTGCTGACATCCATGCATGTGTCTGCAGCGATTTATATTGTCCATGATATTGAAGAAAGCTCAGTACGTTCTCTATCATTCCAACTTTCTAAATTACTGCCTGAAGATAGTCTGCTGATACCAGTGCGTCGTTCCTTATTTATGCAAAATGTGTCTTCTCTGAAAGAAGGAGATGTCATGGTGGCAATTGGAGTGGATAGCTTTAATCAAGTTTGCTCATCTGTATCTGAAGGAGCGATTATGGCCATTTTTATCGGTAAAGAGGAATACCTTAAGGCCCAAGCACAATGTTCAATACCGAATACAGCCGTGTTTTCCGGAGCACCTTTGGATAAACGATTGGCATTGTTAAAAGCGATTTGGTTTGACCGTAAACCGCTGGCCATGCTTTACAGTGATAATCTCTTGGTTGATGAGCAAGAAATGCAGGATCAGGCTGCTCAGTATGGTTTTGAGTTCCAGTTTATGAAAACAGAAAGCGACCGACTCTCTGTTTTGAAGGCCATCAATTTGGTTTTAGAAAATTCAATAATGGTGTTTTCATTGGTTGATACGGAGCTGTATAAGAACCGTGTAGCTCAGGATGTATTAAAGTTGCTGTTTCATAAGCAACGGGTCATGATTGGGCCGTCTTTCGCTTTTGTTCGAGCGGGTTCTTTATTTGCTGTTTATTCTGATACAGAAACGAAGCTAGGTATATTGGCAAATCAAATTAGTGTATGGCAGACAAGAGAGATTCTTTTGCCTGCTGTATACCCTGACAAGTTGCGGGTGAGTTTTAATCCTTATCTTATCAAATCTCACGGTGTCGTATTGCCGTCCCCCTCTTATTTGAAAGATAAATATGGTCTTTGTTCGGAAATGGCATGTTAGTGCTTATTGCAAAAAACGTTTTACAAGACTGGTGAAGGGTAGTGGCTTTTCTGCATGTAGCCAATGACCAGCGTCTGTGATGATTTTAAAGCTAGCATTAGGGAAAAGAGCCATGATCGCTTCTTGGTGCTGTGCCACGATATAATCTGAGTTCTCGCCTTTGATAAACAGCGTTGGTATGTCTACTGTATTTTCCATAACTGGCTTTTTCAAGATGGTAGAATAACTATCCGCTATGTTGTTTACGGAGAGTTCCAGCGTAAAGCCTTGTTCACTTCTCACTAGGTTTTTCAGTAAGAACTGTCTGACTGCTAAATTTGATTCGTATGTGCTTAGCAGGGCATCGGCTTCTTTTCTTGAGGCTGGCTGTGATTTCTCAATAGCCTTTAATCCTTCTAAGATACGAGTATGACTTGGTTGGTAATCAACTGGAGAGATATCAACCACGATGAGTTTTTCAATTTTTCCCGCAGGTGCGTTTGCTGCCATCTGCATAGCGACTTTTCCACCCATTGAGTGCCCGAGAAGGTAGAAAGTATTGATCTGATTGAGCTCAGCCCAGTCGAGTATTGCTTCTGCCATTTTTGGATAGCTGGCTTCAGACATACTGTCTGATTTACCATGGTTAGGAAGATCGATACAGTGCACAGTGAAGTGTTCAGCCAAGCTTTGTGCAATGGAGTGCCAGTTGTCAG
Organism: Marinomonas sp. ATLA20; assembly: GCF_057180105.1. NCBI lineage: Bacteria > Pseudomonadati > Pseudomonadota > Gammaproteobacteria > Oceanospirillales > Oceanospirillaceae > Marinomonas > Marinomonas sp. ATLA20. The sequence goes on from NZ_JBXUKU010000004.1 coordinate 340,333, forward strand.
CATTACCAAATAAACCATGTATGACAATAAGATTTGGGCCTGATGAGCCATATTGCTTTGCGTGTATCATAGGAACCTTGTGTGGAAGTAAATATACCTACATTGTATCAAGTCTTGGAAAGTTTCGTCCCTATAGAATCAAGGTAGTTGATTGAATGTTAGACACATTTTTTATAAAGAGCTTGAAACACCCTTTGCGGATTACGGCTGTGGTGATCGATAAATTGGGCATTAAAGCCAATTGGATTACCTTATTTGGCTTTGCTTTTGGCATGATGGTGTTGCCTGCTTTGTATTTTGGAAATACGTCATTGGCGTTGTTGTGCGTGATCATTAACAGAGTGATGGATGGTTTAGACGGTGCTGTGGCGAGAGTGCAGGGGCCAACAGATTTGGGGGGCTATTTAGATATCACCTTAGATTTTATTTTCTATTCGGCTGTGATTTTTGGTTTTGCTCTGATGAATCCGTTGGAGAATGCGCTGGCTGCGAGCTTTTTGATTTTTTCTTTTATGGGAACAGGGAGCAGTTTTTTAGCATTTGCTATTATGGCAGAAAAGCAAAAAATAGAACGTTTAGAGTATGGTCGTAAATCACTGTATTTTTTAGGTGGTCTAGCGGAAGGAACAGAAACCATAGCGTTGCTAATATTGATCTGTTTGTTCCCTAGCTACTTTGCTGTCATGGCGTATATTTTCGGTACGATTTGTTGGATAACGACGGCAACCCGAATTTATGCAGGTTACCGAACATTATCTTAAGCTCTCTGCGCAAGCTTTAATCGAAAAAAGCGATTTCAATGTCACTTTTGACAATGGCACAGCAAGCTAATAAATAACCGCTTTGCACCCACGCTAGAGGCTCAAATGGGTACATAACATTTCCCCATAAGAGCTTGATTGAGCAAGAAGAACAATATCCCTCACGACACTGGTACTCGACGTGAATGCCAGCTCGTTCAAGTTGTACCAGTAAGGGCTCGTCTTCAGTGACGAGAATTTGTTTTTTCCCTAACAGTACTCGATGCACTTGGTCTTTCTTTTCGAGTGCTTTTGGATCAGAGATCGAAGTCATCGAAGTCTGAATCGTCTAAGCTGTTGTCTGTTTGTCCTACTAGGTAAGAGCTGATTTCTGCTTCTTGTGGAGCCACTTGAACATTGTCACTCACCAACCAAGCGTTAATCCAAGGAATTGGGTTGTGCTTCGTCGAAAAGTAGGTTTCAAGCCCAACGGCTTGCATACGCACGTTAGTAATGTATTCCACATATTGGCCTAAGATTTGAGCGTTAAGGCCAATCATTGAGCCGTCTTTAAATAGGTAGGTGGCCCATTCTTTTTCTTGCTCTGCGGCTTCAATGAAGATTTGGCGAACTTCGTTTTGGCATTCTTCAGCAATAACCGCCATTTCTGGGTCATCTCTACCGGAAGCCATTAGGTTCAACATGTGCTGAGTGCCTGTTAAATGCAAAGCTTCATCGCGAGCGATCAGTTTGATGATCTTAGCGTTGCCTTCCATTAGTGTGCGTTCAGCAAAGGCGAAGCTACAAGCAAAGCTTACATAGAAGCGAATCGCTTCTAACACATTGACGGAAGCAATAGTTAGATAAAGGGCCTTTTTAAGTTTAGGCATAGAAATTTCAATCTCGCCTTTCCCCGGAATATCAAAGGTCCCCATGCCCATGGTGTTATACAAATTGACCATTTCGATTAGGCGGTCATAGTAGATAGAAACACTATCAGCACGCTTGGTTATTTCTTCATTTGTCACAATATCATCAAAAATCTTAGTGGGATCGTTAACGATGTTACGAATGATGTGTGTGTAGGAGCGGCTGTGAATCGTTTCACTGAAAGACCACGTCTCGATCCAGGTTTCTAATTCAGGCAAAGAGACAATCGGCAATAAAGCAACGTTTGGTGAACGACCTTGTACGCTGTCTAGCAGAGTTTGGTATTTCAGGTTACTTAAGAAGATGTGTTGTTCGTGCTCTTCTAAACGTTGAAAGTCTTTGCGATCAGTAGATAGGTCGACTTCTTCAGGGCGCCAAAAGAAAGACAGTTGCTTTTCGATTAGTTTTTCAAAAATAGGATGCTTTTGCTGATCATAGCGAGCAACGTTGACATTTTCACCAAAGAACATAGGTTCTTTTGTGCTATCGAAGTGCTTGCGGTTGAAAGTCGAGTAACTCATGTTTCAGGGTATTCCTCAAAAGCGTAGGGCATGTTCCGTGAGAAAATGCCTTCGTTATTAATAGATTTTAGGTTTCATTAAAGCGGTAAACGTAGCAAAGCCTCATTGGTATGAGGCTTTGCTTGTCAGATCATGCAATAGATCTTTGTGCCATGGCTGACAGGTTAGATTTTACAAGCACCGCCAGCGCAATCGTCCATATCTTCTTGTTTATCATCAGCACCATCGCGAGTGTTATGGTAGTAAAGTGTTTTTACACCAAGTTTGTAAGCGGTTAGTAGGTCTTTCAAAATGACCTTCATCGGTACTTTTTGTGACTCAAATTTTTGTGGATCATAATTCGTGTTGGCAGAGATCGCTTGATCGACAAATTTCTGCATGATACCAACTAATTGTAGATAACCATCGTTTGATGGGATAGTCCACAACAGCTCATAATTGTCTTTTAGGCGTTCAAACTCGGGCACTACTTGCTTCAATATACCGTCTTTACTTGCTTTAACTGAAACGAAGCCACGAGGAGGCTCGATACCGTTAGTTGCGTTGCTGATCTGAGAAGAGGTTTCAGATGGCATTAATGCTGTCAGTGTTGAGTTACGTAGACCATGAGTAACGATCTCTGAACGTAACGTTTCCCAATCATAGATCAATTCATTAGAAACAACATTATCGATTTCTTTTTTGTAAGAATCGATTGGCAAGATGCCTTTAGAGTAAGTTGTTTCGTTAAAGGCTAAGCATGGGCCAAACTCTTTCGCTAACTTGTTAGAGGCTTTCAGTAAGAAGTACTGAATTGCTTCAAACGTTTTGTGAGTAAGGTCGTTTGCGCTGCCGTCAGAGTATTTAACGCCGTTTTTCGCCAAGTAGTAAGCGTAGTTAATAACACCTACACCTAATGTACGGCGCAATTCCGTTGCACGTTGTGCTGCTGGAATTGGGTAGTTCTGGTAATCCAGTAGTGCATCTAGCGCACGGACGATTAGCTCAGACAATTCTTCAAGCTCGTCTAGGTTTTCTAGGGCACCTAGGTTAAACGCAGACAATGTACAAAGTGCAATCTCGCCTTCTGGGTCATCAATGCGATTTAGTGGCTTGGTTGGAAGCGCGATTTCCAAACACAAGTTACTTTGTTTGACTGGTGCAACTTTTGGATCGAATGGGCTGTGAGTATTACAGTGATCCACGTTCTGTAGGTATATACGGCCAGTGCTTGCACGCTCAGAAGCAAACAAAGTAAATAACTCTGTCGCTTTAACGGTTTGCTTGCGGATGGAAGGATTTTGCTCATACATGGTGTATAGGCGATCGAATTCTTCTTGGTCGGCAAAGAAAGCGTCGTATAGACCTGGGACGTCAGATGGGCTAAACAATGTGATGTTGCCGCCTTTAATCAAACGTTGGTACATCAAACGGTTGAACTGAACGCCATAGTCTAAGTGGCGAACGCGGTTTTCTTCTACACCACGGTTGTTTTTCAACACTAATAGGCTTTCGACTTCAAGATGCCAAATTGGATAGAAAACAGTCGCTGCACCACCACGAACACCACCTTGAGAACAGCTTTTCACGGCTGTTTGGAAATGTTTGTAGAAGGGGATACAGCCAGTGTGGAAGGCTTCGCCACCACGAATAGCACTACCCAATGCACGAATAGCACCCGCATTTACACCAATCCCAGCACGTTGACTAACGTATTTGACGATAGCGCTGGAGGTTGCATTGATAGAGTCTAAAGAATCACCACACTCAATTAGGACACAGCTACTAAACTGACGTGTCGGAGTACGAATACCGGACATGATAGGTGTTGGTAATGAAATCTTAAATTTAGAAACGGCATCGTAGAAACGACGAATAAGATTCAAACGATCTTTTAGGTCGTACTCAGCAAACAGGCAAGCTGCCACTAGGATGTAGATAAACTGAGGGCTTTCGTAAATATCGCCGCTTACACGGTTTTGTACTAGATATTTACCTTCAAGCTGTTTGACGGCCGCGTAGGAGAAATTCATGTCACGAGAATGGTCAATGAATTCATTCAGCTGATTGAAATCTTCTTCAGAATACTTGTCTAGCAATTGAGCGTCATATCGCTTTTGTTGAACTAGGTTTTTTACATGCGCATAAAGGTGTGGAGGCTCAAAATCACCAAAGGCTTTTTTACGTAAGTGAAAGATAGCTAGGCGAGCAGCCAGATATTGGTAATCAGGCGTATGTTCAGAAATCAAGTCTGCAGCAGACTTGATTAGAGTTTCGTGAATGTCTGTAGTTCGAATGCCCTCAAAGAACTGAATTCGTGCTTTTAGCTCTACTTGGGAAACGGAAACATTGTCTAGACCTTCAGCCGCCCATGCGATGACTTTATGAATCTTTTCTAGGTTGATGTTTTCCGTCGTCCCGTTACGTTTAGTAACTGTGAGAGTACTCATGCATTGACTTCCCATTAGTGCGATATAAAAAGAGGTGGTTTACTCTATGTAGTGTGTTTGTTTTTTTTGACACACTACATATAGTGTTTTGTTAATAATCTGTGACGAACAATAGTGCTCATTCAAGTGAAAATCAAGGCTTGAAAAAAACTCTAAAATGATAATTAAATAATAGCTAAGTGCTTACTTACTTTACTTGCCTGAAGAAGCGTAAAGTTAGCAATTGGCAATACCGTTAGGGCTATTTTTATCTATTTTTTGATGAAAAAAACTCACCTCTCTGAATGCACGAAAAGTGATCAAGAAATGAAATCGAGCACCATTTTGAACGCTGCCACTAGTATAAATAAAATGATTTGATGGATAAGGTATATAGGCAGAGCGTAGCGTCCCATAAAGGCCAGGATGTCTATTATTAGCGCGTTTGGTGTTGGGCACTTGTGCCAGTTCAAGTAGCCAAGAAGAGGGCCAATTAAAACAACGCCTATCCATGGAAATGGAAATACAATATCTAAGGTTCTTTGCGGCAGCTCTACATAAGAAGTAATGACTGAAAATGCGTTTGGGAAATGTAGCCAATTTGTTGAATGGTAGATAATTATGATGACTGCGCCAGCCAGCGCTGAACTAATTGGCCATTTGGCACATGGTCTGGTGATCAAAGAGGCTATAAAGATAAAGTGTAATATGCCAAAGTATATCCATTGGTTAGGTGCGGCAAGATATGTGGCGAGTGAAATTGCAGCCGCGGAAATAAACAGTTTGGTATCGCGTTTCCAGAATGAAGGGTGTTTGGCTTTGGTTAGCGTGAGGTAAGTGGACCAACCGATGGCCGTAAGAAAAAGTGTTAAAATAACGCTGCGAAAATACACCCAAAAAGGGTCATAAATGGAAAACTCCATAAACCCAAAATTCCGTAGATCCCAGCAGAAGTGAAAGATCATCATTAGTAGAACAGCAGATCCGCGATATACATCTAAAAATGCGCTGCGTTTGGTTGGCTCGAAAACGGAAGAGGTTTGCATTGAAGTCCAAGGTGAATAATTAAATGGAAGCTCGGCCATCATACCGATACTCATTTTCTAGCTCAAGCTTGCCGTCGTTGATGTCTCAGCTTAAATCGGATGTGCTGTGGGAGCGGGAAAGCCTGACTATGTTTGGACGTGATGTTTTGGTGCCACGCCAAGTCGCATTTATAGCGGGTCACGGTGTTTGTTATCGTTATTCTGCTAAAGATCATCATGGTTTTGGTTGGCCTGATTGGCTGTTGCCTATTAAGAAAGAGGCTGAACAACATGCAGGTCAATCTTTCAATGCGGTGTTATTGAATTGGTACCAAGATGGTGATGAATATATGGGCTGGCATGCGGACGACGAGAAAATATTAGGTCCGGCCCCCGTTGTTGCTATGTTGAGTCTTGGTGTGAGTCGACCCTTTTTATTTCGCTTAAAAGTGAATCATCAAATTAAGCACAGCGTTGAATTAGAAAATGGAAGTTGGCTAGTGATGTCGGCTTCAACACAAGTGTTGTGGCAGCATTCTTTGCCGGTAAGGAAGCGGATCAAAGAGGAGAGGATAAGTTTAACCTTTCGTCTCCTACTTTGAGTCTTATGCGCTCTCCCGATGACTTACAGGCAGAGATTAATCATTAAGGTGCTTTTCGAGTTCTTATCCAATCGTTATCTTTTTGGGTATAGCAAATACGGTCATGAAGTCGGCTTGGTCGTCCTTGCCAGAACTCAATGAAACGGGGCTTTAGCACATAGCCGCCCCAGTTTTCAGGGCAGGGAACTTCTTGATCGTTGAACGCTTGTTCTTCAGCATCAAATGCCTTTTGCAGTGCGTCACGGCTAGGGATGACTGCGCTTTGTCTAGACGTTCTGGCTGCCAGCTGGCTTCCTCGTGGACGACTTGCAAAGTAGGTTTCTGAGGTTTCTCGAGATACTTTTTCTATGGTGCCTTCTATACGAACTTGGCGAGATAGAGCAGGCCAAAAAAAGGTCATACTGGCTTTGTTGTTTTGCGCCAATTGCTGGGCTTTTTCACTGTCGTAGTTTGTGAAAAAAGAAAACCCTGTGTCATTGCGTTGTTTCAATAACACTACACGAGAATGTGGCCAACCATCTAATCCAACGGTGCTTAATATCATTGCAGTTGGGTCATCAGGGCAGGACTCAATAGCTTTCTCTAGCCAAACGTCAAACAAATCCAGTGGGTTATTACCAGCCTGTTCTTCCAAAAGGTCGTCGAATTGGTAGTCACGACGAATAGAATGCAGATCTCTGTTCATGATTAAATCCGGTAAGTGGTCGATGTCATAACTTTGGATACTTGAGTCATGATGGCCATAATAGGTTGTGGAAATTCGTATCCGCCTGCTTCCAGCGCCATTGCTTTATGTTTGGCTTCGTCTATGTGCATTTGCGTTAACACCGCTTTGCTTTTTTCATCTTGTGTTGGCAAGGTGGCCATGTGTTTTTCAAGATGAATGCAAACTTGGTCCTCTGTTGCTGCCACAAACCCTAGGCTGAGTTTGTCGCTAATCAGGCCTGCACCAGCACCAATCATAAACGATGCCCCATAGAACAATGGGTTCAAAATACTTGGTCTACTGCCTAAGTCATAAAGACGTTGCTCACACCAAACGAGATGGTCGATTTCTTCGTCTGCAGCGTGTTCCATTTCTTGGCGAACCTTGGCAAGTTTTGCTGTAGTGGCTTGTCCTGCATAGAGTGCCTGTGCGCATACTTCACCTGTATGGTTTATGCGCATTAGCCCAGATGAATGCTTGCGTTCGCTTTTATCCAGTTCGGCTTCTTCTAGTGTATCCGCAGGAGAAGGTCGATTGGCGTTTGCTGCACTTGGCACAAGCGTCTGTAAGGCGCGATCAAACTGTAATACGGCCTTGTCTAGGAAAGAGATCATTATATTTCCCCTTATTAACCTGGAGGCCATGTCATTGCGCGGCCACCGAGTACATGCATGTGGATATGGTAAACAGTTTGTCCACCCATTTCGTTGCAGTTCATGACCACCCGATAGCCTGCGTCGCTGATACCTTTCTGTTTTGCTATTTTTGCAGCGGTCGTTTGTAGCTTGCCAACCACTGGTGCATCTTCATCAGTCAGGTCATTTAATGTACTAATATGACGTTTCGGGATGACAAGGAAATGGGTGGGCGCTTTAGGCATTATGTCATCAAAGGCAATAACATCATCGTCTTCAAATAAAACGGTTGCCGGAATGTCCCCTTTTACTATCTTGCAAAATAAACAGTCCATATCATCTCCTTTCATTTGTATTATTCAAGTGTAGTGGTTTTGCTTCAAGTCGTCTTGCGCAAAGGATTGATCCGTGACAAAGATGTGTTCTTTAGTCTGTCTCCTTTTTGTATAAGACGAGATATCCTTTGTTCTAGGTGATCCTCTAATTCGGAACCAGCCAGCAATTCATCAAAACCAAGTTTTTTAGCATAATCTAGCGACATTTTAACATTGTTGCTAATCAGTAGGCACTGATCTTCACTGCGCATTAAGGGTAGTAATCTTTGTTGCGTTATATGAGGGATATGACCGCCATTATCGAAGACCAAAATAATAGAGCCAGACTCTCTTTTTGCCGGTAATTCTAAATAATCCAATAAGCTTTCTAGTGTCGTGAAGTGTTCAATTTTATTGGTGTGATTTTGCAAAATCGTTAACGCTTTTTGCAGTTCGTTGTCTTCTTGACCAAATAATATGATATCAAAATGATGTTGTTGGCTGATGTCGTTATTCAACGGGCGAATGTGTGTGCGAATAGGCAGTTGGATGTTAATGCTTCGTGTACGACCACTCTCGGATATGTGTAATTCACCCTCTAAGTGTTGGCAGAGGAGGGTAATGTAGTGCATGCCAAGGTCAAAGTTTGCTGCCGTTGTGCTGATTCGTGTGGGAAGAGGATAGCAGCTTAGTTCTAATACAGTGATGCCATCTCTATTCATTTCGTGGCGTGTGATGTTTAGAGTTAGGGGTTGGTCAGTAAAATGTTTGAATTCCTGTGCAAGGCTTTCTATCAAATGCTGCAAAATTGGCGCATTTTGTAAAATTTCAACCTGATTGGTTTTGTAGGTGTTGAGCTCTATTAACGTATTGTCTTGATCTAAGCGCTGAAAATTGTTGTAGGCATTGTCTATTAATTGATTAAGTAGAATGGGGTGTGGCTGGTCAGGTATTGCATTTTCTTTTATGTCGCTTAGTAGATCAATGCGTTCCATTAGGTTTTTTAGGTTGTTATTTGCCGTTAAGCTGCTCGTAATAAGCAGTTTGGCATCGTTTGAGGTTGCCGCTTGCTCAAGATGAGACAGACCTCCACCAAGGATATTAATTTGACGGCGTAGGCGACTAGATATATCGGGTAAAAGGCTGGCTATCTCGGTTTGTGAGTGTTTGCCTTTTCGTACCTGTCTTTGTAATAGCGGCGTGGTTTGCGCAATCATGCCAGTGAAATGAATCATTGATTCGATGATGATGGTGAGTGTTAAACCCCATTTAAATAATGCAATGCTTGGGATGATGCCATAGACCGACATAATCCATGCAAAGTAACCGAACAGCAGCGTTAATCGAGCCACAAGGTAATATGTTGAAAAAGGGATGTTCTTGATGAAGGCGGTAATGGCGTGCACGGTTAATAGAATAAGGGTGCTGACAGCTAGGGCAGAAAGTATCAGAATATTTACTTTCTCAGGAGAAACGGTAAATAGAATGATAAATATCGCATTAATAGAGCCTACTGAAATAAGTAGTTTGTCCATTCTGGGGAGATGATCTTTGGTGTCTAGGTAGAGCCGAGAAAAGAATACGATGGCACATAAGCAAGATAGCGAAGCTAGATTGTAGATCCTTTCTTGGATATTCGTGACGTTTGGGAAAAACTGAGACACTTGATCATGAAGAGTAAGGTGTAAAACGGCAATGCTAATAAGCAATACGCAGTAGATTAAATACATCGAGTGGGATGTTTTGACAAAAAAGAACAGATTACACACGAACAGGGTGAGTAATATGCCAATGATAACGCCTGTAAAGGTTAGATCTGCTTGAGTATCTTGGCTTAATTGGGAAAGTGTTTTTAGCTCAATTTGCGCATTAATAGGCAAATGAGATGCGAGTTTTATATATAGGGTGAAAACCGGTGGGGAGTTAGCCGGAATGGAGAATACATAGTTGGGTGTTTTTATTTGCTTGTTGTTATAAGGTCGTGCGCCACCAAGTTCTGCTTGTACTTGATTTTCGTATAGGTTTGGCAAGAATATGTCTAAGTATTGAAGTCTAGGAGAGGCGACTTCTAGCAGAATAGGCGTGCTACTGGTGGTTCGTATGGCAATGTCTGTTTTAATCCAGATGTTGCCTTTTACTAATCCAAATTGTAAGTAATCACGATTGATTGGTCGGAATTGTTTTGCGTATTGGTCAGATGCAATGGTATCTAATGATAGGTTTTGCTTTTCATCGATAAAATAAGAGCCACTTTTGCCAATATTAAACACACTATTTGTGTCGTCGATGATGGCAATAGTGTTTGAGCCCCAAGCGAAGTTGGAGATGCTGAGGAAAAGCAGTAAAATTAATCGATAAAGCAAAACGCTAGCCTGACTGTATTGTGTAAAGGCTATCATTATTAACTAGATAGGGGATCAAATGCTATATCCAATTTTAGTAGAGTATTATGTTTGGTTTAGCATATTGCTTCTAGGCGTCACTTGGTTTGCAAGACAAACAAAGCCGGCAACACGCACTAATCTAATGTACGGCTATGGAATGATTGCGGCGCTAGGTTTTGTTCTTGGTTTGGATTGGGTTGCGGGTGTTATTTTTGGTTTATTAGTTTTGGAATTAGGGCGCTTGTTCAAAGCTTGGTTAGATAAAAAAGAGTCACAGCTAAAAAAATAAATTCTAACCATTCTCTAAGATTGAAATATGAAAAAGGCCTCACTCGAGGCCTTTTTTTATCTGATTGCTCTTTTGCTAGCTAACAGCGTGATTACTTCTGTTCGCGAGCAATAGCGCGGTGACCAATGTCAGTACGGAAATACACTTTGTCCCAAGACAATGTGTTTACAACGTCGTATGCAGCCGCTTGTGCTTGTGCAACTGTATCACCAAGAGCAACAGCGCAAAGCACACGACCGCCATTAGTGACTGTCTGGCCGTCTTTTAATGCCGTGCCAGCTTGAAAGACTTTTTGACCTTCAGGAAGTACTGTATCCAATCCAGAAATCACATCACCTTTCGGGTAATCCGCAGGGTAACCGCCAGCTGCCAGAACAACACCTAAGCTTGCGCGAGGGTCCCAGTCTGCTTCAACGGTATCTAATTTACCATTCACTGCAGCCAAACACATTTGTGCCAAGTCAGAGCGTAAACGCATCATGATAGGTTGTGTTTCTGGATCACCAAAACGGCAGTTGTATTCAAGTGTTTTTGGTGTGCCATCTGGTGCGATCATTACGCCTGCGTACAAGAAACCACGGTAACGGTTGCCTTCAGCATTCATGCCTTTTACGGTTGGCATAATAACTTCGTTCATAATGCGATCATGAATTTCTGGTGTAACAACAGGAGCAGGAGAGTAAGCCCCCATGCCACCAGTATTCGGGCCTTGGTCGCCATTATCACGTGCTTTGTGATCTTGGCTGGTGGCCATTGGTAAAACGGTTTCACCGTCTACCATGCAAATAAAGCTGGCTTCTTCGCCAACTAGGAATTCTTCGATAACAACGCGGCTACCCGCATCGCCAAAAGAATTGCCTTGTAGCATATCTTCAACGGCTTCTATCGCTTCGGCTTCGGTTTGCGCCAAGATAACGCCTTTGCCTGCTGCCAAGCCGTCAGCTTTGACCACAATCGGAGCGCCTTGCAGTTTGATGTAAGCAACAGCTGGTTCAATTTCTGTGAAGTTACCGTAAGCCGCTGTTGGGATATTATGGCGAGCTAAAAAGTCTTTAGTGAAGGCTTTAGAGCCTTCTAGTTGTGCTGCGGCCGCCGTTGGGCCAAAGATAGCCAAACCTTCTTTTTCAAACGCGTCCACCACACCAATAACCAATGGCGCTTCTGGGCCAACAATGGTTAGGTCAATGTTTTCTTTTTTCGCGAAAGCAACAAGATCAGCAATGTCGGTTACGCCGATGTTAACGTTTTCAACTTTGTTTTCGGTTGCGGAGCCTGCATTACCAGGAGCAACGAACACTTTTTCTACTTGGCTAGATTCTGCGGTTTTCCATGCTAGAGCATGTTCACGACCGCCGTTACCAATAATAAGAACTTTCATTATCTAATCCTTTGTATTGCGAGTCAGAGGCCGAAGAAGCCTCTGACAACAAACTAATAAAACGTTGGCTTAATAAACCACGGTTTATTAATGACGATGTCTTAGTGACGCGCTTTTAATGACGGAAGTGACGCATACCAGTGAAGACCATCGCCATGCCAGCTTCGTCAGCTGCAGCAATGACTTCTTCATCACGCATAGAGCCGCCAGGCTGAATAACGGCTGTAATGCCAGCTTGAGCGGCAGCATCTATACCATCACGGAATGGGAAGAATGCATCAGATGCCATAACAGAGCCAACTACTTCTAAGCTTTCATCAGCGGCTTTAATACCAGCGATTTTCGCGCTGTAAACGCGGCTCATTTGGCCTGCGCCGACACCAATGGTTTGTTCTGCTTTCGCGTAAACAATGGCATTAGATTTAACGAACTTAGCCACTTTCCAAGCGAACAATAGATCTTTTAACTCAGCTTCGCTAGGTTGGCGCTTAGAAACAACTTTTAAGTCAGCCAAAGTGATATTGCCATCGTCTCGGTCTTGAACCAACAAGCCACCGTTAACACGTTTGTAATCTAGTGCAGCAGGCTTATCTTTTGACCATTGGCCACACTCAAGTAAGCGAACGTTTTGCTTAGCCGCCACAATGTCAGACGCTTCTTTGCTGACGCTTGGTGCGATGATGACTTCAACGAATTGGCGATCAACAATGGCTTGTGCTGTTTTTGCATCAAGTTCTTGGTTAAACGCAATGATGCCGCCAAAGGCAGACGTTGGATCCGTTTGGAAAGCTAGATCGTAAGCTTCAAATTGCGTTGCTGCTGTTGCAACACCACAAGGGTTAGCGTGTTTTACGATAACGCATGCAGGCTTATCAAAGCTTTTTACGCACTCAAGAGCGGCATCGGTATCAGCGATGTTGTTGTAAGACAGCGCTTTACCTTGGATTTGTTTTGCCGTGCTGATGGATGCTTCTTTAGGGTTTGCTTCAACGTAGAAAGCCGCTTTTTGGTGTGGATTCTCACCGTAGCGCATTTCTTCTTGTTTGTTGAATTGTAGGTTAAAGGTGCGAGCGAAATCTTCGCTTCCGCCTGCTACTTTTTTACCTAGGAAATTCGCGATAGCGCCATCGTAGTGTGATGTGTGCTCGAAGGCTTTAACAGCAAGATCAAAACGCTGTTCGAAAGTCAAACCGCCATCGACTTTAAGTGATGCCAAGATGCCTTCATAATTAGCTGGGGAAACCACGATAGCAACGTCTTTATGGTTTTTCGCTGCAGAGCGAACCATAGTTGGACCACCGATATCGATATTTTCAATCGCCATTGGCAAATCGCAATCAGGACGTTCGATAGTTGCTTCGAATGGGTAAAGGTTAACAACCACCATATCGATTTCTTCGATACCATGCTCTTTCATGATGGCGCCATCAATGTCGCGACGACCAAGAATACCGCCGTGTACTTTTGGATGTAGAGTTTTTACACGGCCATCCATCATTTCTGGGAAGCCAGTGTAGTCAGACACTTCAGTTGCTTTAACGTTGCTGTCCAATAAAAGACGGTAAGTACCACCAGTTGAAAGAATTTCAACGCCTTGAGCAGTCAATTCGCGTGCGAATTCGACAATGCCTGTTTTGTCGGAAACACTGATTAACGCTCGTTTGATTGGAGTTACTGTATTTTGATTTGCCATCATGGTTCTCGCAATTAATTTAACACTAAATAAACAAGGGGAAGGTAAGACGAAAAAAAGGGCGAAATCGCCCTTTTTTCTTTGTGCTTATAGCATGCCGTATTGCTTCAACTTCTTGCGAAGTGTGCCTCGGTTTAACCCAAGGATGGTGGATGCTTTGGTTTGGTTATCCTTTGTGTAGCTCATCACAGACTCTAGCAAAGGCGCCTCAACCTCAGCTAAGACTAACTGGTATAAGTCTGTTATTGGCTGCCCATCAAGATGAGCGAAATAGTTTTGTAGGGCTTTTTCAACATTGTCACGTAGGGTTTGTGACTGCTCTGAAGAAGCGGCTTGAAACGTATGAGTATGAGTTTGTTCTACCACAGAATGACCTTCTATTTTTAAAGCTAACCATTTATTAATGCGCGCTGATAGTCGTTGAGAAGAGTGATCTAAGTCTTCTTTTTGATTCCCAGTGCATTAAGTGTAAGGTTCGTTTGCCTATTGGCAAACAAAGAACTCTTGCAATTTATCAAGCTGTTCTTGCGTATTATCAATACGGTTAAACAGGCTGCGAAATTGTGTTTTATCCGCTAACGTTTGCAGGTACCAACCAACGTGCTTACGAGCAATACGCACGCCTAAATAATCACCATAAAACTGGTGTAAGGCGTTCACGTGGTTAATAACAAGCTGTCTCACCTCAGATAAAGATGGAGGTGCTAACAATTCATTTGTTTCTAAATAGTGGTTTATTTCGCGAAAAATCCACGGTCTTCCTTGGGCGGCTCGGCCAATCATAATGCCATCCGCCTTGGTGTAATCTTTCACGAACTTTGCTGACTGCGCGTCTTTTATATCCCCATTAGCAAAAATAGGGATAGTTAAGTGATGCTTAATCTCTGCAATCGTGTCGTATTCTACTTGTCCTTGGAATTTGCATTCCCGTGTTCGTCCATGAATCGCTAGTGCTTGAATGCCAATATCTTCTGCCATTTTTGCAATCGCAAGACCATTTTTCTGATCAAGACTCCATCCAGTACGGATTTTTAGAGTGACCGGAACAGAAACACTATTTACAACAGTCTCCAGTATTTCTCGAACAAGTGCTTCATCTTTAAGTAATGCTGAGCCTGCTGCTTTATTGCATACTTTTTTAGCAGGGCATCCCATGTTTATATCAATGATCTGAGCGCCTAGCTCAACATTTTGTTGAGCGGCTTCAGCCATCATTTGAGGGTCACCACCAGCAATTTGAACGGATCTCGGCGAGACTTCCGCATCATGAATTAAACGATGGCGGCTTTTTGTCGAGTTCCACAGGCGAACATCAGAAGTGACCATTTCTGATACGACTAAGCCTGCACCTTGATCATGGCAAAGGCGGCGAAAAGGCAAATCTGTTACACCAGCCATAGGAGCTAGGATAACGGGTTTGTCAACGCAATATGGGCCAATAGCAAATGCCATGATGTTCCTGAATACTGGATTGAATGTTAAAGATCGTCGACAGCGTCGAGCGGGCGTGAATAATACCTATGCAATCGTTGTTTTTGAAGTCTTGACAGGCTAAAAACTGACTATTTTTTGTTCTTTTTTTAACCTTTGCACTAAAACAGTGAAAAACTAGTAAGAGCGAGTGTCTGTAGGAAAGGCTCTCAACTGATGAGTGACCGCTCGAGCGCCTGGGTCTTGTATTGGAATGACCAAATGAATCGGTGTGTTTGGTGGCATATAGGTAATATCAAGAAAGTCTTTATGCAGATAATCACTTGGAGAGAAGAGTCGCGCAGCGACTGGTAAGCCATTTAAGTCGAAAAATTCTAGGGCGATTTTTGGCATGGGCTGAGAAAAATCGCTGGTATTGGTGATAATGGCATTTACCAAAAGTGTATTTGGTATAGATGGGTGGCTTTGTATGCGCACATGTTGAATAGTGATGGCGCTGATATCCTCGAATCTCGGTAGGGCACAGCCTGAGTAAGAACATATAGTTTTGTATATGGCTCTAAAATTAGAGGAGCGGCTACCTTCTTCAAAAAAATGCGTTGCCACTTGTGCCGTTAGCAAAGCGATGCCTAATAAAGAGGCAAAGAACCATAGCCAAGGATGATTGTTTTTCTTTTGCGACTTAGGTTCGCTTTCGCCCATCAATGGCGCCAAACTCTGTTGAGCAGACAGTTGTTCAAGAATAGTGTGCTGACTCTTAATGTCTGATGGACGAGTTTGTTCAGCGGCTGTTTGTGCCAAAGAGTGTAGGGCAACCATGTAGTCCGGTTCTGGGCTGGGCTCCTCTTCAGCGGAAGTCTGACGCGCTGGTGCCGCTTTTGGTATAGGTTTGCTTGTTGTAACGGATGGTTGTGGTGTTGCTTTAAGCGCGGCTTCCACTTCAGCAAGTTCAACTTCCCAAGGGGCAGGTTCATCTTGCCTTTTTGTTTCTGCTTTTTTGGCTTGGGCTTTCGCCTGTTCTTGCTTGCGAGCAGATTCTTGGTAGGCCGTGCTTATTTCTATCGATTGAGTTTCTACTGCTTCCGAATCTTCAGGGCTTTTTGGGGCAGCTTTTGACCTCGCTGTATTTTGACCTGGTGGTTGTAGGTCGTCGTCATCAAATAAAGTATGTAGCCAATCGGGATTTACAACGTCTTCCGCTGGGGCAAGCCTATTGTCGATAAGGTTATCTGTCGCTTTATGGGCGGTATTGTTTTGAGTTGTGGTGAGCTTACTTGTGGAATCTGTTTGCGTTTTAGTTTTGACTGCTTCGACGATAGGATCGATGCTTTCTTGTTTTGGTTTTTCTGCAGGGGTTGCAGATTTTGCTTTGTTTTTAACGGCATCACTGGCATTAAATATGTGGAAGCATTGGCCACATCTGACTTTTCCCTTGGCCATGCTTAATACTTCATCACTGACTCTAAATGCGGTTGAACATTTTGGGCAGCGGGTGATTAGGCTATTGGCCATAAGGTGTCATCTTCCTGTCTAAAAACTGTGCGAGACCTTTGGTTGGTGATGTCGTGCAAAGGTCTCTTTATATAACGTTAAGTATTATGCGTGCTTCGTGCCGACAATACGAACCCATTCTTCTTTTTCGGTTATGGAGTCAATTGTAAACCATTCTTGATACGCCTCAACCACTTCTTGGGCTTGGTTGGCGAGAATGCCTGATAGAGCCAGTTGGCCACCACTTTTCACCAGAGCAGAAATAGTAGGAGCGAGGTGAGCAAGTGGTCCAGCAAGAATATTTGCCACTACGATGTCGGCTTGTAAGTCAGATTCGTATGGCGGCAGTTTTACTTCTAATCGGCTTGGGTCTATTTGATTGCGCTCGGCATTGGCTTCGGTTGCCTGAACAGCTTGTGGGTCAATATCGATACCCACCATGTTATTTGCACCAAGTAGCAAGCCTGCTATGCCAAGAATGCCTGAACCACAGCCATAGTCGATAATAGTTTTGTCTTTGCAATCAATGCTGTCTAGCCATTGTAGGCATAAAGCAGTGGTAGGGTGAGTACCTGTACCAAATGCCAAGCCTGGATCTAGCATCAGCGTAACCGCATTTTGATCGGGAACTTCGCGCCAGCTTGGGCAAACCCAAAGACGTTCGCCAAATTGGATTGGATGGTAGTTGTCCATCCATTCTCTTTCCCAGTCTTTATCTTCAACAATCTCTATTTTCATGTCGATGTCGGTTTCACCAAGGGATTCGGCTTTATGTTCAATCACCGGGCGAATGTGTTCAATATCAGCGTCAGCTTCAAACAAGCCTGTCACCTTGGTATTTTTCCACAATGGCGTGGTGTTTAGATCTGGTTCGTATACAGGATCGTCATGAACGTCTTCAAAAGTGACAACCATGGCGCCACAGTCAAGAAGAGTGTCTTCAAAAGCTGGGACGTGATCGGGCGTGGTATGGATACGAATTTGAAGCCAAGGCATAAAGTGGAGTCCAACAAATAAAACAAACAGGAATAGAATAGCGAAGCTTGGAGCGAGAGGCGAGAGGAAAATGATTGCCCCTAGTGATTTATGACATCACTAGGGGCAAAACTGCAGTCTTTATAGACCCAGTTTTTTCTCCAAATAATGGATGTTAACGCCACCAGCAATGAAATTTGAATCATTTACTAGGTCTTTTTGAAGCTCTATATTGGTTTTAATACCATCGATGAATGTTTCATCTAGAGCGCCAGAAAGGCGTTTTAGTGCAGCTGTACGATCAGGGGCATGACAAATGATTTTAGCAATCATTGAATCATACGTTGGTGGTACTGTGTAGCCGCTGTACAAATGAGAATCGACACGAACACCCATACCGCCTGGAGCATGGAAGTATTCCACTTTACCTGGGCAAGGCATGAAGGTTTTAGAGTCTTCTGCGTTGATACGAGACTCAACTGCGTGGCCGTTAAGCTTGATGTCTTCTTGTTTAAAAGATAAAGGCAAGCCGCTAGCAATACGAAGTTGTTCTTTAACGATGTCTACGCCCGTTACCATTTCAGTAACTGGATGTTCTACTTGAACGCGCGTGTTCATTTCGATGAAGTAAAAATTGCCGTCTTCGTATAGGAATTCGAACGTACCTGCACCGCGGTAGTTGATCTTGATACAAGCATCAACACACGCTTTTAAACATGCTTGGCGAGATTCTTCGTTTAGCATCGGTGCTGGCGCTTCTTCCAATACTTTTTGATGGCGACGTTGCAAAGAGCAATCGCGATCATAAAGGTGGACAGCGTTGCCTTGACCGTCAGCCAATACTTGTACTTCGACGTGACGAGGGTTTTGTAGGAATTTTTCCATGTAAACCGTGCTGTCACCGAAGTAAGAACCTGCTTCAGATTGCGTGATGCTGATGGATTTTAGTAGGCTGCCTTCGTTATGAACAACGCGCATACCACGACCACCACCGCCAGCCGCTGCTTTTACGATAACCGGAAAACCGATCTCATTAGCAACACGGATGCACTCTTCAGGATCAGAAGGTACTGGACCGTTTGAGCCTGGAACGGTTGGTACACCGGCTTCTTTCATCGCTTTGATTGCTGAAACTTTGTCACCCATTAGGCGGATGGTTTCAGCTTTAGGGCCGATGAAGGCAAAACCAGAGCGCTCAACTTGCTCTGCGAAATCCGCATTTTCTGCAAGGAAACCGTAGCCTGGGTGAATAGCTGAGGTATCTGTTAATTCCGCAGCGCTGATGATAGCTGGGATATTCAAATAACTTTGAGCTGATGGATTTGGTCCTATGCAGATAGACTCGTCTGCAAGGCGCACATGTAATAAGTCACGGTCAATCTTAGAGTGAACCGCAACGGTTTTGATACCGAGCTCTTTACACGCACGTAAAATACGTAGCGCGATTTCGCCTCGGTTAGCAATCAATACCTTATCGAGCATGATGAAACCTTTGCGTTGGATTAAATGATAGTAATAAGAGGCTGGTCGAATTCAACTGGCTCGCCGTCTTCAACAAGGATCGCGCCAATTGTACCAGACTTATCTGCTTCAATTTGGTTCATCATTTTCATTGCTTCAACGATACAGATAGTATCGCCAACGTTAACTTTTTGGCCTACTTCGATGAAAGGCTTAGCACCTGGCGCAGAAGACTTGTAATAAGTGCCGACCATTGGAGAGTTTACAGTGTGACCTGCGATAGCAGCAGGTGCTTCAGGAGCTGCAGTAGGAGCGGTAGCTGGGGCAGCAGCAGGTGCTGACATCATTGGAGCGGCCATCATAGGTGCTTGAACTGGAGCACCACCACGACTAATACGAACAGCCTCTTCGCCTTCTTTGATTTCAATCTCGTAGACGTTAGATTCTTCTAAAAGTTCGATTAGCTTTTTGATTTTACGAATGTCCATAATTACTCTCTTCTGTCTGTGTTGGTGTTTCAGTGCTTTATGTCGTCACTGACTATATAGGGACTTTTTAACGGTCTCTTTTATAAATTTGTTTACTGCTTGCCTTATCCAACAAACAGAGCTTTTATAAAAATAAGAATTGTAAAAGCTTGTAACTGGAAATTATCGATAAAAAGCGTGATATTGTCCAGTTATGCGGCAAAAAAACATAAAAATGTTTGTCTTGGTTGTTTTTTGATCCGATGTAAACTTGCTGTGTTTTTGTCTAATTTACAGACTAATAGCAAGGTTTAAACGATCTACTAGTGATGACTTTGACGGTTCTCCCATTAAGGTCAATTCCGTGCGTTCTGCGCCTTTTTTATCTAAGAATATCAGCGATGGTGGTCCAAATAAGTTGAACTTCTGCATCAATGCTTGGTTCTTTGCTGAATTTTCAGTGACATCAACCCGAATTAACTGAACCTTGTTGAGTAGCGGTAATACGTCTGGCGAAGCAAACATATCTTCTAAAATCTTACAGCTGATGCACCAATCTGCATAAAGGTCCAAAACAATCGGTCGAGAATCTTCATTGGCAATAATTGCATCAAGCTCATTTAAATTCGTAATAGTGGCATCAAATAGCACTGGTTCTTCTACTATTGCTGAGGATGATGATAATTTTTTCAAGGGTTGTAGCGGATTGCTGCTATTTATTGTGCCACCGATAAATTCAATGCTGCCAATAAGAAAAAAGATCAATACCAAGAGCCAACGAACTGGGTGCGAAGCAACTCGGTAGGCCCGATGAATGAAATAGGCGCTTATTGCCAGAGCTAGAATACTCCATAGATACAAATGAGTACTTATTGGCAACCAGCGAGTAACCAGCCATATCGCCATCGCGAGCAAACCAAAGCCCATTAATACCTTGATGTCGTGAAGCCATTCACCATTTTTGGGTAAGATTTTAGGGCCAAACAATCCCACCAGTAAAAGAGGAACCCCCATCCCAATTGCCATTACAAATAACATCATTGCGCCATACCATGCATTGCCCTGACTGCTTATATAAAGCAAGGCGCCAGCAAGCGGTGCAGAGACGCAAGGTGACACAATCAGCGTTGATAAAACCCCCGCGATAAAAATACTAATCGTAGATTTCCACGCCGAATTTGTTTGATTATTTGGTAACTGAAGGCGTTGCTGCCATGAACTGGGTAGTCTTATTTCATAAACACCAAACATAGCGAAAGCCAGTAACACAAAGATTGCCGCGCTGCCAATTAACAATAAAGGGTTTTGTAACTGAGCCTGTAGATTGAGCTGAGTGCCAAAAATACCAACGAGTCCGCCAATAGCGGCGTAGGTTAATGCCATAGCCAGTACGTAAACCGTGCTGTAATAAAACGCACCTAATCTTGAGTTGCGAGTACCCACTACAATAGCACTCACAATAGGTACCATAGGTAACACACATGGAGTGAGCGACAAGAGTAACCCCAAGCCAAACACCGCTATAATGGTAGCCCACAGATTATTCGAATTAAGTTGCTGGCTAACTGACTGTGCTTCAGAAGGGGCAATGCTTGAATAAGTAATTTGAGCATTTTTTGTTTTGGATTGAGATTCTGCTAGCTGCTTTTCTACTGCTGGTGATAGTGATGGAACAGTAAATTGAATGGGCATTTTTTGCGGTGCGTAACACAAACCTTTATCGGCACAACCTTGATAAGAGAGAACGGCATTCACCTGCGTGCCTGGCGCCAGTTTGATGTCGTAATAAATCGGCACAGTGAATTGATCTCGATAAATGATTACTTCACCATAATAAGGGTCTTGTTTGGGGGTGCCGGCAGGAAATGGGGAGAAATGCAGTTTATCGGAGTGTTCACCAGACAAAGCGAACTGTTCTTGGTATAAATAGTAGCCGTCATTGATTTGCCATGTTGCCGTTAACTTACCTTCTTTAGGGGCCGAAACAGACAGCTGAAATGCTTGGTCGACGGGTAAAAAATCTGGTTCTGAAAGTCTTGATGTGGGACCGAAAGTGAAAGCGTAAGAAACGTTTTGCAGAGTCAATAAGAACAGTAGAACGAATAGGCGCATAAATATCTTCAATCAAGTTGTACGTGTAGTGTAAATCCATATTTCACCACGTTGAGTATAAGGTGTAGACTACCAATCCACCTTTAAGTTGCCAATTGCAAGGGGGCAAATTGAGTAAAAACCTAGTTTCTTTTCTAATTGTTGCGATTTTCCTGACAGGCTGTCAGGAAAATGTCAGAACAACAGAGAAAAGTCAGCCTGTTGAAGAAGTGGTAGAGTCAAAAGCAGCACCAGAAAACGCTGTTGCTGACAAAACGGTAGATGTTGAACAATCCACACCAACAAAGAAATCGTCACCGAAAGCAGTAAAAGCCCCAACAGCTTTTGAACGCTTGACTCAACGCTTAATTGAACAGGGTGAAACAGCACTGTCTGCTCAGCGACTTTTAACGCCAGTGGATGACAACGCCAACTTATACTTTCAAGCTGCTCTAGGTCGTGATCCTGGTAATTTTAAAGCCATACAAGGTATAACCGCCATTGTTGATGTCTACACTCAGTGGGCATGGCAAGCGGCAAAAGACCGCAATTATAAACAAGCAGAACGTTATTTGGATTCTGCTCGTTCTGTGAATCCTGAAGATCCTGCCATTGTAGAAATGTCCTCGCGAGTGAGTGACTTAAAAACCAGACGAGAACAGGCCGCGAGAGTGTCGAAAGCGAAATCAGAATTGAGGAATACAAAAGAACTTGTATCGGAAGAGCCAAAATCATTAAAAGAAGATCAGTTTTTATTGCCAGAAACACTTTTTAGTTTGAGCGAAGATGAGATAATCGCAAAGATTCAGCCTATTATAGAAGAAGTGGCGAAAACAGATCGGCCACTTGCCATTTACTGGCCAAATGACAAAGAAGCACGTTTGATTTATCAAATTATTAACAGCCGTGTTCCCGAATTTCGTGTACGTGCGATGACCTATCATCGTGCTGATTACATGGTCGAATTACAACAAGATTAAGGTAGGTCAACAATGTCGTGGTTAGCAAATAAGTTACAAGGTCTAAAGCCAAGCTTTAATTTCTCAAGTGTCGGAAAAGTCGCCGCAGTGGCTGTGCTCATTGCCGCTGTATTGTTGAGCTTTTTGGGCATGTATTGGAGTAATGAACCAGATCAGTTTGATGTGGTTGCCACCGCAAAAGAAAAAGCCACAGAGCGTGGTTACCTAAATAACAGTAAAAAGCTGGTGCCAGGTTACACAACAGCCAGCACACTGCACACCATTATGGAGACTTTACTGGATAAACCGGGTGGATTTATTAGTAACGACGTAATGCCGCCTGGCGTATTTATGGACAACATGCCGGCCTGGGAATTTGGTGTGCTTGTACAATCTCGTGATTTAGCCAGAGCCTTCCGCAAAGAATTTAGCCGCTCCCAGTCTCAGTCCACAGAAGACGTGAACTTGAAAATCGCCGAGCCACAATTTAACTTCGACAACAAAAGCTGGGCTTTACCGTCTAGTGAAAGTGAATATCGTCGAGGCAATAAAGAGTTAATGGAATACCTTGATCGTTTAGCGGGTCAATCAAACAACAAAGCACAATTTTACGCCCGTGCTGATAACCTTTCAGACTGGTTGTCAGATGTCAGCACTCGTCTTGGTAGCTTGTCTCAGCGTCTATCAGCAAGTGTCATTGAAGACAAACCACAGTTGGAATCAGACGAAAATACCCGTTACGTTCGTACACCTTGGTCAAAAGTCGATGATGTTTTCTACGAAGCACGTGGTACAAGCTGGGCACTAATTCACATGCTACGCGCTATAGAAGTGGATTTTATCTTCACCTTACAGGACAAAAACGCGCTGGTTAGCCTACGTCAAATCATCCGTGAACTAGAAGCAACGCAAGCGAGTATTTGGTCACCCTTTATCTTAAATGGCAGCGGTTTTGGTGTATTGGCCAACCACTCTTTGGTTATGGCGTCATACATTGCACGTGCTAACACCGCCATTATTGACCTACGCCGTTTGCTCGAACAGGGCTAGCGGATTCATGTCAACCAGTCACAGCAAGGGGATTCGTCTAGCCGAACTAGACGACGCCCCTGCAATATTAGACGTCTTTCAACACTGCGATCTTTTTGCCACCACCGGTCATCGACAAGATAACATTGGCTTAATCGACGTCATAGACTGGCTAGAAAGCGTCACTGACAAGCATCCAATGTTAGTCTTAGAAGAACAGGGCAACGTCATTGCTTGGTGCTCAGTCGAACCCTTCTATGGCTTGCCCGCCT
Organism: Marinomonas sp. ATLA20; assembly: GCF_057180105.1. Taxonomy (NCBI): domain Bacteria; kingdom Pseudomonadati; phylum Pseudomonadota; class Gammaproteobacteria; order Oceanospirillales; family Oceanospirillaceae; genus Marinomonas; species Marinomonas sp. ATLA20. Next base: position 364,134 of record NZ_JBXUKU010000004.1, read on the forward strand.
TCGACTCCGCCTGTGAAATCAGTGTTTACGTCTCCCCAGATAGCCAAGGAAAAGGCATTGGCACACAACTATTTCAATACCTAGAAACCAACCGATCAACACTTGGCTTTACTCACCTTATCGCCTACATCTACGCCAGCAACCTCGACAGCCAAAGCTTCTTTACACGCCAAGGATTTGAGCAATGGGGATTGCTGCCGAATATTGCTCAGAATGAACAGATTAAAGAAGACGTGTTTTTGTTGGGAAGAGAGTTTTAGTTGTTTGTTTTCATCGAGCTCTTTCTTAAGTTCAGCTCCATAGTACTTCATGTTTTATTCCGCTCTGCTGAGCGGGTTACTTTTATCCAGATCCATAAAAGTAACCAAAAGGTCTCTTTATCGGGCTATCGCCCAAACGTCTCATTCACGTTGTTTAATTCTGGACTAGCAACATGACTTTTATCGTAAGGCATAGATTGGCTCTTCTATTCGAGAAAGTCTTTCTGTTCATGACCCTGAAACTCCATAAAGTCGCGCAACTTCGTCGCGTCGAACTGGTTTTTTTAGTGGTTCAAAGATAGAAAGTAGAGTGTACAAATGACCAAGTTCCTTCCCCTTTTGTCTTCCAAGGGGAAGGCGGAGGATGGGGTTAATCTCTTTCATTATTTCCACTAAGAATCCCTGTGTAGACACGTCATTTCCCACAAGGGGACAAGTGCCCGCGAAGGCGGGAATCAATCTCTATTGTCTATGGTGGGTCGCGCCTTTAGGCCGACGTAGAATTTAGCTTTCATTCCAAGTCTTTTAATCCGTATCTACCTCATCGCTCAAATAAACCACGACAAATTGATAAAAACTGTACAAATATACAGTATATTTTTTGGATTGCCAATTTCTGGCTTGTTTTGTCTGAAAAATAATCAAAAAAGTGCGTGTTTTTACTGGTGGCTGGTTAGAAAGTCTCCTAATATCAATGAATAAGGGTTCACAGAGCAAAAATAACGCGCTGTGGATAAAAAGAATAACGCGCACGCTCGTTTTTCCAGTTTTCACTTCTGTGAATAGCTTTATAAAACTTTTATTATTCAATCGTTTATAAGGTTTTTTGGACAGTTTTGAAATTGTCTAAACGAGCATGCGCACTATTAAAATGTTATGCTTATGGGGTATGATTTGAGCAATTTCATTAATGGAGAGTTATTACCTTTATTCGGAGGTGGGGCTGTAATTATTTTAGCTATGTCTGCATGGTTAGGTAAATTATGGTCAAAGAGAATAATTCAAAATGAAAAGTCTAATTTAGACAAAAAGCTAGAAAGTGAAAAAGCACTCTATGTTGCAAATTTAGAAGTTACAAAAGCAGAGCTTACTGAAAAAGCGAAACTGTTCGAGCATAGATTAAATACTATTAGTCAAAAGCGATTTGATGCGATCACTGAAAATTATGAATTACTAGCGGATGTTTGGTTGCAATGCCGGTGGGCAATTCAACCAGATGAATTAGGCAGAGATAAACCACCTGCAATTGAAAGAATGGATAAGGCAGCTTTGGCTCTTGATACGTACTTTCATGACTTTGAAAAGAAAAAGTTATACCTATCGGATACTTCGCAGAAATCAGTTTATAGTTTTCTAACCAGTGTATGGGAAAGCTTAACTAAACTTAGAGTTTTCGCCCAGTCAAACGATTCACATGAACAACGGTTACAAGAACTTTATGGTCCTTGGATCCATGAACATTTGCCTAAATTAAATGCTGCCCGTAGTGAAATTGAAGCCGAATATAAATATATAATTGGCGTAGATAAGCATAACAAGCAAATTAACAAGGACTAAAAACAGCGGGCTGTTCGCTCCGCTCAAGTTTAGCCCACAATTTTTAGCCTGTTATTTGGGCGTTATGTGCTCTAGGAGTAAATTCAGACAATTATGAATGGATTGGAAAAAATTAAATTCTTAGACGATATTGGCTCAGAGCTACAGTCTAGAATGACATTTTCGGATATAGATGCCTACTTCCGTGGGCATGGTGTTCCAACGCAGGATAACTACCCCCACAATAGTAAAAGATCGTACTCAAAGGATATGCTTGCTCAAGTCGATGAGGAATTGCTTTTCAAAATCGCAGGCGAGCTGGGGCTTGTTGACGTTCCAAATGGTACTGAGGTGGTGAGAGAGGTTGGTTTCTGGAAAGCAGGGCATTTCAGGTTGTTTTTGAGTCATTTAGCTTCCTTCAAAGTTCAGACTTCACACCTGCAAACTGCGCTTAGAAAATATGCTATATCCAGTTTTGTCGCTCATGAAGATATTGAGCCAACAAAAGAGTGGCAAAGCGAGATAGAAGCAGGCTTAAAAACTATGGATGCGCTGGCAGCGATTCTTATGCCCGGATTTCAAGAAAGCAAATGGTGCGATCAAGAAGTTGGAGTAGCTGTTGGCCGTGACGTTTTAATCATCCCAATCCGTAAAGGGCTAGACCCTTACGGATTTATTGGCAAGTATCAAGGAATCCAAGCTCAAGGAAAAACGATAGGTGACGTTGCCGAGGCGATATTTGAAACGCTGGTCAAGTCCCCAAAAACCAGAAATAAAATATTGATTTCACTTTCTGGCGCTCTTTCAAATGCAACCACAAGTGAGGAGGCTATAGAAAAAGTTGCTATTTTCAAGTCTCTAGAAGGGGTGCCTTCGGATATTTTGGAAAATCTTAAGCAACAAGTTTCCGATAATTCCCGACTTGTTGAGTCTAAAGAGTTCCTGGACATCCTTAATTCGATGCTTAGCAAGTTTAATGTTCAGAAGATAGTAATAGGCAAAGCAGAACAGGAGAAGGAGTGGGATGACATTCCATTTTAAGCCAGCACATAACAAACGCAGTCACAGCGATGGCTTTTCCGTTGCGGCTTCGCCTTCACTGCAAAGCCACGCGTGCTGCGGGCGTTAGGTTTTTGTAGTAGTTATGAGTAGAATCAAAAATACAATATTGATCGGAGACGACGAGATCACGATTAGCCATAGAGACTGTCGTGAGCCGTCAGAATACGAGCGTGAAAAATTCTATTTCAGTTTCAAGTCCGATCTTAATGATACGCTCACAGAAATCGTACTTAACGATAGCTTTTCAATATACATTCACTGGGAAGCGCATACTTCAACTTTACCGGTTTCGGTATTTTACGTATCAGAAACAGGTGTAATGTTTGTCGGGTGCGGGACATATTCGATACAAATTTCTGTGAAAGAGGAAAGGTTGATCGATTTGAAAAACGTTGCCCTATTCTGGGGGCTGAGTCGGTATAAAGAATATATAGTGGAATCCGGCGAGCTAGAATGCTTTTTATACAGTCTAGATGGTATATTGTTGGATCGTACTGCTGTAGATCCACCATATGAGAGTGAATACTCTGAGAGAGGTATAAAGTACGAGTCTATTGTCAGTGGCACAACTTGGCTTAAATTCCCGTCAAAAACCTAACAAGGTGCTCAAGCCGAACCTTCACCTACGCTCCTCACAGCGCATTGCTGCGCAATTGTACGCGCTGTGCTACGCTCACGGTTCGGCCGGCTTAGCACGGCGTTATGTGCTTTAAGGTATCTCATGCTCTCAATCACCAATGAAGATAAAGAGAATCAACTTAAATGTTATTGTCAGCATTGGTTAAGCTTGCTAGCCA
>NZ_JBXUKU010000005.1:0-366124 GCF_057180105.1 Marinomonas sp. ATLA20
CGCAACCATCTTACAGTAGGTCGTTGGTTCACTTTTTGTTAAGAAAAGGGCTCACGCAACCATCTTACAGTAGGTCGTTGGTTCACTTTTTGTTAAGAAAAGGGCTCACGCAACCATCTTACAGTAGGTCGTTGGTTCACTTTTTAGTTAATAAAAGGGCTCCAGTAACCAAGTGAATTTAGTTATCTTGACATATTTTTATCTTTAATTTCTGTATATAAACTATGTTAATCAATAGTTTAATCTGTCGCGGGATGGAGCAGTCTGGTAGCTCGTCGGGCTCATAACCCGAAGGTCGTAGGTTCGAATCCTGCTCCCGCAACCAAATATCAGATTTGGTCATACAAATATTCAGAAATACATTACTAAAAAGTAAGCTATATCAAAAGTTTAACTTGTCGCGGGATGGAGCAGTCTGGTAGCTCGTCGGGCTCATAACCCGAAGGTCGTAGGTTCGAATCCTGCTCCCGCAACCATTTCAAAATTCGTAGGTTCACTTTTAAGTTCAAACAAGTGCTCCCGCAACCATTTCAAAATTCGTAGGTTTACTTTTAAGTTCAAACAAGTGCTCCCGCAACCATTTCAAAAGTTCGTTTATTCCCTTTCTTATCAAGAATACTGACTCCCTCAGCCATATTTCAAATTCAAAAGTTTCGCTAAAAGTAATACTATATTTATAGTTTATTTTTTTTCGTGATAGTCGTTCATCTGATGCCACTTTTAATCTCTTAAGTATAGTCGTTCGAAGGTCGTTAGTTCCTTGTTTAATGAAGCTAACTTATGGATGCTGCTGTGTACATCCTAACTCGTCAACGAAACTTAAGGATCAGTTATATGATTGTCTTACCACCACCATTTGATATATCTGTGAAAAATAACCAGCCTGTTTATCGTTAGTGACAGTTGAAAGTGATATCTAAGGTGTTTTTATGCATAACAAACGAAGAATTTTTATCATTTGATCAATTTTTCTAAGTTTTTTGCTATAAATTAAAACCACAATAATTGCTTAAAAGGAATTCTATGTATCACGGGAGCTGTTTATGCGGGGCGGTAACATTAGAAATTCATGGTGGTATTGATTCCATTATTCACTGCCATTGCTCTAAGTGCAGAAAAAGCTGCGGCACTGCATATGCCACGAATGGGTTTGTCGCTACAAAAGAGTTAGTGATAAAAACAGGACAGGAGCTGGTTGCATTTTATGAGACTTCGCCTGGGAAAAAACGTCACTTTTGTAGGGTGTGTGCTTCCCCAATTTTTAGTAGCAACGAACAATCACCGAATCAATTGCGTTTACGTCTTGGTATTTTAGATTCTGATATTGATGAAAGACCGCAATCGCATAACTTTGTGTCATCAAGTGCTAATTGGGATGATCTTGATGCCAATTTACCTCGTTATGTTGCTCACGAACCAAGTCGGAATAAAAGTAATTAAAAATGTTTAGGTGAAAATGACAACTCTTTTGCTTTTTAATAATAAGCACCACGCATACCCTTAATGATCTAAGTATGCGTGGCGCAATACATTTTCTTAAAGCTTAGAGTTTGCTGATTGCTGTAAGTAAGTTCTGGTTAAATGTCTCATCAGTTACGACACCTTTATTTACATCAAAGTTATCGAAGAAGCTCGGTAGTGATATTGCATTGATTACGTTCGCTGCAAAGTAGGGCGCTGAGGCTTGTGCAGCGGCTAAAACACTTTGTGCTCCGCTTGGGCCGGGTGAAGTAGACAGCATTATTACAGGTTTATTTTGGAAGACTTTCATGTCTATTCGAGATGTCCAATCGAACAAGTTTTTATAAGCCGAGGTATAAGAACCGTTGTATTCGGCGAATGACATCACGATGCTATCGGCCGAGCCTATTGCCTTATAAAAATCATGCGCGAGCTGCGGAATGCCTGACTCTTTTTCTCGGTCTTCGCTATAGATTGGCATTTCAAAGTCGTTAATGTCGATTAGTGACACGTCTGCGTTGTTGATTTGCTGGGCAGCATAAAAAGCCAGTTTCTTGTTGATAGAGTTTTTGCTGTTGCTTGTGCCGAAGGCCAGTACTTTCATTTTAGTTTCCTTTGTTGACGTTTGTCGTGAGAGTAGATTGTTTTTTCAGAGTGGCTGCGCCTGCAATGGCTAGAACTAAAGTAAAAGCCCCTGCTAATAAGTAAAAATCGCTGTACCCCAATTTGGCGATAAGAGCTGAGGTGACAAAAGGTGAAACAAATTGCCCAATGAAGATGCTGCTGGTCAGTACGCCAGATGCGAGTCCGCGTTTGTGGCTTGGCACAAGTTCCATGCCTTTTACCATGAAATTTGGCATTACTAATCCCATGCAAGCGCCCATGAGGCCGCAACCGAGAATCACCAAGCTGAACGATGTGGCTTGTGATAGCACGAGCATGCCAATGCTCATGGTAATAAAGCCGATGAGTGCGACGCCATAGCTTTGGATTTTGGCAACCAGCTTGCCAAAAAATACGCCGGTTATCGCGGCGATTAATGTCCCCATTCCGATTGCCAAGCCTGATTTACTTGGATCAGTGATACCAATATCGGCCATAAAAAATGGAATTTGTGTTGGTAGGATATAAAACACGACTAAGTGGCAGAAAACGAGAATAGAGCAGCCAATGAGCGGTAGTGTCCAGCTGGTATTAGTATCGTCTCGTTGGTTATCGCTGGGCTGATTGGTTTGCTTGCTGTCACGAATAGAAAGGAATATGAGCGGAAGCAACAGAATAGCACTGGCGTAGATATAAAAAGGCAGTCGAGCGCTGATGCCTGCTAAATAGCCCGCTGTGATGATGAAAAGAATGCCGCCAATATTAGAGAAAGCTTGTTGCAGCCCCATAAATTGGCTTCTTTTCGGACCAGAATAATAATCGGTTATTAACGCCGTTACGGCGGTCATAAGTCCAGCGACACATATACCCAGAATAGCTCGGCTGATAATAATGGCTTCTAAGTCTTGCAGCTGTGCGCCAGCAGCACCGGCGATGGCAAAGACGGTAGTCGCAATGATTATTTGATTTCGGCGACCGAACTTATCCGCTGTCCAGCCTAAGATCGGCGCAAAAATCACCACAAACAAAGCTGGGATGGGTAATAGCATTTTTACCCAAAAATCGGCTGAGGGTGTTCCTGAGAATTCATTCGCTAAACCAGGTAACGCCGGAGCAATAGTGGCATTGGACATGACGGTCAGTGTGGAAATCAGCAGCAGGCAAAGTGCTCTGGATTCTAATAGATTGGTTTTCATTAAGGCTCTCTTTTTAGGTATAAATAGTATTTTTTCACAGCTCTCTCAGCGGCTTTATTAAGTGCTGAACTTGAACTGATTTGAATTTGAGTCTATTCTGCTACCTAAACTTAAGTTGAGGTCAAGCATAAAATGCGAAAAATAATAATGCCTGAGTGGATTTCGGTGGGCGTGTTAAGTGAAAGGACGGGCGTATCTGTGTCAGCTTTGCATTTCTATGAAAGAAAAGGGCTAATCAAGAGCCAAAGAAATACATCTAACCATAGGCAGTATCCAAAGCATGTCATTCGGGTTGTTTCTATTATTCAGGTTGCTCAGCGAACAGGCTTTTCTTTGGAGGATATTTTATTGGAGCTTGAAGGGTTACCAAACCGAACTCGCGTCACCCTAGAAGATTGGGAAGCGTTGGGTTCCCGATGGCAAAGCGAGCTGGATAGGAAGATTACTCAATTAACGGAATTGAAAAACATGATGGCCGATTGTATTGGCTGTGGTTGTTTGTCCCTTGAAAGGTGCCGGCTTCTCAACCCATACGATGAACTGGGCGAAAAAGGCACTGGCCCACGACTGATGACAGAATAGGCTTAATCGACTTTTTGTGACCTATTTTTCTATTGGAATGTCTTTGATTATTTTCAAGATCGCAGGATCGTTACTAAGTCCGACTAGGTCAATGAGATAGCTTTTTTCGAGTTCTGGTATGGCTTGGTTTGCTAGCAATTCTTTGAGTAATGCTTCTTCATTATTGGCGATGGCGGTTTTAATCGCGGCAAAGTTAGCGATGCTTTGGTTATTTTTATGAGTGGTGTTCGTTTTCATTGTTCTGCTTCCTTTTTCGTTTAATTAAAAATCGAACTTGGTTTTAATTACCACACTAAAGGGGGAACGCTTAAAATGCAAAATACCACTTTCACTATCGAATAGGTTTATAAAGTTTTACAAAAATATTCCATTGACCAAGCTGCAAAGCAGCCACATGAAAATGGCGTAAGGCAAGCTGTTGGACACTATGGTTCTAGTCGGGATGTGATAGCGGCTGGTCATTAATAGTCCAAGCCCTGTTAATCCACTACTGCCTGCGGAAATAGCCCAGGCACTTAGAAACAAAAAGCCTAATTGAGTTGGATCTGAATTCAATGGCAACAGCATTGGACTCGCTATGGCGATACTTACAACGGGATGTATTCCAATTACGCCAGCAATAATCATGATGGCGAGAGTCAATGAAAAGAGCAGCGGGCTAAATGTAAAGCTGTCCAAATTAAAGAATTGCGGATAACTCAAAATAATCGCGCTAATGCCATTGGAAAAGATACCGGCCGCAAGAAATAAGGCAAACTGACTGCCGATTTGAGCCAGTTTGTGGTTCACAAAATGCGTTAAGCTTTTCCTTCTGGATGGCGTTCGCATCAGCAATATGGTTGCGCTTGGTGCTAATAGACAGATCAGCACCAATATGCTGATATCAGGCCAAATGAAGTGAAAAAATATAACGCTAGAAGCCAGAATCATAGGGATGAAGAGGCTCTCTTTACGAATTGGGTAGCCGTTAAAATCGCCTTTTGTGCGTCGAAAGGCTTCTACAGTGGAAAAAATGATGGCGACTAGTCCCATGACAAGACCTGGTATAACGGTTTTTTGCCACTGCATTCCTGGTGCATAAATAATTGCGACGCCCGTTGCCACAAAGAAAGGTGACCACCAAGCGGCTGCGGAAAAGTTACGAGTCAGTATAAACTGCTGTTCCGGCGTTAATTTTATTGCGCCTTTTATACGATCTGCGAAGACTAGAATCACAGACAGGTTAATCACTGCACCTAATGCTTGCACGCCAAGCGCAGTATTAAATATAGCGCTTAATCCTTTTGGTAAAGGGCGTTTTTCATCTTTAGAGCCAGTTAAATCTAAAAATGAAACAGCCACAAACATTGCCAGCATAGGCAAATTTACCGCAAAAATTTGCTGCCAAGTCATCCACGTACCTTTCGTACCTGCAAAGACTAGAGCCGCTACTCCTATCCCCATAAGCCAAGTGACTTGCCGCTTCGCGCTTGGTGCTAAGGTTTGCCACATAGCGATATTGGCTCCCCACGCCAATAGAGTAGGCATTAACACAGGGGCTAAATGAGCAACAGAAAAAAGATAAAAGACCAAAGTCCCAAGTACAAACCAACCTGTGTATTTTTTGAGAAAATTCATTGAGTGTATGTTGTCCTTGAACTGCGTTGTTCTTCTGGCTAAATATAAGAGGTCTGAAGGGGGGTTCAGCTGTGTATTAAATAGTGATGTATTTATAAGTCATCAGCAAGAAGGTATGCAGCTAACTACAAACAAAGACAAAAGCTAGGCTTGTTTGATCTTTAGCATTATTAGAACGTTTTTTATACTAAATGTTTGATTATACGGGGTATTTAGAGTATCTATATTTTACATTAATTGAGCCATTATATTTTAAGCAATGATTAAATTATAAAATGTCATGTTGCTACGCTACGGTTTTGCCCGTATTAATAGCATCAAGGAAGGATGATGCATGAGGCTATTTTTTAAAAAATGGGTTCGCTATTACAAGTATAGTTATGCCAAAAAAATGAACGAAGGCGAAGGCGGCCAACAGAGCTACTTGGCTGGTTTTTTTGGCTTGATAGGCTCTATTATCGCGTTTTTTACAGCAATAAATAGTCTTTTTACCCAGCTTTATAGTTTAGCAATTAGTCTATTTTTAGTAAGTAGTTTACTGTTTTTAACGTTTTATATTTTAAAATCTCCTGTTTATAGCCATTACCATAACCTTTCCCGCTATCTAGCTATTGTTGCCCTGTATTTCTTAGGTCTTTATTTGATATGTGCCGGAGGAATAAACAATAGTGGTCCTTTATGGATATATATCATTCCTTCGGTAACCTTTGCCTTCTTAGGTTTGAAGCAAGGCGTTATCGCCAATGCTACTTTTGGAGTGATTGCGTCATTGATGCTTTTTTCTCCGAACGACCTGCTGTTGCTGACGACTTATTCTTATGAGTTTAAAACACGTTTAGTGTATGTCTTTTTAACGATTGTTGCTCTTTCCGGCTTTTATGAAATGGCACGTCAATATTCATTTAGCCAACTAAAAACTATGAAAGATAAGTATGAGCATCAGGCTCAATTCGACTACCTGACATTGTTACCAAACCGTCGCGGTATTCAGAACATCCTTATCAATGAGTTTCAGCAAGGTAAGATGAACAGCCGTGTTTCAACCATAGCGATTTTGGACATTGATAAATTTAAAGTTATTAATGATGAATTTGGTCATGAAGTAGGGGATCTGGTTTTAAAACATACAAGTAAAGTGCTGAGCGAATGTATCCGAGTGCAAGATTCAATAGGGCGTTGGGGAGGAGAAGAATTCCTATTATTACTTCCCGAGACGAGAGAGCAAGAAGCGCTAATATTGCTGGACTCTATACGCGAATGTGTAGAAAAAACACCGTTTGAACATAGCAAAATTAGTCTTTCTATTACCTTGAGTATTGGGTTGTGTGAAACCTCAGGTAATATTGATTTCAATGAGGCCATTAAGCTTTCAGATATCAGTCTATATCGAGCTAAACAAGCAGGGCGGAATATGGTTTTTGCTTATACACCTGAGCTTTTTTAGTTCTTACTCACTATATTAATCAAATCAAAAGGATAGGATTAGATGAATCATTTAAGAACAATCAAAATTACGTTAGTCGGTTGTGTTGCTCTGTTTGCAGGTTTAGTGGCTTTTAATAATGTGGTGGATTACGGGTCTAACTTTGCGTTTGTTCAGCATGTATTGACGATGGATACGACGTTTGAATGGAATGAACTTAAATATCGAGCTGTCAATGAACCTGCTTTGCATCACGGATTCTATTGGTTAATTATCTTGGTCGAAGCTTTAGTTGGAATTTTGTGTGCCTTGGGTGCATGGAATATGTGGCAAAAGAGAAAGCTGGATAAAAAGCAATTTAATGCCGCAAAAGCATTGGCGAATTTTGGTTTGGCTCTTGGCGTGCTGCTTTGGTTCACTGGGTTTATGACCATTGGTGCTGAATGGTTCTTAATGTGGCAGTCACAAATTTGGAACGGGCAAGCTTCAGCATTTCGCTTTATTGTTGTGTTATTTTTAGTGCTTATTTTTATTAATCAAGTTGAAGAATAGTCTGCATAAACGCTTAACTTATAAATAAAATGCTTATATGTTTTATCGAAGCCCTTTGGATGGATGTTCAAAGGGCTTTTTTTGTAAAAACGCTAAACCGAAACAAAAAAAGATAATACCGTTCGATAAACCATCGATTTACATTCGTCTAACTCCATTAGGAGATCGTTCACTTCATAAAAATAACAAGGAATGAAAAGATGAAAAAAATCGTTTCTATGAGTTTGTTGGCAACCCTCTGTGCAGCAACGTCTCTTCCTGCTTTAGCAGACGGTGAAAAGATTGGTTTGCTAATGTCTGACTTACGCCTAGAGCGCTGGCAGAAAGACCGAGACTTATTTACCTCAGCGGCGGAAGCCATGGGGGCAAAAGTCTATACCCAATCTGCAAACGGTGATGTCACCACTCAAATATCCCAAATCGAAAACATGATTTCTCGAGGTGTTGATGTGCTGGTTATCGTGCCTGAAAACGGTGAAGTGTTAGGCAATGTGTTGGCCGAAGCCAAAGCGGAAGGCATCAAAGTCTTGGCTTATGACCGATTAATCAAATTTGCAGACATCGATTTGTATGTATCTTTTGACAACATTCGTGTTGGTGAAATGCAAGCCGAGGCCCTGCTTAAGCGTAAACCAACAGGCAATTATTTCCTAATGGGCGGATCGCCTACCGATAACAATGCGAAGATGTTCCGTCAGGGGCAAATGAACGTTCTTCAACCAGCCATTGATTCTAAAAAAATTAAAGTGGTGGGTGACCAATGGGCTATGGGCTGGTCTGCAGAAGCGGCATTGAACATCATGGAAAACGGCCTAACGGCGAACGCCAATAAAATCGATGCGGTGGTTGCTTCCAATGACTCGACGGCGGGTGGCGCAGTACAAGCGCTAGCGGCTCAAGGCTTGAGTGGTAAAGTGGTTATTTCTGGTCAAGATGCAGACCTTGCCGCAATGCGTCGTATTGTCGCGGGCACCCAAACCATGACGGTGTACAAACCGATTTCTAAACTGGCGACAACCAGTGCGGAAATGGCCGTAAAATTGGCCCGTGGTGAAAGTATCAAGGTGAATGGCTCTGTTAACAACGGCAAAAAAGATGTCGATGCCGTGTTGTTAACGCCTATTTCGGTCAATAAAGATAACCTAGACTCCACCGTTATTGCCGATGGTTATCACTCACGTAACTCTGTTTACAACCCTTAGTTCATTCCTATAAACAGCACCTGAAAAAGGGTGCTGTTTGCTTTTCTGGTTTAAAAAAAGATGTAGAAAGAGGCGTAAACATGAAGCAACCCTTATTGGACATGCGTGGGATTGTAAAAAGTTTCTCCGGTGTCCGTGCATTAAATGGAGTCAGCATTCAGCTTGAACCTGGTGAAGCCTTATCCATTTGTGGCGAGAATGGCTCAGGCAAATCAACCTTGATGAAGGTGCTGAGCGGCGTTTGGCCATTTGGTTCTTACGAAGGTGAAATTTACTTTGAAGGGAGTCTTGTTAAAGCATCCAGCATTCGAGATACCGAAGCGCTAGGGATCGTCATTATTCACCAAGAATTGGCGCTTGTTAAAGAAATGACTGTCTTAGAAAATATCTTTCTGGGTAATGAGCTTGGTTCGTTTGCGAGGCTGAATGACGAAGAAATGCACCGTCGTACGTCGGAATTGTTGGCGCGAGTCAAATTGGATATTTTACCGGATACGCCAATCCGAGAGCTTGGTGTGGGCCAGCAGCAATTGGTCGAAATCGCCAAAGCGTTAAACAAAAACGTGAAGCTATTGATATTAGACGAACCGACGTCTTCTCTGACCACCACAGAAATCGAAATCCTATTGAATATTGTGAGCGAGCTGAAACAGCAGGGCATTGCTTGCATTTACATTTCCCATAAATTGGAAGAAGTATTGGCTTTATCCAATTGGGTCACGGTTATTCGTGATGGTGACCATATAGACACCCGACCTGTCGATAATCTAACGCAAAACGACATTATCAGCATGATGGTTGGGCGCGAACTGGATGAGCTTTTCCCACGTGAAGAGCACGATATTGGTGACGTCGTATTGAAGGTAAATCATGCGACAGCGAAGCAAGCCGGTGCCTCGCGAGCACAGGTAGACGATGTTAGTTTCGAATTGCGTCAGGGCGAAATTCTAGGTATCGCCGGTTTGATTGGGTCAGGTCGAACGGAGCTGATGCAATGTTTGTACGGGTCTTACGACGGACATTACGAAGCGAACATTGAATTGCATGATAAATCTTTAACAATTCGTTCTCAGCGCACAGCGCTGGAAGCGGGCATTGCTATGGTGCCGGAAGACCGAAAACGCCACGGTATTGTGCCTATTATGAGTGTTGGACGGAACATTACCTTGTCGGTTTTGAAGCAATACTCTTCTTGGTTTGGCGCAGTGAATGAAGATAAAGAAAGCCAAGATATTGACCGTTATATTGCCCAGCTGAAAGTAAAAACCGCGTCTTCTGAATTGTCTATTAAAAATCTGAGTGGTGGTAATCAACAAAAAGCCATCATCGCCAAATGTTTATTAACGCATCCAAAGATCTTGATACTAGACGAACCGACTCGTGGCATTGATGTGGGCGCGAAATACGAAATTTATAAGCTGATGTTCGCGCTCGTCAAGCAGGGAATGTCGATCATCATGGTGTCGTCTGAATTATCCGAAGTGATTGGTATCAGTGACCGAGTCTTGGTGATGCACGAAGGACGCTTGAAAGGGCAATTTGACCATCAAGGTTTGACCCAAGAAATGATTATGAATTGCGCGATCAAAGAAGGTGTAGCAAATGTTTAAAACAATTAAAACCAGTCAATTACAACTGTTTGCGATGTTAGCGGCGATGCTGCTGATTGTCGTCTTCTTTTCTATCGCGACCGATGGAGCGTTTATTTCGCCACGGAATATTTCGAACTTGATTCGTCAAACAGCCATTGTGGGCGTGCTTGCTATTGGCATGGTGTTTGTCATCATCAGCGCCGAAATCGATTTGTCGGTTGGTTCTATGATGGGCTTGTTGGGCGGGATTGCGGCGATTCTGGATGTTTGGTTTCACTTTCCTATTATGCTCACCGTTTTAATCACGGTCGCTGCGGGTTTGGTGTTGGGCTTGTTTAACGGCTGGTGGGTTGCCTATCAAAAAGTGCCGTCTTTTATTGTCACCTTGGCAGGCATGTTGGCGTTTCGTGGCATCTTAGTTGGGTTAACCGACGGCGCAACGGTTGCGCCTACGTCTAGTTCTCTGGCGATTGTTGGGCAAAGTTACATTCCGTCTGGCTGGGGGATTAGCGTTGTGTCCTTGTTGTGCCTTGGTTTTGTGGCAAAAGTTTATGCTCGACGTAAAGCAAGACAAAAGCACGGAGTGGAAAATCAGTCGGCTAAATTTGAATACGCCAAAGCGACGATTGCTGTTGTCGTGTTGATGGGCTTGTTGTTTATCTTGGAAAGTTATCGCGGTATTCCAACGCCAATCTTGATCATGGGCGGGCTGATTCTAATCGCCACCTATGTAGCAAAACGAACATCGTTTGGTCGTCGAATTTATGCTATCGGTGGCAACATCGAAGCGACTCGTATGTCAGGAGTTAACGTTGAACGCACTAAAATGTTGGTGTTTGGCTTCAATGGCATGATGGTCGCGGTGGCCGCTTTAATACTGACCTCTCGACTGGGTGCCGGCTCTCCTGCGGCTGGAAACATGGCAGAACTGGATGCTATCGCAGCCTGTGTTATTGGTGGCGCCAGTTTGGCTGGCGGTGTTGGTGCGGTATTCGGTGCCATTATGGGCGCACTTATTATGGCGAGCTTGGACAATGGCATGAGCATGTTGGATGTGCCTACGTTTTGGCAACTAATCGTTAAAGGCATGATTTTGTTGCTTGCCGTTTGGCTGGACGTGAAAACCAAAAAATCGCAGTAAACAGCATTTCATCAAGTCGAATTTATTTATAGGTATTGTATGTATATCGGTATAGATCTCGGAACGTCTGGCGTTAAAGTAATTCTCATGGATGAAAACGGACGCGTTGCGGCAAGCTGTTCGTCGCCTCTTTCGGTGTCGCGTCCTTTTGACCTTTGGTCGGAGCAAAACCCAGAAGACTGGTGGCAAGCAACTGACTTAGCAATGTTGCAGCTTGCTTCAGAGCATAATCTGCAAGGCGTGAAAGCCATAGGTTTATCTGGGCAAATGCATGGTGCGACCTTGCTTGGTAAGCAGGGTGAAGCATTGCGTCCGGCTATCCTTTGGAATGATGGCCGCTCCCACGAAGAATGCTTGTCATTGCAACGACGCTGTCCAGAAGTACAAGCTATTACGGGGAACCTAGTTATGCCAGGTTTTACCGCGCCTAAGTTACTTTGGGTGAAGCAACATGAGCCAGAGGTATTTGCACAAATCGACAAGGTGCTGTTACCAAAAGACTACCTGCGCTTTCGCATGACAGGGGATTTCGCAACCGATGTGTCAGACGCCTCAGGAACGCTTTGGTTGAACATGGAGCAACGCGCTTGGAGCGAGACCATGTTGCAAGCAACAGGCTTAAACGAACAGCAAATGCCAAAGGTATATGAAGGCTCAGAAATCACCGGCACGATCGACGAGGTGTTGGCAAAACGTTGGTCTTTGCCAGTTATACCAGTGGTCGCGGGCGGTGGTGATAACGCCGCTGGCGCAGTCGGCATGGGCATTATTTCATCTACACAAACTATGCTATCACTTGGCACCTCAGGGGTGATTTTTGCGGTAAGTGATGGCTTTACAGCGAACCCTTCTGCTGCCTTGCACAGTTTTGGTCATGCGGTTCCGAATACTTGGCACACTATGTCGGTGATGTTGAGTGCCGCGAGTTGCATTGATTGGGTCACGAAATTGGCACAATTTAGCAGTGTGGAGCTGGCTTTATTGGCGGCCGAGAATCGTATGGATCACGATAGTAAGCTTACTTTTTTGCCTTATCTAAGCGGAGAAAGAACACCGCATAACGATGCCAATGCAAAAGGTGTTTTTTGGGGGATGACCCACGAAACGACGCCAGCGGATTTGGTTCATGCTGTGCTTGAAGGAGTGAGCTTTGCCTTGCTGGATGGATTGGATGCGGTGCGCTCGGCACAAAGTATCAGCGAAGGAATAGACGTGATTGGTGGCGGAGCCAAAAGTACGTATTGTTTACAAATGTTAGCTGATGTCTTTAATGTGCCAATGGATTACCGTGCAGGTGGTGAAGTTGGGCCTGCTTTGGGGGCGGCTCGATTAGCCGCTATTGGCGATCAAGGCCAAGGCGCGCTAAACGAAATTTGTACCAAGCCAGCGCTCATTAAACGTTATTTGCCTAATCAAGAAAATAGCGCTTGGTATACAGAGAAACGCAGGCGCTTTCAGGAGTTATACCAAAGAGTAAAAGGCTTGTAATAAGCAAGAGCGGTGCAGCAATACGCCGCTCTTATTGCCAACTTTCTTTCATTACGATTTCTGTTATTTCCCTTCTGATTTTTATCATTACCTAGAACCTGCAATATCAACAAGAGTATGATCAAGTAATAATAAAAATTAGAGATGCTGTTGTATGTTTGAAAAACGTTATCGACTTAATTTAGTCTTCAATGCGAATAAGGTTTACGATCGTCAAGTGATTGAAGGGATTGGTGAATATTTACAAGCGGCTCAGTGTGACTGGGATGTGTATTTTGAAGACGATTTTCGCTTTCGCCTTGATGACCTGAAACACTGGAAAGGCGATGGCATCATTGCTGATTTTGATAATCCTGAAGTCGAAGAAATCTTAAAAGACAGCAAGATTCCTACCGTAGCGGTTGGTGGTTCATATCTTCACAAAAAAGATTATCCACGTTTACCTTATGTGGCAACAGACAATGCTGCACTAGTGCGTTGTGCCTATCAACACTTGAAGCGCAAAGGTTTACCTGAGTTTGCGTTTTATGGGATGCCAAGTACGATTTACAGTCGTTGGGCCAGTGAGCGAGAGCATGCTTTTGTTGAGCAAGTTCGCTCTGATGGATTTGAACCTCATGTTCATCAAGGTTTCTGTACCTCTGCAGATGTGTGGGAAACCGCTCAACATGAGCTAGAGACTTGGCTTAATGAACTTCCTAAGCCGATTGGTATTGTTGCCGTCACCGACTCCAGAGCACGCCATTTATTACAAGTCTGTGATCATTTGAATATCTTGGTGCCAGAGCAAGTCGCCATTGTAGGCATTGATAATGAGAATATGGCAAGGTACTTAAACCGCACCGCTTTGTCTTCTGTTGAGCAGGGCAGCAAGCAAATGGGTTATGAAGCGGCAAAAATGTTGCATCGTATGTTGCAAGGTTATTCTGCAGAGAACTCGCTGGTGGTGGTCGACCCTACAGGTGTAGCAGAAAGACAATCGTCTGATTATCGCGCCTTGCATGATCCTTATGTGATTCAAGCCATGCATTTTATTCGTCATAATGCCTGTCGAGGTGTGAAAGTGGCGCAAGTTGTCGATTACATTGGTATATCAAGAACCAACCTAGAAACTCGCTTTATCGACGAAATTGGCTGCTCAATGCACGAACAACTGCACATGACCAAGTTTTATCGAGCCTGTGAATTGATCACTTCAACAGATTTACCGTTCGATGAAATCGCCCGAACCTGTGGCTATCCCTCAGTGCAATACATGTACACGGTTTCGCGAAAGAACTTGGGTATGACGCCGGGGGAATATCGAGTTTCATCGCGGATGAGTAAAGACTCATAAGAGCTATTTTTCAAAAAATAGTGCCCAGTAAGATAGGTAAATCAAACATTATAAAAAACTCTTGATGCATTTTTATAATGTCGTTAAGTATACTTCCTGCAATAGTATTGAATTCTACGCCGTTTTTTTGCAAACAAAGGCAAGTCGTAAGCGATTGATCTATTTGTCTTTGTTTGTATAAATTGGCTGCGAAGAAAGTCAGTTAACACAATTCATGAAAGGGGAGTGCAAGTTTGTCTGCGACAATCAAAGACGTAGCGTTACGGGCTGGAGTTTCAACAACAACCGTATCTCATGTTTTGAATAAAACGCGTTTTGTAGCAAAAACGACGCAAGAACGAGTTTTGCAAGCCGCCGAAGAGCTGAACTATGCTCCTAGCGCCGTAGCACGCAGTTTAAAGGTAAAGAATACCAAAAGCCTTGGCATGTTAGTCACCACTACTTTGAATCCTTTTTTTGCCGAATTGGTCAATGAAGTCGAGAAGTGCTGTTACCGAGAAGGTTACAACCTTGTGCTTTGTAATACCGATGGCGAACTTGAAAAAACCAATTCGTATTTAAGAATGCTGACGCAAAAGCGGGTCGATGGCATTTTGGTGATGTGTACCGCTTATGACGACTCGTTGTTTAGTTCGTTAATCGGTCAGCGTAATTTGCCAATGGTGGTGATGGATTGGGGCCCGTCTGACGATTATGTCGATCGTATTCAAGATAATTCAGTCAAAGGCGCACATTTGGCGATACAACACCTTATTGAGCAAGGCCATAAACGTATTGCTTATATCGGCGGGCCGTTAGAAAAATTGCCAGCGAAGCAGCGTTTAGAAGGGTTTATTGAAGCCATGGATCAAGCAGGTTTAGCCATCGAGGGGGATTGGATCATTGAATCTGACTTCGAGTTTGAAGGTGGAAAGCTGGGAATGCGCCAATTATTATCCTGTCAGAATTTGCCTAGTGCCGTGTTTGTTGGTAATGATGCCATGGCGATGGGGGCTATGAGTGAAGCGCAATTGTCTGGTATCAAAATCCCGCAGCAATTGTCTATCATCGGCTATGACAACTGCATGTATTCTGCCTATTTTAGCCCACCTTTAACCACCATCAACCAGCCTAAAGAGCGATTAGCGGAATTGGCGATCAGCACCATGATTGAACGTATTGAGAACCCACGCCAAGAGGGCAAGATGATCATGTTAGAGCCTAATTTGGTGGTTCGTTCATCAGTCGCCTTTGTGTCTGCAGACTAACTCTATTTCTTGTTATTTTCTGTGTATTTTACTTTCAGCTTTTTGATGATTCTCTTAGAAACGAGGTGAAGAACTCGTTTTTAAGGTTGGGTGTAAGGCTTTTTCTTGGAAAAAGTTCTTATAATTCAGATGCTTGGTGTTTTGTTGTTAAATTACACCAGTTATCTGCCGTGTTTCTTTGTAACTGACTGATAAATATGGTTTTTTTATGAATGGTCAAGAATTCATTGACAACTTCCATGTGCTTAATATAAAAATAGCAAACGATTACGCAATCGTTTGCTATTTCAAATATTTTAATAAAAATAAGTACACTGGAGACATACAATGAAAAAAAATACCTTCCTGAAATCTTGCTTTGCAGCAACGCTACTTACCTTAGCGAGCACCAGTGTTATGGCTAGTAACGGTTTGATTGCCATCATCACGCCATCCCACGATAATCCATTTTTTAAAGCCGGTGCCGAAGGCGCGGATGCGAAAGCAAAAGAATTGGGCTATGACACCTTGGTCGCTTCTCATGACGGTGATGTGAACAAACAAAACCAACTGATTGAAACGGCGATTGCTCGTCAAGCCAAAGCGGTTATTTTGGATAATGCTGACGCGGACGCAAGTATTGGTTCATTAGAGCGTTTGAAAAAAGCCGGTATCCCCGCTTTTCTATATGATCGTGAAATCAATAAAACTGGCATTGCTGTGACTCAAATCGTATCGAATAACTTTCAAGGTGCTCAGTTAGCAGGTGAAAAATTTGCCGAGTTGATGGGTGACGGTGGTGAGTACGTTGAGTTGTTAGGACCAGAGTCAGACACCAATGCGCAAGTGCGCAGTGAAGGCTTCCACGACATTCTGGATAACTTCCCAGAATTCAAAATGGTGGCTCGTCAGTCAGCTAACTGGAGCCAAACTGAAGCGTTTAGCCGTATGGAGTCGATTCTACAAGCGAATCCAAATATCAAAGGCGTGATCACGGGGAATGATTCTATGGCGTTGGGTGCAGAAGCAGCATTGCAAGCCGCCGGTCGTAAAGACGTTTTCATCGTGGGTTTTGACGGTCTAGATTACGTTAGAGATTCTATTATCAAAGGTTCTAACATCAAGGCAACTGTAATGCAGCCAGCTTATGCTCAAGCACAGCGCGTTGCTGAACAGGCAGATCTATACATTCGTACTGGCTCAACAGGATTGCCAGAAAAACAACTCATGGATTGTGTATTGATTGATAGTTCTAATGCGAAAAATCTAAGCAACTTCGCTCTAAAAAAATAACAACCTGATTCGAAGCTCTCATTTTCGAGAGCTTCGGCTCCTTGGGTATCATTATGTCTTATAAAAAACTCTTTCAATTTATCGGGCTCATTGCGTGCCTTAATTTGCTGACAGCCTGTACCGTTACGGACTTAGATGCTGATGGCAATCCTATTATTCCTAAAGATCCTAATGCCGTCGTTAGCTTCGCAGACTTCACCTTGTCTGAAGTGGCCGATCAGCTTTGGGAGCCAAAAGTCTTCCCAGAAGCAACGCAAGCGTTCACTCCATGGGAAAGCATTAAATCCCAGCTGGATGCACAGAAAATTAACACTAAGCAAAGCTTCTTTGTCCGTTTAGATGGCACCATCGACAGTGTTAATTTAGGCAAAATGAGAGGTGCTATAACGATTAAAGTTGGCGATACCAATATTAATCTTCAAGTGGGACGTATTATCAAAGGCAATGCAATTCGTGATGCGTCCAAATACGTTGTATTTGATGATTTCAAGAACCAGATTCGTTTTGCTCAAATCTCACGAGAGTTTAATAATCGCGCTATGGCGTCTGTTGGCGAACCAGATTCTAGTTGGGTAGGCAAAAAAGCCACGGTTATTGCTGCGATTACCATTGATCAAAACACCATCAGTGATGCTGTACCAATGCAGATTACTCTTGGAGGCAAATGATGAGCCAAGTTAACGCTGACGTCGTCATTCGCGCCGAAAAAATTTCCATGATTTACCCAGGCACTATCGCATTAAACGAAGTAGATTACCGAGTTTACCGCGGCAAAGTGAATGTCATCATTGGTGAAAATGGCGCGGGTAAATCCACCTTGATGAAGATTCTCGCGGGTGTTCAACAGCCCAGTAAAGGCACTATTTATCTCAACGATGAAGCTGTCTCTTTTCAGCATACTCGTGATGCCGCTGCCAAAGGTATTGGCATGGTTCACCAAGAGCTTAATCTGTTTGGCAACTTAACGGTGGCGGAAAATATCTTCTTGGGTCGCGAAAAACAGCATGGTCTGATGCCGTTAGATACCGCGGAACAACACCGAATCACCGCTGAACTAATGGCCCGTCTTGACCAAGACATTAAGCCATCTGAATTGCTGTCTAACTTGAAAGTGGGTCAACAGCAGTTGATTGAAATCGCCAAAGCCTTGGCCGATGAAGCGGATGTGTTGATTCTGGATGAACCTACTTCGGCATTAAGTAAAACCGAAGTGGAGTTGCTGTTTAAAGTTATTCGAGACTTAACCGCTCAGGGCGTTTCTATTATTTATATTTCCCATCGTTTAGAAGAACTGATGGCGATCGGTGATCATATTACGATTTTACGTGATGGCAACTTCCAGTCTGAAGCGGAAGTCAAAGACATCGATGTGCCGTGGATTGTCAGAGAGATGTTGGGTAGCGACCCTGTGTCTAATTTCTTGAAACCGGGTCGTGAATTTGGCAAGCCAGTACTAGACGTAAAAAACATCAAGCTGATCAACGAAATGGGTCTTACTTTGGTTGATGATGTATCAATGGATGTGAAATCCGGTGAGATCGTTGGCGTTTATGGACTCATGGGCGCAGGTCGAACCGAACTAATGGAATGTCTACTTGGCTTACAAGAATACTCTGGCGAGGTCGAGATAGCAGGACATAAAGTGCCCGCCAAAATGGATACCAGTGATCGCATTCGTTATGGGATTTGCCTTGTTCCTGAAGATCGCAAAAAGAATGGCATTTTCCCCATTTCGTCAGTGAGCAATAACATGACGATTTCTAGCTTATGGCGTCGACTCAAGCATCGTTTTTCGATTGATGAAAAAGCCGAAGCTGAAGCGGTAACGTCCGCCATTGGTGATTTGTCTATCAAGGTGTCTTCTCCTGATATTGAAATACGCGCATTAAGCGGTGGCAACCAACAAAAAGTGGTGATTGGCCGAACCTTGTTAACCAGTCCGAAAGTTTTGTTATTGGATGAGCCAACTCGCGGCATTGATATTGGTGCCAAAGGCGACGTATTTAACATGATGGTAAAGCTTTCTGAGCAGGGGATTGGTGTGTTGTTTTCGACCTCCGACCTCAAAGAAATCATGGCTGTTTCTGATCGCATTCTGGTGATGTCCGGAGGCAAATTAACCGCCAATATCGCTCGCTCTGAAGCAACAGAATCTGCACTTGTGTCAGCAAGCGCGCAAGGACTTTAATATGAAAACTTCTCAAAATACTGCATCTCAACAATCGTCTGTTTTTTCCGGCGAAAGCTTGTTGTTACTGGCGTTAAAAATGCGCACATTCATTGCGTTGTTTTTAATTCTGGCGTTCTTCACCTTTATGGTGCCGGGCTTTTTGGCGGCCAGCAGCGTTGTCATCATGGTTAAGCACATTGCCATCAACGCCTTTTTGGCACTTGGCATTACCTTCGTCATCATCACCGCAGGTATCGACCTTTCAATCGGCGCGATTCTGGGCTTTTGTGGCATGGTCGCGGGTTGGTTGATTACCAAAGGGATCGTGTTACCTATGTTTGGTATCGCTATTTTTCCAAGCGTTTGGCTGATTGTGCCTATTGTATTGGTTATCGGTGGTTTGATTGGCGCGATAAATGGCATCTTGATAACGCGCTATAACGTCGCACCTTTCATTTGTACTTTGGGCACCATGTATATCGTTCGTGGTGCGGCTATGTTGTTGTCTGGCGGTGAAACCTTTACGGGTTTGTCTGGTAATGAGCAGCTTGGCAATACGGGCTTTGAATTGATTGGTTCTGCGAAATTATTAGGTCTACCTTACGCAATTTGGATGATGTTTATCCTTGCTGGTGTGATTGCCTACATCGCGAAAAGAACGCAATTTGGCCGTCATGTGTTTGCCATTGGTGACAACGAACATTCTGCCGAGTTGTCTGGCGTGAAAGTGCGTAGCGTCAAAGTATGGGTTTACACCATATCAGGTCTTTGTGCGGCCATTGCAGGTATCGTTGTGTCTTCACAGCTGGTTGCTAGTCATCCAGCAACGGGTGTAGCGTTTGAAATGAACGCCATTGCCGCCGTGGTATTGGGCGGAACCTCTTTGGCTGGTGGACGCGGCACCATTATGGGCACGCTGATTGGTGCTTTCGTAATTGGTATTTTGGCCGATGGTTTGGTGATGATGGGCGTGAGTGAATTTTGGCAAATGGTGATTAAAGGTGTAGTGATTATTCTTGCTGTCATCATCGACCAAAAACAAAGCCGCTTGCAGCATAAAGCCGCCATCGTGCAGCAAAAATAGATTATCAATATTTGCTTTCAGCCTATCTGTGATTAGGGAAAAAACATGCTAAAAAATATAGATCCTTTGCTAAGTGGTGAATTACTGAACGTGCTACGCACAATGGGCCACGGTGATGACATTGTACTGGTTGATCGTAACTTTCCTGCGGCATCTGTTGCGGCTGGAAAACCAGTGATTCGTTTAGATGGTGTGAATGTTATTCAAGCGGCCACAGCGATTTTATCAGTGTTGCCACTGGATACCTTTGTTGATCAGCCAGTGACGCGTATGCAAGTGGTGGGTGAAGACGAATTAGTGATGCCAGAAGTTCAGCAAGAATTCGCGGCAGCGTTGAAAGCCGCTGATAGGGAAAATGCTGAAATGGGATCGTTAGAGCGTTTTGCGTTTTATGAAACAGCGAAACAAGCCTTCGCGGTTGTTGTGACGGGTGAAGCAAGAGGTTACGGCTGTTTTTTATTGAAGAAAGGTGTGATCTTTTCTTAATATCAATTAGTAGAATGCAACACTAAAAAACACAGGTCAGCTTTCGTTGGCCTGTGTTTTTTGCTTTTAAGCTACTTGATTTTTATCTAACGGCTTATGTGAACTCTTATTTAAAGATGTAGCCATTCACCATGTTTTCTAGCATTTCTTGGCGACCTGAAACGGGTTTAGGGTCGATGTTGTTTTTCTCAGCGTATTCCGCAAGGTCTTGCAATGAGTGTTTGCCCGCCAAAATATCAGTACCTAAAGTATCGTTCCATTTTGCATAACGCTGATCAACAAGGTTCGCCAATTTCTCGTCTTCGATCATCTTAACTGCGCGTTCTAACGATAGGGCTAAAGTGTCCATCGCGCCAATGTGACCGTGGAATAAATCTTCCAGATCCATCGATTGGCGACGAAGCTTGGTGTCGAACATGTAGCCGCCAGTTTTGAAACCGCCTGATTTGAGAATTTCATAAGTAACGAGTGTGTATTCTTCGACACTGGTAGGGAATTGGTCCGTGTCCCAGCCAAGTTGCGCGTCGCCTTGGTTGGCGTCGACGGAACCAAGAATACCTAACGAGCACGCCGTGGCGATTTCATGATGGAAGCTGTGACCCGCCAAGGTGGCGTGGTTGGCTTCAATATTGACCTTTATCTCTTGCTCAAGACCGAACTCTTTTAAAAAGCCATAAACCGTCGCCGTATCGTAATCGTATTGATGCTTAGTCGGTTCTGCGGGTTTTGGCTCGATCAACAAAGTGCCTTCGAAACCGATTTTGTATTTGTGCTCAACCACCATTTGCATGAATCGACCAAGCTGCGCACGTTCGCGCTTTAGATCGGTATTCAATAGGGTTTCATAGCCTTCACGGCCGCCCCATAGAACGTAATTCTCGCCTTTAAGTGCTTTGGTGGCATTCATCGCATGAAACACCTGAGTCGCCGCGTAAGTGAAGATCTCAGGATTCGGGTTGGACGCTGCGCCAGACATGTATCTTGGGTTGGAAAAGGCATTGGCTGTGCCCCATAATAACTTCATGCCAGTGGCTTCTTGTTTTGCTTGTAGAACCTCGACCATTTGCGCAAAGTTATTAATATATTCCTTGATCGAGCGGCCTTCTGGGCAGATATCCACATCGTGAAAGCTGTAGTAAGAAATGCCCATTTTAGTGAAAAATTCAAAGGCTGCATCTGCCTTCATTTTCGCCGCTTCCATCTCATTGCTTGGCTTGAACCAAGGGCGATCAAAAGTATTGGCACCAAATACATCGCTACCTTGCCAACAGAAATTATGCCAATAACACGCCGCCATGCGTAAATGCTCCTCCATGGTTTTACCCATCAGCATCTTGTTCGCATCGTAATGTTTGAAAGCAAAAGGGTTGTTTGAACTTGCGCCTTCGTATTTTACAAAAGGGATATTTTGGAAAATCTCACTCATCATGAACTCCTGATTGTTGTTATTTTTGACTTCCTGAATCATTGATTTTTTAGGCGATAGCTTCAATTACGAAATTTTCTGAGAGGGTTATTGAATTTGTTGGGGAGGGTGGATGCAAGGTGAACTGGAGCTTCGGATCTCTGATATTGGCAGCGCTAGAGAATAATACGACCCCGCCAATATCCAAGCTTTTTAGCATAGAGAGCTACGGCAATTGGCAGAGTTTAGCCGTCATGCCATTCGTCAGAAGTGTTTTACCCCTTCACACAAACATAAACCGAGTTGGTCGATTGTCCGCCTTGAAACGGGTTATCAAAGGTCACTAGGTGGGAGTCGACGCTTGCAAAAACAGTTTTAAGCAATTCGATAAAGTTGTCTTCCGGTGGATTCTGGGACCACATAGCGAATACACCGTTTGGTTTCAGTTGTTCCGCCATGCGTGTTAGGTTTTCTGTGGTGTAGAAACCTGCGTTACTTGGATTAAGGAATTCGGTTGGGGAATGGTCGATGTCTAGTAAGATGGCATCGAACTTTTTACCGGCATGGTTTGGGTCAAATCCCGTACTTGGGTCTGTGGCTAGGTCAAAGAAACTACCAAGAACATAACGATTACGTTTGTCTGCGTTGAGTATTTTCCCCAATGGAACAAGTTCTTTCTGGTGCCAGCTGATGACGGTTTCTAACGCATCGACCACAAGTAATTCTGCAATTCGTTCGTCTTTTAGTGCTGCTACGGCGGTGTAACCTAGGCCCAATCCACCGACAACGACACTTAAATCTTCGCCTTGTACCTGCGCTAAGCCAAGAGTCGACAAGGCTTCTTCTGCATCGACAAACATGCTCGACATCAGAAATTCCTCACCTAGCTTTACTTCGTAGATGTCTCTGTCACCAAAGGCAGGAATACGTCGTCTGCGCAGGGATATTTCACCTAAAGGAGAGGCTTGGCTGTCGATTTCTTTGAACATGATTAGAGTATCCTAAAATGCGGTAAATATTGATTGCCACCATTTTATAACAGCTGACTTCAAATTAAGTGATTAAGGGTTAAAAAATACGCCTTTTATTGAAAAGAAATTCCGTACCGACTATTGTGCTGGTTAATATTTAGGTCTTCATAGAAGACTGTCTTCTGCCTCAATTAAATGGAGTTTTAATGTCTTTCTTGGTTCCTATGTCTAAACCGTTTTTTGCACCTTATATTGAAGAGTTGGTTTTTCAATACGCACGAGAGAATGTGGAGTCTGGCCGTTGGCAAAAAGCAGGCTCATTAACTCGATCTCGTCGTGATATAGAAAGGCTTTTACCGCGCGGATTAGACACAGACAACAATCACTTTTTTGAACTGAAAGTGCCTGATGTCAATGAGACTGTGGGAATGGTATGGCTGACGTTAGAGAGCAGTAGCACTACAAGCACCGTGTTTATTTACGATTTAGAAATCAAGCCAGAGCATCGACGAAAAGGCTATGCCAAGCTTGCTTTAAAAGAAATCGAAGACTTCGCGGCTACCCATAATATCGTCAATATTGGCTTGCATGTGTTTTCTCATAACGACGCCGCAAAACAACTGTACGCTGAAATGGGTTATGAAACAGTGAGCATTAACATGGTGAAGAAAATTGACCCAACTGAGATGTGATTGATGGGAAGATATTTTGTGTATTTGGACCATTTAATGAGGTTTAAAAGCGCATTTAGGTTTTTAGTCTTGTCTGAAGGTTGTTAAACATAAAACGATTGGTTAGGGTTTTTATCACGATATTTTAAGCAATAGTGGGAATAACAGTGATAAAAGTGAACGGAAGAGAATTAGACATAGACATTGGTAGTCGACATATTGTCGTGCAGCGGCGCTATGAAGCACTTGGTGCTTTTAACGATCTTATGATTGCCGTGTGGTTTTTGATTGGCAGCTTCTTTTTTCTCAATGATTCATTGGTCGAAAGCGGGACTTGGCTATTCGTGGTTGGCAGTGCTCAACTTATTATTAAACCCCTCATTAAGCTAATCAGTCTGGTGCATGTGGGGATTCTTCATAAAGCCACTTTGCAGCAATAATCATCAGTGTATTACTTTCTATTTGATAAGGGCTCCTAGCGATCGTATACGCTAGGAGCCCTTTGTTTTAGATAGGAAGCGCGAAAATTAATACTAGGCCAACGGACAAATACAGTGCGCGTTTTATAATCTTGAAAGGCGCAATTAAGGCCATTGAAATGCAATACAGCGCGAGAGCGATTATACAGGTGCTAGCAATAGCAAGTAGTGGACTTGTCCCTAACTGGATTAATGATGAGTTAGCGATCATTGCCAGTGGAATTAAATACAAACCGACACCTAGCATCATAGCGACGCCCGCTACTTTTAACCAGTTCTCCTTTACCATGCCAGCGGCTAGTCTCTTTTAAAATTATATGTTTTTTTATAGGGGGAAACGCAGATTATAACGAATCCACTTTTGATTAAGAAGTATAAAAGCAAACTGGACTCAGAGAGGACACGCATTTTGGTAATGAAAGAAAGGCCTGAAGGTGAAGGCGCAATTATAGATTTTAAAGGGGAGAAGGGGTTATCTGCTTTATAAGCAAACCAGATAAGTAAATCAGCCTAGCTCATTTCTAAGCTAGGCTGATGGGTTCTGTTACTAAATTAAAAACAGCAAAGTTAGAGCTGCAACTTAGGTTAGTTAGTCGAGCATGCCGCGTAATACGTACTGTAAAATACCACCGTGCTTGTAGTAATCCCACTCTTTGGGCGTATCGATTCGTACATCTGCGCTGAAGCGTACTTCTTGACCTTCGCTATTGGTTGCCACAAGGGTGACTTCATCGGTTTTGTCGTGTAGATCATTGATGTCAAATTGTTCTTGCCCTGTTAAGCCAAGCGATTCATGGCTGTCACCGTCTTTAAACTGCAAGGGCAAAACGCCCATACCAATTAAATTAGAGCGGTGAATTCGCTCATAACTTTGTGCTATTACGGCTTTTACCCCAAGCAGCAACGAACCTTTAGCCGCCCAGTCACGTGATGACCCTGTACCGTATTCTTTGCCTGCAAGAATGACTAACGGCGTGTTGTTTTCTTGATAGGCCATTGCGGCATCGTAAATACTGGCTAGGTTATCGTCAGGTTGAGTACGAGTAACTCCGCCTTCGGTGCCTGGAGCCAGTAGATTTTTTAGTCTAACGTTGGCAAAAGTACCGCGCACCATGACTTCATGGTTGCCTCGACGAGAGCCATAAGAATTGAACTGGGCTTTTTCTACACCATGTTCTTGCAGGTATAAGCCGGCGGGTGAATCGGCCTTAATAGAACCAGCAGGAGAAATATGGTCGGTAGTGACGGAGTCTCCTAGTTTGGCTAAACAGCGCGCGGCTTTAATCGTTGGAATGCCCGGAGGCTCGATACTCATGCCATCAAAAAAGGTCGCTTTTTTAATATAGGTTGAGGCGTCGTTCCAGTCGTATAGTTTACCATCTGGGATTTGAATTTGTTGCCAATGTTTGTCGCCTTGATATACGTTGGCGTAGCTTTTGGCGAACATGTCTTTAGTGACAATTTCTTTTACTAGATCGCTGACTTCTTTAACACTTGGCCAGATATCTTTTAGGTAAATATCTTTGCCGTTGGCGTCTTGCGTAAGAGGTTCTTTGTAGACATCGATATCGGTTCGTCCCGCGATGGCATAGGCGACGACGAGAGGTGGCGAAGCCAAAAAGTTCATTTTGACGTCTTGGTGAATACGTCCTTCGAAGTTTCGGTTACCCGATAAAATAGAGCTAACAATGAGTTTGTTTCTTTGGATAGCATCGGATATTTCCGTCGCTAATGGACCTGAGTTACCAATGCAGGTGGTGCAACCATAGCCGACGAGATTAAAGCCAAGACCTTCTAAATCATCCATTAATTCTGCTTTTTCCAAGTAGTCTGTGACAACTTTAGAGCCGGGTGCTAATGAGGTTTTTACCCAAGGTTTGACATTGATTCCCAGTTTTTTTGCTTTTTTAGCGACTAAACCTGCGGCTAAAATCACACTTGGGTTCGAGGTGTTGGTGCAGCTGGTAATGGCGGCAATAACACAGGCGCCGTCGTTCAATTCAAATTCTTGATCTTTAAAATTAACGATGGCGGCGCCTTTAATGGGCGCTTCATCAACGGATTCATCGGGGTGTACGACGGGGCCTTCACTTTCAATACGAGTCTGATCCTCTGTACTTTTAATAGTAAGAGCAATTCGTTCGTCTTGAAAGCCTTTTAAATGATGACGAATCACATCACCCGCTTTATCGAGGGCAATTCTGTCTTGTGGGCGTTTAGGGCCAGCAAGGCTAGGCACAACATCATTCAGATTCAGTTCAAGGGTATCTGTATAAATGGCTTCGTCGCCATCATTGCGCCATAGGCCTTGGTGTTTTGCGTAGTCTTCAATAAGGTTAAGTTGTGTTTCATCGCGGTTTGTTAAACGCAGATAATTAATCGTTTCCTCATCAATGGGGAAAATGCCGCAGGTTGCGCCGTATTCAGGTGCCATATTCGCAATAGTGGCTCTATCGGCTAGCGGCAAGTCTGCCAAGCCATCGCCGTAAAACTCAACGAATTTACCAACGACGCCATGATTACGTAGCATTTCAGTAACGGTTAACACTAGGTCGGTTGCAGTGGTGCCTTCTGGTAGTCGGCCTCTTAACTTCATACCGACAACTTGAGGGATAAGCAAACTAATGGGTTGGCCGAGCATAGCGGCTTCGGCTTCAATACCGCCGACACCCCAGCCCAGTACACCCAAGCCGTTGATCATGGTGGTATGTGAATCGGTTCCCACTAGCGTGTCTGGATAAGCAAATTTTTGACCGTTATGGTCTTCGTTAAATACAACGCGGGCTAAATATTCTAAATTGACTTGGTGAACAATACCGGTGGCTGGTGGCACGACTTTTAGGTTATTAAAAGCGGTTTGGCCCCAGCGTAAAAACTCGTAGCGTTCTTTATTTCGTTCATATTCCAGTTTTGCATTTAAATCAAAGGCTCCAGCATTGCCGTAACCATCGACTTGTACTGAGTGATCAATGACCAGTTCGGCAGGTGAGAGTGGGTTTATTTTTGCAGGGTCGCCGCCTAGTTTTCCCATCGCATCTCGCATGGCAGCTAAATCGACAATGGCAGGTACACCGGTAAAGTCTTGCATGACAACACGAGCAGGAGTGAAAGCAACTTCGGATGTGGGCTTGGCTTTTGGGTCCCAATCTAATAATGCTTGAATATCTTGCTCTTTGATATTAACGCCATCTTCATTACGGAGTAGGTTTTCGAGTAATATTTTTAACGAAAATGGCAGACGTTTGGCTTTATCGCCAAAGCCTTTTAAGGAGTGAATCTGAAATGGCTCGCCATTAACAGTAATCTGTTGTTGGGTATCGAAACTATTGTTCATTTTTTTCCCCTTTGATTATTAGAGTCCTTTAAATGAATGTCTTGAAAATCCTCTGTCGCGATGTGTTTAAAACATAGATCAATGTGAAAATAGTGTAGCAGCCCTTTATTACTTAGACGAACACGCGGTACCAATGCTCGGTCGTGTTAAAGCACAAAATGGGCATGTCGATAGAAAAGAACCTTAATTTTTTCGCATTAAATTTCTGGGGTAATAGTAAAAAGCATCGCTACAAGGGTACTATGCGCCGCAGTATTGCTTAAATTGGTTACAATATCCCCCAACAGAAAGAGAAAATGACAATCAGGTCACATGAAAAAGAAGTAAATAAATTGGAAAATGAAAACGCGTGTTGGGTGGTTTGTCCTGAGTGCCAAGGTCGAGGTAAAAGAAGCCGCAGGCTACGTAAGAAAGTGCGTTTGCTTTATTTAAAAGAATTGAGCGAATTTGAAAGAGTAAAGGGCGAAGGGAAAGCTCCGGTTCGCCCTAAAGGTCATCTTGAGTCTTGTTTGCATTGTCTTGGTTCTGGGTTGATTAAATCTGCCTGTTTTGCAGAACCTGATGCTGAAAAGTATCCTCATGTTGCCATTATTGGTGGCGGCATTGGTGGTGTTGCTTTGGCTGTTGCTTGCCTACATCGTGGTATTCCTTTTACCTTGTATGAACGTGATCATGGTTTTGATGCTCGCTCACAAGGGTATGGATTGACCTTGCAGCAAGCGAGCAAGGCAATTGAAGGATTTGGTATCTTTTCGTTAGAAAAAGGTGTTGTTTCAACACGACATGTGGTTCATACCACAGAAGGAAAAGTCGTAGGTGAATGGGGAATGCGTAAATGGATGCAGTCTGACGCAACAACATCACCCAAGCGAACCAACATTCATATTGCTCGCCAAGCATTGCGTTTAGCCTTGCTTGAGCAATTGGGTGGACGCGATGCCGTACAATGGGGACATCAGTTAGTCGACTTTAAAGAGGGTGATGATGTCGACCTTAGCTTTTTGGTTGATGGGCAGTTAAAGCACGCAAAGGCAGATTTAGTTGTTGGTGCGGATGGTATTCGCAGCGCAGTACGCCGTTTGTTGATTGGTGAGGACACGACGCCATTACGCTATCTTGGTTGTATTGTCATTTTAGGGATTTGCTCTTTATCAGATCTGAACGGCATGGAAAGCGAATTGTTAGATTCAGCGACAGTATTTCAAACTGCCAATGGTAATGAACGCATTTATATCATGCCTTATGATGCAGATTCTGTGATGTGGCAGCTTAGTTTTCCTATGGCAGAAGAGGATGCTAAGGCATTGAGCGCCCAAGGCACTCAGGCTTTAAAAGGAGAGGCATGTCGCAGAACACAATGGCATGACCCTGTTCCGCAAATTTTAGCAGCGACACAGGCTACTCATGTGTCTGGCTATCCGGTGTATGATCGAGAATTGCTCACAGCAGAACGTTTGGAAAAAGGCGATAAAGTAACCTTGCTGGGTGATGCCGCTCACCCAATGAGCCCATTTAAAGGGCAGGGTGCGAATCAGGCTTTGTTAGATGCGTTGGCTTTGGCTCGCGAAATTTCAAAAGGCTGCTGGTCAAAATCCCAATGGCGCGAAGCGGGTATTCGAGCAAGTGTATTAACCGAATTTGAAGCCGAAATGTTAGAACGCAGTGCGGTTAAAGTTGAAGGTTCAGCCGAGGCGGCCGAGTTCTTGCATTCTGATAGTGTGCTGTACGAAGGCGATGAGCCGAGAGGCCGAGCTTTAAAAAGAAAAAATAGTGATCTGTAACATCATTGTGTTCAAATTAAGATACTGATTTTTTAAATCCCCCAAGACCATAAGACCACATTATGACGAGAAAAATATTAAGTTTGAAAGGTAAGCGAGCTTCTAACGTGAATCCTGTCGATGAGGTGGCCGAGGACTTATATCCGAATGATCCTGAAAAACGTTTTTTAAACGGCGTTGCCATTCATCCTTCCCCTTGTATTCAATTGGCATCTGGCTCTTCAGAGCGGACAGTTCGCGCGATGGACTTGATCACACCAATTGGCATGGGGCAGCGAGGCTTGATTGTCGCACCGCCAGGGTCGGGCAAAACCACTATGCTTAAACATATTTGTCAGTCGGTAGCTGAGGCTTATCCAGACATCAAGCTCTATGCTTTATTAATAGATGAACGGCCTGAAGAAGTGACAGACTTTAAACGCAGCGTATCGGCTGAAGTGCATGCATCGTCTTCTGATGAAAGTTATACGCAACATGTTCGTGTGGCCGATGCGCTGCTTGCAACTGCGCGTAAGCAAGCTGGTGAAGGTCAAGACGTGATGATTGTAATTGACTCCCTGACAAGGCTTTCACGAGATCATAATGCGGAACAACGAGGTAGTGGCCGAACCATGTCTGGTGGCCTTGATACCAGAGCCTTAGAAATTCCTCGTAAGCTGTTTGGTGCCGCGAGAAAAATAGAAAACGGCGGATCGCTAACGATTCTGGCGACTATCCTGGTGGACACAGGCAGCAAGATGGATCAGGTGATCTTTGAAGAGTTCAAGGGCACGGGCAATATGGAAATTGTATTATCACGAGAAGCGGCGAGTCATCGCATTTTCCCCGCTATTGATATTGCGAAAAGCAGCACGCGTCGTGAGGAATTGCTTATTGATGGAAAAGATCTTGAGAAAGTGCGTGCTTTGCGTCGTTCACTAACAAACCTTAAGCCCGCTGATGGTGCTCAAAAATTGGTTGATTTGTTGCAAGAATACCCAACCAATGTGGATTTATTAAAGGCTTTTTCACCTACTGAATGATGAAAACATAAGGCTTTTTAAAAAGATTGGTATTTTTTTGATGATTTTTTATAGATTTCAGGGTTGATTTAAACCTTCTTTTTAACGTTTTACTGAGGCAGAAATGACAAAACTACTTATATCACTGATTTTCTTATTTCTGTATTCAGTCACGTCTATTGCAAAACCTTTGGAACTAACGCAAGAAGAAAAAAACTACATTAAAGAAAATCCAGTTGTGACAGTTGGTCTAATGCCAGATTTCACTCCGTTTTCGTATTATATAGAAGGTAAGCCAATTGGGTTTGAGCATGATTTATTAGATCTTATTTCTAAGAAAACCGGGTTGAAATTTGAAAGGCATATTGATAAGTGGATGACTATTTATAATGCGTTCAAAAATAAAGAAATCGATATGATAGGCAGTATTTCTTATAAAAAATATCGTGAGCCATTTACTGTATTTACGAGTGCTTATTACAATATACCCATTATGGTTTTTGTTAGAGATAATTTTGGTCAGTATGATGGTCTAAAAAGTTTGACTGGTAAAAGAGTTGGCGTTCTGAAAGAGGTTTTTTACGTTAAAGAACTGGAAGATTTAGGGACGATGAACTTGGTCTTTTATGATAGTTATGCTGAGCTAGCAAAAGGGTTAGTGTTTGGGGAAATTGATGCCCTAATGCAAAATTTACCTAATATAAACTATCTTATAAAAAAGAATCTTTATGACAATATCACTTTAGCAAGTGAGCTTATTTTACCAAATACAAAAAGAGAAGACTTGCGCTTCGGGTTGCAGCCCGAAAACAGTTTACTGGTATCCATTATGCAAAAAACTCTTGCTTCTATATCGAATCGAGAAATGGAAGCTTTGAGCGATAAGTGGATAGGATCTATCAAAGAGTATCCGGGTGGGCACATTGACCTTAGTGATTCAGAAAAAAATTATCTTAATACTCATACTATTAAATATTGCATTAACCCAAGTGGTTTACCTTTTGAGGCTCTAAGTGAAGATGGCGAGCACATTGGAATGAGTTCAGACTACTATCGGCTTTTTGAGCAAATGCTTTCTGCCAAGTTTGAACTAGTCAAAACCAATACGTGGAATGAATCTGTAGAATATATAAAACAGAAAAAATGTGACATGCTTGCCTTAGGCATGGAGACGCCGGAAAGGAAAGAATATTTAAATTTCACAAGTCACTATTTAGATGTTCCTTTAGTTGTCGCCACTAAAGTTGATGTTCCATTTATAAACCAGATTTTAGACTTGGAAGGTGAAAATATTGGGGTTATAAAAGGGGATGCTTTTGTTAAGATTTTACGTGAAAAATATCCTTCTTTAAAAATAATTGAAGTAGATGATATTTATGATGGTTTAGATCAGGTGAAAAACGGCAGTCTTTTTGCTTTTGTTGATACGCTAGCCAGTATTGGCTATGAGTTTCAAAGTAAATATTTCGGTGAGTTGAAAATAGCAGGGAAAATATCTGAAAGTTTACAGTTATCTATTGCCGTAAGAAAAGATGACTCTATTCTGTTAGGCGTTTTACAAAAAGTGGTTAATAACATCACGAATGAGCGCCATAGGACCATCTTTACAAAATGGATTCCTATAAAATACGAACAAGATGTTAATTATAAGATTGTATGGCAAATAGTGCTGGGCATTTTGATTTTCCTTTCTTTTATAATGTATTGGAATAGGAAAATAGCTCAAGCTAACAGGCTATTAAAACAGGCCCAAAAGGATATTGAAGAAAAAAATAAAGAATTAAACAGGTTGGCGTTGACCGATAACCTGACGGCACTGTTTAATCGGAGAAAATTAGAAAATCTTATACAGGCTGAAATTGATAAAGCTAGCCATTCGAAGCAGGGTTTTTGTCTTTCGATACTGGATATTGATCATTTTAAAGAAGTTAACGATAAATATGGCCATCAGCGTGGTGATAGTGTTCTCGTCGAGTTTTCTGATGTTTTAAAAAGCAGTTTGAGAGCGACGGATTATGTTGGTCGTTATGGTGGGGAAGAGTTTATTATTATTTTTCCTGAATCAAGCATTGACGATGTTAGGTTAATAATAGAAAAAGTTAGGCTTGAAATTTCGCAATATGATTTTCAAGGTATTGAGCACAAAACTGCGAGTTTCGGTTTAACCTTTTCCATGCAAGGCGATACGATAGAGACGGTGATTAAGAGAGCGGATAATGCGCTTTATGAGGCGAAGGAAAGTGGCCGAAATAGGGTTGTTGTTCATTAAATTATCAAGCGACTGACTTGTCCTATGGTTGAGTATCATTAGAAATACTCAACCAACCCAGAACAATATTCTGGTTATTGGCGTTCAACCTAAAAATTGATTTTAGACTAAACGTTTTTATCGTTATTAATCAAAACCACTTTTTCCTTTTGATGGTCTAGCTCATCAAGGCTGCTCAAGCTTTCATGGTGTTCCTGCTCTTCTACGATTTGGTCAGAAGGGTTGGTAATGCCCATAAACTTGCCGCCGGGTTCAATGCTTAAGTTATCACTGTACACCGTGCCACTGACGCGACCGCAGCTTAAGATTTCAATGTAAGTAGCATGGCAAATACCTTCAAAATTGCCATTTATAATCAAGCGTTCTGTGGTGATTTCGCCTTGCACAGTACCTGAGGTGCTAATTTTGATTTGATTTTTTGCTTCAATCTGGCCTTCGACAGTGCCATCAATTTGTAGATGATTCGCAACTTTTATGTGTCCGTTAATTGTGCAGCCTTCTGCGATGAGAGTTGTAGTTGCTGACTGACTCTTAACTCTATTTTGTCCACCAAAGATTCCCATCGTATACCTCTTACACTTTCAAAAATTGTGTCAAAATTATCTACATCCCAAGCGATAAATGGTTTGGGGTCTAGTGCTCGTCCAATGAACCGTATTTCATAATGTAAGTGCGGTCCTGAGGTTAATCCGCTGTTACCTGAATAACCTATCAAGTCGCCTTTTTTAATAAAGTCACCTTTATTAACTGCGAACTTACTCATGTGAGAGTAAGAGCTAGAAAATCCATACCCATGTAATAAGCGTAGGAAGTTACCTGAACCTTTTTTACTGGGTCTAGTGACTTCTACTGTGCCATCTGCTGGCGCATAAATTGGCGTTCCTGTATTAACAGCAAAATCTTGGCCGCGATGAAACTTTGTTATGCCTAGAACAGGGTGCTGCCTTTTACCATAACCAGAAGAGGTTCTTGCATTCTTTACTGGCGGTCCACTTGGTATCTGAGTCAGCATGGCTACTCGTAAGGATGAGTTCATCGCTGCTGTATCTAAACGTGATTCAAGCTCGACACTGTCTTGGTCATCCATACCGAGAACTTTTTCTAAATCGTTTAATCGATCAGACACTAATTGCATTCGCTCTTCTCGATCCGTTAAGTCCTGTTCCAAGCTTATCTTTAGTGCAGTAAGCGAGGTGATTTCTTTGGTCAAAGAAGAGGATTTATTTTCTAGTTCGAGCAGTTTGAGTTTTGAAGACTCAGCATCAGTAACTAAGTAGTAGATAATGCCACCAGTCACTAAGAGCCCAAGAAAAATAATATAGCTGATAAACTTGAATGTATGACGTGATCGTTTTCCGAAACTAAAATGCTTTGTTCCATCAACTGAAGAAATGGATACCGTTATATTGTCTTTCATCGTTTTACTTTTTTACCAACATCATAATTCATTACTTAGATATACAGCAAAGCAGCTAGCTTTGTAAACTTTTGTATGCAGTCGTGCTGTTTTTATGCATAAATATTTCAGGTTTATGTAAAGGGAGGCGCTTTAGGTATAAAA
Source organism: Marinomonas sp. ATLA20 (assembly GCF_057180105.1). NCBI lineage: Bacteria > Pseudomonadati > Pseudomonadota > Gammaproteobacteria > Oceanospirillales > Oceanospirillaceae > Marinomonas > Marinomonas sp. ATLA20. Next base: position 33,925 of record NZ_JBXUKU010000005.1, read on the forward strand.
CTCTACCTAAAGCGGATCTTCTATAACAAAACATAGAAAGACGCGATGTTAACGATTTGCTTTGCGGACGTAATTTAAAATAGAAACTGGCACGACTTTTCTGACCGGAAAGCCTGCAATTTCTTTGCGATCGATGATGTGTTTTAGTCGACTTTCGATGGCGCAAAGGTTTTTAAAGTCACCCATGGCAACGAAAGAAATGGCTTCGCCAGAAGCACCAGCACGACCTGTTCGACCAATGCGGTGAATGTATTCTTCTGGTTTGAACGGCAAGTCGTAATTGACCACACGGCTTAATTCTCCGATATCCAATCCCCGCGCAGCGACGCCGGTTGCGACTAGATATTTTAGTTCGCCAGATTTGAATTGAGCCAATATTTTTTCACGCATGGCTTGGCTTCTATCACCGTGAATACAATCAGCGACTATGCCACGTTTGGCGAGCTGATCGACAAGCTTGGCGGCGCCGTGTTTTTTCTCGATAAAGATAAGTGCCTGATCCCATTTTTGCTCGTTAATCAAATGACTTAATAGGGCTGACTTGGTGTCTTTATCGACAGTGATTAGCCATTGTTTGATATTTTTTGCCGCGCGTACGTTTGGAGAAATGGAGATTTCAGCCGCTAGGCCAGTCATCTTGCTGTCTGAAAAATCATAGGCAAGGGCGCGAACATCGTCTGTCATTGTTGCTGAGAACAATAAGTTCTGACGGTTTTCAGGTAAGCGCTCCATGATCTTGTTGATATCGCCAACAAATCCCATGTCGACCATTCTGTCGGCTTCGTCCAACACCATGACTTTCAGTTCATCAAAGTGCAGCGCACGCTGATGAGCCAAGTCGAGCAACCTGCCTGGAGTGGCGACGAGAATATCTACGCCTTCTATTAAACGCTCTTTTTGCGCTTCAGTATCCACACCGCCATAAATGGCCATAGACGTTAGCTTAGTGTGTTTAGCGTATTGAGCAACACTTGCTTCAACCTGAACCGCTAACTCTCGAGTTGGCACAAGAATTAGTACTCGAATGCGTTTGCCGCGTAGGGTTCCTGCTTTAGTAAAACGCTCTAATAGCGGTAGAACAAACGCGGCAGTTTTGCCTGTGCCTGTTTGCGCGGTAGCGATTAGGTCTTTACCTGAAAGAATGACGGGAATCGCTTGTTTTTGGACTGGCGTAGGGGTTTTGTAACCCAGTTCAGTAATAGCTTGGACAAGAGGACTGGATAATCCTAGTTTTGCAAATGGCATAAAGTGCTCTGACAGATTGTCGTAATAATAAGATGGGGGGCAGTATAACGTAAACCGAAGGTACTAGGGGTTGTTAATCACAAAACGTTCGCCATTGATAATTCTGGGTGGTCAAGGATAATGTCTGGTTCTTCCTCTGTCTAAAATTGCTGGTTATGCGTCTTGATAAGTTTGTTTGTAAAAGTACTGAGCTGACCAGAACGGATGCGATTCAATGTATTCATTCGGGTGAGGTTTTTGTTAATGGTGTGGTTGTTACGAATGAAGCGGCACAGGTCCATGAAAATAATGCCGTACTCTTGCATGGTGTTAGACTGAAAACGCGTGATTTTCGCTACATTATGATGAATAAGCCAGCAGCTACGGTGTGCTCGAATATTGATGAAGTTTATCCGTCTTTGTTCAATCATCTAGAGGTTGATAAAGTCTCTGAGTTGCATATTGCAGGGCGCTTGGATGCTGATACAACGGGGTTGGTGCTGATTACCGATGATGGCCGTTGGTCATTTAATATTACTCAACCTAGCAATGATTGCCGCAAAGTCTATCGAGTTCTATTGTCTCAAGCGATTTCAAAAAATTGTAGCCAAGACCTTATTGCTCAGTTCAAAAAGGGGCTGAAACTGCAAGGCGAAGCGAGTTTTACTCGTCCTGCAGAGCTAGATATTATTGCCTCGAATGAAGTGCGCTTAACCATCACTGAAGGCAAGTTTCATCAAGTAAAGCGCATGTTCGCAGCGGTTGGTAATCGTGTGGTTGGTTTGCATCGTGAGCAAATAGGCGAGGTTTGCTTAGATCTCGACGCCGGACAATGGCGCTATTTGTCCAAAAGTGAAGTAGATTCTTTCAATAATAATTAAAATTCATGGAGGTTAGTTTATGACGGCAAAACGCATATTATTTACAGGTGGATCGGGAAAAGCTGGTAAGCATGCAGTTGCGTATCTACTGGAGCAGGGCTATCGAGTACTTAATGTAGATTTGACGCCACTCGATCATCCTCAAGTCGATAACTTAATCGCAGATATTACTGATTCCGGTCAGATGTTTAACGCGATGACGTCATATGCCGGATTTGATGAGTTAGAGCCTGGAACGGGAGTGCCAACGTTTGATGCAGTCGTTCATTTTGCTGCGGTGCCAAGAATCTTAATTAATCCAGATAATGAAACCTTTCGAGTTAATACCGTAGGGACTTATAACGTCATCGAAGCGGCAGTAAAACTTGGTATTAAGAAAGTTATTATTGCCTCGTCCGAGACGACTTACGGTATTTGTTTTTCTGATGGGCAAACTAATCCTCACTCACTGCCATTAGAAGAAGATTATGATGTCGATCCGATGGACAGCTACGGATTATCTAAAGTGGTGAATGAGAAAACAGCACGTAGCTTTCAACGTCGTTCAGGAATTGATATTTACGCGTTGCGCATTGGCAATGTGGTTGAACCCCATGAATACGCTGAGTTGTTCCCGAATTACTTTAAACACCCTGAAGTACGTCGCCGAAATGCATTTTGTTATATTGATGCACGTGATCTTGGGCAAATCGTTGATTTGTGTTTGCAAAAGGACGGCTTAGGTTTTCAAATATTTAATGCCGGAAACGATCACAATGGCACAATTATTCCGACTAAAGAATTAGCTGAGCGTTTTTTTCCAAGTGTGCCATTTACCAGAGAAATGGGCGAGCATGAGGCCTTGTTTTCGAATCGTAAAATTCGCGAAGTACTAGGCTTTATTGAGCGCCATAATTGGCGAGATTATGTTCAAGTACCTAGTGAGTGATGTTGGCTTTTCAGCCAATAAAAACGGCTTCTATTGCAGAAGCCGTTTTGTTTTGTCATCAGAAATCTCTCTATTCGCTTTAAGCAAAGCGCTTTTCAAGATAGCTAATGATGTCTGAAGATTCATACATCCACTCGACTTTGCCGTCTTGCTCAATGCGTAAGCAAGGTACTTTTACTTTACCGCCACCTTCTAGCAATTCAGCGCGATGTTTTGAACCTTCTGGCGCATTACGCTTTTCAATTGGTAGATTTAATTTATACATAGCTCTTCGTGTTTTAGTACAAAATGGGCAGGCAGCGAATTGGTACAGAGTGAAGTTTTTCAGCTCTTGGTTGATCTCTTGTTGCTTTTCTGGCGCGCGCTTTTTCTTAGCTCCACGGGTTACAAGGTCAACGGCGATGATAACGTAGCCTAGTAGATTACGGATGAAGTTGATCAGTATTTTCATGTAAACGCTCACTTGTTCTTAAAGCTTAAATCAATTTAGGGGGTCAATGAGCGTCATTCTAACGACAAAGTGCAAATCATTTAAGGGGTAGAGTTAAATGATTTCAATTTGTGCTGTGATATGTGCCATTATCAATTTTACTTAACTGAATTTAGAGCCTTTTGGAGTCAGGATGAACAATAAAGTTATCGGTATTATTTTAGTGATCGCTGGTGCTGCTTTGGCGGTATGGGGATATAACATTTACGATGCGGCTAGTTCGCAAGTGACACGGGCAATAATTGGTGAGACACCTGTAGAAGCTTGGGTCGGGATGGTAGGGGGGATTATTTGTATTTTGGTGGGCCTTACCAGATTGAAATAATCATTAATATTTATTAAATGACAAAAGAGGTTGAATGTATCATGGAAGAAAGAAGCAAAGTGTATTTGGAGAGTTTTCTTCATTCCTTACCGCTAGAGGTCGCCGAAAAATACACGTCTTTTAGTGCCGACTATTATTGTGCTGATGAGTTTAATGCCAATCTGTGTGCTGATTTAATTGTGCAAGGTGAAAAACAAGCTTCTTGTAGTATGAAACATTGGTACAGCCACGAAGGTGAAGCCATGCCTCAGGTTGGTCATTTACAAGTCGTGACAAATTGGGACGGCAAACCTATGTGTATCATCGAAATTACTTCAGTTAGCGAGTGTCTATACTGTGAAGTAAACGCTGAGTTTGCCGCCGCGGAAGGTGAGGGCGATAAAACGTTAGGTTGGTGGCGTGAAGCGCACTGGGCTTTTTTCTCTGCGGAGTGCGAAGAGTTAGGCATTGAGCCAACGGAAGATATGCCGTTGGTGTTAGAGCGCTTTAAGGTTGTTTATCAATAAATATTGCTAGCTAGTCCCAGTTAATTTCTGCCAGTGATTCAAAGCTTGGTCGAGCAAAATAGTAGCCTTGGAAAAGATGAATGCCCATATCTTGTAATGTGAGGTATTCAGCTTGTGTTTCAACGCCTTCTGCGATGATTATCATATTCAGTTCATTAAACAGGTTTACCAAGTTTCGTACGATGATTTGGCGCTTTTTGTCTTGGTCGATGTTCTTTACGAGCGCCATATCGATTTTGGTGATGTCTGTTTTAAGGTCGGCAAGTTGGTTTAGACCATTAAATCCAGAGCCAAAGTCATCAGTAGCGGTTAAAAAACCTTGTTGCTGATAATGCTGGATGATGGATTCTAAGTGTTTGCTGTCCGTAATTTGTTCGTTTTCAGTGAATTCAAAAATGATCTTTTCTTTTGGAAATTGATACTCTTCTGCGGCGTTTAGCGTGGTTCGTATGCAAAGTTCTGGTTTGTAAACCGCGTTAGGTAAGAAGTTAATACTAAGAAAGCTGTGTTTGTGAACTTCTAGTTCTGCTGCAAGCTTGATGGCTTTCACTCGACAACTTTGATCAAAGCGATAGCGGTTCGTTTCATTAACGTTCTGAAAAACCTGAAATGCACTCTCTTGATTCAAGCCGCGTACCAGAGCTTCTTGTGCAAAGACCGTTTTTGTCCGGCTATTAATAATCGGCTGAAACGCCATTGTGAAATCAAAGCCTAAGTCACACCCAGTTGAACATTCTGCGCAGCCTAACTTTCGAAAGTCCTTTTGTATCATATCGCGGCTCTCTGTGTATTTCGTTTAGTGGGCAGAGAATAGTGAGACATCGTTTGAGTGCTTTATTCTCTATCACAATGATTTGTATAGATTATTAAACGATAGAGCTTTCAACTCAAATTTACCAGCACTGAGTTTTGCATTTTACATTGAATTGTCAGGTGTTTTAGAAAGTAGGGAGTATTTTTGGATAAAAAAGGTAGTGATTTGGCAAAAGAAAAAAGGGTTAGTCGTTTCGACTAACCCTTTTTATATCAGCGTATTCTACTGAGTGAAGCTTTGGTTATTTATCCGCTGCTTTTTCAGCTTGTTGCTTGTCGTAACGTTTTTCCCAGAACTCAGCGCCTTTGATACCAAGGGCTTTCGGGTTAAAAGTATAATCCTTTACGCCAGCGGCTTTTTGGTCTTCATAATCACGTAATGCTTTCATGGTTGGTTTTGCCATGAAGAAGATTGTGATAATACCTACAATGTTTAGCCAAGCCATTAAACCTACACCAACGTCACCTAGGTTCCAGATGTAACCTGCGGTGTTAACCGTACCGTAAGCTACCATGAACATGATAAGCAGCTTCACGAAGGTTAATGACACGTTAATGTTTAATGCTCGACGTAGGTAAGCAACGTTGGTTTCTGCAATGTAGTAATACGCCAAAATGGTGGTGAATGCGAAGAAGAACAGTGCGATACCAACAAAGATTGGACCAGTGTGACCAAAAACGCTTGCCAATGCCATTTGTGTGAAGGCAGGGGATGCGATAATAGTAGAAGGGTCTACGTTTTGCACAATGAATTGACCATCAGCCAAAGAACCCTGTACGTTGTACTGTTGCGTGATCAAGATCATCAGCGCAGTCGCTGTACAAATGAATAGAGTATCTACGTATACAGAGAAGGCTTGAACAAGACCTTGTTGTGCAGGGTGTTGAACTTCTGCTGCAGCTGCTGCATGAGGTCCTGTACCTTGACCCGCCTCATTAGAGTAAACACCACGTTTTACGCCCCAACCGATTGCTGCGCCAAATCCTGCTTGTGCAGTAAATGCATCAGTGAAGATTAGGTGGAAAATGCCAGGCACTTTGTCTAGGTTTAGGAAAACAACGATCAACGCCATCACAATATAACCAAGCGCCATGAATGGCACGATGATTTGCGTGAAGTTTGCAATACGCTTGATGCCACCAAAGATGATGAACGCCAAAACGACTAGGATAACCGCTAGCGCAACTAGTTTAGTTGAACCAACGTCACCAAAAGAACTGGATACAATAACGCCTTCACCAAAAATTTGCGTTACGGCATTACCAACGGAGTTTGCTTGAATACCTGGTAAGAAAACGCCACAGGCAAGAATAGATGACAAAGCAAACAAAACACCCAGCCAACGCCAGCCAAGACAGCGCTCGAAGTAATACGCTGGACCGCCGCGGTATTGGCCACCTTCGCTTACTTTATAAAGCTGACCTAAGGTAGACTCTGCATAAGCGGTACTAGCACCTAAGAAAGCGACAACCCACATCCAGAAAATGGCACCTGGTCCACCAAAGCCAATGGCAGCGGCAACGCCTGCAATGTTACCTGTACCAACACGACCAGAAAGAGAAACAGCTAGCGCTTGGAAAGAAGAAATGCCTTTGTCTGATTCGTTAGAGTTGAACAACAGAGAGCACATTTCTTTAAAATGACGAACCTGAGCAAAACGCGTCAGTATTGAATAGAACAAGCCAGCACCTAAACACAAATAAATTAGGGCAGGGCTCCAAATGATTCCGTTCAAGAAATCAATGAATTCTTGCATAATTAGACCTCGATATGATTCGCTCTAAGAGCATTATTAGTTGTTATGGTTTTTACTAGAGTGCAGCGATTGTGGGGAAGATCACCGTTACTTTGCGGAATATTTCTTTGAAGAAAGGTAGATTGCGCATAAAAAGTGCACCGTAGTGGGGCAAATTTAGCATGAAAAAGAAATGAGATCTATTTGTTAAAGCTGTTTTGGAGGGTTATAACAGGTTTAGTTAATTTTTCTATAAGCCATTTCATTTGGCTATTTCTGTGTGGCGTTCATCGATATACTGTTTTTTTTCACTATAAGGCTTCATAAGCATGCAATATCAATCATCATTAAGTCGAGTATCTATGGTGAAAGGGTACATTTTTGCTTCTATTTCTATTCTGGTTTGGACTGGTTTTATTTTGATTTCAAGAGCTGGTGCTCTGGCCTCCTTATCTTTAGCCGATATGATGATTGTTCGTTTCGGCACGGCATTTTGTGTGTTTTTCCCCTTTATCTGGATGCAGCGTAAGACTATTTTTCAGTGGAGGATGATGCTGTTAGGTGTAATAGGTGGCTTGGCTTATTCACTTTCTGTTTTTAATGGTTTTCAATCAGCTCCAGCGACACATGCCGCACTGTTATTGCCAGGGTTGATGCCCATTATGATTGCCATACTTGCCTATTTTTTAGCTGGTGAGAGGCATTCAGGATTTGCTTGGGCGGGTATTGGTGTTAGCAGTTTAGGTATTATCATATTGCTATTTGAAACCTTGTTATCAAGTGCATCTTATTGGATAGGTGATATTAGTTTTGTGTTCGCCTGTCTTTTTTGGGGAATCTTTACCGTATTATTAAGGCGGTGGAAGTTTGCACCATGGCATGCAACATTAGGCGTTATTACTGCAACCACGGTGTTGTTTGTGCCCTATTATCTGACTCAGCTATCACACGCTTTTGAAGGTGTGCCACGTGAAATGATAGCCTTGCAGGCCTTTTATCAGGCCATAATGGCGATTGCCGTTCAGTTTGTTTGTTATGGAAAAGCAGTACATATTTTAGGAGCGACCAAGATGGGGGCTCTGATGGCAATGGTGCCTTTATTGGCTAGTACGCTTGCAATTCCTTTATTTGGTGAGCAGGTGACAACAGGATTGGTGGTTGCTTTGATCTGTATTTGCCTAGGAACAATAATAGGTAATGTGCTCCCTATTAAACGACCAATTTTGTGAGAAAAATAACCAATGAAGGTAGTAATAATGGCTTATTACTACCTAGCTATATGATAGATTAGTCTTTCTTCTCAATCGTTACTTCTAGCGTCTTACTGCTGCCAGCAAACCATTTTTGTACATACAGCGTTCCCATGATTGGGGCTTTTCCTTCCTCTGGTATTTCTTGGTAGCGTACGCTGTTTTTGGTTTCTTTTTCGTATTCGAATGTAACGGTTGTTTTAGACATGCTGGCTTCCTTCGTTTGCTGTGTTATCAGGTGTTTTCGTAAATATTAGGGCCTTCAGGCCGCTTTCGATATTAATATCCATAAATTCGGGTGGATTATCCAGTCGATATTGGAACTCGAGTGTAGGTGCTTCTTCGCGCATGCCATCAATTAAAAATTGTGCAGGAATGCTTGGGTCATTAACACAGGCAAGCACTTGTCCATTTTCTGTCAGTAACTCGGGCAGGCGTCGTAATATTTTTTGATAGTCTTTTGTTAGAGCAAAGCTGCCCCGTTGGAAGGTTGGTGGATCAATGATGATAAGGTCATATTCGCCATATTTTTTAATTTTCCCCCAAGATTTGAAAATATCATGAGCAAAAAATTTAACGCTGTTTAAATCGTGTTGATTCAGGCGATGGTTCTCTCGTCCTCGACTCAGTACGGCTTTGGCCATGTCTAGGTTCACGACAAAGTCTGCTCCACCAGTTAAAGCGGCGACTGAAAAACCGCAGGTGTAAGCGAATAGATTGAGTACACGTTTGTCTTGGCTGTTTTCTTTTACCCAGCGTCGCCCGTATCTCATGTCTAAAAAAAGGCCAGAGTTTTGGTTTTTGCCAAGGTCTAATTGGAATAGAAGCCCATCTTCGTTAACAACTTGCTGCTCTTGATAATGTCCCCAAAGGCATTCGGTCGGGCTGCGTTCTCGACTCCGATGCTGGAGTAGGATGGATTGTACATTGAAGTCGCTCCATTTTGTTTGAATCGTCCAATTGATAATTTTATTATTTAATTTATCTAATTCGTCGGAAGAGGGTTCTTTAAAAAGAGATATGAGAATTTGCCCTTCTAGCCAATCCACAGTGATTTGCTCTAGGTCAGGAAAGCGGCGTCCTCGACCATGAAAAAGCCTTTTGGCGCCATTTGGTTGCAGTGCTAGCTGATTAAAAACGTGATCAGTTAAAATAGTGAGAGCTTGTGGGGTCATAAAATAGCATTTTGAGGGTAATTAAATGAGACGCATATTTTACTGATTACTAGGCGAGAGGCCAGAAGAAAGCGGAAAGAATAAAGCTTTTAGATTGAGGTGGATAGAAGGAATCACCGAACTTATAAGTAAAGCTCGGTGATTTTTGTGGAGCTGTTATTGGCGCTTCCAGCGAAGTGCGTCAATGAATAAGAATACTAATAAACTCACGCCCATTACAGGCAGGCTTAAGCCCAGTGCGATGGTGATAATGAGCGTAAGTGCTTTTTGGGCTGCAGACAGTTTCGACCATGCTTGCAATAGAGGTTTGGATGTTGAACCTGCTTGTGGGCGACGAATCCACCACATCTTGTAGCCTAGGATGATCATAAAGCATAGAGATAGCCCAAAGATGGCTAGTATTATTTGGTTTGCTATGCCAAACAGAACGCCCATATGAGCATCAATTCCCCAGCGAATTAGCTTGGCTACAATTGGAAAAGTCGCAAAATCGGCACGGCTGGTCACCGTCATGGTACTTGCGTCAACAGCGACACTGTCAACTTGAGTCGGCCACGAGCGATCTATTTCTCGAACAAGCCAAGCTTTATCTTTAGTGCTGGACGGTTTTATTTCCAGTTTGTTGGCATCGATTCCAGCGTCTCTTGCCGCTTTCAAAACGCCATCAAATAGAAGGTCAATATTTTCAAATTTTTCAGCAGGTTGCTTCATCGCTGTCATGTCGTGATGGCTTGCGTGATCTAAATGGTCGGCATGATCAGCAGATGTCATTGTTTTATGATTGTTGCCAGCAATCTCTCTATCGACGGATGGGGTCACCCAGCCAATGCTTGAGCGCAGTGTTCCAATATTAGCGCCAGCCCATTTTGACCAAGTTAAGCCAGTGATAGAAACAAAGATCAAACCGACAAAAAGACAAAGCCCTACTTGGTAATGGCGACGACGCTTGCGCAGGTGATTGGTTCTGCTAGCAAATTCAGCCTTATTCTTCTTGCCACCTTTGTACCATAAGAAGAGTCCGCCAAGGGCTGCGATCCAAAGCCAAGAGGCTGCTAATTCACTATAGTAACGTCCCACTTCCCCTAAAAGTAGCTGGCGATGCATAAAGTCTAAGGTTGTTCGAAGTGGTAATACGCCACTTGTACCATAAACGGGCAGGTTGCCTTTTACTTCTAATGTCACAGGGTCGATAAATAAGGCTCTTGCCCCTGTTAGTTCCGCTTCTTTGTCAAGAAACATGATACGCGTTGTATCGCCTTGCTCTGGCGCAGGGCGAACCGCGAATAAGGTTAAGTCGCTTGTTAGTTGTGATTTTGCGGCTGCGATTTGCTGGGAAAGAGGTTTATTCTCACCCACGCTTTGTGTTGTTAATACATCTTTGTAGATGGCGTTTTCAAGTTGTGGCGTGATCACATAGATGGTGCCGGTTAGGGCCGCAACAAAGATGAAAGGTCCAATAAACAGGCCAATGTAAAAGTGTAATCGTGTAATCAGCAGCAGTAATGCATTTGATGAAGACTCGGAAGTCTTGTTGGTTTTTGTTGACATAGTAATTTCTCGTCTTATAGAAAAGGGCAAAACAACGCCTCTGAGTAAAAAAAACTCACTTTTCTATCATCATAAATGACGCACGCAAAAGTACCTGATCCGTGGAGAATCAGAGATGCCCGCGTCGTACTTATTTGTTCTATTTAAACGAGAGTGACGGGTGGTGCTCTGGGGAGAATGGAGGTGAAGGGCACATTGTATTTGTGCGAAATAGTCACCGTTACTATGTTCGGGTAACGGCTTTGATTAAGGGGGATTAACTCAAAAGTTTTGGCATCGATCCAGTTTAAGTGGAAGAGCAGAGAGCAATAGCCACAAGCCTCTAAGAGATTGGCGCTTTCACCGTGACCGTGATGACCATGGTGGCTAATGTGTGCTGAGCTTGTCGGTGTGTTGCTTGCTTGCTCGGAAAGCATTTTTGCATGGTCGTGCCCTGACATATCCATACTTTCCATCGACATTTGCATCGTGGTTGGTTGGGATGAAAGTGCATTGCTTACTTGCGAGAACAGCGGGCCAAAATAAATAAGAAAAACAGCAAACAAGCAAACGCACACAGCAAGTTGCGTGCGTTTATTTGGATTGCTCTTTAATAGACGACCATTTTGAGTAGGGGTCTTTATTTGAAAGTGCAAAGCGTGTTTAACTTAAGTCAAAGATTCTGGATTAGCTTTGTAAGTCAGCAGCATGTTCTTCAGCAGAAGAAACAATGCATTCGCCAGCAAGATTTGGTGCCACACCAACTGAGAAGCCATCACCTTGCATACCAGGAAGCCATTTCTCGGCCCAATCGGCAGCGTTAATTTCTAAACTGTTAAATCCTTGATAATCTTTCTCGCCCCAAGCGGTTGCTAGGGCTTGCGCAGGCCAAATTGGTAGTACTTTATCGCTGCCAAGATCAATGATTAAACAGCCTTCTGAGTCAGCCAGCGTCCATACAGATGCGCCTTTCTTTACGAGGTTTAAAACGTGATCATAGCGTTCGCTGCTAGGTAAGCGGTAGAAGGTATCATCAAGAAGGATTGTGTTTGACATGGGGGCGGCTCAGTTAGGTAATATAAAAAATGGCATCTTACCACATTGACCAAAAAGAGTGACCAATTCAAACACTTATTGTCATCAATGTGGTTGATAAAATGCTTTATGCAAATAGGCTATTTAATTGCTTTAAATGCTGTTCTTTGTGATGTTCTTCCATCCAGCTGCCGATAATGCCATTTTTAGCGAGTTGAAATAATTCTTCTTTGCTAATGCCTGTGTCATTAATAAGTGACGCGTAGTTATCATTCATGTAACCGCCGAAATAGGCTGGATCATCTGAATTGACGGTAGCGTTTAGCCCAAGTTTCAACATGCTTCTGATAGGATGATTTTTCATGTCATTAACGACGCAAAGTTTTAAATTAGAAAGCGGGCAAACTGTTAGAGTTAAATTGCGCTCTTTTATCGTATCAATAAGTTTGTCGTCTTCTAGTGCTCTGTTGCCATGATCAATTCGATCAACACCGATTTGCTCAATGGCTTGCCAAACGTATTCTGGCGGCCCTTCTTCGCCTGCATGGGCGGTTACTTTTAGGCCGAGGTTTTTGCAGGCTTCAAAAACGCGCAAGAATTTTTCTGGTGGGTGTCCTACTTCTGAGCTGTCTAGCCCAATTCCGTCAATCCATTTTAGATAGGATTTTGCTGACTCAAGCGTTTCAAAGGCACTTTCTTCGCTCAGGTGTCGTAGGAAAGACATAATGAGCTGGGATGTCATGCCCCATTTTTTCTCTGCATCTTGAAGGGCGTTATAGATGCCTTTGATTTGCACTTCAAAACTTACGCCACGAGATAAATGACCCTGAGGATCAAAAAAAATCTCTACATGGACGACATTCTCGCTGTGGACTTTTTCTAAGTACGCCATGGTAAGGTCGTAAAAGTCGGCTTCATGAAGCAGTACAGACATGCCTTGGTAATAAAGGTCTAGAAAATCTTGTAGATTGTTGAATTGATAGGCCGCTTTCAACGCGTCTACCGTACTGTATTTCAATTCAACCTGATTACGTTGGGCTATGGCAAACATCTGCTCTGGCTCAAAGGTGCCTTCAATATGTAGATGAAGTTCTGTTTTGGGCATTTTCTTTGATAGTTCGATTAGTGTTTCCATGGGGTTACCTTTCGTTGCTTTGCCTTTGATTCTTAAATATAGCGATAAAACCGAGGATGAAAAAGAATGGTTGGCTGTGTTTAAGAATAGTGATTAGAAAAAACGGCAGAATATACAGCCAGCGGCGCTGGCTGTATATAAGCATGGTAGGACTTAACGAGGAATTTCGTCGGTAATGCCTTCCACATACCAATTAACTTGAGCAAGTTCTTGATCTGTTAGTGAGTGGTTGGCTGGGACAGCGATATTGCCTTTGTTATCTTTAATAGGGCCTGTGAATGGTTTGAATTCGCCAGACTTAATAGAAGCTAGAGTGGCATCAATCTTTGTACGCACATCTTTAGGGAGGTTTGGGTTAATAGACGCTAGAGACAGCATATCTTCATGGAAGCCGCCCCAGAAGTCCTTAGAGTCCCATTTGCCATCCATTACGGCTTGTACTCGTTTGATATAGTAAGGTGCCCAGTCATCACGAACAGAGAAAATGTGCGCATTTGGCGCAAATTTACTTTGATCTGACGCCTGACCAATAGCGCGTAAACCGCGTTTTTCAGCCGCAATCAGCGGAGCCGGGCTGTCTGTATGCTGCAGCATAACATCAACACCTTGGTCCATTAGCGCGTTTGCTGCATCGGTTTCTTTACCTGGATCATACCAAGTATTCGCCCAAACAATTTTCATTTTTACATCTGGGTTAACGCTTTTTGCGCCCATGTAAGCAGCATTGATGTCTCGGATAACTTCTGGAATCGGGAATGAACCAATATAACCAATGGTATTGGTTTTGGTCATCATGCCTGCAGCGACGCCTGAGATATAACGACCTTCGTAGGTACGAAGTACATAAGTGCCTAAGTTTTTAGACAGTTTGTAGCCAGTAGCATGCTCAAACTTCACGTTAGGGAAGCGTTTTGCCACTTTTACTGTTGGGTTCATGAAACCAAAAGAAGTAGTAAAAATAAGGTCGTTACCGGCTTTGGCTAGTTGAGTGATCACTCGTTCAGCATCCGCGCCTTCAGGCACGTTTTCAACGTAAGTGGTTTTTACCTTATCACCAAAATATTCTTCTATGCCTTTACGACCTCTATCATGCTCATAACTCCAGCCTAAATCGCCCACTGGGCCAACATAGACAAAACCGACTTTGAGTGGCTCTTCAGCTTGGACAAAACTTGCTCCAGCTAAAAGCCCAAGACTTACTAATAAACTTTTCAGTTTCATTGTTTGCTCCTTTTGTGCCCGTGTAGGGGCGTTTTATGTAGTGTTTAAATTATTATTTAAGATCAGGCCATTTGTCTTGGATCAAAAGGCTTTCCTAATGACCTAGGGGCCAGTAATTTCTCTTTAAATTTATCTGCGCTTATAATCACCATGACCACGACGGTGGCGACATATGGCAACATGGCCAATAGGTTCGGCGAAATTGACCATCCCAAGCCTTGAAGTACCAAATGCATAATGCTTGCCAAGCCAAATAGATAGGCACCTAGCATAATTCGACCAACGCGCCACGAAGCGAAAACAACCAGGGCGAGTGCAATCCAGCCCCGTCCAGCCGTCATATTTTCAACCCACATTGGGGTATAAACCAAGGACATGTAAGCGCCAGAAATACCTGCCATCACACCACCAAACATAACGGCTAGATAGCGGACTCTTAGCACTTTTATGCCAATGGCATTGGCTGCGTGTGGGTTTTCTCCAACCGCTTTAAGGGTTAGTCCAATTCGGGTTTTGTTCACCACAAACATGAGCACAAAGGTCATCGTAAAAGAGGCGTATACCAAGATGTCATGACTAAATAAAATTTTGCCCAGATAGGGAATGTCAGACAGTAATGGCACGGCAATAGGCTGGAATCCTTGAATTGTCTGACCAACCACGCCTGAGCCAATAAAGGCGCTCAACCCTGTGCCGAATATGGTTAAGGCAAGCCCTGTGGCTACTTGATTTGCACCAAGATGAAGAACAAGAACCGCAAAGATTAAGCTCATTACGCAACCCATTAGCATAGCGGAAAGTACGCCTAAACCAGCGCTTCCAGTGCCGTAAGCCGCTAGGAAGCCAACTACAGCGCCCATTAGCATCATGCCTTCCTGGCCAAGGTTGAGTACGCCGGATTTTTCACAAATGACTTCGCCTAAGGCAATAAAAAGAAGAGGTGTGCCGGTTTTAACAGCGGCAAACAATATTTGTACGATTAGATCTGAGTCCAAAATAGGCTCCTAGTTTGTCGCTTGATTAGAAAAGGCGAGGCGATTGTTAATGAAAAAATCGCAAGCCAAAAGAAAGAACAATAAAACGCCTTGAAACATACTGACTACGGCAACGGGAATGCCCATTTCAATTTGGGCTAGGTCTCCGCCCATATAAAGCACTGCCATAAACATGGCGGCAATAATTGCTCCAAGTGGATGCAAACGCCCTAAATACGCCACAATGATGGCTGAATAGCCATAACCTGGAGACACATTGGGTACAAGCTGTCCTATTGGTCCTGTTGTTTCGCTGACGCCAGCTAAGCCTGCGAGTGCCCCCGCAAACAGCATGACAAACCAGCTGAGTTTTTTGCTACTGAAACCTGCATACCTTGCTGCTGGTTCATCGGCGCCAAAAACACGAACCTGAAAGCCAAGATGGGATTTACTTAGAATAAACCAAGCAATAAAAGCCGAGATAATCGCGAATACAATACCAAGATGGATTCGGCTGCTTTCAAATAGAGTTGGCAATAATGTGGAATCTGCAAACATTGCCGACTCTGGAAAACCAAAACCTTGAGGGTCACGCAAAGGTCCATGCACAGCCCAAATCAGCAGATATAGGGCGATATAGTTAAACATGATGGTGGTTAAAATGAGGTTCGAGTTAAATCGTAATTTTAAGAAGGTAGGAACGGCTGCCCAAATCATGCCAGACGCAATGCCGGCTAATAATGTGATAGGCAGGGCGAACGCTGATTCTGAATCAACAAAGTAAAGTGCCATTGCTGACCCACCTAGGGCGCCTGCTAGTAGTTGTCCTTCTGCACCAATATTCCACATATTGGCTCGGTAACACAAAGATAATCCAACAGCGCAGAGTAGTAGAGGCCCCATTTTGACAAACATTTCTCCAATGTTGTAGCTGTCTGCTAATGGTGCAATTAACAGTACATGCAATGCCTGTGACGGCGATTTGCCTATAGCAGAAAAGAGAATGCTGCCGAAAATTAACGTTAATGCAATGGCTAGCAATGGCGAGGCGACTTTCATGAGTGAGCTTGGCTCAGTACGGGCTTGGATACGGATCATGCTTTTGCCTCTTGTGCTTGTGCGTTAGAGGCTGACGCATTATTTATAAAAGTGCCTGCCATCCATTGTCCTATTTGATCTATATTAGTTGTTCCAGTTTTAACAACTGGGGATAAATAGCCGTCGCAAACGGCCGCCATACGATCAGCTAATAAAAATAGCTCATCAATGTCTTCCGAGATAAGTAAAATGGCAGCGCCTTGGTCGCGAAGTTCCAATAAAGCTTGGTGAATGGCAAGAGCTGCTCCAACGTCGACTCCCCAAGTAGGGTGAGCGCAGATAAGCACTTTAGGGTTCTGCCCAATTTCGCGCCCCATAATGAATTTTTGTAAATTACCACCACTTAAGCTTTTTGCTTCGGAAAATTCACCGTGGCATTTCACTTTATATTTGGCGATCAGCTCGCTGGTGTAATCTTTTATGCTCTGCCAATCGACTAGGCCGTTTTTAATAAAGCCTTCACTGTGCGTTAAAAGGGTATTTTCAGTTAGGCTCATGTCCGGAACTGCGCCTCGACCTAGGCGTTCTTCGGGTACGTAGGCCATACCTAGTTTACGTCGCTCTCCAGCATGCAAATGACCAATATTTAAATTGTCGAGTGATAGACTGTTTTTTACATTACGTTCATCTTCGCCGCTGATTATAGCCATCAATTCGTCTTGACCATTGCCAGCAACACCCGCAATGCCGAGTATTTCACCAGATTTTAATTCAAAATTAATATTCTTTAATGAAGTGCCAAAAGGCTGTTTAGCTGGAAGTGACAAATTCTGAACATGGAATATTTGCTGTGTTCCTTCTCTTTTTACATAGCCAGCATCTTGTTCGGCGAGGTCGCCAACCATCATTTTTGCAATTGAGGCAGGCGTCTCGTTATTCGGTACGCAGGTATCAACGACTTTGCCACCACGTAAAATGGTCGCTTTATGGCAAATTTCAGTGACTTCGTGAAGTTTGTGGCTGATGAATAAAATACTGCAGCCTTCGTTCGAAAGTGTGCGTAGAACGGCAAATAACCCTGACACTTCTTGGGGTGTTAGAACGGAGGTGGGTTCATCTAAAATTAGCAGTTTCACGGATTGAACAAGGCAGCGCATGATTTCAACACGTTGTCTTTCGCCAATAGAAAGCGAATGAACGTATCGGCTAGGCTGGACGTTTAAACCGTATTCTGCAGAGAGCTGAGTAATTCTTTCTGCTAAATCTCCGATTTCATTTAATTGTGTTTTGCTCAAACATAATTCAATGTTTTGACTAACTGTTAATGTTTCGAATAATGAGAAGTGTTGGAATACCATGCCAATACCTAGGTCACGGGCAATGGAAGGTGACTTGATAGAGACTTCTTTACCATTCCAAATAATATCCCCTTTGTCTGGGGCGACAACACCATAAATAGTTTTAACTAAGGTGCTTTTTCCTGCGCCATTTTCTCCTAGTAGCGCGTGAATCTCTCCAGGCATCAATGTAAGGCTGATGTTGTCGTTGGCAAGACAGCCTGGATACTGTTTGGTGATGTTTGCCAGTTCGAGGCGTGATACCAAATTGTGTTTTTTCAATGTTCTGGCACCTTATTTTTGTAGGTTTGATTAGCGAATCACTGCTTTGTCATTTTGTACTGTAAGTTTTGACTCTCACACGACCGTTTTGCACTATTTTGGGTTTGGTTGTGCTTCATTTTTGTGCGTAAATGCAGTGTGTTTTGGGTGTTTTTGACCGATCAGTTAAAAAATGATTGTCTTCTAGATATAATGGATTTGTTTATCAATATTCATGCCAATGAACTGATATAACGTGGTGGTCTAGAGTAAGTAAATTTAGAGTGATTGTCTTTATCTGAAAATAGTTTTTAAGGGTACATTATTTGTTAGCGGTATTTAGTGAGCTATTTCCTTGTTTGAATTTCTAGGAAATGAAGTTGATATTCTGTAGTATATTGCGTTTAGCCTCCGCATTCTAGAAGCCCTGTTTTTATGGGAAATATAGCGATTCAAGCTTGATTATTTTTAGTGCAGACAATAAGTGCAGGGTATTGTGTTTTCAATGATGAAAAAAACCATAAATAAGCTACTGAATATTGGCTTTGATGATGAGTTTGGAAATGATCTCAATCAGAAGCATGTAGTGAATTTCTCTTATATGATGTTCTGTGCAAGTTGTTTGTTGATGCTTGTGGTGTTCTCGTTTCGTCAGATGTCTTCGGTTGCTATTTTTTCATTGATTGGCCTATTAATAGGTATTGTTGGCCTACGTTACAATTATATTGGGCACTTTTCTCGTGCTCAACTATTAATGCCTTTTCTTAAAATTTCTCAAATATCTATTCTTAGCTTATTTTACTTTGGTACTGAAAGTGGCTTTCATTGGTTCTTTGTCAATGTGATTGCCTATTCCTTTGTGGTTTTTAGGGCTGATCAGCGTTTCATCAAATGCTGGGTGGTTGGTATTTCTATTGCTTTGTTCCTATTGTGTGAGCTTCTAAATACCAGAGGATTGTATTTAACGACTTTTGATCAAAGCGTGGTCATCATTTTTGTGTTTTTTGCTCTCTCGTTTAATTTTGCCATGGTCATTAATTTGGTGATGAGCCGGTTAAAATCAGTTAATGCGCATTTACGAACACTAGCAGAAAGAGATGAGTTAACAGGGCTGTCGAACCGAAGAAAAGTATTAGCTGATGCGGTTAATATTTTTGCGGATTCGGTTATTAATAGAGAGTCATGTGTTTTTTCGATCGTAGACTTGGACCATTTCAAAAAGATTAATGACACATTTGGTCATGAGGCTGGGGATTTAGTACTGTCTAACGTCTCGGCGACTATGGCGTCTGTTATTCGCCCTCAGGATGAAATCGGTCGTTATGGTGGTGAAGAGTTTATAGTCATTATGCCCAATACTACTTTAAAAGAAGCGGAAGTTGTTATGGAGCACATGAGGCAGTCTGTTGAGGATTTGCTGATAGAAACAGAACACGGCATTGTTATTCCCGTTACTATTAGTATCGGTTTGGCTTCTATTGCGCCTACTGTTTCGCGATATGAGGAAATTTTAGCGCAAGCAGATAGAGGCTTGTATGCAGCGAAGCGTAATGGCCGAAATCGACTTTCTGTGCAATCTGACTATCAAAATTAAATATATTTACTTCTCTGTATTGACATATGAGTTGTCCACTTTCTCTGTGGATAAACTTGTTGGCTAATCCATTTTTTCTTTATTTTTCGTGATGAGGTTTGTTTGCTCCAGATATTATTTCGTTCTGTAGATTACTGGGTTGTTGAAAAGCCTGCTGGTATGAGCTTTCATGCCGAGTCTGAGGGGGTGGGGGTGATGCAGTCGCTCGCGGCTTCTTATCCAGATCATACTTTTTATCCTGTTCATCGTTTGGATAAAATGACGTCGGGTTTATTGGTTGTTGCTTGTAATGCAGTTGCAGCGGCTAAGTTTGGGGTTATTTTCGAAAACCATGAAATGGAAAAGCGTTACTTGGCATTGTCTTCTAAAAAACCGAAAAAGAAGCAAGGTACAATAGCGGGTGGAATGGCACCTAGTAGAAGAGGTCAGTGGAAACTTACCCAAGACAAAGAGAATTTAGCTGTTACGCAGTTTTTTTCTAATTATTTTCAAGGTTTTAGAGTGTTTTTTGTTAGGCCTTTAACAGGCAAAACACACCAAATTCGTGTCGCTTTGAAGAGTTTAGGGTCGCCTATTTTAGGAGATCTTAGGTACAGCGGAGAAGAGGCTGACAGAGGGTATTTGCATGCTTACTCTTTGCAGTTTAATTGGCAAGGTGAGATGAAGCAGTATCTCAGCTTTCCTACGTATGGGCAGCACTTTTCATCTGAGTTGTCTGAATTTGTGGCAACTCAATTTGATGAATCGATATTGAAATGGCCTGCTAAAAAGTAATTAATATAGCTCAGCAGACGATTGTTCTGGTTGAGAAGGAATTTGAATGAAAAATGTTTTGGTTTACTGTCGTCAGGGTTTCGAAAAAGATTGTGCGGCGGAATTGTCAGAAGTGGCGAGTAGTAAAGGTTTTTATGGTTACGCTAAGGTCGTTCCTGATGCAGGTTACATTGTGTATAACCTTGATCAATCGGATGCTGGTGAAACATTAATTCAGCAGTTGAATTTTAATCGCCTGATTTTTGCTCGTCAGATTATTGCTGTTAATGATGTTATTGAATTGGAGCAAGGCGGTCGAGTAGAGTCTTTGCTCGAGGCGGCTAGGGAATTGCCATTAGCAGAAGAAATTTGGATTGAAACGGCCGATACAAATGAAGCTAAGGCTCTTTCTGGGCTGATAAAAAAACTGGACAAGCCTTTGCGAGAGGGTTGGAAAAGATCGGGTGTATTGCGTAATAAAGCGGTGGGAGTTCGTCATCATGTTTTTATGCTGGATGGCGAGGCAGCCTATTTGGGTGTGTCTTATGCTGCCTGCCGTAGTGAATTTCCTATGGGGATTCGTCGTCTGCGCTTTCCGGCCGCAGGTCCGAGCCGATCAACACTTAAGCTTGAGGAGGCTTTTTTACAGTTTGTACCTGAGCGTACACTTGAAGCAGATTTGACTGAAGGAATGACAGCTGTTGATTTAGGGGCGGCGCCCGGCGGTTGGACTTATCAATTTGTTAAAAAAGGTATTCATGTTATCGCAATCGATAATGGGCCAATGCAAAAAGAGTTGATGTCTACAGGTTTGGTTGAGCATGAAAAGGCAGATGGTTTTAAATACGAGCCGCCTTATACTGTAGATTGGTTGGTATGCGATATGGTTGAGCGTCCAATCAAAGTGGCGGAGTTGATGGCTAAATGGCTAGCAAGTGGCTGGACAAGAAGGGCTATTTTTAATTTAAAGCTACCAATGAAAAAGCGCTATCAAGAAGTTGCTCTGTGCTTGCAGTCGATTGAAGATTTATTGAGAAAAGCAGGTGTGAGTTATCAGTATCAAGTAAAGCATCTATATCATGACAGAGAAGAAGTGACTGTTTGTATCATGGTTAAATAACGAACGGGTCTATTCTTTATTGCTTAAAAAACCCGATAAACAAAGTTTATCGGGTTTTTTTATGTGCTGATTCTAAGGGGGAATTGTATTTTGGCTTAGATTGAATCTCTATAGCTAAAGGCTGAATATCCCATTGCTTCTTCCATAAGAGTGTCTCGATCGTAGATGTCGTTACGGAATTCCAGCATGCCATTTGCATTTGGCACCACCGTGAAGTAAACCAAATAAACAGGGATATAAGTTGGTAGGGTGATTACCGTATTGCTTCCTGTTTTAAGTGAGCGGTTCATATCATTAAATTGTTTGCTGCCTTTAGTTATTTCTCTTGCAAACTCCGCTGGGTTTTCTAGTCGTACACAGCCAGAGCTAAAGGCTCTGTCTTCCTCTCGAAATAGATGTTTTGACGGTGTGTCATGCAAATAAATTTCGTTTTTGTTTGGAAACATAAATTTGTACTGCCCAAGTGCGTTACCCTCATCAGGTTCTTGCTCGAAGCGATAGGCTAGCTTGTCTTCGCGGATTTCTTTCCAGTTGATTTTGGTAGAATCAAGCTCTTTTGCGCCAATGCTCCAGCTTGAGTAAAGCTTGTAGCCATGTTTAACCAAATAATTTGGATCTACCTGTAGTTTAGGGAGTAGGTTCTCTCTAGCGATGCGGTGCGGTACACGCCAAGTTGGATTGGTGACCATATATGTCATCAGGCCTTTGAATACCGGTGTTTTTCTATCTGGCTTGCCGATAACCGCTTTCATAGAGGTGAGCTCGCCATTTAAGTGCATATTGACCGTATAATTGGTGAGATCAACCCAGATGCGGTTTGCTTCCAGTTCGCTTGGTAGCCAGCGCCATCTTTCTAAGTTGTAAGCGATTTGTTTTGCGCGGGTTTTTAGTGGAACATTGAGCATTTCGATCGTTTTAGAGCCGGCAGCACCATCAGCGGTAATATGATGGCGTTGTTGAAAGCGCATTAGGGCATCTTTAAGGCGTATATCAAATTGCTCTTCATTTACTTTTCGAGTTGAAAAGCGAATGTCCCCGAGTTGAACTAATCTTGCTCTGAGTTGTGCTACTCGTGGGCCCTCATCGCCTGCGGATAGCGGAACGCCGGCGCTAACAAAAATGTCTTTTTCTTTTTCAGCTAAATCTTGGTAATACACTAGCCACTTTTGTAAAACTTGGTATTGAGGGCTTCGAGGAGCTAATAATGGTAATGAATTAACCATGTTTGTTGCCGAGTCAATATACAACAGGTCTTTCCAATTGTTGTTTGGGGCATCTAGCTGCCAATTAGGGTCAATTAACAATGGTTCGTAGCGGCCATTACTTAAGTCATGTGCGTAACTGGTTAAAGCGATCGTTGCTATAACATCCATTTCGGCAAGCTGTTGAGGTGTTGGCTGTTTTAGAGCTAGGTATTCTTTGATAATGTTTGCGTGGTAGTGAATCGGATTAAGTCCGTGAGTATAAGACTGTTCGAGTATGTCGACCAGTTTGTATATAGACATGTTTATTTTTTTGTCTTTTATCCATATAGGGTCATAGTCACGATTTTGGTAGGCTTCAAGAACGCTCTGATTGGGGAGAGCTTGTCCAGCAACTGGAGTAAAGGCGTTTAGAGTTAGTGACACCTGATCTTTTACACTACTTTCTATTTGTGATTCGCTTGGCGGTACGACAACAAACTGTTTGTTTGAGCCAGATGAAGAGCAAGCGCTGAGTATCAAGCTGACACAAAGTAGCGGGAGTAGTTTTTTCGCAGATGTCATTGATATTTCCTTTTTAATGAACGGGTATTTATTGGGCTTGTAGCAACTTCAAGATGGGATAATATATTGATGGCTTCTTCTCTATTATTGCCGCAAATATATTCTTCAGCCGTAAAATCTGCGCATACAATTGGTCTCGCAGGGTCGCCAAATATAGCGCAACGGTAGTCTTCTAGTAGTTGTATGCAAGGCTCCCCGGCCGCCTTTCCATTAGGCATGCCTGGGATGGGGGAGGTAATGGAAGGTGCTGTGCAACATGCACCACAACCTGACCGACATTGCATAATTGGTAGCCTTGCTTAAAATGATTGAATGTAATGTTAATATTGTAAACTTTGCTGTTTATTTACAAACCAGCATTTTGATCGTCATTTTAGAGTATCGTAATCGTGGGTCATAGGGGATAATTGTAAATATAGTTAAAAAAGTACAGGTGTCACTTTTTAGGGTGGAGTTTTACTCATGGTACTAGAGAAAAGAATATTGGTGGTTGAGGATAGTCCTGTTGTATTGAGGATCCTTCATCATTTGCTTTCCCAAAATTCTATTTTCACACCAGTGTTGTGCGCTTCTTATGAAGAAGCGCAAGATGAACTGGCCAAGTCAGACGAGGCTTTTTTTGCTGCTATTGTGGACCTAGATTTACCTGAAGCAGAAAGTGGTGAAATTGTAGATCTAGTATTGTCGAAAAAAATTCCATGTGTGGTTTTGACTGCTAATTTTGATGATAAGTTGCGACTTAGTCTTTTAAACAAAGGTGTTTTAGATTACATCACAAAAGACAGTCGATATTCATTTGATAATGTCATCAAAGTGATTGAGCGACTAAATAAGAATCAAGGGCTCAAGGTTTTGGTGGCGGAGGATTCGTCAACAAGTCGTTTATTCATTAGGATTTTACTTGAGCAGTATTGCTTCAACGTTATAGAAGCAGTAAATGGTCAAGAGGCTTTGGCTAAGCTTGAAGAAGACTCTGAGATTAGGATGCTTATTGCTGATCATAATATGCCTTTGGTAAGCGGTTATGATTTGGTGAGAATGTTGAGGTGTAACTCTCGCTTTCAAGATCTGGTGATTATAGGGTTATCTGCTGAAGGGGATAATGCCTTATCTGCCAAGTTTATCAAGGCAGGCGCTAACGACTTTCTTAAAAAGCCTTTCTATCATGAAGAGTTTCACTGTCGTGTGGTGCATAGCCTTGAGGCACAAGAAATGCTAGAGACCATTCGTGATTTGGCGAGCATTGATCCGCTTACTAAGCTTAAGAATAGGCGCTATTTGTTTGACCAGGGGGAGTTACTATTTCGAGACGGCTCTGTTGAAATTGTAGCGGCAGTATTGAATCTCGACGCCTTTAAAAGCATTAATGAGACATATGGTCATCTTGCTGGTGATAGTTTGTTGGGGGCGGTAGGGCAAGAAATTCAAGCTGCTTTTTCAGATATGTTGGTGTGTCGGTTTGGTGGAGATGAGTTTTGCATTATATCCACTGCAGGTAGTCAGAATTTAATTGATAGATTAAACGCATTTTTAGTTCTTTTTCGTCAGAAAGAGTTTACCGAGGCAAAAATTTCTCTGACTTGCAGTGTTGGTGTTTGTGTTCGGTCGGTGGGCTCTCTCGAAGAGTTAATTCGAGGGGCGGATTTGAGCTTGCAAGAGGCCAAGCGTTTGGGGCGTGACAGAGTTTCGGTAGGTTAACAAGTTAACAAGTGTTTATTTAGTAGAAAAAAATCCCGCAATTGAAATGCGGGATTTTTTTGTTTTCTAGTTTAAAGGCAATGTCTAATGAGTTAGCCTTTCAACATTTTAGCTAGTATTGGGTTAACAAGGCCTGGATTTGCTTTGCCTTGCGATGCCTTCATGACTTGTCCAACAAAGAAGCCGATCATTTTCTTTTGCTTGTCTTCGTCGGCGGCGCGATATTGCTCAACTTGCGCTGCGTTAGCATCTAAAATAGTCTGAATCATGGCTTCAATAGCGCCAGTATCTGTGACTTGTTTTAGACCTTTGGCCTCGATAATCGCGTCTGCCGAACCTTCACCGTTCCACATGGCTTGCAGCACGTCTTTTGCTGTTTTGCCATTGATGGTGTTGTCTTTGACTCGAACTAGCAGTCCACCAAATGCTTCGGCGCTAACTGGTGAGCTTTCGATGTCTAGCTGTTCTTGGTTGAGGAGTTTGCTTAGCTCGCCCATTACCCAGTTTGCCGTTAATTTGGCATCTTTAGCGACATTGTTGGCTGTTTCAAAATAGTCGGCCATGGCGCGAGAGGATGAAAGTACGTTAGCGTCATATTCGCTTAGGCCGTGTTCGCTTTGGAAGCGCGCTGCTTTTTGGCTTGGTAGCTCTGGCAGTGTTGCCTTGATGCCGTCAACGTATTCTTGCGTCAGTACTATCGGAAGTAGGTCTGGGCATGGGAAGTAGCGGTAATCGTTGGCGTCTTCTTTAGAGCGCATGCTGCGAGTTTCATTTTTTTCTGGGTCATACAGGCGAGTTTCCTGAATGATGCGACCGCCATCTTCTAAAATGTCGGCTTGGCGCTCGATCTCGGTGTAGATTGCTTTTTCGATAAAGCGGAACGAGTTGACGTTTTTGATTTCGGTACGGGTGCCATATTCTTGTTGGCCTTTAGGGCGCAGTGACAAGTTGATGTCGCAACGCATAGAGCCTTCTGCCATATTACCATCGCAAATACCAAGGTAGGTTACGATAGAGTGGATCATCTTAACGTAAGCCACGGCTTCTTTTGCTGAGCGAATATCTGGCTCAGATACGATCTCAAGCAAAGGCGTGCTAGAGCGGTTCAGGTCTATGCCTGTCATGCCCTGGAAATCTTCATGCAAGGATTTGCCTGCATCTTCTTCGAGGTGGGCGCGAGTAATGCCAACGCGATAGGTGGTGCCATCTTCTAGCATCACATCGAGATAGCCTTTACCAACGATAGGATGATCCATTTGGCTGGTTTGATAGCCTTTTGGAAGATCCGGGTAGAAGTAGTTTTTACGAGCAAAAACGGATGACATGCCAATTTCAGCGTTGATGGCGTGGCCAAACATAACCGCCATACGTAACGCTTCCTTGTTAAACACAGGTAATGCGCCAGGCATACCTAGATCAACAAGTGTGGTTTGTGTGTTTGGTTCTGCGCCAAAGCCAACAGCGGCGCCTGAAAACAACTTTGATTTTGTAGAGAGCTGAGTATGAATCTCAAGGCCAATAACAACTTCCCAGTTCATGCTTATGCTCCTTTTGCCATAGTTGGTGTTTGTAAGTGCCAATCAGTGTGTTGTTGATACTGATGCGCTACGTTTAAAAGCTTGGCTTCGGCAAAATAGTTACCCATTACTTGTAGCCCAACCGGCATGCCATTGGCAAAGCCTGCTGGAACAGACATGGCAGGGATGCCTGCAAGGTTAACGGATAGGGTGTAAATGTCTTCAAGATACATGGCAACTGGATCACTTGTTTTGCTGCCAAGACCGAATGCGGTAGTTGGTGCAACAGGTCCCATGATGACATCTACTTCATCAAGTGCTTTAACGAAGTCTTCTTTAATGAGGCGACGAATTTTTTGTGCTTTTAGATAGTAAGCATCGTAGTAGCCTTCAGAAAGTGCATAAGTGCCAACCATTATACGTTTCTGTACTTCAGTGCCGAAACCTTCAGCACGTGAGCGCATGTACATATCTAACAGGTCTTTTGGATCGTCGCAGCGGTGGCCGAAACGAACGCCATCAAAGCGAGACAGATTTGAAGAGGCTTCAGATGGAGCAATTACGTAATATGAAGGAATACTTAGCTGTAAGTTTGGTAGAGAAATCTCTTTGACTGTCGCGCCCAGTTTTTCGAACTCTTTTACCGCCGCCATAATGATGTCAGCGACTTGTGAGTCTAGACCTTCGCCAAAGTATTCTTTTGGTAAGCCGATTTTTAAACCTGTTAACGGAGCGTTTAAATTGGCTAGATAATCTTCTGAAGGCGTATCTGCAGATGTAGAATCTTTTTCATCAAAGCCAGCCATGGCTTGCATTAAGTGCGCACAATCTTCTGCACTTTTCGCCATTGGGCCGCCTTGGTCAAGGCTGGATGCGTAGGCAATCATACCGAAACGAGACACTCGACCATAAGTGGGTTTAAGGCCAGTTATGCCGCAGAAAGAAGCTGGTTGGCGAATGGAACCGCCCGTATCTGTGCCTGTTGCGGCAACGGCTAGTCCAGCGGCAATCGCAGCCGCAGAGCCGCCAGAAGATCCACCCGGAACCATGTCTAAGTTCCATGGGTTTTTCACAGCACCGTAAAAGCTGTTTTCGTTGGAAGAGCCCATGGCGAACTCGTCCATGTTAGTTTTGCCTAACATAACGGCACCAGCTTGTTGGATGCGGCTGGTCACGGTTGATTCGTATGGCGGAATAAAGTTATTTAGCATTTTAGAGCCGCATGTGGTTAGCGTGCCTTCCGTACAAAATAGATCTTTGTGGGCAATAGGGATGCCAGTCAAGCTAGTGCCGTTGCCGTTTTGAAGAAGTGTGTCTGCTGCTGCAGCTTGTTCTAGTGCACGTTGTTCGCTAACGGTAATGTAGCTATTTAGTTGTGGGTCAAGTTTGGCGATACGCGCTAGAAATAGGCGAGTTAACTCAACGCTTGAAATGTCTTTGTTACGCAATTGTTGTGCTAATGTCGAGATGCTTTGTTCGAACATGCTTGTCTCTCTTAATCGATCACTTTCGGTACTAGGAAAAGGCCAGCTTCGGTCTGAGGGGCATTTGCTAAGAATGCGTCACGGCGATTTTCTTCGGTGACTATGTCTTCTCTTAGGCGTTGTGTCATCTCAAGTGGATTAGAAAGAGGTTCAACACCATCGGTATTAACGGATTGCATTTGTTCAACTAGGGATAAAACGCTAGAAAGCGATTGTTGATATTGATCGGCATCAGCCTCAGTAAGAGCCAGGCGTGCCAAGTGCGCAATTTTTTGCACGTCTTGTTTGTCTATGGACATGTTCCACCTAATATTTTGATTATCGTAAATGGTCGCCATTGTATCTCTTAGTTGTAATGCTATAAAGCAAAGAGGTGGGAAAATAGGGCTTATTTTTTATTTATTAAAAAAATTTTAGTAAACAACGAAATACCTAGGAACTTTTTTCAGTTTTACGCGGAATCAACTTGCCCATTGGCCTCGTGATTGTTACATTTTGACGCTGTTCGTATCGTTATATCAGGGTGTAGGAATTCATGTTTAAGAAAATCAGGGGAATGTTTTCAAGCGATTTGTCCATTGACTTAGGAACGGCAAATACCCTTATTTACGTTCGTGGCCGCGGAATTGTGCTTGATGAACCGTCAGTTGTTGCCATTCGCCATAATGGGAATCAAAAAACAGTAGCATCAGTCGGTACCGATGCGAAGCGTATGTTAGGCCGTACTCCAGGTAATATTACGGCTATTCGCCCAATGAAAGATGGCGTTATCGCTGATTTTCATGTTACAGAAAAAATGCTGCAATACTTCATCTCTAAAGTTCACGAAAATAGCTTTTTGAAGCCTAGCCCACGAGTTTTAGTTTGTGTGCCATGTAAATCAACTCAGGTTGAGCGTCGTGCTATCAAAGAGTCTGCGTTAGGTGCTGGTGCTCGCGAAGTTTACATTATTGAAGAGCCAATGGCTGCGGCAATTGGTGCAGGTCTACCTGTTGCTGAAGCATCAGGTTCTATGGTTATTGATATAGGTGGTGGTACGACTGAGATCGCTATTATCTCTTTGAATGGTATCGTGACATCTGAATCCATTCGTGTTGGTGGCGACCGCTTTGACGAAGCCATTACAACCTATGTTCGTCGTCAATACGGTAGCTTGATTGGTGATGCAACGGCAGAGCGAATTAAGACAGAAATAGGTATGGCTTACCATACTGGTGAAGAGTTACAAATTGATGTTCGTGGTCGTAACCTAGCTGAAGGTATTCCTCGTTCATTTGTTTTGAGCAGCACTGAAATTCTAGAAGCGCTACAAGAGCCTCTAGCTCAGATTGTTCAAGCTATCAAAGGTGTTCTAGAGCAGTCTCCACCAGAGTTAGCGGCGGATATTGGTGAGACAGGTTTGGTGTTAACTGGTGGTGGCGCGTTGTTACGTGAGATCGACCGCTTGATCAGTGAAGAAACAGGTTTGCCCGTTATTATTGCTGATGATCCGTTAACCTGTGTTGCTCGTGGTGGCGGTATGGCCCTAGAGTTAATGGATAAGCACGCATCTGAGCTATTTACTGCAGATAATGAGTAAAAGTTAGGAGCGCATCATTAAAAATTCGCTTCATTCTACTGGTAAAATATCTAGCACTCGTTTTGTAGTGTTAGTTATTTTGTCTATGGCGATGATTATTGCAGATGTCCGTTATTCTGTTTTCTCACAAGTAAGGCCTTATTTGACCTTGCTCGTGACGCCTATTCAGGTTGTGGTGAACACTCCTCAGAAAATGCTTAATTGGGCAGGAGAGCATCTTGCGAGTAGGGAGGGATTGGTAAGAGAAAATCAATCCTTACAGTCAGAGATACTGTTGCTGCGAAGTCGTCAACAGCGCCTTGATTCACTACAAGCCGAAAACGTTCGTTTACGTGAGCTCCTAGACGCGTCTCAGCGCGTTGATGAGAAGATCGTTATGGCGGAAGTTATTGGTTTTGATCAGAACGCCTATAGTCATAAATTAATGATAGATAAAGGCTTTTCTTCTGGTGCCTATGTGGGGCAGCCAGTATTAGATGCGACAGGCGTGCTGGGGCAAGTAGTGGAAACGGCTGCCTACAGCAGTCGAGTTTTATTGATCGCTGATGCAAGTCATTTTGTTCCTGTGCAGCTTACTCGAACTGGGTTTAGGGGCATATTGAGAGGGACAGGAAGTTTGAAACGTTTAGAATTAATGAGCGTTCCTCGATCTGTTGATATCAAAAAAGGGGATATTCTAACGACTTCCGGCTTGGATAAGCGCTTTCCTAGTGGTTATCCTGTTGGTGTTGTTAGGAGCGTTAAGTATACGCAAGGTAAAGCGTATGCTGATGTGGATGTTGTTCCTTTGGCTCAATTAGGGCGCAGTCGCCATGTCATGCTCATTGAAAAGCCGAAGGCAGGGCGATAATGAAATCCATTTTTGTTTTTTGTATTACTCTGTTGACTGCTTTAATGCTTGAGGCTGTGCCTTTTCCTGAAGAGCTTGTTTGGTTCCGCCCAGAATGGGCATTGTTGGTTATTTTGTATTGGGTGATTGCTCTGCCGTTTCGTGTGGGAGTGGGCTTAGCTTGGTTTCTAGGGTTAATGGTAGATTTGTTGCAAGGTGGCATAATAGGTCAACACTCGTTAACGTATGTGATTATTGCCTATACATGTGCTGTATTTTATAAACGATTGCGAATGTATCATCGCTGGCAACAAGGTTTTTTTATCTGCATGCTGGTAAGTGTTAACCAGTTGCTCGACTTCTGGATTGATCACTACCTTGGCCATGCAGAGCCGACCTTAATGATTTTCATGCCGGCAGTTATTACTGGGGTGTTATGGCCTTGGTCATTTATTATTTTACGTAGTGTGCGGCGTATTTATGCTATTCATTAGGCCGCTTTTAGGGAAAACTTATGCTTATTTTGGCTTCAGCTTCGCCAAGAAGAAAAGAGCTACTTAGCCTATTGGTGAAAGAGTTTGAGATACTGCCTGCCGACATAGATGAAACGCCAAATCATCAAGAAAAGGCAGAAGAGTATGTTGTTCGTATGGCCGTTGAAAAAGCCAAAGCGGCTTCAATTAAATACCATCAACAAGTTGGCGCCCATTCCTCTGCTGTTTTTTTGGCCTCAGACACAAGTGTTGTGGTTGATGGTCATATCCTTGGCAAACCTACTTCGCTTGAAGATTCTCGGTCAATGCTAAGACGGCTTTCTGGCCGATCCCATCAAGTTATCACCTCACTTTGTCTTTGTAATTTAGAGCAAGAACATATCGCTACTCAGTGTGTTATCAGCGAAGTGCTTTTTCGTGAAATCTCATATGTTGAAATAGCCCAGTATTGGAAAACCAAAGAGCCTCAAGACAAAGCTGGCTCTTATGGCATTCAAGGCTTAGGATCTGTATTTGTCCGTTCTATTTCGGGATCGTATTCTGCCGTTGTTGGTTTGCCGCTTTTTGAGACTGCGCAATTACTGGCCCAATTTGGAATTCATTCTCTAGAGGAGATGTCTCATGAGTGAAGATGTACTCATTAATGTTACTCCTATGGAGATTCGTGTAGCTCTAGTTGAAAACGGTGTCTTGCAAGAAGTTTATATTGAACGATCGAGCCGTAAGGGAATTGTTGGCAATATTTACCAAGGTAAGGTAGTTCGAGTCCTTCCGGGTATGCAGGCGGCTTTTGTTGATATAGGTCTTGAAAGAGCTGCTTTTATTCATGTATCGGAAGTTGTTAATCGTGATGCGGTTAACCCAAGTGATCAAATTGGTGATTATTTGCGTGAAGGGCAATCATTGGTGGTTCAGGTTACTAAGGATCCTATTAGCTCTAAGGGCGCGCGTTTAACTACTCATTTGTCTATTCCTTCTCGTTATCTAGTCTACATGCCTGATCAGGCTCATGTGGGCGTTAGTCAAAGAATTGAAGATGAGGTGGAGCGTGAGCGGCTTAAGTCATTGGTATCGGAAGCGCTAACGGATGCTGATGAGAATAGTGGTTATATATTACGAACGGCTGCGGAGCGAGCTGGTGAAGAAGAGATCCTAGCGGATATTAAATTCCTAACGCGCCTTTGGCAATCTGTTAAGCGTCGCATGCAAAATGCCAAAGCGCCTTCTGTTATTTATGAAGACCTTCCATTGCACTTGCGGACTATGCGTGATTTGGTAGGGCTTTCGACAGAAAAAATTCGTATAGACTCCAAAGAGAATTATGCCAAATTGCGCTCTTTCGCTGAAGATTTTATTCCTGATCTTAGAGATCGTATTGAGTATTACCCAGGTGAACGTCCGATTTTCGACTTGTATAGTGTTGAAGATGAAATCCATAAGGCGTTAGATCGTAAAGTTCAGTTGAAATCGGGTGGATATTTGCTGGTTGAGCAAACTGAGTCAATGACTACAATCGATGTGAACACGGGAGCTTTTGTCGGTAGTCGAAATCTAGAGGAAACTATCTACAAAACCAATCTTGAGGCTGCTACGGCAATAGGCCGACAGCTGAGGTTGCGAAACCTCGGTGGCATCATCATCATCGATTTTATTGATATGGAAGATGAGGAGCATAAGCGACAAGTGCTTCGGATGCTTGAAAAAATATTAGACACGGATCACGCAAAAACCAAAATTACTGGTGTTTCTGAGCTTGGTCTTGTGGAAATGACTCGCAAAAGAACACGTGAGAGCCTTGGTCAGACCTTATGCGAGCCTTGTAAATCTTGTCGCGGTAGTGGCTTGGTGAAAACCCCTGAAACAGTTTGTTATGAAGTGTTTCGAGAGATTTTAAGAGCGGATAGAGCTTATAATTCGCAAACATATACAGTTTTAGCTGCAAGTGCGGTGGTGGAGCGTTTCTTGGATGAAGAAAGTGCGGCGGTTGCGGAACTAGAGGCTTTTATAGGTAAAACAATTCGTTTCCAAGTGGATTCCGTATACACGCAAGATCAATATGATGTTGTTTTGCGATAGCGTAAAAAGGACTTAAAATGGCTTGGTTATTACGTAAGTTGATCCTAGTCACTTTTTGGGGTGCAATTGCTATCTCGGCATTGCTTGCTGTTTTTGCTTTGAGTGTTGGTCAGCTGCTTCCATACTTGGATCATTATCGCCCTCAAATAGAGCATAACCTTCGGCAAATTACGGGCTACCCCGTTACGCTAGATGGCATCGATGGTCGTCTTGAAGGTGTCGATCCCACCGTTTCTGTTAGCGGCTTTCACCTCGTTGCTAACGGTCAGTCGGCTATTAATGTCAGTGAAATGCGCGTCCGTCTAGATACGGTCAAGTCATTGCTTACGCTTAGCCCTCAGTTTACCTATATTCGTTTTGTACGGCCTACCGTTGTATTGCAAGAAAGTGATGGTCAATGGCGATTGAACGGCGCGACACCATCACGCAATGTTGGTGATGAGGTGGGTATAGAGCGTGTTTTAGACTATTTATCTGCACAGCAAAACTTTTCAATCTACGATGCCAAATTAGATGTTAATAGTGAGCAATTTGGTAAGCATGTCATGCAAATTCCTCATATTTACATATTTCAAAAATCGTTTGAGTCGTTGCTCACTTCAAAACTTTATTTAGATGACTATAAAACACCTTTTCAAATAGACGCTCGTATTGATCAAGCCCGTAGCTTGCTTGGGGGGTATCGCGTTAAAGCCTCCGTTAAGGCCCCCATGTTCGCTATCCCTTTAAACACTATGTTGAAAGAGAATGCTTACTCACTGTCTGATGTTCAAATAGGGGGAGATATTTGGCTAGACGCAACGATTGGCAAGGAGCTTGAGGTAAGGACTGAAGCGACAAACCTTAAGGTTGCATTTGATGATGGTCAACAATACGACGCAACGTCGTCTGTCAAGTTGCGCTATTCTCAAAAACATCCAAGCGTGCGGATAGATGTGCATGATATGGCAATCAAAGATCAAGATGGCTTAAGTTATCCAGAAACTGACTTAACATTTGATTGGTCATCCGTAACGAATCGTTCTAATGTGAGTTTTGCTAGAGCGGATTTAGGGTTAGTCCATAAAATCGTTGCGCACTTTTTACCTGAAGAGACGAATGCTTCTAAAATTCTAGGCGGGTTAAATCCGACTGGTATGGCTAAAAATGGATCTGTGAGCTTTTGGCGTGAAAAAGATGACTTGTCATTTCAGCTTTTAAGCAATTTACAATCTGCTTCCATTGAAGGTTATAACGGCATCCCCCAAGCGAGTAACATTAACGCTGTGTTCAGCTTATCTAATGACAGCGGGTATATCGATTTTCGTGGACGAGATAGCAAAATAGCTTTTGATACAATATACGATGAAGCGTGGCGTACTCAATTTTTATCAGGTTATGTTAATTGGCAGCAGCAGCAAGATACCTTCTTGGTAGAAGGTCGCGATTTGGCGGTCAAGCGTAATGGCGCCACGGTAAACGGTGGCTTCCGTCTAGAGGTGCGTAATGATCAGCCTGATTGGATTGCGCTGGATTTGCATGGCCGTGATATGTCGGTTACTGATCGATTAACCTATCTTCCCCCCA
This sequence comes from Marinomonas sp. ATLA20, assembly GCF_057180105.1. Taxonomy (NCBI): domain Bacteria; kingdom Pseudomonadati; phylum Pseudomonadota; class Gammaproteobacteria; order Oceanospirillales; family Oceanospirillaceae; genus Marinomonas; species Marinomonas sp. ATLA20. The sequence continues at coordinate 68,257 of NZ_JBXUKU010000005.1, forward strand.
AAGCGCTTAGTAGCGATTTAATGACATGGATTGAAGAGGCTTTTTCTGATGCTGGTAAATTAGACAGTGTCGATGTGTTGGTGCAAAGCGAGTTAGCGGATGGTGCTGAGCCACATGTCCGTGTGCAGCTGGCTGTTAGTGATGCTGATGTGACATTTGATAAAAATTGGCCAACGGCAACGAGAGTAAACGGCTTTTTTGAATTTGACGAGAGTGGCGTTTCAGTTCAAGTAAAATCCGGTAATTTGCTCGATTTACCAATAAACAATTTGTTATTAACGGTTCCTGTTTCTAATGGCTCTGCGGATTGGTTAAATTTAACGGGTGAAGTGAACGACAATGCACCGCTTATTTTATCAACTTTACGAGCCACGCCTTTAGCCGAGACTGTTCTTCAGCCTTTTGAAAATTGGCAGTTGGGTGGCAAGGTTAAAGGTCGTTTTAATGTTGCCATTCCTTTCAAGGAAGGTGTTGATCCTCAAGTTCAATTGGCTTTAGATCTTAAAGATAACTCATTAGCCATAAATGATCTTGACCTATCAGTTCAAGTTGATAGCGGGCATCTAAACTACAGCTCCGATAAAGGTATTAACAATTCTGAGTTTGACCTGAAGGCATTTGGTGGTTTATCCCACCTTGTTTTGTCCTCTACAGCGGCTCAAGATGGTGGCCTTGCTGTTTTGGGGGATTTTTCTGGTGATGTAGACATTCAGCAAGTCGCTCGTTGGAATAAATTACCTGATGCAGCCCTTAAAAAAATAGTCGGCAAAACGACTTATACTGGACAGCTATCGGTTAACCAAGCACAAGATGGCCAAGTAGATTTGATAATTGATAGTGATTTGCTTGGTGTGAATCTTAATTTGCCAATACCTGTTGGGAAGCCTGCGGTAGAAAGTAAACCTCTGCACGTTAAGGTGATGCAGCACAAAAAAGATATTGTCATAGATGCTGATTATTCTGAACTCACTAAGGCAAGGTTGTTGCTACAAAATAATGAGTTTGTTGGTGGCGAGATTATTTTAAATGGTGGTGAGAGCCAAACTTTAAGTGCCAAAATCCCTAAAGGCTTAGTGTTAACCGGTGATTTTGACCGTTTTTATGTTCAAGATTGGCAATCTGTTTTTGCAGACTTATCTAGTGATGCATCAACGTCTTCTCAAGGTACTCAGGTTCCAGAGGTTCCTGAATGGTTGAGTAGAGTGGATTTAATTGTCGATGAGGTTGTGGTCAACCCCAGCAACACTTGGCACAATTTTAAGGTTACTTATAACTCAGCGACGAACCAATCTCTTTTTGTTAGTTCAGATGAAATGAATTTTTCTTTGCTTAATAAAGATGGTACACCAGACCTGCGTTTTGGTTTTCTTAGCTGGAATACATCGAAAGAAGATGACTCTGAGGCAGCCGATTCGGGCAAAAATGAATCTCCTGTATCATCCAAGCAAATTCCCAATATGACATTGTCTGTTGATCAGCTTTATTTCAATGGTAGCCCTTATGGTGATTGGCAGTTAGCTATTTCCCGTGAAGGTGATGTTGTTCGTGTGGATCCTATTTCATCTAAATTAAAAACGGGCAGTCTTAAAGGTAGTTTACTTTGGAAAGACAAAGGTGAAGACTCAAGTGTTGAGCTTGCCATTGCGGCCAGTGGTGCTGACTTAGCGGAGTTGACGAAAAAGTTTTCTAGTGAGGCATTTGTTTCTTCCAAAGAATACAAATTTGATGTTGGTTTGAAATGGAAAGGGCATCCATTCTACTTTGATCGCGAATCTGTTTCGGGTCGTATTAGCTTTTCTGCAGAAGACGGTAACTTCAGTAAGGTAGACGAGTTACCGGCCTTTTTAAAAGCATTAGGGATTTTTAATATTGGCGCTCTTAGTCGACGCTTGTTATTAGATTTCTCAGATGTGTATGAACCTGGATTAACCTACGACGATTTCAGTGGGACACTTTCTCTTGATAACGGTATTTTAAAAACAGTATCTCCAATTTCAATCATTGCTCCTTCTGCCGAGCTTGTTGTTGCTGGGGAGGCGGATATCGTGAATGAGACTTTGAATGAAAAATTGACAGCAACATTTCCTTTAACTGGTACGCTGCCATTAGCTGGTTTATTGTGGGGAACTCCGCAATTGGCTGGGCTTTTGTACATTACAGATAAGCTTATAGGCGACCAACTTTCAAAAGTAACAAGTGTGCAATATAAAGTCGAAGGTTCATTTAATAACCCAACTATGACACCTATTCGCTATAAGCCAATAGGGAGAAAAGATTAATGAACTCACTTTGCATTGCTGCGATTCAAATGACGAGTACTAAAGATTGGCGTGAAAACTTAAGTCACGTACAGAACCTTGTCGAGTCAGCCGTGTCGGACGGCGCTAAATTGGTTGTACTTCCCGAAAATGTTTTTTTGTTCAATGGCAGGGCAATGCGGGATTTAGCTGAATCGGATGATCAAAATATATTGCTTCAAGCGGTATCAGATTTAGCGCAGAAATATTCTATTTATCTTGTGATTGGCTCACACCCTTCACTGTTGAGAACAGATGGTGAGCAAGTCTCTAGTGGACGTGTTAGGCAAACATGCTGGGTTGTTGGACATGATGGTGCCTTCGTGGAACGGTACGACAAAATTCATTTGTTTGACGTCAGTGTTGATGATAAAGCAGTGTCTTATAAAGAGTCTGATGTTATTGAGCCTGGAGAGTTGGATTTAAAAGTCATTGACGTGGATGGCTTTAAAATCGGCCTGAGCATCTGTTATGACTTACGCTTCCCAGAATTATATCGTGAGCTAACCAAAATGGGCGCAGAGGTTTTATTGGTTCCCGCTGCTTTTACTTATGTTACTGGGAAGGCCCACTGGAATACTCTTTTAGCCGCCCGTGCGATTGAAAATCAATGCTACGTTCTTGGTGTTGGGCAGTGCGGTTGGCACAACGAAACAAGACAAACTTACGGGCACAGTGCTCTGTATTCGCCATTTGGTGAACGTTTAGTCAGTTTACAAGAAGAACCGGGATATATTGTTTTTAATATGACAAAGATGGCATTAAACGATTGTCGCCAAAAAATGCCGTGCTTTTCACATCGTAGACTGTCATAACATGCCTTTTCGAAAACATTAAGGTTGTCTGACCATTATGACGACAATGATTAAATGATTACTAATCGATTTTATTAACGCAAATTAAAACCACCTTTGTGTGGTTTTAATGTTTAAAGCGGTTTTCTACACCGTAGGGCGTTCTTCATATTGTGGAATATCGTCACAGATGTCATGCCATTCCGCTTTGGATCCGACAAATATATGTGAAGACGGCTTTCCTTCAATTTTAGTGTCGAGTGTGCCGATACGAAGTCGAAGTAGTTCTGGCATGCTTGGGCGTTTGCTATAAAGTGGGGAGGCACATTGCTTGCAAAACACACGAAAAGCACCTGGAGTTGATTCATACTCTGCCAGTAGTTCTTCACCTTTTAGTAGAGAAAAAGCGGTTGTAGGAATGGCCGCATTAGCGGCAAACGCCGAGCCGTTAGCCTTGCGACATTTTTGGCAATGACACTGCATGATGTCTCCAAGGTCGTCTTTAATTTCGTATTGAACACCATTGCATAAACAACTCCCAAATAACATGTCCTTCTCCTCAATCTTAGTCAACGTCATCCGTTAATTTACAGTTATTTCAGGTTAACCCTTTTGCCGTAGGCAAACAACTTTTTTGACTTAAGAGGCGAGCTTACTTAGAGGCAGCTGAATACTGATTAATTTTCGTTTTTATTTCTTGCGCTTCCTCCTCTAGTGCGGCAAGGAAGTCATCTAAAAAAGGGTTAAAAGGACGATGTAAAGGCAAAAGTATATTGATGGTAAAGGGGTATGAAACACTTAAAGGGCGAATATGTAAGCCATGCCCAATAAAGTCTAAAGCGGTTAACGGGTTGATGATGGCAATACCTGCGCCCTTGCTAACCAACTGGCAGACTGACGCAGCAGTTGGCGTTTCTATGTGGTTTTTACGATTAATCCCAAGCCGATACAGTTCTTCGTCTAGCTTTATTCGATAGGGATCGGTAGGTGATAAGTTCACAAAAGGCTGACCTTCAAAGTCGCGTATATCAATAGTGTCTTTTGCTAATAACGGATGGCCGTTTGGCAATATGCAGACTTCATCAATGCTTAGTAAGGGCCTGAGTGTTGTTCCAGATGGCGTGTTATTGTTTTCTATCAGACCAAGGTCATATTGTTGGTAAGTTAAGCTTTGCTCTAAAAATGGTGATTCTTGTACAGAAATTGATATACCAACGTTTTGTCGAGAGTCTAAAAATTTAAGGCAGGCTCCTGGGAGCAACGACTGAGAAAAAGCCGGTAATGTTAGCAATGATAGTCTACCTACTTGATCGGTACGTAAATCCTCAACCGTTGACCAAATTCGTTCTAAGCCAATGTATGAGCGTTTTACTTCTTCAAACAATGTGAAGGCAGCGTTGCTGGGTTTGAGTCGGCCGCGTATGCGTTCAAATAAGCTAAACCCTAGTACTTGTTCAAGTCTTGCCAATTCACGGCTAATTGTCGGCTGTGATGTGTGCAGCATGTCCGCGGCGCTGGTCACGCTCTCTGCGGTCATTAGGGCATTAAATATTTCTACCTGTCGAAATGTCAGTTTCATAAGCCATATCAAAAATGAATAGAATTCTAATAAATAGATATTATTTGTATTTTTTTCTTAGCGCTATGATTTCTTTCACATGATGAGAATAATCGATAGGAGTAAAGCTAAATGTGTATTTTTAATTCCAATACATTAAGAGAGGTAGCGCAGCAGTTTGGTACGCCTGCATGGGTTTATGATGCGGCCACTATTCGGCATCAGATTAGACAGCTACGCGACTTTGACGTTATTCGTTTTGCACAAAAAGCCTGCTCGAATACACACATTCTACGATTGATGCGTGAGGAAGGTGTCATGGTTGACGCTGTGTCTGCAGGAGAAATAGAACGTAGTTTGGTGGCGGGTTACAGCAATATAGAGCAATCAGAAAGTATTGTATTTACCGCCGATATCATTGATCGAGAAACGGTTGAATTGGTTGTTCAACATCATATCCCTGTCAATATTGGCTCTATAGATATGTTGCATCGAATTGCAGAAAAGGCGCCGAGGCATCCAATTTGGATTCGAGTGAATCCAGGATTTGGTCATGGTCATAGTGAAAAAACCAATACAGGTGGAGCCAATAGTAAGCATGGCATTACTTTAGATGATCTGCCGCAGGCCATTACTTTGATTCAACAATATGGTTTGGATCTAATTGGTATTCACATGCACATAGGCTCTGGATCAGATTTGGAGCATTTATCGCAAGCCTGTAACGCTATGGTTGAGATTGTTAAATTCGCCAATGTGGACATTCGAGCTATTTCTACTGGCGGTGGATTGCCTGCGCCTTATTCGATTAACGATGAAAAGCTAGATACTAGCGTATTCTTTCGTTTATGGGATGAGGCACGTAGGGATATTGAAAATCATTTAGGGCATACCATTAAACTTGAAGTAGAACCAGGGCGCTTTTTAGTCGCAAACGCGGGTGTATTGCTATCGGAAATTCACTGTTTGAAATCAACGCAGCAGCATCATTTTGTCTTGGTTGATGCAGGCTTTAATGATTTGTTGCGACCCAGTATGTATGGAAGCTACCACAAAATTGAGGTGATTCATCAAGACGTCAATTATAAGCCCGTAAGGTCAATGGCAGCCTCTCTTAACTATGCTGTGGCTGGCCCTTTGTGCGAGTCCGGTGATGTGTTCACGCAAGACGCTAATGGCGTGATTTGCCATCAAACACTGGATAACCCAAGGGTCGGTGATTTATTGGTGTTTAATGATGCTGGTGGATACGGTGCTTCTATGTCTTCAAATTATAACAGTCGACCGCTTGCTCCCGAGATTTTAATGGATGATGGGCATTCTCATCTAATCAGGAGAAAACAACGGATAACAGACCTCTTGGCATTAGAAATGCTCTAACCTGAGCTAAGAATAATGGTCTTCTAATGAGATGAAACGAGGAATCTGTAGGGCAGTAGATTGATTTCATTCTATTTTGCTGGTTACACTGAATAGACTTTATTCATGAAAACGTTAAGGGGTTATCAGTGAGCCAAACATTTGAGTCGATATTTAAAGACAAGGTCAAACGCATGCATTACCAAGTTGATGGTTTGAGCTCGGAAAAAAGTCATATTCAGGTGGTTATTTGGCCAACTTTTTCTGGATTGACAGATTTTGAAAAAAGCATTGCAGACCGTATTGCTTCATTGGGTTTTTCAGCAACGGCGCTTGATTTGTATGGTATTGACCAAAATCCAGTCGAATTAGATGCGAAAATGGCCAAGATGGGCGCTCTGCTTGCTGAATCAGATCCTTTACATGATTTGCAGAACGAGCTGACACAATCGGCTTGTGATGTTATTCACGGTAAAACCATTGTTCATGTTGGTTTTTGTTTAGGTGGTCGTTTGGCTTTAGAAGCAGGTTTGCATCTTGCTGATAGTGCCGGTGCTGTGAGTTTTCATGGCCTGATGAGTTTTTTCCGTGCTCAATCGGAAGAGAAAGCCAACACCAAGACAAAAATCTTGGTGTTAAATGGTCATCAGGACACTATGGTAACTGATGAAGATGCTCAAGATGCTAAGCGTTATTGGACAGGTTTAGGGATGGATTTTCAGTTTGTTGATTTTAGCCATGCTGTCCACTCTTTTATGCTGCCAACGGCCAATAATCCAGAGCATAACAGCCAATACAATCCACTTGTAGCCAAGCGAGCATATGGCTATTTAGCGAATTTCTTAGAAGAATTCATTTAAAAAAAGTATTTGAATGAACGGTTGTAGATAGGCTTCCGTTCATTCTTTGTACTATCTTATTGTGATGGAGTCATCGTCATCGTTCGCCCGCCAGAAATACTATTCGTGATATAGCCCCCTTATTTTTTTTAGCGTTTTAAATTGATCAGTACAGCAATAAATATCTTTAGAAACTGTGTGTTTTTTCTAATTTGCAATAGGATGTATTCGTCAATATGTCGATGTTTGCACAATTTCTAGGTAAATAATAAGGAAAATTCATATCTCATTCTTTGTCCTGTATATAGGATGATAAGTCCCATTTTTTGATATTGTTCTTGTTATTCTATCGTCTTATTCTTGCCCGATTAAAATCCCAATCAGATTGTTTTTTGAGAGTATAGGTAAGTGATGACAGAGATAGATAAGCATTCCCTGAAGAAGAAAAAAACCATTATTCTGTTGGCACTAGGCGTCATTGTTGTTTTTGTCTGTTTTTACATTTGGTGGTTAAAAATAGGACAATTCAACGAAACAACAGAAGACGCTTATGTATCCGGTAACATTGTTAATGTGATGTCTCAGGTGTCTGGAACTGTGACAGATATTATGTTCGACAATACTAGCTTGGTTGGTGAATCGGATATCTTGGTAAAAATAAACCCTGTGGATGCTCAGTTAGCTTTGCAGGAAGCGGAGGCGAGTTTTGCGAGCACTATTCGATCCGTGCGCAACAGTTTTGCGTCACTGGAAGAGCAAAAAGCCAATGTGGATTTGGCTAAAGTTTCATTAGATAAAGCAGAGGCAGACTATAAGCGTCGAGTGAATTTGAAGAAAAATAACCTTATTTCAAATGAAGACCTAAGTCACTATGAAAGCACATTAACCAGCGCTCAAGCCTCTTATAATCTGGCACTAAAATCGTACGATACCAATAAAACCAAGGTGGACAACACCACGGTCTTGACTCATCCGGATGTATTGAAAGCGCAGTCTGCTTTGAAGGCGGCCTGGCTGACACTAAATCGCACCACGATTCTTTCTCCTGCAAGTGGTTATATCGCCCAGCGTAGCGTTCAAGTTGGGCAGCATGTCTCAGCAGGTAGCACTTTGATGTCTGTTATTCCATTAAAAGGTGTTTGGGTGACGGCCAACTTTAAAGAAACACAGCTTGGCGATATTCGAGCTGGGCAGCAAGTGAGCTTGATTTCAGACGTCTATGGTTCGAGTGTTACTTATCATGGCAAGGTCAAAGGTATTGAGCCTGGAACGGGCAGTGCGTTTTCTTTACTACCTGCTTCCAATGCCACAGGCAACTGGATTAAAACGGTTCAACGGGTGCCAGTACGTATTTTGTTGAACCCAACAGAGTTGGAAGAACATCCTTTGCGTCCAGGTTTGTCTATGAGCGTTAGTGTCGACACCTCTAATGCTGGTGCGCCAGTATTGACCTCTCTTGCAGAAAGCCAAACCCCTTGGAGGACGAATGTTTTTGATCATAATGACGATGGTGTCAATGTGATTATCCAAAAGATCATTAAAGAAAGTATGTAAGTGATGATAAGTCGAATTAGTCGTCACAAATATGTTCCCGCGCCTTCCCATGAATGGTTGATGCTGGCGACCATTTTTTTTCTCATGTTGCTGAACTTTTTGCAGACCGGCATGATTGTATTTGCAGCCGCGCCTTTGATGGGGGAGCTTGGTGTTTCTCCACAAGAGTACAGTTTGGCAACGGCTGCGTATGCTTGTGTTGCTGTGGTGACTATTTCTAAACAGCGTTGGTTGGTTGAACGAATGGGCTGGAAGTACTACATACTTGCGTCTTTATTTATCTTCTTTATCGGCTGTGTTGTTGGGTTTAATTGCCGCAGTTTTGATGGTTTTTTGACCGGCTATGTCATCATGGGGTTTGGCGGAGCCGCATTTATGACAGGTGCCCGCGTCATTATTAACTTATTTCCCCCAGGACTGATTCGTTTAACGGGCATCAAATCGTACGCTTATGGGCTGACAATAGGATCGGCGCTTGCGCCTTTTTTAGCGGCACATTTGTTCATGACCGCTTCTTGGCACTATCTGTTTGTTATATTAATGGTTGTGAGTTTGTTGAGTGCGATTACGGCTTCATTTTGTTTGCCGGGTATACCTGCTAAAGAGGAAGTGCGTAGCCAAAGTCATCCCTATATATTAATGGCTTTGGCGGCGGGTTCTTTTTTAATCTTGTATGGTTTTCAGTATGGTAACTATGCTTTTTTCAGTAACACGGTTTTGGTTTGCGTATTCTTATTATTAGGTCTAAGTAGTCTTTACTATTTTTTACGTAGCATGGTTCGTCACCATGAAAACCGGCCTTTACTCTCGATGAGGTCTCTGTTTAGCAGCAAGTTGTATCGTAATGGCGTGACTGTATTTTTTGTCTGTTATTTGATCATGGGATCAAACAGTTATTTGATACCGCAGATTTTGCAGAAAGGCCTTGGTTATGGCTGGAGCACGATTGGTAACTGGTATGCTTTTGGACAAGTAGGGGGTGTGGTTGGCCTGTTCGTTAGTATGCTTATTATGCCGAAAAAGCCACACGGAAAAAAATTCTATGTGACGGGTTTTTTGTGCTTGATGGCATACGGTTTCTTTATGATGAGATTAACGCCTACGACAAATTTACAAACCTATATAGTGCCAGCGTTATTTCTTTTTGTGTTTTTTACGGTGTGCGTACAAGGTACGGTGGCTGCGAAAGCGTTTACCGAACTGCAGCATGATGAAACGGTCTTTTCTCACGCCCAGCAAGTGAAAAACATGGTGTCACAAATGAGTGTGGCGTTAGGGATATCTTTAGCTAGCATTGGGCTGCAGTGGCGTACGACAGTGCATTATGGGGTGCTAAATCAGCATGTTGCAACGAACGATCCTATATTTGTAAAAGTGCTGAGTCAGATTACCAGTGTGTATGGCACTCACATGAGTTCCGATATGGCAAATAAGGCAGGTTTTGCGTGGATTGCGGATCAAGTGCATCGTAATGCCGTTATATTGGCGGGAATTGATTATTTCTCTTTGTTGTTTGCGGTCGGGATTATTGGTGTGATTGTTATGGGTTGTCAAAAACGCCTAAACTAGCGTTTTATAATGTCATTTTTTGGTCTTTTTTGCAGGGTAATAAAGCGATTGATGGATTTTAACGATATCTACTATTTTTACCTGACCGCCGAAAATGGTGGTTTCACCGCTGCCGAGCGTGTGTCAGGGATCACAAAGTCTTTATTGAGTCGCCGAGTTGCTCAGCTAGAAGACAAGCTGGGAATCCAATTGATTCAGCGTAATAGCCGAAAATTCACCTTAACCGATGCAGGGCTGCAGTTGTACGAAGGCGCTGCCAATATGGTGGCGGAAGGGCAATCTGCTTACGAGTCTGTTGCATTATTACAGTCAGTGCCTTCGGGTGTGGTTCGAGTGAGTTGCCCTGTGCTATTGGCACAGCATCACTTTTCTGTTTTCCTGCCTGAATTCATGAAAAAGTATCCCAAGGTATCTGTTTATCTGGATGCAACAGATAGGGATGTTCAGGTACTAGAGGAGCGGATTGATATTGCCTTACGAACACGCGGTGCAATTGTAAACGAAGCCGGTGTTGTCGCTAAAAAACTGGCCACAAGTAAGATGATTTTGGTGGCCAGCCCTCAGTTTATTAATGAATTTGGCATGCCTAATCATCCAAGTCAGCTGTCTAAAATGCCGACATTGACAGAGACTTTTGGTAAGCAGGAGTCTTTACATCAGTGGGAGTTACTTGGCCCAGATAGCTCTATCTGTTTGGTTCAGCATCACCCAAGACTGGTGTGTCTGAATCGAGGCTTGTTACTTAGTGCTGCTTTACAGGGCGTTGGGGTTGGCTTGGTTCCGGAGATCGTGGCGAGTGAGGATTTAGAATCGGGGGATTTAGTGCGCGTTCTACCTGACTGGACGACAAAGGTAAGTATTGTTCAGGCCGTGTATTCCAGCAGAAAGAGCATGACACCTGCGGTTAGAGTATTTTTAGACAGCTTGATGCACTACTTTTCAGAGGTCGTAAAAGTCAGTCGTTTTCATTGATTTTTATTGCTGAGCCTTTTTTCTTTGCTTTTAATTTGGACAAAAAAATAGCCCTTGCATGGGCTATTTTTTTGTCTGTAATACAGACGCTATCTAGCTGGTACAGGGCGATCAACCAGTGCGTCACCATCACGGTTAAATAAATAACAGTCTTCTTTTTTGATACCTACGGTGACTTTCTCGCCATTGCGGGTAAGGTTAGAGCCGCTCACTTCAATGGTAAGTTTGCTGCCTTCAAATTGGCCGTAAAGATAGGTTAAGCCGCCAAGATGTTCTGCCACATCAATGTCTAGACTAATAGTAATATCGGCGTCTTGGGTGTTTTCTTTGACATGTTCTGGGCGGATGCCAAGCTTGACGGTTTCGTTGACAGAAATCTTGGTGCCATCGACTTCAAGCTCTATTTTCTGACCTGCTAGATCAATGACTGCGACATCTTTATTGTCAATGCTCACCACTTTGCCTTCGAGGAAGTTCATTCTTGGCGAACCGATAAAACCGGCGACAAATTCATTGGCAGGGTTGTGGTAAAGTTCAAGCGGTGAGCCAACTTGCTCTACGTTGCCTGCGCGCAACACGACGATTTTATCCGCCAATGTCATGGCTTCGACCTGATCGTGTGTTACATAAATCATGGTCGCTTGAAGACGATTGTGTAATTGGGCAATCTGAATGCGCATGTCGACACGTAGTTCTGCGTCTAGATTAGAAAGTGGCTCATCAAATAGGAATACTTCTGGTTGACGAACAATGGCACGACCAATAGCCACACGCTGGCGTTGACCACCGGAAAGTTGTTTAGGTTTGCGATCCAGTAGTTCGTTGAGTTGAAGAATGTTGGCGGCATTACTGACTTGCGCTTTGATTTTTTCGGGTGCTACGCCATTCATACGTAAGCCAAAGCTCATGTTTTCTTCTACTGTCATGTGCGGATATAAGGCATAGGATTGGAATACCATGGCAACACCGCGGTCGGCTGGCGCCACGTTATTCATATTGGTGCCGTTGATCTCTAGTTTGCCATCGGTAATGTCTTCTAGTCCCGCGATTAAGCGCAATAGTGTGGACTTACCACAACCAGATGGACCTACAAAGACCACAAATTCACCGTCTTCTAGATCTAAATTGACGCCATGAATAGTTTCAATGTCGTGAAACCGTTTGATGACGTTTGTTAGTTTTATCGTCGCCATAATGGACTTTCCTATGCTAGTTAGAGGCCATAGCCCCCATTCGGGTGGATACTTTCTTACAGGCGTCTTTGACCAATGTTTGAAAGTGTTGGAAACGCGCATCGTCTACACGAAATTTGGGTGCGGTAATACTGAGCGCGGCAATGGGTTCGTTTCTATGGTTTAAAATCACCGAAGCGGCACATTGAATGCCTTCTTCATGCTCTTCTAAATCCAAGGAAATTTTGCTTTCACGAATCTTGCGAAGATCTTCTCTTAACATGTCTTCGTTAATTAACGTGGAATCTGTGTGCTTAATAAAGCTTTGTTCTTTGATGGCGGCAGCCAATTGATCTTCACTGAGAAAGGCCATCATGGCTTTACCTACACCGGTGCAATAGGCTGGGCCTTTTTTGCCGACGGCTGAAAATAAACGCAAACTTTTCTGGCTTTCCAGTTTGTCTATATAAATGACGTCGCCACGGTCTAAAACCGCAAGGTGAATGGTCTCGCCCGTTTCATCCCAAATGTGTTTCATCTGGTCTGCAGCGATATCGCGCACATCAATTTTTGACCACGCTTGGTGTGCTAATTCTAGTAATCCATAACCAGGATGATAAAGCTGGGTTACGTCGTCAAAGCGAATTAAGCCTTTGTCAGTTAATGACGTTAAGGTGCGATGCGCGGTGGCTTTTGGTAAATCCGTTTTTTCAACCAGTTCGGCAAAGCGAAGTGGTACAGGTGTCATACAGACTTCCTGCAGTAAGCTAAGCGCTTTATCTAACGATGAGCCTCCGCTCTTAGTGTCTTGCTCCGACATGGTTAGGTTTCCTTAATCTCTGTTTTTATAATTTTTTAAGGTCAATTTGGTCTCAAAAAAGAGACATGAAAAAATGTTCTAAATTCAGTATTGCAAAAAATGGAACTTTATTCCATTATTTTGTTAGGCAAGTTATTCGTTGATTGAAAACGGGTAGCAAGTGGGACAATTTATAAACTAATAAAAATAAGAGGTATGTGCGCCATGCAAAAGTTGCATAGCAAGCAACAGCAATGGATGCCGGTTTTATTCTTAGCGCCAGCAGTCATTTTGTTTGTGGTCTACGTTATCTTTCCTATTCTGCAGAGTATCTGGTTGAGTTTTTATGAATGGGATGGAATTGGTGAAAAGACCTTCGTAGGCTTTAGTAATTATTTAGAACTGTTTGATGATTATCAGTTCTGGGTGGCGTTAAAAAACAACCTATATTGGATGGTTTTCTTCATGCTAGCCCCGCCAATCGGTTTGGGGATTGCGTTATTTCTTAATCAAAAAATCATGGGCATACGTTTAGTTAAGTCTATGTTTTTCTTTCCTTTTGTTATTTCTCAGGTGGTTGTCGGTTTAGTCTTCTCTTGGTTTTACGACCCTTCATTCGGTCTGTTTAACAAGGCGATTGGCTTATTTGGCTTAGAGCCCGTTGCTATCTTATCTGATGAGAACTGGGTGACTTTCGGTATTATCGTTGCTGGACTTTGGCCGCAAATTGCTTACTGCATGATCTTGTATCTCACAGGCTTAAATAATCTTAATCCAGATCAAATAGAGGCGGCGCGTTTAGATGGTGCTCACGGCTGGAAAATGTTGCGTCACGTAATCTTGCCGCAATTACGTCCCGCTACTTTTATCGCTGTAGTGGTGACTGTGATTGGTGCATTACGTAGTTTCGATCTTATTGCAACCATGACCAGTGGTGGCCCATTTGGTTCATCGAGCGTACTGGCTTACTTCATGTACGAGCAATCTATCTTTAACTACCGTGCTGGTTACGGTGCGGCGATTGCAACTGTGTTGTTCTTGATTATGGATATTTATATCGCCTACTTCTTGTGGCGTATGCTGAAGAGTGAGAAAGCCTAATGTTTCCAACTCCTATAGAAAAAAGATCGTTACCTTTTAATTTAAGCTATCGCGTTGCGGTTTGGATTGCTTTGTTGCTTTGGCTGTTGCCTCTAATCGCCGTTATGATGACATCGGCTCGCTCCATGGCAGATATTAATAGCGGTAACTATTGGGGCATTCCAAGTGAGTGGATGCTTTTTGAAAACTACACCATGGTGTTTACTCAAACGCCCATGCTGCGGTATTTAATTAATTCACTGATTATTACTTTACCTGCGGTATTTGGTGCTGTTGCCCTGTCTACGCTGGCGGGTTATGCCTTAGCAAAATACAAGTTTCGTGGCAATGTGGCGCTTTTTGCGGCGTTTATTGCAGGTAACTTCGTACCGTTTCAAATCCTCATGATTCCAGTGCGCGATTTAACTATTAGCATGGGATTGTATGATACAGCATCGGGGTTGATCCTTTTCCATATCGCTTTTCAGACCGGCTTTTGTACTTTGTTTATGCGTAACTTTATCGTCGGTTTACCCGATGAATTAATTGAAGCGGCGCGTGTTGAAGGGGTGAGCGAATGGCAAATCTTCTGGCATGTGGTGTTGCCTTTGGTGCGTCCTGCATTGGCTGCTTTGTCCGTGCTGGTTTTTACCTTCATTTGGAATGACTATTTCTGGGCTTTGGTATTGGTACAAAGTGATGAAGTGCGTCCGATTACGGCTGGTATTAGTGCATTGAAAGGTCAGTGGATGGCATCTTGGCAGTTAATTGCTGCAGGTTCCGTCATTGCCGCATTACCTCCTGTCATTTTGTTTTTCGCTATGCAGAAGCACTTTATTGCAGGCTTAACTTTGGGCGCTACAAAAGGGTAATGGATTATGTCAGAAATGAAGAAAGTGTCCTTTTATCGCCAAGACGTATCAGGAAATCAACAGCAAGGTAAAACCTTGGTGATGGCTTGCCCAGCGCAAGGTGCTCCAGAATTGTTGTATTTTGGCGATGCTTTGCCCGAAGCGACAGATTTAGTCAGTGTGTATTTGTCCCAGCAAGCGGCGATACCGCAAGGCATGATGGATAAGCCAACGCCAATGTCGCTCATACCGGAAGCGGGTCGCGGGTGGTTACAAACGCCAGCGGTGGAGGCCAGTGCTGAAGATCGTCCCGCATGGGCGACATGTTGGACTTTGGTTGCAGTGGACGAGCGACAAAATGACTGTGTGATTCGTTTGGAAGACAAGGTTGCACAATTATCGGTTACGCTGGAAATTGGTTTGTTGTCGTCTGGTGTATTACGCCAGCAGTTAACATTGACTAATCAAGGTGAATCGAATGTGACCGTACAGCGTTTGGCTTGCACCTTGCCCGTTGTTACACAGTTTACTGAACGAATGGGATTTTATGGTCGCTGGTGTCAAGAGTTTCAGCAAGAGCGCAGTGATTGGCAAGCCACTTGGTTGCAAGAAAATCGCAATGGTCGCAATTCTCAGGCGAACTTTCCTGCAGTGATTGTTGGCGAACAGGGTTTTGGTGAGCAGCAAGGTGAGCTGGTCGGTGCGCATTTGGCGTGGAGCGGTAATCACAGATTAAAAGCCGATTACACAGCGGAAGGTCACCGTTATTTACAAGCTGAAGTCTTGTATTTGCCGGGTGAAATCATCTTGGCTGCTAATGAATCCATCACAACACCAGAATTTTTAGCTGCACACAGTGTTTCTGGTTTGAACGCCATGAGCCAACAATTTCACCAAGAAGCGCGTCACCGCTTGAGATTAACCAAGCCGCGTCCTGTGCATCTCAATACATGGGAGGCGTTTTATTTTGATCATGATATGACCAAACTCAAGGCGCTGGCGAAAGCCGCCGCCGATGTGGGCGTTGAACGTTATATCCTCGATGATGGTTGGTTCCGGGGTCGTGATAATGATAAAGCCGCGCTGGGTGACTGGTTCGTTGATGAAAGCAAATACCCTGATGGTTTAATGCCATTAATCCGTTATGTGAAAGACGATTTAGGCATGGAGTTTGGTTTGTGGTTTGAGCCTGAAATGGTCAACCCAGATTCTGATTTATTTCGCGCTCACCCTGATTGGGCATTGCAATTACCCCAGTACGAGCCTGCTTTGGCGCGCAATCAGTTAGTGTTGAACTTGGCTAAGCCAGAAGCTTACCAATACATCCGCGAGCGTTTGTTTGCTCTGTTTACCGAATATCCTATTGATTATGTGAAATGGGATATGAACCGAGATTACACTCAGCCAAGTGGTGATATTGCGCCACAAGCCCACGCCCAAGTAGACGCTTTGTACCGATTATTGAGCGAGCTCAATCAAGTATTTCCAGCTATGGAGATCGAAAGCTGTTCTTCTGGCGGTGCGCGCGTGGACTTCGGTATCTTGAATTTTACTAAGCGTTTTTGGGCATCTGATTGTAACGATGCTTTAGAGCGACAAGCTATTCAGCGTGGTTTTAGCTATTTCTTGCCGCCTGAAGTGATGGGTTCTCACATTGGCCCAGATAAAAGCCATACCACGAGCCGTATTCATGATGTGGCGTTCCGCGCGGGAACCGCCATGCTTGGGCATTTAGGTATTGAATGGAACTTGTTGGACGCCAATGCAGAGCAGAAAGCCACCATTGCTAATTGGCTTTCTCATTACAAACAGTATCGAAGCGTTTTGCATGAAGGTAATAACTGGCGCTTGCCAAGTGCCGATGAACGAGCGCAAACCCAATGGGCATTGAGCCAAGACCAAATGCAAGGGTTGGCGATTTACAGTCAATTAGCAATGCCCAAGCAAGCTCAAACCTTGCCGATTCGTTTACCAAACTTATTGCCAGATCAGCTCTATCAAATAAACGTTCTGGAACACAGCCCACTGCCTGGACATCTTATGAAAGCCTTACCTGTGTGGTGGAAAAAAGACCTTATATTAAACGGTGCGAGCTTGAGTCAAATTGGGCTGACATTGCCTATTTTTGACCCTGAATCTCTAGTGTTGATAGCAATTAAAGCCGTACCTGAAACGGAGAATTATTGAATGAGTGACAAAAATAACAAAGATAAAAAACCATTACGCAGTCAGCAATGGTACGGCAAATTAGACAAAGACGGCTTTATTCACCGTAGCTGGATGAAAAACCAAGGTTTGCCAGATCACAGCTTTGATGGCCGACCAATTATTGGTATTTGTAACTCATGGAGCGAATTAACTCCTTGTAATTCGCATCTTCGTGAATTAGCCGAATACGTAAAACGCGGCGTTTGGGAAGCGGGTGGTGTGCCACTAGAGTTTCCAGTGATGTCGTTGGGTGAAACCCAAATGAAGCCGACGGCCATGTTATTTCGTAATTTGATGAGCATGGATGTAGAAGAATCCATGCGTGCTTACGGAATGGACGGTGTTGTGTTATTGGGCGGTTGTGACAAAACCACGCCAGCCCAATTGATGGGCGCGTGTTCGGTGGATTTACCGACGATTGTTGTGTCATCTGGTCCAATGCTAAACGGTAAATATCGCGGTAAAGATATAGGTTCAGGTACAGACGTTTGGAAATTTAGTGAAGCGGTACGCGGCGGTAAAATGAGCCTTGATGCTTTTATGCGTGCAGAGTCTGGTATGTCTCGTTCCCGTGGAACTTGTATGACCATGGGCACAGCATCGACCATGTCTTGTTTGGTGGAAGCTTTGGGTATGTCTTTACCAGAAAACGGCACCTTGCCAGCGGTCGATGCTCGACGTCAGGCGTTGGCTCATATGACGGGCGCTCGTATTGTTGAGATGGTGAAAGAAGATCTAAAACCGTCTGATATTTTGACCAAGACAGCTTTTGAAAATGCCATTCGTGCCAATGCCGCCATTGGTGGATCAACCAATGCGGTCGTGCATTTATTGGCAATTGCGGGTCGAGTGGGTGTGGATTTAACCCTAGAGGATTGGGACCGCATTGGTGCGGAAATTCCTTGTCTTGTCGACTTGATGCCTTCCGGTCGATTCTTGATGGAAGACTTCCATTACGCGGGCGGTTTCCCAGCGTTAATTCAGCGTTTGAGTCATCTCTTTGATATGACTGCCAATACGGTTTGTGGTGCAAGCTTGGGTGAGATTACCGAAGGCGCTGAGTGTTTCAATGAAGAGGTTATACGTCCTATTGATAAACCTTTGCGTGCGAAAGCGGGCATTGCTGTGTTACGCGGTAATTTGTCGCCACTAGGTGCGATTATTAAACCAAGCGCGGCCACACCGGCGTTGCTGCAACACACAGGTAAAGCTGTGGTGTTTGAAAACATTGAAGACTACAAAGCTCGTATTGATACGCCGGAACTTGAAGTAGACAAAGACTCTATTTTGGTACTGAAAGGCTGCGGTCCAAAAGGTTATCCAGGCATGCCAGAAGTCGGCAACATGGCGTTGCCAAGTAAGTTATTAGAGCAAGGCATTACCGACATGGTTCGCATTAGTGATGCACGCATGAGCGGTACGGCATTTGGTACGGTTGTATTGCATGTGGCGCCAGAATCGACAGTCGGAGGGCCGTTAGCCTTAGTGCAAAATGGTGATGAAATCACCCTTGATGTAGAAGGGCGTGGTTTGCATTTGCATATTTCTGATGAAGAAATGGCAACTCGTAAAGCCGCATGGCAGCCAGAAGAAAGTGATTATCATCGTGGTTATGCCAAGTTATATATTGATCATGTAATGCAAGCAGATCAAGGGGCTGACTTGGATTTCCTTGTTGGTAACAGTGGATCAAAAGTGAGTAGGGAGTCTCATTAATGACAAATAATAAAAATAAAACTGTCTTTTCTAGTTTAAATGGACGTCATGCTCTGGTGAGTGGTGGTGCATCTGGAATTGGTGAAGCCTTGGTACGAGCCTTGGCTCAGCAAGGTTGTTTGGTTAGTTTTTTCGATATCGATCAAGCGGCCGGAGATGCACTTGCAAAGGCGTTAAACGAGCAAGGCTTGAAAGCGCACTTTAATTTAGTTGATTTAACCGAAATAGACATGCTTCAAAAAGTTATTACTGAGCGCATGGCCGAATGGGGCGCGATTCGTATTCTGGTGAATAACGCGGCCAACGATCATCGCCATACGTTACAAGATATGACGTCAGAGGCGTTTGATCAATGCATGTCGGTCAATTTAAAACATCATTTCTTTGCCGCTCAAACCGTCGCACCCGCGATGGCCGCAGCGGGTGGCGGAAGCATTATTAATATGAGTTCCAACTCATGGATGTTGGGGCTTGCCGGTTATCCGGGTTATGTAACGGCAAAAGCGGGAATTTCAGGCTTAACAAAAGGCTTGGCACGTGAGCTTGGTGGACAAAAAATTCGTGTTAATACTGTATTACCCGGTTGGGTGATGACGGAAAAACAAAAACGTTTGTGGTTAACGCCAGAAGCAGAAGCTGAATTAATGACTCAGCAAGCCCTGAAAGAAAAAATTGAGCCAGAAGATGTGGCGGATTTGGTGCTGTTTTTAAGCGCTGATGACAGTCGTATGATTTCTGGGCAAAGCTTGGTTGTGGACGGAGGGCGCTTGTAATGACCTCATTAAATCCTGTTTCACAACCTGCTGGTGGCCAAGCGAGCTTTATTGCTATTGATTGGGGAACTACCAATTTACGCGCCTTTTTGATGAATCAGGACGGTCATATTCAAGCTCAACGCGACAGTGATCGAGGCATGTTAAAGCTTGGTGCAGCTGAATTTGAAAGCGTCTTATCTGATTTGCTGGGGGATTGGCTAACGCCTGATTTGCCGATTTATATGGCAGGCATGGTGGGAAGTCGCGGTGGTTGGCAAGAAGTACCTTATCAACACTGTCCTATCAAGTTAGACGATTTATCTGAACATCTTTTTTGGTTGACGACATCTTTGCCAAACAAAGTAGCCATTGTGCCAGGTTTACGTGGTGAAGGTGTTTCTGGGCTTACTGATGTAATGCGCGGAGAAGAAACACAATTACTGGGTGCGCTTGATTGGCTAGAAGAGCAAGGGCGTACCGATGAATCTCCCGTGTTTTGCTTGCCGGGTACGCATTGTAAGTGGGCACAAATCACCGAAGGTAAAGTAACGCATTTTTCTACGTCTATTACGGGGGAGCTGTTTGCGCGTTTGAACGATGAATCCAGTTTGGTAAAAGGCTTACCTAAATCCGATCAGCTAAATGAAGAGGCCTTTAAAAAAGGCGTCTTGGCGAGCCAACAAACAGGCGGTATTTTGCATCATTTGTTTAGTGCACGTAGTCGTTTTGTCTGTGGCGAGTTAGCCGCTGACGAAGTGCGAGATTATTTGTCTGGTGTGGTGGTTGGTCATGATGTGAACGATATTTTATCGGCATTGACTATGCCAACGAGCCCTGTGTTGATTATTGGCAGTCATGGGCTAAGCGCACGTTATGCCTTGGCTTTGTCCCTGATAAATCTCACCTCTGAATTTTTAGCGGCTAATGAAGCCAGTATTCGAGGTTTAAAACGCTTGGCGAATCGTCAGGCTAGGTCGGAACATAATCCGACAACAGGAGCGTAATGATATGAAACATTCTTTTGATGCATTGATGCACGAGTTCCCCATGGTCGCGATTCTTCGTGGCATAACGCCAGACGAAGTGGTTGAACATGCTCAAGTTTTGATTGACGCTGGTTTTCGCCTGATCGAAGTGCCGCTCAATTCCCCTGATGCTTTTACCAGTATTCATACATTGCAAGAAAAATTTGGTGATCAGGTGTTGATTGGTGCGGGAACAGTTTTGACCATGTCACAATTGACTGAGCTGGTCGATACGGGGGCAAAATTAATGGTTTGTCCGCATACCGATGTTGAATTGATTAAATCCGCGAAAGTCGCCGGTTTATACGCTATGCCAGGCTTTTTTACAGCAAGTGAGGCTTTTGCGGCACTGCATGCTGGCGCTGATGCGGTGAAGCTTTTCCCTGCGGAAGCCTTGCCTACAATCAATGTAGTGAAAGCCTTGGGCGCGGTGATTCCTGCCGAGACTTGGTTGTGTCCGGTGGGCGGTGTCACACCGACGAATGTTGCTGACTATTTGAATGTTGGTGCTCGTGGTTTTGGTCTAGGTTCGGCTTTGTATAAAAAAGGTCAATCGGTCGAGATCACAAAAGACAATGCAGAAGCCTTTATGACGGCTTGGAAGACCTATCAGCAATAGCTTTCTTTAAAGCAGACAAGACAAGTTGGAGAATAAAAACAATGAAGCAAATTAGTACGCAGCGTCATCAATTAGCTGAAGGACCATTTTGGAGTCAGTCAGAACAGGCTTTGTATTGGGTTGATATTCCCGCCTGCCAAGTATGGCGCTGGCATCAAGAGTCTAATGAATACCAACATTGGACTTTGCCGAAAAAAGTATCCGCCGTTTTTACGACACAAAGTGATCGATTGTTGGTTGCTCTGGCGGATTCTGTTGCCTATTTGGATAAAGCGACCGGTGAATTAGAGTATTTGTGTGATTTGGATACCGATATTGCTGGCAATCGCAGTAACGATGCTAAATGTGATCCAAATGGTGTGCTGTGGCTTGGTACCATGGACGATGCTGAAGAAAACGCATCGGGTCGTTTGTGGAAAATCACCGCAGAAGGCAAAAAGACGCTGATGCTTGAGGGGGTTGGTATTGCCAATACCTTGGCATGGGATGAGTCCCGCGGACGTTTTTATTTTGGCGACTCTATGACTCGTAAAGTTCACGCTTTTCCTTATCCAGAGTTTTATGACCTGCGCAGCCAAAAACCCTTTTTTGAAGTGAAAGAAGGCATTGGGGCGGATGGCTCTTGTATTGATTCAGAAGGCTGTATTTGGAATGCCAATTGGGACGGTGGCCGTGTTGTGCGTTACAACCCAGATGGCGAAGTACTGCAGACGATAGAATTACCTTTCTCCAAGCCAACAAGCTGTGTGTTCGGTGGTCCTAATGGCAATACCTTGTTTATTACATCAGCAAGCGTGGCAACAACTGATGAACAGTTGGCCACACAGCCGCTTTCAGGTCATGTCATCGCCATTGATTTGAAAAATACAATGGATCTAGATGTTACTGGTAAGCCAAGTCAGTCATTTGCTGGAGCGTAGAATATGAAATTAGGTGTTTGTTATTATCCTGAGCATTGGCCAAAAAGCCGTTGGATTGAAGATGCTCAGCATATGCAGCGTATTGGTATTGAATACGTGCGAATTGGAGAATTTAGCTGGAGTACAATTGAACCCACTCCGGGCGAATTGCATTGGGAATGGTTGGATGAATCCTTATATATTCTGCATTCTCATGGGTTGAAAGTGATTTTAGGAACGCCAACTGCAACGCCGCCAAAGTGGTTGGTGGATCGTTATCCTTCTATGTTGGCTAAAGATGAGCAAGGACGAGTACGTCATTTTGGTTCGCGCCGTCATTACACTTTTGCCAGTCTTGAATATCGTGAAGAATGCCGACGCATGGTTACTATGATGGCGGAACGTTATGGTCAGCATCCAGCGGTGGCTTCTTGGCAAACTGATAACGAGTTCGGCTGTCATGACACGATTCTAAGTTATGCCGAAGCCGATCTTGCGGCTTTTCGTATTTGGTTAGCAGAAAAATACGGCACGATTGACGTGTTAAATAAAGCATGGGGTAACGTATTTTGGAGCATGGATTATCGCTCTTTCGATGAAATTGAATTGCCAAATCTTACAGTAACCGAAGCCAATCCATCTCATCGTTTGGATTTTCAGCGTTGCTGCTCAGATCAAGTGGTTGCCTTCAATAAGCTACAAGTTGATATTTTGCGCGAGTATTCCGCGGGTCGTGATTTAGTGCATAACTACATGGGCTTTTTTACGGCGTTTGATCATCATAAGGTCGGTCAAGACCTTGATGTGGCAAGTTGGGATACCTATCCATTAGGCTTTTTGGATCAAGAGGCCATTTATACCCAAGAAGAAAAACACAAGTATCTACGTGTTGGTCATCCTGATTTTGGTGCTTTTCACCATGATTTATACCGTGGTTGCGGCAAGGGCCGTTTATGGATCATGGAGCAACAGCCAGGTCCGGTGAACTGGGCACCACATAACCCAACGCCTGCCTATGGCGCTGTGCGCTTATGGACATGGGAGGCGTTTTCTCATGGCGCAGAATTGGTGTCGTACTTCCGCTGGCGTCAAGCACCATTCGGTCAAGAGCAAATGCACGCGGGCTTGCTACGTCCGGATGCACAAGAAGCCGAAGCGGCAAAAGAGGCAACCTTAGTCGCGGCTGAAGTTAAAGAATTAGCTCAATCTCTTGGCTTGGATGCAGAAGAATTAATGTCTTTACCTAGTGCAGGAAAAGTCGCTTTGATGTTTGATTACGACGCCTGTTGGTCATTGGATATTCAGCCTCAATCCCGAGCTTATCGTTATTTATTTTGGTGCTATCGTGTTTATGAAGCTCTGCGTGAAATAGGTCTTTCAGTTGATATTATTCCAAGTGATGCACCATTGGATGCTTACCAGCTTCTAGTGCTTCCAGCGCAAGCGCATATCACGGCGTCGTTGCAAGAGAGGCTCAATGCTTATCAGGGTGTGTTATTAGCAGGTCCTAGAACCGGCAGCAAAACAGACAGTTATCAAATACCTGAAAATCTTGCACCGGGCCCGTTGGCGAGTTTATTGCCACTAACCGTAGAACGTGTCGATGCTTTGCCTGAACATACTCAGCCAGCCGTTTCTGGGCGCTGGGGGGCCGGCAACTTGAAGCATTGGCATGAACAAATTAAAACGGCACTGCCTTGTTTGTTAAAAGACAATGGTGGTAACCCTGTGTTGATGGGGGCTGGTCGACACTTTTATCTGGGGTCTTGCGTAGATAATAACTTGTTAAAAACAAGCTTGGCGAAGCTAGCTGATATTGCGTCTTTATCGACTTGTTATTTGCCAGAAGGTGTACGAGTTCGTGAGCGTGGTAATGTGGTATTTGTCTTTAATTATGCTTCACACTCGGTGGTGTTTGAGCCTGAAAATGCGGAGTTGATTTTGGGCAATAAAACTTTAGAAGCCGCTGATGTGGCGATCTGGAAGAAAAAGTAAATAAAATCAGCAAATAATAAAGTGGAACTTGGTTTCGTTTGTTGATTTTTTACCTTTATTGATCAATACTGAAACTCGGTTCCAATTAATAAAAAGAAAAAGAGGGCTTAGTTAAATGAAAAAAATTCAATCCTTATTGGTAGGGGCAATGGCGCTGGGTGCCGTCTCTATTGCTAACGCCGGCACCTTGGTGATCAATTCCGATCAGGCCGACCCAGCTCCAAAGAAAGCGTTTACTGAAATCGTGCAGAAGTTTGAGAGTGAAAACCCTGACGTGACAGTAAAGTACAATTTGTATGACAAAGAAGGTTATAAAACCGCCATTCGTAATTGGCTGTCTACATCACCCCCTGACATTGTTTTCTGGTACGCGGGTAACAGAATGAAAGCCTTTGTTGATCGCGGCTTATTTGAAGACGTGAGCGACATTTGGAAGAAACAAGACCTTAAAGCCAATATGCCATCCGCTGCACCAGCGATGACGATTAAAGGCAAACAATGGGGCGTGCCTTATACTTATTATCAATGGGGTATTTATTACCGCAAAGATATTTTTGATAAGTTAGGGCTTTCAGAGCCTAAAACTTGGGATGAATTTTTAGCGATAAACGCAAAGCTAAAAGCCAATGATATTGCTCCGATCGCCATTGGTACCAAATACCTTTGGACTGCAGCTGGCTGGTTTGATTACTTGAATATGCGAACTAACGGTTTGGATTTCCACATTGATTTGATGGATGGCAAAATTCCTTATACTGATCCTCGCGTTCGTAAAACCTTTGAACATTGGAAAGAATTGGTTGATAAAGGCTACTTCTTAGAGAATCATGCGTCTTATTCGTGGCAAGAAGCTCAGCCATTTATGTACAACGGTAAAGCAGCGATGTACCTAATTGGTAACTTTATTGTGCCAAACTTCCCTAAAGAGCTTGATCGTAAAATGGGCTTCTTCCAGTTCCCGCAAATAAATAGCAAAGTGGGAATGGCAGAAGATGCGCCGATGGATACTATTCATATTCCAGCAAAAGCAGCGAATAAGAAAGATGCGCGCAGATTTCTAGAGTTCATGGCTCGTCCTGATAACCAAACTTTGGTTAATGCGGCTCTATTGCAAATTCCACCACATAAGAAAGCACATGCTCCAGATGACTTCTTCCTAAATAAAGGGGTTAAAATGTTAAACAATGCTTCTGGAACAGCTCAATTCTATGACCGTGATACCGATCCAAGTATGGCGCAGGAAGGCATGAAGGGGTTCCAAGAGTTCATGGTAAAACCTGAGCGTCTTGATGCAATTTTGAAACGATTGGAAGGCGTTAGAAAACGCGTTTTTAAGTAAGCATTTGATCATTTTTTAAAGGCGTAAAAACTATCTTTAACGCAAAGAACAGCCAGTTCAGCATAAGTTGAACTGGCTTTTTTATTGCTCGTTTAGTGTTTAGAAATTTAGATTATTGTTTCAGTGCAGAGACAATTTTTTGAGTATTGTAATTCATCAGTTGCAGGTAGCTTGTGGCAGGGCCATTGGCATCGGAAAGTGATTCAGGATATAACTCGCCACCCGGTTTTGCGCCTGTTGCGTTAGCAATTTGTTTGACTAGGCGTGCATCATTTGAATTTTCAATGAAGTAGGTTTTGATCTGTTCTTGTTTGATCTGGTCGATAAGGCTGGCGACATCCGCGGCGGTTGCTTCTGTTTCAGTCGACAAGCCAAGCGGCGCTAGGAATTTAACCTTGTATTCTTTTGCATAATAACCAAAGGCATCGTGGCTGGTTAATACTTGGCGTTTACTAACCGGAATGGTGTCAATTTCAGCGTGGATTTTCTTATTTAATTGAGTGAGTTGCTGAGTGTATTTTTCAGCATTGGCTTGGTAAGTTGTCGCATATTCTGGGTCAATGTTTTCTAGTGTTTTCTCGATATTGTTTACCCATACAATAACGTTTGGAATGCTGTTCCATACGTGCGGATCGGTCACTTCTTCCCCGTCTTCTACGAAGGTATGCGTGTTGATTCCTTCCGATACAACCGTCGCTGGCTTGTTAGAACCTGACGCTTTGACCATTTTAGTAAACCAAGATTCTAAGCCTTCGCCGCTAATAAAAGTTGCAGAAGCGTTTTTGATGGCTTTTGCATCTTTTGGAGAGGGTGAGAACTCATGTGGGTCGCCATTTGCAGGTATTAGGCTAGTGACATCGACAAGATTACCGCCAACTTGTTTTACCACATCGGCAAGAATGCTAAAGCTAGCCACAACGGGAACAGGCTTTTCAACTGATGCATGTGCCAGTGTCGTCCCTAATGTCAAAGCAGACAGTAATGTTATCGTGAAAGGTATTTTTTTCATTGCTGATTCTCCATAGGAGTTGAGTGAGTTTTTAGACGTAAATGCTTGTAGAAAATACCAGCAGGGGCGAACAGCAAGGACAAGACGTAAAGGCTTGTTGCTGTTAGTATGATGGCTGGTCCAGAAGCAAAATTAAGATGAAAGGAAATGATCAAACCCAAATAGCCTGATGTCGCTGCAGATAAGGTGGCAATGACGATCATTTTCGGTAGGGTTTTTGCCCATAGTTGGGAGATAACCGCAGGCAGCATCATCATGCCGACGGCCATTAAGGTGCCAAGGGTTTGAAATCCCGCGACTAAGTTGAGCACAACCATCAGTAAGAAAATCCCATGGTAGAGGACGCCTTTACCGCCAACGGAACGTAAAAATCTTGGATCAAAGCATTCGACCACTAAGGGGCGATAGATTAAGGTCAGCAGAATTAATGAGAAGCTGGCGATGCCACCGATGAGGTACAGCGCCTCGGCGTCGATGGCCAAAATAGAGCCAAACAGTACATGCAATAGATCAATGTTGGAGCCTTTAATGGAAATCAGTAAAACGCCTAATGCTAAGGAAGCAAGGTAGAAGCTGGCAAATGAAGCGTCTTCTTTTAGGTTGGTGTTGCGACTGACGATGCCAGACAATATCGCCACTGTGAGTCCTGCAACCAAGGCGCCTAAGCCCATAATGGGTAAAGAAAGCGTTCCTGCGATCATAAATCCAATGGCGGCACCGGGCAGTACTGCATGACTCATCGCGTCACCAATCAGGCTCATGCGTCGTAACATGAGCAAGACGCCAATCGGTCCAGAGCTTAAACCCAGTGCCACGGATGCAATCAAAGCGCGGCGCATAAAGCCATAATCGTTAAAAGGGGCAATGGCGAGTTCGTAAAGGGTCATGCTGACTCCTTAAGTTGAGATGGAATTTGGCGGTGTGGGTTGTCCCAATAGTGAATTAAGCTTTTTGCCCGTTGTTTGTTTTGTGCTGATAGGGCTTGTTGAGTGTCTCCCCAATAAACGGCTTCGCGTGCCAGTAATAAGGTATTTGGAAAGTGTTGTTCAATTTGTTCTAAGTCATGAAGAATGGCGAGAACGGTACGACCTTCTTTGTTCCACTGGAGAATTAAAGTGAGTAGATCGCTAGTTGTTTGCTCGTCTACCGCATTGAAAGGTTCATCTAAAATGACCACTCGGGCATCTTGTAAAAGCAGTCTTGCGAATAAGGCGCGCTGGAATTGTCCTGAGGAAAGAGAGCCTATTTGACGCTTTTCCATACCAGCCAAGCCTACTTGTCGTAAGGCGTCTTTTGCTTCTTCTAAACAAGCGTTTGATAAACCTCGAAATGCACCATTTTTTCGCCATGAACCTAAGCTCACTAAGTCTTCAAGGTTTAAGGGGAAGTGGCGGTCTATCTCGGCGGTTTGCGGCAGGTAGGCAATATCTTGTGGTGCAAACTCTCCTCTATTGATGCTGCCATTGGTTAAGGGTAGCTCTCCCATGATGGCTTTCACTAAGGTGGATTTTCCAGCTCCATTGGCGCCTGCAATAGCGGTTAGGCTGCCAGTTTCAAATTGCCCCGTTAAATGGCAAACGGCATGTACTCTGCCATAGGAAATACACACGTCATCCAGAATTAATGTGCTCATGGTAAAGCTACCGCCCAGATAATAAGCATCCAAAGGGCGAAAACTAAAAAACTGGTTAATACAAGTCTATGTAAGGCCGATTGGCTTAATGCGCTTTTTTTAAGTCCCATGTTTTTAAATCTCATGTTTTGGCTTTACTCGCGATAGGAAAACCCACGTAAGTTGTTGTTTATAGAAGAGTTGAGGCTTGCCTACAAAACTAATTATGTTATATCATAACAATATTATTTCGAGTAGTGTTTCTTGTCTTGTGGACGTCACCTTGCCGTGAACGTCCTCATTGTTTAAAAATTAAGGATCGAGTTTTATGAAAACCTTTTTCCAACCTCTACGTAGAGTGACGCAGTTATTGCTTCTGTCAGCAGTCGTTTCTACTAATGTGGCGGTTGCACAACCAACACAAACCAACACCTTATCAGTCAGTGCTGCATTTGAGTTCACGAGTTTAGACCCATCTAAAAATGGTTTTGTTTATAGCCGTATGCAGATTTTAGAAACCTTGGTCGATGTAGATGAAAACGGTTTATTGCTTCCAGCCTTGGCGAAAAATTGGCAGGTGAGTGATGATGCTAAAACTTGGACATTTGAGCTACGTGGTAACGTACATTTTCACGACGGCAGCTTAATGGATGCCGATGCGG
Source organism: Marinomonas sp. ATLA20 (assembly GCF_057180105.1). Lineage (NCBI taxonomy): Bacteria > Pseudomonadati > Pseudomonadota > Gammaproteobacteria > Oceanospirillales > Oceanospirillaceae > Marinomonas > Marinomonas sp. ATLA20. Next base: position 96,940 of record NZ_JBXUKU010000005.1, read on the forward strand.
TGGTGAACAGTTTGACGATTGCACAATCTAAACATGGCGCTTTAAAGAAGGCGCCAATTGATAGTATTCGTGCAGAGGGTAGTAATAAGGTGAAAATTACCTTGTCTAGCCCCTATACCTTACTGGGAGCTGTGTTGGCGAATTATGCGAATGGTATTTTGTCTCCTGATGCTTATGGCAAAGACGGTGATGTGTTGGCGTTGTCGGCGACTGGTCCTTATCAGTTGTATCAATTTTCGCCTCCGCATAAGTTGGTGGTAGAGAAGTTTGAGGATTACTGGGGAAAGAAAGCCAGCATCCCTTTTGCTAGCTATCTAACTGGTCATCGCGCTGAAAGCCGTGTCCTGCAGGCGAAAAGTGGTCAAGCAGATATCGTTTTTGGCCTGGATCCTGCCAGTTTACCTTCATTAAAGCGTTTGCCTAGCTTGGAAGTTCACTCTAACCCGATCCCAAGAACCATTGTATTGAAGCTAAACAGTGGTCATCGTTTTATGAAAGATGTTAAAGCACGTAAAGCGTTGAGCTTAGCGATCAATCGCCAAGGTATCGCAAACGGTATTTTACGAATTCCAGGTTCAGAAACAGAGCAACTGTTGCCGGCATCTATGTCTAACTGGCACTTAAGTCATGTCACCAGCAAAACGGAAGCTGAAGCAGGCACGCCCGAGCCTTTATTGGCGTCTTTGGGGTGGGAGAAGAATTCAAACGGTATGCTTGAAAGAGACGGTGAAGCATTCCAACTGACCATTATTACCTATGCAGATCGACCAGAACTGACCATGGTTGCGACGGCGATTCAGGCTCAGTGGCAAGCGATTGGTATCGATACAAAGGTTGAGGTGACCAATTCCAGCGCCATTCCAATGGGTCATCAAGATGGTTCGTTAGAAGTTGCCTTGATCGCGCGTAACTATGGCTTTATCGCCGACCCGCTTGGTGTGATGTTGTCGGATTTTGGCTCTAATGGCGGCGGTGATTGGGGCGCGATGAACTGGAATAACAAGGCGTTAAGTGCGGATTTGATGGCGCTAGAAGAAACGTCTGATCCTGCGACCTACAAAAACATTGCACAGCGTAGTGCACAGATTATTTTTGATGAGCGTCCAATGATTCCGGTGTCATCTTATGTTCAGCAAACATCGGTGAATAAGCGTGTTAAAGGTTTTCGCTTTGATCCTTTTGAGCGCAGCTTTTATTTAAATGAAATGGAGTTTGTAAAATAATGAAAGCCATGCTTTTAAAAAGGGCGCTTCAATTGATCACTGTGGTTTGGGGTGTGGGAACCCTAACCTTTATTTTGATGCGCTCTCTACCCGGTGACATGGCATATCGAATTGCCGCCAGTCGCTATGGACAAGACAATGTCGATTCTAACGCGGCGGCTTTGGTGCGCGCAGAGTTGAATTTGGATCAAGGTGCTTTGACGGCTTATTGGCATTGGTTAGCGGATCTTCTGCAATTTAAATTAGGCGATTCATTAGTCAGTGGTTTGCCCGTGATGGACACGGTTCAGCATATGTTAGGGCACTCTTTGATGTTGGCGTTTGCTGGTTTGATGGTGTCGGTTTTGATAGCTGTGCCGTTGGGATTGCTGAGTGCATGGCGAGGAAACCCTTTTGATTCGATTCTAATGAGTTTATCCAGTGTGATTCGAGCCATGCCGGTGTTTGTTTTAGGCGTATTGTTCATTTTGTTGTTTGCTCTTAATTGGAATTGGTTTCCTGTGGCTGGATTTGGTACGCCAGCGCATTTGGTTTTGCCCGCTTTTACCTTGGCGTTGAGCTTGGCTGCGGTGTCCAATCGTGTGGTTCGAGATTCTGCCAAACGAACCTTTGCTGCGGCGTTTTATCAATTCTCGAAAGTGAAAGGATTGTCTGCTTGGCAGACATTTAGACAGCATGGTGTGCGCAATATTGCGGTGCCAGTGGTGGCGTTTTTTGGCATCCAGTTAGTGAGCATGATTGAAGGGATTGTGATGATTGAGTCATTGTTTTCATGGCCAGGAATTGGGCATGGTTTGGCTCATGCGATTTTTGCCCGTGATATTCCAGTTATACAAGGCGCGGCTTTGGTGATGGGGGTTCTGTTCGTTTTGTTAAATACCTTGGTGGATGTTATCTGTTTATGGATTGATCCAAGAGGGGCGAAAACATTATGAAAATGAATAAATCCCAATGGGTTGGCCTGTTTATTTTATTGGCCTTATTGGCGTTCTCGTTGTTGGGCATGGTATTTTCGCCTTATAGCATCTCTCAGCAAGATTTAAATGCCATTATGGAGCCGCCTTCTGCGGCACATTGGCTCGGTACAGATCATTTTGGTCGCAGTATGATGACACGTATGGCGCATGCGATTGGTTTATCTTTTGCCTTGAGTGTGTTGTGTGTACTGACGTCTTCTTTGGTCGGTACTGCGTTTGGTGTGTGGGCTGTTTGGGGTGGCAAAAAGATCGATCATGCCATGGGTGTGGTCGTTAATATTTTGCTCGCCTTGCCAGGCTTGGTGGTTGTTTTGTTGTTTGCTGCTATTGCGCCGGGGTCTTTTTTGGTCTTGTATTTGGCGATTTCTTTAGTGCAATGGGTCGAATATTTCCGCGTGGTTCGAGCTGTGACTCAGGGCGTCATTCAAAGTCCTGCAAGACAGTCTTCCCAGATGATGGGCTTTGGCCGATGGTATCAATTTAAACGCCATATTTGGCCTGCTATCTCACCTTCTGTGTTCACTTTGGCGGCCTTTGGTGGCGCGAATGCGATTTTAACTATGGCGTCGCTTGGTTTTGTCTACGTAGGCATTCAGCCACCGTTGGCTGAATTGGGACTAATGACAGTTGAATTGTTTCCGTATTACAGCGAAGCGCCCTGGTTATTAGCGCAGCCTTTGGTTGTTGTCGCTTTGATGGTGTTTTCATTTCATTTATTGGCAGGGAAGCGAACATGAGTGTATTGCTGAAATTAACCAATGTAGCGGTTTATGTGGGCGACTCTTGTTTGTTAGAGCCAATTTCTTTGGAGTTAAAGCAAGGTCAACCGTTAACGATACTGGGTCAAACGGGGTCAGGTAAAAGCTTGTTAGCGCAAGCTATCATGGGACTATTGCCTACTGATTTGAGTGTCTCTGGAGGCATAGAGGTATTTGGTAAGGCGATGACGATTGAAGAGCGTCAAGCTTTGTGGGGACGTGAAATGGTCATGTTACCGCAAGAGCCTTGGCATTCTCTTGATCCGTTAATGAAGGGCATTGATCAAGTCAAAGAGGTATATCAATTCGTGCGTGAGAAAGACCCGCAGGAAGCGCTAGCGATGGCCGAAGAGGATTTACGCCATGTTGGTTTGGCGGATAATGGCCATAAACGCGCTGATGAATTGTCTGGCGGTATGGCGCAACGTCTTGCTATTACAGCGGCTACTGCGGGTGGTGCGCATGTGATTTTGGCTGATGAGCCAACCAAAGGGCTGGATATATCTCGTCGTGATGGCATTGTGCAGCTGCTGCAGGCTCGTTCGAATCTAGGCAGTTTGCTGACTATTACTCACGATGTGTCGGTAGCCCGTCAGTTGGGTGGTTTGCTACTGGTAATGAAAGAGGGTCGTTTAGTCGAGCAAGGCGAAGCCACTCAAGTGCTTGATTATCCAAAAGACGATTACACACGAGAGTTGATCGCTGCCGAGCCCAGTGCTTGGTCAGATATGGCGCCAACGATTCGTAAGAGTGACGCTGACGATATGTTAGTGGCTGACAGCTTGCGATTAGAGCGAGGTGGTAGGACTTTATTTGATGGCTTGTCTTTCTCTATCAAGCAGGGCGAAGTAGTTGGTATTGTTGGTGATAGTGGTTGTGGTAAATCGTCTCTTGGTGACGCCTTGCTTAACTTGCTGCCTATTTCTTCGGGCAAGCTGACTCGTTCTAATAAAACCGCTAAGCCACATCAGTGGCTGAAACTCTATCAAGATCCGCCCTCGGCGTTTTCAGCTAGCGTTACACTGGGTCAGCTGCTTGATGATGTGGTGAATTTACATGGTATTGATAAAGCACGGATTGCCCCGTTAATGCAGCGGTTGAATTTACCGGAAGGCATTCTAGTGCGTAATTGTCTGGCGGTGTCTGGTGGTGAACTACAGCGTTTTGCGATTCTGCGAGCCTTGTTATTGGATCCTGTGTTTTTGTTTGCTGATGAGCCAACGTCTCGCCTTGATCCGATTACAGCAAAAGAGGTGACTGCTTTATTGGTGGAATTGGCCAGTGAGGCAAATTGTGCGGTGTTATTGGTTAGCCATGATGCGGCATTGGTGCAGAAAACCTGTCATCAGGTGATTCGTATTTAACAGTCTATATACCTTGTTACTGCATTGAACTGATCGCTATATAATACGGTGCTTTCCGTTCAATGTTCGTAACAGGGTGTTTTCATACTGCGGCTTCATGATTTAAACATGTAAATGCTTAGTTAGAAGACTGCTTTAGGTTTCACTTTGATTCAGTCTATGGTCTAATTTTTTAATTAAATAGCCTGTTCAGGAAAGTTATATGTTGTTCAAGACCTCACTTCCCCTTGCTTTAGTTAGCACAGTGGCACTTTTTGCTTCTACTAGCGCCTTGGCATTTGATGATTATTGCACACCTAAGTTAAATGCTTATTTAGGTAATGTTCAAAAAACAGTCGATTCCAAATACATTTCAGATCGTCAAAAAGAGGTCGCGCAAAAGATTTTAGACAAAGTAAAAGCAAGTCGTAATGACACCAAAGACTGTGTTTTGATTGACAAATTACTTCCATAATTCACAGAAAAATTTTGTCTAGTAGATTTTTCATTTTCTGTTATGTTTTATAAGACAGGGTAATACATTTATCAGTGTTGCCTATGGCTTTTATAATATGGCGAACCAAGGGGAAATGAATGAGTCAATTTGAGGCGGCCTTAAAAGTAGCCAGGTCTCTTTTGGGGATGCCTTGTGCAGGATTGCTTTTTAGTGATGGGAGAGTGGTGTTATCTGGCGAGCTTGGTACACTTTCTCATGATGACCTGATTGATGGTATTTCTCGCTTTAGTGAATTACCTTCCTCTCGATATCTTGATATAAAAAAAACGCCTTCGTTATCTTTGTTATTCTCTGATTTTCCATGCCTGTCTAGCTGCATCATAGAGACAGTGTCTACTGATGAGGTTCGATTGTGTTTGTTAAGTGACGCTCCTTGTGTAATGGAAGAACGTTTGCGTGAAGAACATGTGACTACTCTAGTCGATTTATTTTCAACGTTAGTGATTTCGTCTGAAGACCAGTTATCCTCTTCGTTACTTTCTAAAAGCAAATCTATGTCAATGGGTTATGAAGCGATCGCACAAAAACGAATGTTGCAGACGTTGAAGCATTTGCATGACGTGACGGCTAATTCTGATTTGTCCTTGGATGATAAGCTACAAAGAATTCTGCAAGTTGGTGTCGAACACTTTGCTTTACCTATAGGGCTTATTAGTTCGATTAAGGGCGATGTTTATCAAGTTGAGTACAGCCATACTCCAAACGGAGAGGTGTTGCCTGGCGCCGTGTTTGAGTTAGGTAACACCTATTGTGTACATACTCTTAACAGTGATTTACCAACTTCCTATTTTCATACGGCGCTTAGCGATATTAAAGAACACCCTTGTTATAAGGGGTTTGGATTAGAGGCTTATATTGGTGTTGTGCTTTATGTTAATGGAGAGCGTTGGGGGACACTAAATTTTTCGAGTCCAGAACCTAAAAGTCAGCCTTTTGGCGAAGACGATTATGAGGTAATGAAGTTGCTTGCCCAATGGGTTGGTAATGAGATGACGCTTTCCTACGATAGAAATGTACAAGTTCAATATGAGAGTGAGCTGCGTGAGCAAAAAATATTCTTTGAGTCCCTTTTTGAACATGCGCCAGAAGCAATCGTCCTAGTTGGTCGAGATCGCGATATCAAAATGCTTAACCCTGCATTCACTGATCTTTTTGGCTATAGCCTTGATGATCTAAAAGGGAAGTCGACTCAAGTTCTGTACGCTGATGAAAGTGATTTTATTCTGCAAGCTAGAGCCTACAAGGATAATGTCGAAGATGTTTTGAACCGCTATCGCGTTAGCTACAAAAGCAAACAGGGTAAAATTTTTCATACCGAAACGATTGGCAGCATGATTCGTAACCCTGACGGCAGTCTAGGTGGGTATATTGCACATATTCGTGATGTAACAGAGCGTTTGGAAGTTGAGCAAAAAATGATAGACACCAACTTACGTTTGTCTATCGCGGCCGATGCGGCTGGCATTGGGGTCTGGGAATTTAATTTGCGAGAAAATACCCTGCATTGGGATGACTGGATGTATCGACTTTATGGCTTTGTAGCTGGTTCGCGAGAGCCGCCGCAGCAGGTTTGGGACGATTGCGTTTACTCAGAAGATAAAGCCAGATTAAGAAGTGTGTTTGCTGGATTAGAAGACAGTGGTGCGTATTTTACGAGCAAAGAAAATGCATCGCATATTTCTGAGGAGTTAGACTTTGATTTCAAAATCATGCGCAATGATGGTCAAGTGCGTTATTTAAAGTCCAATGGAGCCATAGTATTCGATAAAAAAGGCCATGCATCACATCTTGTGGGTGTGAATATGGACATTACTTCTCGAAAAGAAACAGAAGTGGTTCTACGAAAGGCAAGTGATCAAGCTGTTGCCGCGAGTAAAGCAAAAAGTGATTTCTTTGCGACTATGAGTCATGAAATTAGAACACCTTTGAATGGTGTGCTAGGTATGGCTGAGCTGCTTTCTGGTAGCAGCTTGAATTCGGAGCAAAAAACGCAGTTAGGCATACTCAAAGAGTCTGGCGAAGGGCTTATGGGCCTAATTAATGATTTGCTGGATTTTTCTAAAATAGAGGCAGGTCACCTTTCTATTGAGCGGGTTGATTTCGATTTAGAAAAAGTTATTTATAGCGTGGTGCGTTTACTGCTGCCTAAGGCGGAAGAGAAAAGTATTGATTTATTGGTAGAGTACGATGAATCGTGCCCACGTTTTCTTGTGGGGGATGCGTATCGAGTTAAGCAGATTTTGATTAATTTGATTAGTAACGCGATCAAGTTTACTGGTTCTGGCCATGTATTGGTATCCGTTAAAGGTGAGGTTGATCAGCAGGGTGTGGCTAGCATTACTATTGGTGTAGCGGATACTGGTGTTGGCATTGCAAAGCATATTCAACCACAGTTGTTTAGTGCGTTTGTTCAAGCAGATAGTTCAACAACGCGTAAGTTTGGTGGCACTGGGTTAGGGCTTGCTATTACGAAACAATTAATTGGATTGATGAATGGTAGTATTTCTTTGTCAAGCGAGTTGGGCGTAGGGTCTGTTTTTGAAGTAGCGCTTTCATTACCCGAAAGTCATGCCATGTCGCATATTGAGACTATAGTTGATGAGCGCTTATTACTTGGAAAGAAAACCCTAGTTATCGATGACAATTCGACCAACTTAGCTATACTCAAAAATCAGCTGAAATCTTGTGATATTTATGCGGACACTGAACTCAGTCCTATTGAAGGCTTAGGACTGATTAAGCAATCGATTGATCAAGGTGAGCCTTATCAATTGGTTATTATCGATTACATGATGCCAGAAATAGATGGCTTGATGCTTTCGAAAGCGATTCGGGAAATGAGCGGTTCTTTATACCAGCCTATCATTCTTATGATGTCATCAGCTGGTTCGCTAACACAGCACGAGTTGTCTGTTGCAGGTATCAATATATGCATTGCTAAACCCGTGGATGCTTTGGCCTTGAAGCAATGCATGGTGGCAGCGTTGTCAGAAAATATGTTAGGGCGCCAGGTTGCTTATTCAGAGAGCCATGATGACGAAACTCGACATCTTGTTGATAATAAAAAAGGTCTTATCTTAGTTGTTGAGGATATGAAGGCTAATATGGCTGTTGCGCAAGGTATTCTTAATAGAATGGGGTATGATGTCATTGGTGCCGAAAATGGCGCTATTGGCATAGAAATGTATGAATTACATAAGCCCGATCTAATCTTTATGGATTTACATATGCCTATTATGGACGGACTGTCAGCTATGCGCCGTATTAGGCAAGCTGAAAAAAATAGCCATAACAATCGGGTCCCTATCATAGCATTATCCGCGGATGTTATGCCGGAAACCTTGTCGGAAGTGTTACGTGCTGGTGGTGATGGCTTAGTTCCGAAGCCTTTTAAGCAGAAGGAGATTATAGATATGTTGAATGAATGGATGCCGAACAATAATGAATCACAAGAGAGTTCTTCCGATAATAACGAGTTGTCGAACGGCTCTGTTTTCGCTATTCAGCCATCAGATGACATTATTGATGAATCGGTACTTAACGAATTAAAGACATTGCTTGGAGAAGATTTTGTATTATTAATTGATGCTTTTTACGAAGACGCAGATAGCATTACTAATTCTTTTGATGAAATCTTGAATCATGAAGGTGAGGCAGATTGCAGTTCCATTGCGCGATTAGCTCATAGCTTAAAATCAGTGAGTCAAAATGTTGGTGCTATGACGATGTCTTCAATGGCGGCTCAACTTGAGCAGGAAGGTCGTCAGAGTGATGTTCCGGAGCTAGATGTTAAACTGCGAGAGATTCTAGCAATGTATCAGAATGTGAAAAATAAACTACAGGCTATGCTTTAATGCCAATGAAAGTGTTAATTGTTGATGATACCAACACGGATCGATTGTTGCTGAAGCTTCACATGTCAAAGCTAGGCTATGGAACAATAGAAGCCAGTAATGGTCAAGAAGCTATTGATCAGTTTGTGGCAAATTCTGACGATTTGGATTTGATCCTAATGGATGTCCAAATGCCTCACATGAATGGCTTTGATGCGGTTAGGTCGATTCGTAAAATACAAGAACAGCAGAAGCAAGAGTGGTTGCCAGTCATTTTTTTAAGCGCCAGCGCCGAAGACGATGATATAGAAGGGGCTATTTTAGCTGGTGGCGATGATTACCTAATGAAGCCTATTAGCCAAAAAGTGTTGTCGGCAAAAATGTTAGCAATGCAGCGTATTGCCGATATGAGGCGTCGACTTGTTGAAACTAATCTCGCCCTTGAGCATTTAGCATCAACAGATCACTTAACAGGTGTTTCCAATCGTCGTGCTTTTGAGCTTGTTCTAGATCGAGAAATCTCTTTCACTCGCCGTTATGGTGTGCACATGGCATTGGCGATGTTTGACCTTGATAAATTTAAAGACGTTAATGATACCCATGGACATGAGGCTGGTGATGCTGTTTTAGTTGAAGTGTCAAAGCGAATTAAAATAGCCCTAAGAGACAGTGATATCATCGGTCGATTGGGTGGAGAAGAGTTCGGTATTATTCTGCATAATGTTAAAGAAGATGATGTTTTTAAAGTATTTGATCGTTATAGGAAGATCATTGCAGAACAGCCAGTAAGCTATGAAGGCATTGAAATCCCCATCACGATGAGTGTTGGTGTAGTTATGTACACTGGTAAACTGGAGGGGAAGGCTGCTTTATTAAAGCGCGCAGACGAATCTCTATACGAGGCGAAAGAGGCGGGGCGAAACAAAGTGGTTATTCATTCCTAGTGGCTTGTTTGTCGCCAGCTAAATGTCTTCATAAAAAAGGCCGAAAAATCATTAGATTTTTCGGCCTTTTTTAACTAACGACTAAATTAAGCAACCGCAGAATCTTCTGTCTGAGCGACTTTCTGGTTTATAGTTGCCAACAGAGCTTGAATAGATGCGGATACAATATCGTTATCTATAGCAACACCATTAAAGCGATCGCCATCAATATTGGCTTGAACATAAGCAATGGCTTGAGAGTTACTGCCCACAGTCAATGCATGCTCTTGGTATTGGATAATGTCCACACGCATATTGAAGTGTTTGCCTAGAGCTTCGCTGAAAGCAGATAAGGCTCCGTTGCCATCACCAGTGATTTTAACGCTGGTGTTGTTGCCAATAAGTTCGGCGTGAACGGTATCTACATCGTCTTTTGCTAGATCATATTTACCCAATTTATAAGGCGTTGATCCTGTCATGAAGTGGCTTTCAAATAGCTCTTTCATGGATTCTGCGTTGACAACACCGCCGTCTTTTTCAGCAAACTGCTGAACAATTGGGCTGAATTCTACTTGCAACCAGCGAGGCAAAGCCAAACCGTATTCTTGTTCAAGAGTATAAGCAACACCGCCTTTACCTGATTGGCTGTTCACACGAATAACTTCTTGGTAGCTACGACCTACATCGCGAGGATCGATTGGCAAGTAAGCCACGTCCCAAGGTTTGTCATCTGTTTGATTGGCCAAACATTTCTTAATCGCATCTTGATGAGAGCCAGAGAAAGCGGTGAACACCAATTCGCCTGCGTATGGGTGACGCGGATGAACTTGTAGCAAGGTGCAAGCTTGAACCACACTTATGATGCGGTCCATATCGCCTAACGCCAACTCTGGATCAATGCCTTGGCTGTAAATGTTCATCGCCATAGTAACGATGTCCATGTTGCCTGTGCGCTCACCGTTACCTAGCAATGTGCCTTCAATACGGTCTGCGCCAGCCATTACGCCTAATTCTGCTGCAGCAACACCACAACCACGATCGTTGTGTGTGTGCAAGCTGACAATCATGCTGTCGCGCTGTTTAACATTACGGCAGAAATACTCAATTTGGTCTGCGTAGCGGTTAGGAGTGGATACTTCTACCGTAGCAGGCAAGTTAATAATAATTTTGTTGTCTGGTGTTGGCTGCCAAACCTCAGCAACGGCATCTACGACTTCTACAGCGTAGTCGATTTCTGTGCCAGTGAAGCTTTCAGGAGAGTACTGAAATACCCATTCTGTTTCTGGGTGTTTAGCTGCGTGTTCTTTTACGCATTTTGCGCCATTAACTGCGATTTGCTTAATGCCTTCCATGTCCATACGGAACACTTGCTCACGCTGTGTTGTAGATGTTGAGTTGTAAACGTGGACAATGGCTTTCTTTGCACCTTTTAGTGACTCATAAGTGCGCTCAATCAATTCTGGGCGTGCTTGAGTTAATACTTGGATGTATACATCGTCTGGCACTTGGTCTTCTTCGATCAACCAGCGAACAAAGTCAAAATCCAATTGCGAGGCCGCAGGAAAGCCAACTTCTATTTCTTTAAAACCAACATCAACAAGTAGAGCAAAAAATTGTTTCTTTTGTTCCACAGTCATTGGCTCTACCAATGCTTGGTTGCCATCACGCAGGTCGACACTAGACCAGATAGGGGCTTTAGTGATTGCGTTGTCAGGCCAGGTACGATTTGTAATGGCGACGGGTTTGAATGGCGAGTATTTCGTATGGTCAAAAGACGACATGATTTTGTCCTTATTAATAAGGGGTCGGTAAACCCCGTTGTTATTAGAGCGTTTCGAGTAGACGCTTAGTTTTTAAATGTTTCTTTGTTTCTTCAGTTTTTATAGTGTAACCAAAAAATATGAGTAAAAGATTGCGTTTTTTATGTAAAATTCAATTTGTGTGGCATTATATTGCGTGATGGCTGATTAAATTAGTGATTTGGAGCTGGTGATATGGGGTTTGATAAAATCGACTTGAATATTTTGCGTGAGTTACAGCAAGATTCTAGCTTAACCAACCAGGAGTTGGCGGATCGGGTTGGCCTTTCTGCATCACCTTGTTTGCGTCGAGTGAAAGCGCTTGAAGAAATCGGAGTGATAGATCGTAAAGTCACTATTCTGAAAAAGTCGAGTTTGGGGTTAAAATTAACGGCATTTTTGCAGATCAGTATGGACCGACACACGCCAGATCGTTTTAGTGTGTTTGAAGATGAGATAGACGATTTCCCTGAAGTAAGAAATTGTAATTTAGTGACCGGACAAAACTGTGATTACTTACTAGAAGTCGTGGTAGAAGACATGGAAAAATACCATGATTTCTTATTAGGTAAGTTAACGCGTATACCTGGTGTGACTGGTGTGCAATCAAGCTTTTTGTTGCGCAGTGTGAAAGAGAGTACTTCTTTACCCCTAGATCATTTGATTTAAAGCGTTATTTCCTTATTTAGCATTGATATTTTTGCTTTTGACCAAATTAATGCGCGTTATACTTACATAAATACGTAAAGTTAAGAAAATCCCTAGTAGAGAAGTAGTATGAGTGATTTGACAATTAAACGTCGAGTGATGATTCCCGTCAGGGCGGGCGACGTAATGGCTGAATTCATTTCCTTTAATGGCGATGACTCGGGCAAAGAACATATAGGGATATTTTTCGAGGGTACACAGGAAAAGGGCGACGACAGCATTCCATTGGTTCGCCTGCATTCAGAGTGTTTAACTGGCGATGTATTTGGTTCTGGTCGTTGTGATTGCGGCGAGCAGCTTGATGAAGCGATAGATCGTATAAATGAAGAAGGTGGTTATATTCTTTATTTGCGTCAAGAAGGTCGTGGCATTGGTTTGTATGCAAAATTAGAAGCCTACGCTTTGCAGGATCAAGGTTATGATACTTATCAAGCCAATGAAATGTTGCATTTGCCTGATGATGGTCGAGATTTTGGTATTGCTGCGGAGATGTTGCAAGCTCTTGGGGTCTCTAAGGTGCGCTTGTTAACAAACAACCCAGATAAAGCCCAACAGCTTATAGAACACGGTATTGATGTTGCCGAATTGGTTCCGACTAAGGTGCATGTGAATCAACATAACCGTTCCTATCTTGAAACCAAAGCGAAGCGCAAGTTACACACTTTGAAATTTGATTAATACGTCTTGGTGAAAATGTTAAATTTTGTTGCCGAAGCCCCGAAAGGGGCTTTTTTGTGTCTTTATAATTTGGACTCTGTGTATTTTTTTGAGTAGTCTTGACTGATACCTGACAGAAAAACTAGGTAGATTGAAAAATTACTGTCACAAATTTACGCGGTAATGGAGTCAGCTATGAAAAAAACATCTCTTATTTTACTTGCTGTAGTGTCATCAGTCGCGATGGCTGACAATGCATTAATCGGAATTTATTGTCAGGAAAACACTAATGGTGCCAAAGTGTATGTTAATGACGAATTGAAATTTGAATGTTCGGGTTTTGCCCGTGAGGCCATGGTGTTACAAGAAGGTTCTTATCAAATAAAAGCGGTGCAACAGATTAATAAAGAGCAAGAGAAAGTGTTTTTCCAGCAAGTGGATGCGACTTCTGACCGCCCCCAGCGGGTTCGCGTCTCCATGCCACAAGAAACTAGTTTAACGGCCTATGGTTTGGCGATGAAAGAACAAAGAGAAGCCGAAGCCGCGCAAAAATTGGCTCTTGAGAAAGAGCGTCTTGCGAAGGAAGCGGTACAGACGGATTTGGCACAAGCGGAAGGAGGCGACTTGGAAGCCATACAGAGTGTTATTACGCGTTATGAAAATGGTGAAGGCTTGGAGAAGAGCCCGCTTAAAGTGGATTACTGGCGTCAGAAGTACGCTACGTTGAAAGCGGAAAAGGAGCGTCACAAAAAGATTGCTCAGCTAGAGAGTGAGTTAGATAACAACCCATACTTTTATTGGTTGGGGTTGTTTCCCAGAGCAATACAAAACTCGAATGGTTCTGAAAGTTCAACTCTAATTACAGGTCTGCCTTTTTATACCATCGCGGATTTAACCTCGTCACCATCCGTTTATTTTACTCGAAAAGAAATAGAAGAGCGACTTGATACCATTGAAGGGCATGCGGTGCGTTGGGCGAAACCGGATTCTATGGTGGCGAAAGCTTCTCGGTAGAATAATGATGAGCCGGATATTAATAAGTACACTGTTTAGCATTCTTTTATTATTACAAGGGTGCACGGTAACACCTACGGCAAGTAAATTAGGCAATCAATGTGATGAGGCGATGATTTTGCTGCTATCTGATAAAGCCCCCGCTTTATTGAGGGCTGCACAGCAAGACGCCTTGTTATGTGCCCAGCTGTCTCAATTAATCCATGTACAAAATGCACAAGCTAAATCTGAATCATTTTCTCCTGATCAGCGTTCGTTTGAACAGTCTTCTCCTCACTTACAAGCCGATGAGCGTTTTCAGAATGCTCGCGAACTTATTAAAGATCGGTATCAGTCACATGAAGCCGTTTATACGTTGATTCTACGCGAATATCTAATAGAGAATGACTTTGCCTGCCGTCATCCGATTTATGCCTCATATTTCGCTCTTCGTTATGAAACAAACGTGAGTTATGAAGACTGCAATGAACCCGTACCCTTTTATTTGTTTGATTCCAACCAAGGGGGACAATTGGTATCAATTGATCCAAAACAGGTGCGAGAAGTTCATCTGGTGTTTGCGTCAGAAGGTGAGGGTGTCGCGTCTTCTTTTGGGCATGTTTCTGTGCGTTTATTGGTTTGTCCTGAGGCTTCTTCGAGTCTTGAAGCCTGTCGTCGAAATCTATTTAATCATGTGTTTTTGGGCTATGTCGCTCGAATTGATGGCTTTACCATGAATTTGCTGAAGGGTTTTTTCGGTGGTTATGATGCGCATTTATTTGGTTCGACTTTCCGTGAAGTCTTTCGTGCTAATACCCTATTAGCCAACCGTGATTTGTATTCTTTACCATTAAATTTATCCGCTCAGCAGGTTGAGCAAGTTGTGAGAGATTTGTCAGAAATTCATTGGAGCTATCGAGGCAATTATCGTTTTATTACGGCCAATTGCGCCACACTGTTGCAGGATTTATTGAATAAAGCGTTGCAGTTGGAAGGCCACTCGGATGAAGAATTGAGCTTCCTTCGCCCTGATAGACTTTTCAAAAAATTGAAAAATAGTCCATTCGCCCGCGGTGAGGTGTTGGCTTCTTTGGAAGAGGCAGAATCGCAAGGTTACTTTTTTTCTCGCAATCGCATCTATTATCAACAAGCGTTATTTACATTGGTGGATGTGATCGATTCGTACCCATATGCGAGCTTGAAACAATACGATCAAACTCGTGCTGTTCAGCGAATGTATGACTTACTGGTGTCCGATTCTGTGTATTCGACCTTGGCTAATAACGATTATTTGTTGGATGCGCAGTTGCTACTTGAAGAGAGGCAATTGGTGTATTTGCGATTTGATCTGTTCCGAAAGTTGATCGACATTGTAATTGAGTTACAGCTACTAGATGTTATGGAGGAGAAACTTCAGGCTGTTTCGGACAGTTTGGATAAGCAGCTTTTACAGCATTGTTATGTGCAGCCGTTAATGCAAATGCACATGTTGGTGCCGCGTTTTGATGGCATCCCTAATATTGGGGAGTTAGAGGTTTTTCAGTCCGATAAAGATTGGCAATGTGGCTCGCCACAAGCGCAGCGGAAAATATTCAATATGATGGCTTCGTCTGTACCAGACGATCATCAGCAGATGAAAGAGCTAAAGGTACTAGAGCAAGAGTTGGTGCAAACGCTCGATAATATTGAGACCCTGGAGGCGTTGTTCTAATGAAGAAGCTCATATTAACCGTTGGCATGATCTGTTTTATGCTAAGCTCAGCAACCACGACAGCGTTGGCAGAAACCTCGCAACAGGATATGGTGAAAATGCTTGATCAGTTAGATCAATTGGATCGGTTGGATCAAATGGAGTTCGATCAGGCCATTGATGCAGGCTATCGCTGTGCGGACGATGAAAACTTTGCTTGTGTAGATAAAGAGATCAAGAAAGCGCGTCCCTTAGTGTTTGATCAAGACGCAAAACAGCGTCTTAATGAGTTAATTGCATATCGGAAGGATCAAGAAAAATATTACAAAGAAAAGCAGCGCCTTGTTGCTCAACGTAAATTGGAAACGCGTTGCGCTAACCGTTGCCCCGTTGCTCGAGAGTATTCTCAGTGTGTTGCAGGGGGTTTGGATGCTTGGGACTGCCGTGACGAGGGGCCAAGCTATCACTCAGGTGGTTCGTCTGGTTCAGGCGGCACCATGGCGGCATTGAGTTCCGCATTGACCCAGTTGAATAATCAATTGCAAGCGGATCTGGCACGTCAACAGGCGGATTTTAATCGCCAAATGCAGGCGATCCAGGCGCAACGTGAAGCAAAAGAGCAGCAAAAGCGCGAGCAGCAGGCTCAACAACGTCGCGTGCAACAACAGCAGCAACAAGCTATGGTAAATTTACAGCAACAACAAGAGCAGGCACGGCATCAAGCGGAGCAGAGACGACAAGCAGAAGAAGCGCGTCGTGAGCGAGATGAAGCACATCGTTTAGCAGAAGAAAAGCGTCGACAGGAAAGAGAGGCTCGTGTATTGGCGCAGCAAAGAGCCAAAGAGGAGGAAGCCAGAAACAAGCAGCTATATTTAAGCAAGCTTCAGTCCGGAGCGAGTATGGGAGGTTTGAATTGTTTTGGAGAGAAGCATGTGTTCGGGAAATTGCCAATCATAAGGCCTGAGTTGGTGTCTTGTGTGAATGTAAATTTCACCGTGCAATGTTCATCTTCTGCGCCTGTGGCACACCGTGGTGTGCTTAGGAATCATGTCAATATGAATGCGGGAAGCTGTTTTGGTGACACTACACAAGTACCAAGTTCAGTCGCTTGCCCTGCTAAACAGTTTGTCGTCCGCGCGACTTCTGTAGTTGGTTGTTAATATAAAAAAGCGCCGCTTAAATGGCGGCGCTTTTGATGTTTTAATGATTCTGTAAAACGGCTTTATTTTTTACTGGGTGTCGCTTTCTTTTTGCTTTTTTTCTTATTACTTGGCGAGCGAGCTTTTGTTTTCGCTTCTAGCCCTTCAATTCGGCCGAATTTAATGTTGGCTTGCATGAAACGTTGAATTTTTTCAATCATCGGCAAGTCGTTGATGTCGATTAATGAAATGCAGTCGCCCGGTGCGCCTTCTCGTGAAGCGCGTCCCGCTCGGTGAATATAGGAATCGGCTTTGCGAGGCAAGCGAAGGTTAATGACGGTGTTGATTTCAGGAAGGTCGATACCGCGAGAGGCCACATCGGTTGCGACTAACACTTGTAGGCGGCCGCGTTTCATCTGTTTCATATGCTCACTACGATCACCTTGCTTCATTTCGCCGTGCAAGCCGTCACACATTAAGCCCATTTTACGGATGCGTTGAACCCATACGTCAACATGCTCTCGATTGGAAACAAACAAAACCGCTTGTTGAACGCGCTCTTGTGTTAACAAATGCTTTAGTACGGCTTCTTTGTGTTCTTCGCTATCGACGCGGTAGGCAATTTGGCGAATTTGGCTTGGCACTGTGCGAGAAGATTCACCAAGGCGAATCTGTTGAGTTTCGCTGTTTAATAGTGCGCTGGCAAAACGGCCCATTTTCTCGCCTTCTAACGTGGCGGAGAACATCAATGTTTGGTGTTCTTTTGGCAGTTCTTTGGCAATGCGGTTAATCGCGTTAACAAAACCCATATCCAGCATGCGATCAGCTTCGTCAATAACAAAGTAAGAGACATCTGTTAGGTCTAGCCATTGTTTATCGTCTAATTCGACAAGGCGGCCGGGTGTGGCAACCAAAATATCGCAAGGCTCACTTAGTTGCTGCTGCTGCATACCGTAAGGCGTGCCACCAATAATAAGATGAGATTGAATGCGTGTATGTTGCGTTAATTGCTCTACAACATTAAAAATCTGGCGTGCTAGCTCGCGACTAGGTGCTAAAATTAGCACCTTTGGAGCGGTAGTAGATTGTTCATCACGGTCAAGTATATGCTGAATAGCTGGCGCACAAAAAGCGATGGTTTTGCCCGTACCAGTCGGGGCAGTTGCAAGTAGGTCAGAACCCTCTAAGGCGATTGGTATAGCTTGTTCTTGGATTTCTGTCGGGGTTTCAAAGCCAATATCACTAATGGCTTGTTCTATGGTGAAATCCAAATCTAATTCAGCAAATGACATGTAAACTCTCTGTAGCGGGATAAGTGGCACGGCCAACTATGAATGTCATAAATTAACTATGATAATCATAATGAATTTGGGCGTATGACCACTATAATGGACTGTAATATGAGTCATGATACCTTGTTTTCTGAGGATTCGAAATCTAAACCTCAGATGATAATTGGATAAGTTAGACCCTTTGTACGCTTTGCTCTAAAATACCATCAAATATTTATAAGAAGACACGTTATGCTGCTATCAGATGAGTTAGTCACCACCCAAACAATGACATGGGTAAAAGAGTTTATTGTGGCGTTAAATGTTTGTCCTTTTGCTAAACGTGAAGTGGAAAATGACAGTGTGCGCTGCGTGGTGTTGCGATCAAAAAAAATAGATGTGGCGTTAGAAGAGTTAATGGCGGAAATTCAGTGGTTGGACGAACATCCTGAGACAGAAACAACTTTGCTAATTTTTCCGACCTTGTTTAAAGACTTTCATCGATATTTAGACTTTGTTGAAACATCGGAAAATCTTATGTTTGATCAAGGTTGTGAAGGGGTTTATCAGTTGGCAACTTTTCACCCTGATTATTGTTTTTCAGGCACAGAGCCTGATGATGTTTCTAATTATACTAATCGCTCACCTTATCCTATGTTGCATCTTTTAAGAGAGGCGAGTGTTGATAAGGCGATTGAGTTCTACGGAGATACTGC
Source organism: Marinomonas sp. ATLA20 (assembly GCF_057180105.1). Taxonomy (NCBI): domain Bacteria; kingdom Pseudomonadati; phylum Pseudomonadota; class Gammaproteobacteria; order Oceanospirillales; family Oceanospirillaceae; genus Marinomonas; species Marinomonas sp. ATLA20. The sequence goes on from NZ_JBXUKU010000005.1 coordinate 115,487, forward strand.
CGAGATACCAAATCAAAATATTGAAAAAATGGAAGAGCTTGGAAAGTCTAAATTAGACGGTATATTTGTTGGTTGTATGAAAGCAGATAATGACTAACTTATAACATTCAAAATGAACTGTATTGCGCTTACGAATGAAGTGCGTATAGTGCGAAAAAAATTGCTTGCCGGAGAACTCATGGCTACACAAATTGGGCGCTTAAATACATTAAGAGTCGTTAAAGAGAAAGATTTTGGTGTGTATTTAGACGCCGATCAATTGGGTGAAATTTTATTACCTAAGCGTTATGTACCAAAAGGTGTAACGGTCGATGACGAAGTGGAAGTATTCGTCTACTTGGATTCAGATGATAAATTAATTTCCACCACTGAGTTTCCTAAGGCTCAAGTTGGGGAGTTTGCTGCATTAACGTCAATAGCGGTAAATCAAGTAGGTGCGTTCTTTGATTGGGGATTACCAAAGGATTTATTGGTGCCTTTTAGTCAACAGAAGAACCGCGTAGAAGAAGGCGAAACGCATTTGTTGTTTATCTACCTTGATCAAACGACAAACCGAATTGTCGCGACGACCAAAGTGGATGCGTTGCTGAACCGTGAAGAGGCGCCTTATCGTGTAGGCGATAAAGTGTCTATTATTATCGGCGACAAAACGAATATTGGTTTTAAGTGTGTTATCGATAACCGTTTTTGGGGTGTTTTGTTTTTCGAAGATGCGTTTAGGCAGCTCCGCAAAGGTGAAAAGACTGTCGGCTTCATTAAGCAAATGCGTGAAGACGGCAAGATCGATTTAAGCTTGCAAGAAGTGGGCTACAAAAAAGTACGTAACATTTTAGATGATATTTTAGATTATCTGGATGCTCATGGTGGTGAGTCCCCGTTGACGGATAAAGCGTCTCCAGAAGCTATCTATGCTGTTTTTAAAGTCAGTAAGGCAACGTACAAGAAAGCGTTGGGTGCACTTTATAAAGAGAAGAAAATTCTACTCACGAAAGAAAAGATCTCTAAAATCTAGATTTTATGGCTCAATAAAAAAGCTGCTAAGGAAGACTTAGCAGCTTTTTTTTGACCTCTTCACGCTGTTCCGCATGGGCTACACCCTCGAAAAGCAAGCGCTGAACAGGCAGTTCTATCGGGCTATGATCAAGTAGAAAGCCGGAAATAAAGCTGTTTTCGGTTTGACGTTGTAGTCGAATATCTTCATGCATCGAAGATCGGTTCAAACGAGTAAGTTGAGCAATGGTGTGTACTCGGTTTTTGAGATTTTCTTGGGTTAGGTGTTGGCTTTCTTGTGAGTAGCTGAATTTTGGGTGGGTGAAAATACTTGATAATTCAGATAGTGTCGCGTCAATTAATGACTTGTACTCATCATTTAAAATGTCGCCATTATGAATGTTAAAAATGGCGGTTATGGGGTTAATTACGGCGTTGACTGCCAGTTTCTCAATCATGCGCTGATGGATGTTGGCAACCGTGAGAGACTCAATGGGGAAGTGCTTTGCGGGTGTTGATTGTCGCCATTCGCCAAAGTAGGTATCTCCTAAGCCAGTATGCTTTATGTGGTTGGCTTCAATTTTTAAAACGCCTTCACTGGTGGTTCCTGCCCATAGTGTTTGTGTTTCCATCAGTGTTTTCTGAAGCGCTTCTTGTGCACCAATTCCATTACATAGACAAGCTATATCGGCATTATCACTAACATGTGCTGCAACTTGAGAATAAGCATCTTTAAGATCGAAAGATTTGGTACAAATTAGCACCTTGTCATATTGCTCGGTAAGATCTTCTGCTTTGAAGCTTTTGATTTTATGTTTCGTTACAGAAACTTGTTGTTGACCGTCTTCATCGGCAAGTGATTCCAGGGTGATTTTCTTCCCTGGACTTTCTGATCGGTACACTAGATGGACTTTACTGCCGAGTTTTTCTAGCTTACAGGCCCAAAAGAGGCCGATAGCGCCAGCGCCGATGACTAACCAAGGCGTGTTCTTCATAATAGGTTTCCATTAGGTGTTTTATTTCAATCCCTGTTATTATCGCCCCAAAATACATTATTGAAAATGCAAAGGAGCAGAAAATGCCATCATTTGACGTAGTATCTGAGTTAGATTGGCACGAAGTCACTAACGCAGTCGATCAGGCAAACAGAGAGATTACAACGCGTTATGACTTTAAAGGCGTGAAAGCGCACTACGAAGTTAAAGACAAAAAAAGCGTCGTCATGGAAGCTGAGGCAGAACCTCAACTTCGTCAGATGTCTGATATTTTAAACCAAAAATTGGTTAGCCGTGGGATTGATTTAAAAAGTTTAGAAAAAGAAGATGTCGTAAAAGGGAATATGCGTGCCTCTCAAGCTGTAAAAATGAAAGAAGGTCTTGAAACTGACGAAGCGAAAAAGATCGTGAAGATGATCAAAGATAGCAAGGCGAAAGTTCAAGCGCAGATTCAAGGTGATCAGCTTCGTGTTACTGGTAAAAAACGAGATGACCTTCAGCAAGTCATGGCTTTATTGCGCGGTGCTGAGTTGGCTCAGCCAGTTCAATTTACCAACTTTAGAGATTAATTTCATTTAAAAAGCTGCCGCGTATTGTTGTACGGTGGCTTTTTTATTTCTTTGTTGTGTTTTCATTGAGACTTAGTTTGTTCCCTACAATAACCCAGCCTTCTTGCTCCAATCTTTCCTTTTGCCTTAAGTAGGCGTCTGTGTTTTCTGCAAAACTAATTCTTTTTTGTGCGTTTATTACTCTGTGCCAAGGCAGTTTGGTGTCTTTGGGGAGTTTTTTCATTAAACTGCCAACTTGTCTTGCATAACCTGGAAAGCCCGCTAGTTTTGCAAGTTCTCCGTAAGCAATGCATTCACCCTTGGGTATTTCATTTAAAATATGCAACACCTGAGATTTAAATCTATCTATCGGTTGATTCATCGTATTTTGCCCTTAGATAAATAACTACATTTAAAACAAAGAAGGTAAATATGAGATTTGCACTTTTGCTTTTCATACTCATTCCCGTTATTGAACTATCTGTCTTAATAAAAGTTGGTAGTCAAATTGGTGCGCTGGCCACGGTTGGTTTGGTATTTTTAACCGCTATTCTAGGCGTGACCTTAATTCGTAAGCAAGGCTTAGAAACATCCCTTAAGGCTCAGGAAAAAATGCGTCGGGGTGAACTGCCTGCTTCCGAGGTCGCCGAAGGGGTTATGTTAATTTTTGCTGGTTTGTGTTTATTAATGCCTGGCTTTGTAACAGATATTATTGGTGGGTTGTTACTGGTTCCACCGCTACGCAAACTGTTCGCGGCTGGACTCTTAGTTAATTTTGTTGCATCTATGGTGAAAAAGGGGTCTAAATGGGCGCCTTACGGAAGTTATGATGCTCAGTCTAGTGGTGAAACAATTGATGGTGAGTATTCAAAAGAACCTAAAGATGACAATGACTTAATAGATAAAAAATAATTCATTTTTGGGGTTGAAATTGGCTTGTATAGCCGTATATAGAAACTTGTTAAAGCTTCCTACTATGTATGCAGTAGGATTATCCAGCCAGGGGAGTCCTGGTATCGTTTTTAATTGGAGAGATTGATCAATGAATATTCGTCCTTTGCACGATCGTGTCGTTGTTCGACGTAAAGAAGAAGAAACAACAACTGCATCTGGTATCGTTCTGCCCGGATCTGCTAAAGAAAAGCCTACTCAAGGCGAGGTTTTGGCTGTTGGCACTGGCCGTATTCAATCAAATGGCGATGTGCAAGCTTTGGCCGTTAAAGTTGGTGATACTGTGTTGTTTGGCCAATACTCCGGTCAAACCGTTAAAATCGAAGGTGATGAGCTACTTATCATGAAGGAAGACGAAATTTACGGCATTGTTGAAGCCTAAGTCTCCTTGTAACTCTATTACGATTCATAGCATTTACAACAGTTAAGGTATAAGAAAATGGCAGCTAAAGAAGTTAAATTTGGAGATAGCGCTCGTCAGCAAATGCTGAAGGGTGTGAATGTTCTTGCAGACGCAGTAAAGGTAACTTTGGGACCAAAAGGTCGTAACGTTATTATTGAAAAATCTTTTGGTGCACCGCTAGTTACTAAAGATGGCGTAACGGTAGCGAAAGAAATCGAACTTGAAAATAAGTTCGAAAACATGGGCGCGCAAATGGTAAAAGAAGTTGCTTCTCAAGCCAACGACGTTGCTGGTGATGGTACAACTACTGCAACTGTTTTAGCACAAGCTATTGTGGCTGAAGGCTTAAAAGCCGTTGCTGCGGGACGTAACCCAATGGATCTTAAGCGTGGTATTGATCAAGCGGCTGCTGCCGTTGTAAAAGAGATCGCTGCGCAATCTACTCCTTGTACTGATACTCGTGCTATTGAGCAGGTAGGTACGATTTCTGCCAACTCTGATTCTTCAGTAGGTAAAATTATTGCTGAAGCAATGGAGCGTGTTGGAAAAGAAGGTGTTATCACAGTTGAAGAAGGCTCTGGCTTTGAAGATGAGCTGGCTGTGGTAGAAGGTATGCAGTTCGATCGTGGCTACCTATCTCCTTACTTCATCAATAATCAAGAAACAATGAGCGCGGAACTTGAAAACCCATTCATTCTTCTTGTTGATAAGAAAATTTCCAACATTCGTGACTTGCTACCAGTATTGGAAGGTGTTGCCAAAGCGTCTCGCCCTTTATTGATTATTGCTGAAGACGTTGAAGGCGAAGCCTTAGCAACTTTGGTTGTAAACACTATGCGTGGCATCGTGAAAGTAGCTGCTGCTAAAGCACCTGGTTTTGGTGATCGTCGTAAAGCAATGCTTGAAGATATTGCTGTTCTTTCTGGTGCAACGGTTATTTCTGAAGAAGTTGGCTTGAGTCTTGAAACAGCTACTCTTGAGCAGCTTGGTACGGCAAAGCGCGTTACTTTGACAAAAGAAAGCACAACAATTGTTGATGGCGCTGGCAATGCAGCAAATATCACTACTCGTGTAGAACAAATTCGTGCGGAAATGGCTAACTCTTCTTCTGATTATGACAAAGAGAAGCTTCAAGAGCGTGTTGCTAAATTGGCTGGCGGCGTTGCTGTCATCAAAATTGGCGCAGCGACTGAGTTGGCAATGAAAGAGAAAAAAGCTCGTGTAGATGATGCTCTTCATGCAACTCGCGCAGCAGTTGAAGAAGGCGTTGTTGCTGGTGGTGGTGTTGCTCTAGTTCGCGCGCTGACTAAAATTGTTGATCTTAAAGGTGAAAACGAAGATCAGAGCGTTGGTATTACTCTTGCTCTACGTGCAATGGAAGCGCCAATGCGTCAAATCGTCATCAACGCAGGTGCTGAAGCCTCCGTTGTTGTAGATAAAGTTAAGCAAGGTGAAGGAAATTACGGTTACAACGCGGCGACTGGTGAGTACGGCGACATGTTGGAAATGGGTATCCTAGATCCAGCTAAAGTAACTCGTTCTGCGCTTCAAGCAGCCGCTTCTGTAGCAGGTCTTATGATCACGACTGAAGCTATGATTGCTGATGTGGCTAAAGATGACGCTGGTGGCATGCCTGATATGGGTGGCATGGGCGGAATGGGTGGCATGGGCGGGATGATGTAATCCCTCTCTAACTCATTGAAATAAAAGAAAACCTCGCTATTTAGCGAGGTTTTTTTTTATAATGAATCTTTATGTTAATGAGTGTCGTTCTCGTTTTATTTGGGGTTTTTGAAATGGATTTTGTAACACAAAAAATGCTGTTGGAGTTGGTTGAGTCTAGACGGTTTGGAGTTGAGTATCAGCCAATTGTGGAGTTGAAAACCAGAGAAATATTCGCATATGAGGCCCTTTCTAGGTTTAGGTCTGCGGTGGGGGAATTTATAAGGCCTGATTATGTTTATGCAGCGCTGCATGATAATCCATTGCTATTGTTTCAAGTTGAGTTGGCTCAAAAAAAGATTCAGCTAGATCGTCTGTGTAGTTCGGAGAAGGTGTTTGTCAATTTAGATCAGGATGCATTTTACGCTTGCGGGCAGGATGTGGGAAATAATCCTTTTGTTGAACTTATTCAATTAGCTGGGCGTGATCGGGTGGTGGTTGAGTTGATAGAAAACTCTGAGATAAGCGATGCGTTAATGAGTTTGTCTATGATTGAGCTGTTTAATGGGTTAGGTGTTCGTACCGCATTAGATGATTTGTGTAACCCGAAATCGATGTTATCTGTTGCTGTATTACAATTGGTAGAATGGATAAAATTGGATAAATGTGTGCTAGATAATAGATTAGATGCTAATTTTATGGTGTTTGTTTCAAAGATAATTGATTTTGCTCATGTTACAGGTAAACAAGTTATTCTTGAGGGTGTGGAGAGAGAAGAAGACTTAGTTTTTGCTCGACAGATCGGTGTAGACTTTGTTCAAGGGTTTTATTTTAGGCGTCATTTTTTAAGTTATTAGGTGTAAAAAACTCTTGTTTTTGTATTTTTTATCTCTCTCTAGTATTAAGTGCAAACCATTGATTCTAAAGCTATTGATAAATGGTCACCTGTGTAAGATACTTGTTCTGATATTTATGTCCATAATTTGTAAATAAAGGGAAGCTTATGCTCAGAAAAACCCTCGTTAGTATTGCTGTGTCAGGTGCGCTGTATGTGTCCAGCAGTTACGCATTGGAACTGGGTGAGCTAACCTCTCAATCAAATTTGGGCGAACCCTATCGTGGAAAGATCGAGCTGTCTGATGTTGGTGCTCTGACTGATAACGATATATTGATTCGTCTCGGTAGTGAAAGTGAATTCCGACAAGCAGGATTTGCACCGACGAGAGTTCTTTCTCAGTTAAAATTTGACGTTGTTCGCGACAACGGTGACCTTGTGGTTGCTGTGTCTTCAGATCAGCCGCTTCGTGTCGATGAGTTGCATTTTATATTAGCTGCTCGCTGGCCGAGTGGGCAGATTGTTAGAGAATATCAAACGCCTTTAAATCAATCCGCGTTAGTTAATAAAACGCAAAAGGAAGTGGTTCAGTCGGCTCCTGTTACTTCTTCGTCTGATGATTCAAATCAAACCGTTTTTCGACAAGCGACTCTTTCTGCAGAGGAAATGACTGTGAAAGGTCAAATGAATGTAGTGAAAGGGAATACGCTTTGGTCTATTGCGGGTCAAAATCGCCCTACGAATCAGCTAACCATCTATCAAACAATGATGGCAATTCAGGCGCTTAATAAAGATGCCTTTTATTCTGATAATATTAACCTTCTTAAAGAAGGTGCTATTTTACGCTTACCAACACAGGATCAAATTGCTCTCTTTAATCGATCTACTTCACAAGAAGAGTTCCAGCGTCAGCATGATGCTTGGATGGCTTTAAAAGGGTCAAGAGATAGTTCGGCAGTAGAGCAGGCTCAACTAAATACTCAAGCGAAGGCAAAGGCTGCTTCCAACGAGACTTCGGTTGGAGGCGATAAACTAACCTTGGCGTCTGGACAAAGTCTATTGCCTGAGAATGCAGCCAGTTCGAATGCTGGTGATGATGATAATGCCAAGCTAAGTGCTTTGCAGGGGGAGTTGTCTGCTTCTCAAGAGCTGCTGGATAAAGAGCAGCGTGAAAAAAGTGAGCTATCTAGTCAATTGGGTGATTTAAATAAGCAGCTTGAAACCTTGGAGCAGCTCATTAGCTTAAAAGATAAGCAAATGGCGGAGTTACAGCAACAATTTGCCAGTGCTCAGCAGGCGCTTCAGGAGCAGAAAAATACTGTTGATCAGCTATTAGAGGCTGATCAGATTCGTCGTGAAAAAGAGCAGGCTGAAGCCGATTCAATTGTTAATAAAATATTTGGCAACCCAATTGTTGTGGCGATCGGTGCGGTAGTATTGCTCTTGCTTGGCTTCTTGATTGGTTTGGTTATGCGTCGAGCTGGAAAAAAACAAGAGGAGCAAGACACATCAAAAAAGGATGAGTTTGATCTCTCATCTGCTGCGGTTGTAGCCCCTGTGGCGGCGGTTGCTGCAGCGGATTACGCTTTAGATGATGAAAAAGTTGAAGAAAAGGTAGAGCTAAAAGAGGAAGACCCTTTCGCTTTTGATTTCGACACTCCTGATGACGATGATGGTCTAGATGACTTTGGTTCTTTTGGGGAAGAGGTTGCTTCTACAGACCTTGAAGATTCAGCAGTAACAGATGATATGGATTTTTCTGAAGATCCGGAAGATGAATTTGAAAGTGCGCTAGAGGATGATGCATTTGCGTCATTTGATGAAACGGATGACCTGCCTGAATCGGTAATGGATCTTGATGGCGAAGACGAGTTAGATGAGCTTGAGTCTTTTGTTGAAGAAGACATTCCTACTATGACGCCAGAATCGGTTGAATCAAACCTTGAGACTGATACTGATACTGAAACTGAAACTGAAACTGAAACTGATACGACTGTTGATCCAAGCGTAGATGATGAAACTGAAAGTGAAGAAGAGTCTTTTGTTTCTAGTTTGCTAAACGACGTGGATCAGGATGATGTTGATGAGGCTTCTATTTTTAGTGGTGCCCCAAATGATTCCTTAGCCAATTCAATTGAAGAAACATTAGCAGAAGCACAGCAAGAAGAAGATGAGATTGAAGTGCCTTCATTTGGTGAAGCTGAAGCAGCCGAAGATGAAGATGTTAGTGATGAGGAAGAAGAATTTGACTTCTTCGACGCTAGCGGTGATGAAGTGGCGACCAAGCTTGATTTAGCAAGAGCTTATATGGATATGGGGGATGAAGAGGGGGCGCGCGTCATTCTAGATGATGTAATTGAGTCAGGTAATGAGCAGCAAATAGCTGAAGCACAGAATATGATGGAGCGAATGTTCCCAAGTGACTAATAAAGTAGTACTAGTTGTTGAATATAATGGCTCTGAATACAAGGGCTGGCAAGCACAGAAATTTGGTGTTCCAAGTGTTCAGGAGAATTTAGAAAAAGCATTGTCTGTTATTGCAAATCACCCAGTTAAGGTGGTTTGTGCAGGTCGAACTGATTCCGGTGTCCATGCAAGCGCCCAAGTGGTTCACTTTGAAACAGAAGTAGAGCGTAACGAGCGTGCGTGGACAATAGGTGTTAATACCTATCTTCCTACGGATATTACCGTAGTAGCGGCACGCTCTGTTACAGATGACTTTCATGCTCGCTTTAGTGCATTAAGTCGTCGCTACCGTTATGTTATCTATTCGTCGGATTTTTGTCCGGCAATATTGGCTAAAGGAGTGACTTGGACATATAAGACGCTTGATGTTAATGCCATGAAGGAAGCTGCTAAAGTGTTTCTGGGTACACATGATTTCTCTTCTTTCCGAGCAATTGGCTGCCAAGCCAATACGCCTATCCGTACAATTCTAAACTTTGATGTGCAGAAGCTGGGTCAATACATTGTTATAGATGTCCGCGCTAATGCTTTTTTGCATCATATGATTCGAAATTTTGCTGGTGTTTTGATGTCTATAGGGGCTGGTGAGAAACCCGTTTCCTGGGCGAAAAAAACGTTAGAAGCAAAGGATCGTACCAAGGGTGGTATAACTGCGCCACCAACTGGTCTGTATTTTGTGGATGCTCAATACCCTGATGTCTTTAATGTGCCAAAGCGACATTTAGGTCCTCATTTTTTACCTTATGTAGACGAGCCTAACTATGAATTGCCGAGTTAAAATCTGCGGAATAACCAATTTAGAAGACGCGCTTATGGCGTGTCGTCATGGTGCTGATGCGGTTGGTTTTGTTTTTTACGCAAAAAGCCCAAGATATGTTTCGCCTGATATGGCGAATTCTATTGTTGATAAACTGCCTCCTTTTGTAACGCCTGTTGCTTTATTTGTTGATGCTGACGCGGCACTCATCAATTCTGTTATAAATGGCAGCTCTCGTTGGACTATACAATTTCACGGTGGTGAGTCTGAGGCTGAATGCCTTTCATATCAGCGTCCTTATATGAAGGCATTAAGAGTTAAGCGCGGTGATGATGTAACCGCTTTGGTTGATCAATATCCAAGTGCAATTGCTATGTTATTAGATGCTTATAAAGCTGGCGTCCCTGGCGGAACGGGCGAAGTGTTTGATTGGGCATTAATACCAGATGGCTTGTCTAAACCAATTGTTCTGGCGGGCGGTTTAACGCCGAGCAATATTCAGCAAGCGATAACGCAGGTTAGACCTTATGCCGTAGATGTTAGTGGTGGCGTTGAGTTGTCAAAAGGCATTAAGAGTGAGTCTAAAGTTCAAGAATTCATTAGTGGAGCGAAATGTGGATAGCAAAGATTTTAACTTAGATTTACCAGATTCTCATGGTCGTTTTGGGCCTTATGGTGGCACATTTGTTTCTGAGACGCTGATGTCTGCTTTGGATGATTTGGCGAAAATGTATGAGCGCTTATCGAAAGACAGTGCTTTTCAGGCTGCTTTTGATCATGACTTAGCTCATTACGTTGGCCGCCCATCTCCACTTTATTTTGCTGAACGTCTGACCAAAAAAGCGGGCGGAGCTAAAATTTACTTAAAGCGCGAAGATTTAAATCATACTGGTGCTCATAAAATAAATAATACTATTGGTCAGGCTTTGCTTGCCAAGCACATGGGGAAACCAAATATTATTGCAGAAACTGGGGCTGGGCAGCATGGTGTTGCTTCTGCCACCGTTGCCGCTCGTTTGGGTCTGAAGTGTAAGGTTTTTATGGGGGCGGAGGATATTCGTCGCCAGTCACTTAACGTATACCGTATGAAGTTGTTAGGTGCTGAGGTCATTTCTGTTGAATCTGGTACTAAGACCTTAAAAGATGCGCTGAATGAAGCGATGCGTTACTGGGTAGGAAATGTAGACGATACCTTTTACATTATTGGTACGGCTGCGGGTCCTCATCCTTACCCTAAATTGGTTCGCGATTTTCAATCTGTCATCGGTCGTGAGACGAAAGCTCAATGTTTAGCTCAAGAAGGTCGTTTGCCTGATGCGTTAGTCGCATGTGTTGGTGGCGGATCTAATGCTATTGGTATGTTTCATCCATTTATTAAAGATGAAAATGTTGTTATGTATGGTGTTGAAGCGGGTGGCGATGGAATTGAAACGGGTCGTCATGCTGCACCTCTGAGTGCTGGTCGCCCTGGTGTGCTTCATGGTAATCGTACTTATGTCATGGCTGATGATGATGGTCAGATTATCGGCACTCACTCTATCTCGGCGGGTTTGGATTACCCAGGTGTTGGTCCTGAGCATGCTTGGCTTAAAGATATTGGACGCGCTAATTATGTGGCGATTAATGATGATGAGGCGATGGATGGCTTTAGAGATCTCACTCGTTTAGAAGGTATTATGCCAGCACTTGAATCAAGCCATGCTGTTGCCTACGGGATGAAGCTAGCCGCCACGATGGAAAAAGATAAGATCGTAGTGATCAATCTTTCTGGTCGTGGTGATAAAGATATTCTTACCGTTGCAGAATTAGATGGGATAGAAGTATGAGTCGCATTAAACAATGTTTTGAAAATTTAGAAAAATCTGGTAAAAAGGCGCTCATTCCGTATATCACCGCTGGAGACCCTAGCCCAGATTACACAGTGACACTTATGAATGCTCTAGTAGATGCAGGAGCTGATGTGATTGAGATCGGCATGCCTTTTTCAGATCCTATGGCTGATGGTCCAGTGATTCAATTGGCTTGTGAACGAAGCTTAGCCGCAGGAACCAGTGTCAAAAAAGTACTGCAAATCATCGCTGAATTTAGGCTAGGCAATACGACAACGCCTGTCGTTTTGATGGGGTATTTGAATCCAATCGAGTTTTTTGGGTATCAAGCTTTTTCAAATGCAGCAAAAGAAGCGGGTGTTGATGGCATTTTATTAGTGGATCTGACTCCAGAAGAGGCGACAGATGTAGTAGAATACTTCCGTGAGAACGATTTGGATCTGATTTATTTGCTGTCACCAACGACAACACCTGAGCGAGCAAAGAAAATTTGTGATTTGGCTTCAGGTTATGTGTATTACGTTTCTGTAAAAGGCGTGACAGGTTCTGCTGAGCTAGATGTTGAAAGTGTTAAAAAACATGTAGATTCATTGCGTGAGATTACCGCCTTACCAATTGGTGTTGGTTTTGGTATACGTGATTCAAAAACGGCAGCGGCAGTAAGCAAATGTGCTGATGGTGTCATTGTTGGTAGTGTATTAGTTAACGCTATTGCTGAAAATCAAGATCATCAAAAAGAATATATAGCTGACGCTTTAGGGGCTATTTTATCGCCCATGCGTAATGAAATGGACGCCTAAGCGGCAGCAAACGAGAAATTTGGAGAAGTAAATGAGTAGCTGGTTAGATAAATTTGTACCTTCCATTGTGCGCAGCGAATCAAAGCGCGCGACTGCAGGTAGTGTACCTGAAGGTCTTTGGAAAAAATGTCCAAAATGTGAAAACGTTTTGTATCGTCCAGAGTTGGAAAAAAACCTAGATGTTTGTCCAAAATGTAATCATCACCTTCGTGTAGGTGCTCGTCGTCGCTTAGATATTTTCTTGGATAAAGAAGGGCGCCATGAGATTGGTGCTCATCTTGAACCTGAAGACAAATTAAAATTCAAAGACTCAAAGCGTTATAAAGACCGTATTGCAGATGCTCAAAAAGCAACTGGCGAGAAAGATGCTTTGGTTGCGATGCAAGGTGTTTTAAATGGCATGCCCGTGGTCGCTGTTGCATTTGAATTTAGTTTCTTGGGCGGTTCCATGGGCGCAATCGTAGGTGAGCGTTTTATTCAAGCCGTTAATGTTTGTTTAGAAAAACGCATTCCGCTTGTATGTTTCTCTGCCAGTGGTGGTGCACGTATGCAAGAAGCGCTTATTTCCTTGATGCAGATGGCAAAAACAAGTGCCGGTTTGGAGCGCTTGAAGCAAGAGGGCATTCCTTATATTTCTGTCATGACTGATCCTGTTTTCGGTGGTGTATCTGCTTCTCTTGCCATGTTAGGTGATTTAAACGTTGCTGAGCCAAACGCTTTGATTGGTTTTGCTGGTCCACGCGTTATTGAGCAAACGGTTCGTGAAAAATTGCCTGAAGGTTTCCAACGTAGTGAGTTTTTATTGGATAAAGGCGCGTTGGATATGATTATCAAACGTGATGAAATGCGTAATCGCTTATTCAATATACTTTCTTTGCTTACTGAAAATAAGGTTGCTTAATTAAATGGCGCAAACGTCATTAGCTAGCTGGCTCTCATATATTGAGGGCCAGCATCCTTCTGAAATAGAGTTAGGTCTTAACAGAGGGAGTGCCGTATTAGCTCGGTTAAACTTATCTAGACCTAAGTGCAAAGTGATCACTGTTGCTGGAACTAATGGTAAAGGGTCAACTTGTGCCATGCTGACGCAGTATCTGTGTTCACAAGGTTATTCTGTTGGAACTTATACTTCCCCTCATTTTCTTGCTTTCAACGAGCGTATAGCATTAAACGATTCTCCTTGTGATGATGATGTTATATGTCGTGCTTTCGAGGCCGTAGAAGCTGCACGTGAAGGAACTAGCTTAACGTATTTCGAATTCAGTACACTTGCCGCTTTATGGGTTTTTGACCAATCTAAGTTAGATTATTGGGTGCTGGAAGTTGGATTAGGTGGGCGTTTAGATTCAGTTAATATGATCGATACAGATGTCGCTGTCGTGACCTCTATTTCTTTAGATCATATTGATTGGCTAGGCGATAACATAGATGTTATTGCTCAAGAAAAAACAGGTATTGCAAGAAAAGGTAAGTTACTCATCAGTGGCGTTGTTAACCCTCCTAGTACTATTGCTAGTACCGCTTTAGAAATAGGGGCAAACTTACGTCAGAAAGGGCAAGATTTCAATTTTGAATTGGATCAGAATTCCTGGTCTTGGACCGGTAATGATGTGTATTTTGAGAACTTACCGGTTCCGTCTCTGCCGCTACAAAACGCCGCCACAGTGATTGCAGTATTGGTTTATATGGGGCTTTCTCCTGCGCATGCAGATTTAGTTGATTTATTTAGTAAAGCTCAACTAATGGGTCGCTTCCAAAAAATTGCCACTTCCCCTGATGTGTATATTGATGTCGCTCATAACCCTGAAGCCGCCATTGAGCTTGCTAACCGCATTAGTACCTTGCCACGTAAGCCTGTTGCCGTTTGCGGTATGTTGAAAGACAAAGATGTTGCAAGTGTGATGGTGCATCTAGCGGACAGTTTCTCTGACTGGTTCTGTAGTGATTTAGCGGGTCCAAGAGGCGCGAAGGCAGATGAACTGATCAGGCATATTGCGCACAGCTCACCAAGTCTTGGTTTAAGTGCTATGGCGTTTAATTCTGTCAGTGATGCGTTAAGTGCGGCCTTAGTCAAAGCTCAAGCCGATCAGTGTTCGGTGATTGTTTTTGGTTCGTTTGTAACTGTGTCAGATTATTTGGCGCTTAATCAATCAAAAGAGTGATTTATGATAGATAGAACAGTTACATATAGACTTATTGGTGCTGGGATTATGGTGTTGTCGGCAGCGATTGTATTGCCATTGATTTTAGATGGCGAGCGTCCTGCAGAATTAGATGTTCAGGTTCAAGTCACGACACCTCCCGCGTTTCCTGTTGTCGAAATCGCTCCTGTTCAGTCTGTCGATAGCTTGCCAATTGAAAAGTCAGTTGGTGAAGACAAAGCCGCATCAGATATTCGTTTGATTCCTGTTCCCCAATCTGCGAAAGATGTTTCAGAAATTAGCAAAGCGGAATCAACCGTTTCTGCTAAGTCAGATGCTAAACCTGAACCCAAGCCTGTTGCGAAAGAGCCCGCTGAAAAAACAACGCCTGCTCCAGTAGCTGAGCGTTGGACCCTTCAGATTGCCACGTTTAAAAGTAAAGACAATTCAGTTCGTTTAGTCGATAAGCTTAAAGGTGCTAATTACGATGCATATAGTTTGACGACTAATTCACTTTATAAAGTCTATGTTGGTCCTGAGTTCAAACGAGAGACCTCTGAAAAAATGCGTGAAGAGATCAAGAAGAAATTTAGCTTAAACGGCATTGTCGTTAAATATTCAGTGAATTAGCTTGAGGTTTGACGTCTCTGTATTTGGAAAATTACAGGTGTCTGTTAAACTTTGCGGCGATTTTTAGAGGTGTACATGGAGCAAGTAAATTCAATGTCGACCATTGACTGGTTGATCATTGCAGTAGTGGTACTTTCTACTCTTTTGAGTTTGAAGAGAGGCTTTGTAAAAGAAGTCTTATCACTTTTGACTTGGGTTGTTGCTTTTGTCGTATCAGTTAAGTTCTCTGATCAGATGCAAGCGCTGTTAGTTGATCAGGTTCAAAATGATCAGATTCGCTATATCGTTTCTTTTGTATCTCTATTTATAGCTACTTTGGTAGTGGGGGTCTTGGTTAGCTTTTTATTGGGATCACTTATCCAAGTAACGGGTTTGACAAGTACGGATAGAGTGCTGGGCATGCTATTTGGTTTTGCTCGTGGCAGCTTGATTGTTGTGGCTTTTGTTTCTTTATTGAGCTTGAGTCCAGCGATAGAAAAAACAGAGTTTTGGAAAACTTCACAATTGATCCCTCAATTGGGTCAATTGAATGACTGGACGCGTGATATGTTAGGCAAGAGCTCGGATCTTATGGATTCGACTCTCATTGACCGCGCCCTTGGAAATTAGTTGCTTATTTATATAGCAGCCAAATAGATAAAGAACCTTTGCGGCGTTTGTCGCAATTCCCCAACACGAGGATCTAGAACATGTGTGGTATCGTTGGTGTCGTAGGCACGTCTGTGGTTAACCAAGCAATTTTTGATGCGTTAACCCTTCTTCAGCATCGTGGGCAAGATGCTGCGGGTATGGTTACAAGCCATAACGGACGTTTATGTTTACGCAAAGACAATGGTCCGGTGAGTGAGGTCTTTCGCACTCGTCATATGAAAAAACTACACGGTAACATAGGTATAGGTCATGTCCGTTATCCAACGGCAGGAACTTCTAGCTCAGCTGAAGCTCAACCTTTCTATGTTAACTCTCCCTATGGCATTTCACTTGCGCACAATGGCAACCTAACAAATACTGCTAAATTAAAGCGTGAAGTATTTGAATCTGACTTGCGTCACATCAATACCACTTCTGATTCTGAAGTCTTGGTAAACGTATTGGCTCATGAGCTTCATGAAGAAGGAAAGCTGGTACCAACACCAGAAGATATCTTTAATGCGCTTGAGCGTGTTTATAAGCGTATTGAAGGTGGTTATGCGGTCGTTACCTTGATAACAGGCTACGGTATTTTGGCTTTCCGTGACCCTGATGGTATTCGTCCATTGATTTATGGTTCACGTCAAACTGATTCTGGTATTGAATACATGGTTGCGTCTGAAAGCGTTGCTTTGGATGCGGCAGGTTTCAAAATTGAGCGTGATATCCAACCAGGCGAAGCGATCTTTTTTGACTTAAACCACAATGTTCACGTACGTCAGTGCACACCGAAAAAAGTAGCGCGCCCTTGTTTATTTGAATACGTTTATTTTGCACGTCCTGATACTGTTATTGACAGTATTTCAGTTTATAAAGCGCGTATTAACATGGGCGATCGTCTTGCTGAGAAAATCCAGCGTGAATGGAAAGATCATGATATCGATGTGGTTATTCCGATTCCAGACACAAGTCGTACCGCTGCGTTACAAATCGCACAGGCATTAAATATACCGTTCCGTGAAGGTTTGGTTAAAAACCGTTATATCGGTCGTACATTTATCATGCCGGGTCAGGCTATTCGTAAGAAGTCTGTGCGTCAAAAGCTTAACCCTGTGCCTTTTGAATTTAAAGATAAAACCGTTTTGCTAGTTGATGACTCTATTGTTCGTGGTACCACGAGTAAAGAAATTATCGAGATGGCGAGAGAAGCAGGTGCGAAGAAAGTCTATATTGCATCGGCCGCACCAGAAGTTCGTTATCCGAACGTCTACGGTATCGATATGCCAGCGGCGAAAGAACTGATTGCGCATAATCGTAATGTTGATGAAATCTGCGAATTAATTGGAGCGGACAAATTAATATTCCAAGATTTGCAAGATTTGATCGATGCATGTATCGATGAAAAGCATTCTGATGTTCGTGAATTTGATACCTCTGTGTTTGATGCAAAATACATTACAGGCAATATTGATGCTGCCTATTTAGAAGGCATTGAAGGTGCGCGTAATGATTTAAATAAGGCTTCGGTTGAAGACCAAGAAGCTAGCGATATGATGCACCCTATGTAATATTTGCATGATCTCGTGACGGATAAAACTAAGCCAGGTCACGCCTGGCTTAGTTGTTTTTGGGAAATGATTTTGAAAAGTGGCTTGGAGTGATGTAATGGCAGATTATAAAGATGCTACGAATGCGATTCGTGCAGGTATTCGTCAAACGCAAGAACAAGAAAACAGCGAAGCCATTTTTATGACCTCGAGCTTTGCTTATGCGAGTGCAGAAGAGGCGGCAGGCAAGTTTTCTGGTGATGAGGATGGTAATGTCTATTCTCGTTTTACTAACCCGACGGTCGAGCTGTTTGAGAAGCGCTTAGCGACCCTAGAAAAAGGTGAGGCAGCGATTGCGACAAGTTCTGGTATGGCGGCGTTAATGACGTTGGCATATAGCTTATTGCAGGCTGGTGATCGTGTGGTGTGTTCACGTAATATTTTTGGTTCAACGGTTAAGTTTTTTAATACTTACACCACCAAGTTTGGTGTCGAAGTTATTTATGTCGATGCGACTGACTATGTTGCATGGGAAGAGGCGATTAACGAAAATACACGGTTTTGTTATTTTGAGACGCCGTCTAATCCACTTTATGAAGTGGTTGATGTTGCTCGTGTAGCGGCATTGGCGCATGCGAAAGGTGCATTGTTGTGTGTTGATACCGTTTTAGCGACACCAGCGCTGCAGAATCCTTTGACGCAAGGTGCTGATATCGTCATGCAATCAGCCACTAAGTTTATTGATGGCCAGGGTCGTTGTCTGGGCGGTGCTTTAATTGCTAGTCAAGAGATCATCAATGTTTTCACTGCCTTTATGCGCAGTGCTGGTCCATGCATGAGCCCCTTCAATGCTTGGGTGCTATTAAATGGCCTCGAAACCTTGTCATTGCGTATGACTGCTCATTCTGCAAACGCGATGAAGTTGGCGGAATATTTAGAAGCGCACCCTAAAGTACTTAAAGTCAATTATGGCGGATTGCCGAGCCACAAGTACCATGAACTTGCTAAACAGCAACAGAAAGATTTTGGTGGTTTGTTGTCCTTTGAAGTAGAAGGTGGCCGTAAAGCTGCTTGGTCTGTTATTAATGCCACTAAATTGATGTCGATTACAGGAAATTTGGGTGATACCAAAACCTTGGTGACACATCCTGCGACAACCACTCATGGTCGTTTGACGGATGAAGAAAAAGCCAAAGCTGGAATTGCTGAAGGCTTGATTCGTGTGTCCGTTGGTTTAGAAGACATTGATGACATCATTGCCGATGTTAAAGTGGCGCTGGATCAGTTGGCCTAGTATATTTCGTTATAAATATTGGCTTATAAAAAAGCGGACTGAGAGTAATTTCTGAGTCCGCTTTTTTGTTTGCTGAGGCTTTGTGTTTGCCCTGTTAAATTTCGCTGTCTTGGCTTCCTTCCTTCAGGGGCGTATTTTTAGACGGCTGGGGCTCTACCGTTTGTCCTTCCAAGGCTTGCAGTCGCTTTTGTTCTTTTCTACGATAGCCCAGAACCAATAAACAAGGCGTTAAAATAAGCGTTAATGGCGTTGCAAAGGTGAGGCCTCCGGCGATGGCAGTGGATAATTGCGTCCACCATTGGGCCGATGGCGCGCCAATACTGAAGGATTGATGAATTAGGTCGATATTGAGCTGAAACACCATGGGGACAAGCCCAAGAATAGTGGTAATGGTGGTTAACATAACCGGTCTTAATCGTTGAACGCCTGTTCTGATGGCCGCTTCGCGAACCATCATGCCTTGCTTGCGCAAACCATTGAAAGTATCGATTAGAACGATATTGTTGTTAACAACAATCCCTGCCAAAGCGATAACACCGACACCACTCATTACAATGCCGAACGGTTGCCCTTTGACCATAAGTCCAATGAATACACCCATGGTCGAAAAGATTACCGCGCTCAGGATTAATAAACATTGGAAAAAGTTATTAAACTGAGTCACCAAAATGATCGCCATGATGAAAAACGCAACACCAAATGCCTTGATCAAAAAAGCCATGGATTTTTGCTGGTCTTCAGTGTTGCCCCGAAACTCATAGCTGACGGATTTATCTATACCGGCGGCATCTAGTTTTACTTTGATGGCTTTAATTACTTCATCAACCACTAAGCCGTCTTTCACGTCGGCATCGATTTTAATGGTTTTCTTTCCATCGGTTCTATTTATCACACCTTGCTTAGGTGCGGCATATCGATGAATGAAGTTGCTGGCTGGAATACTGCCTTGATTCGTTGGAATCTGTAGCTGATCCAGTTGATCTAGACTACGTTGATTCACTGGATAGCGTAAAACGATATCAATTTTGTCATCAGCCCCTTCTGGTAAAAAGTCACTTAAAGTTATACCTGTGGTAACCAGTTTGATAACATTACCAAGGCTGTTGACGTCGACGCCGTACCGGCTTGCTTCTTCGCGATTAATATCAATACGCCATTCAATGCCAGCGAGAGACCTGTCATCACTGACCGTAATGATTTCATCTCTTAATAAAAGCTGTTTACTAATCTCATCAGCAGCAAGGTTGAGGGCTTCAGAATAGTTTGAACTAAGCTGTAGCTGAATGTCTGCACCTGATTGGGGGCCGCCTTGTTCTTTTTCTGCGCTGATTTCGATGCCAGGGATTTGTTTCGTTCTTTCCCTTATTTGGTCCAATATGACGCCAGCGGATTCTCGTTTGTACCAATCAGTAAATTCCATGGTAATAGAGCCGATGCTATCAGGTGCGGCATTGTTGCCTGGTGTGGCATATGTTGTTGCAACAACACTTTTTAGTGCTGGTGTACCAATAACTTGCTCTTCTACCTGTCTCACTAATGCGTCTTTTTCTTCTAAAGATAGATCGCCGCGGGCACGTATATCTAGGTTAGCTGATTCAGGTTCGATATTAGGAAAAAATTCAACGCCTTTACCAAACTTGCCATAGCTGGCAAAAATAGTGAAGAGTAACACTATTGTGAACAATAGCACCCAAACTGGGTACTCCACTAAACGAGTCAGCATTCTGCCATAGAAGCCTGTTGGACCAGTAAGTTCGGACAAATCACCTGTTTCTGTGATGCGCAGTGCGCGCATGGTTTTTTCTGTATAGGCACCTTTTTTACCAATGATAGAGCCGATGGTCGGTAATACTATTAGCGCCATGACTAAAGACGAAGCCAGTGTCGCTATGATGGTAATAGGCATGAAGCGCATAAATTCTCCGACTATGTCGGGCCAGAAAAGTAATGGCATGAATACCGCTAATGTGGTCGCTGTAGAGGCTGTGATAGGCCATGCCATACGTTTTGCGGCCTCACTATAGGCTTGTCGCTTGGATGCGCCTTCAGCTAGTTTTCGATCGGCATACTCAGTCACAACAATGGCCCCGTCAACGAGCATGCCAACACTGAGAATTAAGGCAAAAAGCACAACCATGTTGATGGTGTAACCTTGCAAATCGAGTATTAAAATACCAGATAGAAAGGCCCCAGGAATGGCTAGGCCGACTAAAAAAGCACTTCGCACTCCAAGAGCCCATACAATAACGATCATTACTAGCAGGGTGGCCGCGAGAACGTTATTAAATAAGTCGTTTAGAGAGGTCTCGATGTCTGTGGATTTATCACCAGTTAAGTTGTATTCGATGCCATCTGGCCATTGTTCGCTTTCACTCTTAACCGCTGCTTTTACCGCTTCAATGGTGTTAATGATATTGACGCCAACACGCTTAGAGACTGCAAGCGTAATGCTACGTTTGCCTTCGACTCTGGCGTAACTTGTTGGGTCTTCAAAAGTCAGTTCGCCAGTAGCTATGTCTCCTAATAAGACAACTTGATCTCCGTCAACTTTGATTGGAAGGTTAAGAATATCTTCCTTGGTTTTCAGTAGACCGGGAACCTTCAGTGAAAAACGTCCAGCCCCAGTGTCTAAATTCCCAGCGGCCACCAATCTATTGTTGCCAGAAACGAAGTTGGCGACATCTGATAAGGACAAATTATAGGATTCAAGCTGTTCGGGACGAATAATAATCTGAGCTTCTTGGTCACGGTCACCACTGATCTTAGCTTCTAGTACACCATCAATTGCTTCAATAGAATCTTGTAAGTTTTTTGCCGTACGACTCAGTGTCGCGAAACTGACATTACCCGATAAATTGACACGTAATACTGGGAAGGTGGAAAGGTTGATTTCTGTGACAGTCGGTTCATCGGCATCATCAGGTAATTCGCTTTTGGCTCTATCTACCTTATCTTTAGCATCGCTAATGGCTTGGTCAATATCGACGCCAGACTCAAACTCCAGCATGATTGATGCATGGCCTTCTGAGGCTGTAGATTTGAGTTCTTTTAACCCTTCTAAGCCTTTTAATTCTTTTTCCAGAGGGTGAACTAATAAACTGTCTGCGTCTTCAGGCGAGATGCCTTCCAGCGATACTGATACATAGGCCATCGGTATGGTGATATCAGGATCACTTTCCTTGGCAATTTCGATGTAAGAAACCGTACCCATAATAAGTATGAGGACGAAAAACATCATTACAGTACGAGAGCGAGCTAAGGCCGCCTCAATCAATGTTTGCATATTGGGCCTCCTTAGTTTTGGTAATGGGCTTCGACTTTATCGCCCGCAGACACAAAGCCCTGTCCGACGGTGATAATGTTCACGTTGTCGGGGAGGCCGCGAACCCAAACTTGGTCGCGTTCTGATTTAATGATTTCGACAGTTGATACAACAACCGTATTGTCTATACTGATGGTTTTTATGGCTGTTCTGCCTGAGTCATCTAAGGTAAGAAGCGCTGGAGAGAAGGCATGAGCTCTTTGTTCATCTAAAACGAAATCTACAGCAGCCGTTAAACCTGCAGGAATAGCATTATCTGGATTGTCTACTTGCATCTCGACACTGATGGTGCGGCTGGATTCGTTAGCCGTGGTACTGATATAGGAAACAAAACCTTGTGCTTCATAGCCAGATTCGAGACGGATATTACCTTGGGTGCCTAGCTTTATAAACTGGATTTTATTTTGTGGAATATTCACGCTAACTTTAATTGGATTCACAGAAACTAAGGTGCCGATAGCCGCGCCAGCCGCTAATACTTGACCTTCTTGTACGTTCAATGTGTTCAATATGCCAGAAAAGGGCGCTGTTACATTCGCATTTTCTAAATCAATCAATAGGGCTTCTTTGGTCGCTTTTGCCGAGGCTAGATCCGTTTCGGCTTGGGCTAAATTGACTTTCGATGTGAAATTGCCTGCATTTAGTTTTCTGATGCCATCAAGTTCAAGTTGTTTCTGCTTTATTAGTAGCCCAGCTTGTTCTATTTGTGCTTTTAAGGTTCGAGTATCAACTTGCAGGATTGAGCTGCCTTTTTTTATAAAACGACCTTTTTCGACGGGGAGCTTCGTAATTCGGCCTGGGTATGTGTTTATAAGTTGAAGTGTTTCATCAGCCAAGGTTTTTCCACTTAACGGCAAATGCATTTCAATCGTTTTGGTGATAAGGGTTTTGGCTTGAACTGGGTAAGCTAGCTTACTTTCTGTTGACTGTGAAGAAACAGTATTCTCATTTGGGGTTTTTCCTGTTGGGCTAACCGTAACTCCATTGCCTCCTGCAATCATCCAAGTTACGGTTGCGACGGCAACGACCACTGCTGTTATTGGCCCTACCTTGCTTTTAAGCTCCATTTGACACTCCGTGAAATATAAAAATTATCATTATGTGGGGTTAGTATATGCGTAAATAATAAGGAAGAAAGCGTTTTAGATTAAATCTTGCGCAGACAATAGCAATATTACACCCTCATTTTATGATCAAAGTTGCTAAAAATATTTTTAACCAACAAAAAACTGTTTCTTTTTAATCGCTAGTCTCGTCTATTTGCTGAACCTTCGGTTAGAAGGATGATACTATACCGCCACAAAATTTTTACTTTATATGGATAGATATGAGTCTATTGTCGTTAGAACAGATCAGTGTTGCTTTTGGGCATAATCCACTGCTGTCAAAAATCAGTTTTTCAGCCGAAGCTGGAGAGCGTGTTGCAATTATCGGTCGCAATGGTGCGGGTAAATCGACACTGTTAAAAGTCATTTCAGGCGAACAAGTTGCCGATGAAGGCGTTGTTCGCTTAGAAGGAGGCATGACTATTGGTCAGCTTCCACAAGAATTGCCTGATGCGAATGAAAAAACCGTTCGTGAAGTGGTCAGTGAGGGCGCCGGTGAAGCGCATTCGTTAATGACTCGCTACTTCAAGTTATTAGAAGATTTCGAGAATGATCACGCCAATGAATTAAGTGATATTCAGACTGAATTAGATCGAATTCAAGGCTGGGATTTAGAGCAACGTGTGAATCACATGATTCAGCGTTTGGCCTTGCCTGCTGATAAGCTGATGTCTGAATTGTCTGGTGGTTGGCGTCGTCGCGTTATCTTAGCGCAGGCACTAATTTCTAACCCAGATGTCTTGCTACTAGACGAGCCGACTAACCATTTGGATGTACCAACAATCGAATGGATGGAGCAACAGCTTCAGCAATTCCGCGGTTTGATCTTATTTATTACCCATGATCGTCGTTTCCTAGAGAAATTGGCTAACCGTATCATTGAACTAGATCGCGGTAATCTTATTTCCTTCAGCGGCAACATCACCGCTTTCCTTGCTTTTAAAGAGAAGATGCTCGAAGAAGAAGAGCGTGCAAACGCCTTGTTCGATAAGCGCCTTGCAGAAGAAGAAGTCTGGATCCGCCAAGGTATTAAAGCACGTCGTACCCGTAATGAAGGTCGAGTTCGTGCTTTGAAAGCCTTACGTGAAGAACGTTCTGAACGTATTAATCGCCAAGGCAATGCCAAAATGGCGATTGAGACCAAAGATAAGTCTGGCAAGCTGGTAGCTGAATTCACCCAAGTTGGTCATTCATTTGAAGACAAAGTGATTCTGCAACCAATGGACTTCGTGGTAAACCGTGGAGACAGAATCGGTCTGATTGGGCCAAATGGTTGCGGTAAAAGTACCTTCCTTAAAATTCTATTAGGGGATCTTGAGCCTGAAACCGGATTGGTGCGTCAAGGTACGAAACTTAACGTAGCGTATTTCGATCAGCTGCGTGAGCAACTAGATCCAGAACAAACGGTTGCGGAAAACGTTGGTGAAGGTAAAGACGTTATTGAAATCAACGGTCAGAACAAACATGTTATTGGCTATCTTGGTGATTTCCTTTTCCCGCCTGAGCGCGCCCGTACTCCAGTAAAAGCATTGTCTGGTGGTGAGCGAAATCGTGTATTGCTAGCGAAGTTATTCACTCGCCCAGCCAATCTATTAATCATGGATGAGCCAACCAACGACCTTGATGTGGAAACCTTAGAGCTGCTTGAAGAGCTTCTAATGAGCTACGATGGCACCTTGTTATTGGTAAGCCATGACCGTGCTTTTCTAGATAACGTGGTCACCAGCGTAATTGCTTTTGAAGGTGAAGGCCGAGTGAAAGAATACGTTGGTGGATATCAAGACTGGATTCGTCAAGGTGGTAAATTCCCAACAGAATCTACATCGCAAACTGACGACATACCAACTAAAAAAGAAAAAGCCAAAGCAGACGCAAAAAAAGTCGAAGAGGATAAAAAAACCTCTGTGCAGGCGAAACCAAAAGCGAAGCTAAGCTATAAAATGCAGCGCGAATTTGACAATATGCCTGCGACCATCGCGAAGTTGGAAGAAGAGATCGCCGCGTTGCATGTCACCACTAGCGCGCCAGAGTTTTATACCGAGGATGCGGATAAGGTTCAGAAAACTTTAGCAAAACTAGCGCATAAAGAAGAAGAGCTTGAAACAACCATGGAGCGTTGGTTAGAGCTTGAAGAAATGCAAAACGGTTAAATTGCGCAAAACGGGTAGATTATGACGAATAAAATTAAACCAGTTTCATTTATACCGCGCTTTTTTGGCGCTTTTGGTCAGTTCTTTAAATACATGGGGAGCGGCGACTATGCCGCTCGCTGTCAAACGGTTGATCAAGGCGAGCAATTTGCCTTCGAAGTCGAGCCTAAAGTCATAACAGAAGAAGTGGAAGTGATTCGTGAAATCGAAGTCGCTGCACCTGTTTTGGATACAGTCAACGCTGACGGAGCGCACCAGTTACTACAACTGTTACAACAAGAAGCGCGCTTTATCGATTTCATCCAAGAAAGCATTGATGATTACAGCGATGCGGATGTGGGGGCGGCGTCTCGCCAAATTCACGCTGGTTGCTCTAAAGTATTGAAGCAACATTTTACCATCGATGTCGTGTCTCTAGATGCTGTGAACAGCGCCGCGGAAAATAGCCGTGTAGAAGTGCCATCTGGTTACGATTCCAAGCAGATCAAGCTTGAAGGTCGAGTGGAGGGTGATGGCCCATACTCTGGCACGCTGATTCATCCTGGTTGGAAAGTGACGGAAACGCGTCTGCCAAAAGTAACCAATACAGAAAGCCTAAATATTCTAGCGCCAGCTGAAATCGAGGTATAACTCATGAGTCAATATTTCATTGGTATCGACCTAGGTACCACGCATTCGGCTGTCTATTATTCGCCATCTAGCCAAATGGCAACCGAATCAGATCAAGTAGGGCGTATTCAACAATTGGCGATTCCGCAGTTTATCGCGGCAGGTCAAGTGGATGCTCGTCCTTTACTTCCTTCTTTTGTGTATTTTCCTCACCAAGGTGAATTTTTAGAGAGCGATTTACAGCTTCCTTGGGGCAAAGCGGATTTTGTTGTCGGACAGCTGGCGCGTGAGTTGGGTGCGAAATCTTCTGGTCGATTGGTACAGAGTGCTAAAAGCTGGTTGTGCCATTCTCGCGTGAGTGCTGATGAAGCGGTATTACCTGTGGATGCGCTTGAAGAAGTAGAAAAAGTGTCTCCAGCGCAGGTGACAGAAACCTTGTTAGCGCATTTGGTTAGTGCATGGGACCATCAATTCCCTGATGCGCCAATTGCCGAGCAAACTCTTGTTATTACCGTGCCGGCATCATTTGATCCCGCTGCTCGTGTTATTACTGAACAAGCCGCTGAGAAAGTCGGTTTGCGTGCTCGTTTGATTGAGGAGCCGTTAGCGGCATTTTATGCCTGGTTAAGTGATCAGCAAAGCTGGGCTGAAAGCCTAGATGTCAATGAGCATATTTTGGTTGTCGACGTGGGTGGTGGTACAACAGATTTATCGTTAATCCAAGCGGTAGAGCAAGATGGAGTGCTTGGTCTAGAGCGTGTTGCTGTGGGTCGTCATATTCTTCTTGGCGGCGACAATATGGATTTGACGCTGACTTACCATTTGGCTGCTCAGCTAGCGCAAAACGGCACTAATCTTGAGCCTTGGCAAATTAGCGGTTTGACCCAAGCTTGCCGAGAAGCAAAAGAACGTTTGTTAACCAATGCGGATTTAGGCGACGTGAGCGTTGTTGTGCCTAGTCGTGGTCGCAGTCTGTTTAATAACAGCATCAAAGCAACCTTGACGCAGAATGATGTGCAACAGCTTTTGATTGATGGCTTTTTTCCACAAGTTCAATTAGGTGATCAAGCTCAAAAAACAGCACGTAGTGGTTTCAGTGCGATTAACTTGGATTACGAAGGTGATCCAGCGATCACTCGTCACATCAGCGAATTCTTAGCTCAGCATGATGTGAAACCAAGCAAGGTGTTGTTAAACGGTGGTGTGTTCAATGCCAGTGTCATTCGCAATACCCTAGAAACCCGTTTGGCTTCTATGCTGGCCGAATCGTTGGGTGGCCGCGAATTAACTATGTTAACGCCGTCTCATTTGGACCATGCGGTTGCTAAAGGCGCGACATATTATGCCCAAGTGCAAGCTGAAGGCGGCGTTAAAGTAAAAAGTGGCCTAGCGGCAAACTACTACATTGGCGTTGCTAGTCCAATGCCAGCGATTCCTGGAATGGCACCTCCTGTGGATGCTATTTGTGTGGCACCATTTGGGTTGGAGGAAGGTTCAGAAGAGCAAATGTTGCCGAACGAGTTTTCTCTTGTGGTTGGCGAAAGTGTGACATTCCGTTTCTTCCAATCGAAAAACAGCAATGTGGAATCGGTAGGTAAGGTCATTGCTTCGTTTTCTGTTCCCCAGCTAAATGAATTGAACCCTTTGTCGGTACGATTAGACGCAGGTCATTATCAAGCTGGCGATATGGTGCGAGTCTATCTGACGGCCCGTGTTACTGAATTGGGGCTGTTGCTGTTACAAGCACACGATACCCAATCAGACCTAAGTTGGACTATTGAGTTTCAAGTCAGGGAGTCTTAATACATGGCGCAGACGGCTTTTCCTTCTACTTATCGCGTAGGCATTGATTTGGGGACAACCAATTGTGTTGTCTCTTATATACCAGTATCAAATGATTCGAATGTAAATGCGCCAGAATTATTGCCCATTCCGCAAGTGATGGCGGATGGTTCTGTGCAAGAGCTTGCGTATTTGCCCAGTGCTATTTATGTATTGGCCTCCGATGAGGTAGGTAAAATCGATCCGGTTTTGCCTTGGCGCCATCATGATAAAGAGCGCATTGTTGGTGTTGGTGCGTTGGCATTAGGCCAGCGTCGAGCCGGACAATTGATACAAAGCGCGAAAAGTTGGTTAAGCCATCGTCAGGTTGATAGACGCTCCGCTATTTTGCCTTGGGCGAGTGAGTTCTCAAAGAAACTCAGTCCTCTTGAAGCGAGTAAAGTTCTTTTATTACACATTGAGCAAAGCTGGAATCATCGCTTTGCGGATGCACCGCTAGAGTCGCAATCCATCGCGTTAACCTTGCCAGCCTCTTTTGATGAAGAGGCGCGAGCTTTGACACTAGAAGCGGCGAAGTTGGCAGGTTTACAGGATTTATATCTGCTTGAAGAGCCGCAGGCGGCCTGTTACCACTACATCAGTGATGACGAAAAGCTCGCTGCGTTAGCGAATAAAAAGATGCTTTTGGTTGTCGACATCGGCGGTGGCACCAGTGATTTTAGTTTGGTGGCGATCAAGTCTGCGCCTTCAAACAGCAGTGTATCTCTGAAGCGTGTTGCCGTAGGTGAGCATTTATTGCTGGGTGGCGATAATCTAGATCAAGCCTTGGCGTTTCAGTTAGATCCAAAACAAATTTCTGCCTTGTCAGCTACGCGCTTAGCGGCATTGGTTCAACAAACTCGTCAGGCAAAAGAAACTTTGTTAGGTGAAGGCGCTCCAGAATCCCTAAGTATTACGGTGCTTGGCGGTGGTAGTCGTTTAATTGGCGGCTCACAAAAGTTTGATGTTTCCAGAGATGCTTTGTTAGAACAAATTCACAATGGCTTTTTTCCTATGGTGAATAGCGATGACAAGGTGCAAAAGAGCGATTACGCCATGCACACCTTGGGCTTGCCTTACGAATCTGATCCCGCTTTTACACGTCATTTAGCGGCGTTTTTGCAGCAGCATAAAACTGTAATTGAAGCAGCAACAGGCTCGCCTATGCCTGATGCGGTGTTGTTTAATGGTGGTTTATTTAATAGTCCGATATTGAAGTCGCGTTTGTTAGAGCAGCTCAATACTTGGTCTTCTGAGCCAATTTTGGCTTGTAGTGCAGACGAACCCAACGACGCGGTTGCCAAAGGCGCGGCCATGTATTTGAACGCTTTAGCAGGCGAAAGTACACGCATTGAAAGTGGCGTGGCACACAGTTTGTATTTGAAGCTTGGCGAAGATCAATTCGTCGGTATCTTGCCAAAAGACACCTTGAAAGGTGAGATTATCCGCTTGGAACAAGAGTTCTTTGTGACTCTGGGCCAGCAAGTTCAGTTCCCCTTATATCGATCAGATGACCATATTGATTGTGTCGTCGGTAACGTTTGTGATCAAAATGGATTGCATTACATTTCAACCTTGATGACAGAGCTAGATGGCTCCATCGAATCCCAAGAAACCGCGGTAACACTATCGGTGCAAATGACCGAGGTTGGTGTGTTGCAAGTGGTGTTAAACGCCAATAATCAGAAAGACCAGTGGCGTTTGGATTTCTCTACCCATGTGGGTTCCTCACAAGAGACTGAGCAAGCTGATGAAAGTGGTTTGCTGCATGCCAATATGGGGCAAGCTGAAGAGCATTTAGCTAAGTGTTTTTCCAGTGCGGGTCAAAAACAAAATCCTGACTTAGTGAAATCGCTTAAACAGGATTTGGACCAGTTGTTAGGCAATCGAGATGATTGGAATCTTGCCACCTCACGACGTTTGGTGGATAAACTGTTAAGTGTAAAATCGGGTCGAACCAAAAGCGCCCAGCATGAGCGACAATGGTTGCAGCTCATGGGCTATTGTTTACGCCCAGGGTTTGGTGCCGCGGATGATTTGGCACGGGTTCAACAAGTCGTTAATACCACTAAAGCAGGCGCTCAGTTTGATACAGCACCCGTATGGGGGCAATATTGGACCTTATATCGTCGTATTGCTGGTGGCTTATCGGTGGAACAACAAGCGCATTTGTTTAAACAGTTTAGCCAATACTATTCCCCAACAGGGCAGCGTTCTCGTGACAAGATGAAAGCACTGACGACTAAATCCAGTGACGATTTAATTCGTTTGGTTGGTGCGTTAGAGAGTTTGTCTAATGAAGATAAAACCACCGCAATAGATTGGTTACTAAAGCGTTTGCAGAAAACCTCTGAGCCAGACACCGCTTGGTGGACAATAGGGCGCATAGCTTCTCGTCATCTTTTATCTGGCAAGCAAGAGCAGAGAATTGCTGAGGATAAACTTTTTCCGATTCTAGAGACGGTTCTCAAGGAAGATTGGAAGAAGCGTAAGCAAGCAGGGTTGGCCGCTGTTTTAATGAGCCAAGTCAGCCTTGGTGAAACTGACAAAATGAGCGTTATGCGCAAAAAAGTCGCTAATAAACTCAAAAAAGATAAATGCCCCGCCCAATGGTTAGAACGTTTGGAAAGCCAAATCGAGATTAACAGCGATGAACTAAACGCCTTGGTCGGTGAGAGCTTACCGCTGGGTTTACGTTTGTGATTTGGAGGCAAAATAGGTCTATGAAGTATCTGTTTTGCCTTTGTATGTATTTAGTTTCTAACTCGCTTCATATTAATGAGAATAGGACTGCCAGTCATTGGGTCCGGAATTAAGTCGCATTCAACACCATATAATTCACGTACCAGCTCTTTTGTCATTACCTCTTTTGGACTGCCTTGGGTGATGATTTCACCTTTTTTCATAGCAATAATATGATCTGAATAACGGCAAGCACTGGGCAAATCATGAACCACCATTGCGAGGGTTTTACCTTGTTTGGATAAATGTCGTATCAATTCAAACACTTCAATCTGATGCCCCAAGTCCAGTGCCGATGTAGGCTCATCCAACAAAAGTAATGGCGTTTCTTGGGCAATCGACATGGCTATCCAAGCGCGTTGGCGCTGTCCGCCTGAGAGTGTGTCTAACAATCGATCTTTGAGCCCTTCTAAATCTGCGGCGTTTAAGGCGTAATTAATAGCTTGCTGGTCATCCATTGCCCATTGTTTTAATAAGCTTTGGTGAGGGTGGCGACCAAAACGAATAAGTTCTTCGATTGTAATGCCGTCAGGTGCGAGTGTGTCTTGTGGCAAGAGGGCGAGCTGCCTCGCGACTTCTTTAGAAGGGAGTGTGTGAATGTCTTTACCGTCTAGTAGTACTACACCAGAGCTTGGTGAGTGAACACGAGACAAGCCATTCAGCAATGTTGATTTACCGCAGCCATTTGGTCCCACAATAGCGGTTACCTTTCCTTCTGGTAGCGAAACATCTAGGTTTTCAATGATGCTAGTTTTGCCGTGTTTTAAGGTTAGCTTTTCTGCACCTAGGCGTGCCAAGGATGTTTTGTAAGTATTTTCTTTAGGTGTCTGTGTAAATTGTAGAGACGTAGCCGTCATAGTGAAGTCCTTGAAGTGCGTCGAACAAGTATCCAAATTAAGTAAGGGCCGCCAACAACGGCAGTGACTATACCAACAGGTAGTTCTATTGGGGATAATACAGTTCGACCAAAGAGGTCAGCGATTATCATTACTAAGGCGCCAGTCAGTGCAGAGCTTATTAATGGAATACCACGATAGCGTGCCAGAACTCGTGCAATTTCAGGGCCGATTAAGGCGACTAAACCAACAGGACCAGCCACGGCAACGGCAAGACCTGTTAGTGTGATACATAAGACTAATGCAATGATTCGAATGGATTTTATATTGGCCCCAAGGCCTGTGATCACTTGGTCAGAGAAGGGCATCAAGGCAAACTGAGAGGCGAAAAGTAAGCAAGCAACTAAGCAAACGCCTAGACCAATGCCTAATACCTTTACCATCATAGGATCGCGAGCGCTTAAACTGCCGACCGTCCAAGGGTAAGCGCTGTTTGCTACATCTATACTGACTTGGCTTAAGAGTAATTGTGTTATCGCACCCGCAATGGCACCAATACCGATACCCGCAACGATGAAACGATATCCTCGTGTGCCACTTCCACCTGCTAAACCAAACGCCAAGGCGGTTGCCGTTGCTGCACCCGCTAATGCCATCACGGAAGGTGCGAGAGAAATTCCCATACCAACCACCGAAGACACAGCGAATGCCATAGCGGCGTTATCTATACCGATAATGCCTGGTGTCGCAAGCCGATTTCTTGCCATGGTTTGCATTAAACAGCCAGCCAAACTGAAAGCGGCGCCAGTGAATAGAGCGGCTAATAAACGGGGTAAACGTAAATCTTGCACTATGAATTGGCTCATTGAGCTGCCATGACCAAATAAAACGGCAATGACTTCTTTTGGTGAAATAGGCATGGTGCCAATACCAAGGGTTGCGATACAAGCGATAGCCAACAAGGTTAACAGCCAAGCGTTGCGTATTATTGCGGGCTTCTCTATCAATAAAATTGCATTTCGGCCTAAAGGCAATAGGCAGTGACCGCTTGGTGCAGATGTAACTTCTTCATCATTAGGAAGCGAGAGGCTTTGATTTATCATAATGTCGGCATTCTTCGTGAGCGCACAATCAATAAAAGTACTGGGGCGCCGATAATGGCGGTTAGTACGCCTAGCGGCATTTCGGCTGGTTGTGCAACAAGGCGTGATACAACGTCTGCGGCAATAACAATAATCGGCCCGAGTGGTAAACATAACCACAAAGTACGACGAATATCGGGGCCCACTAAAGCACGAGCAGCGAAGGGAACCACTAGGCCAATAAAAGCAACGGGACCAGCAATCGCGGTGGCACCACCAACGAGTAAAGCAACGGCTACAATGACAACAGCGCGGATACGTTGCGGTTTGTGTCCCAAGCCAATGGCAACTCGCTCACCTAGTGCTAATGACGCAAGCGGCTTTGCTGCGTATAAGATACAAAGCCCAGCAATCAACATGGAAGGTAATAGTGAGAACAGAGTGTTGGTATCTCTGCCTGCAACGCTACCGGTTACCCAAAAGCGAATTTCATCGGCGGCTCTTTGGTCAAACAGTAATAATAGAGAGGTCACTGCAAGTAACAGGCTTGAAAGTGCTGCACCGGCCAGTACTAGTCGAATGGGGTCGTTTTGTTGTCCTTGCATGCGAGCGACGCTAAGCACACAAATGCAGCCTATCAAGGCGCCAAGTTGAGCAATACCAACGGTTAATGTCGCCGTACTTGCACCTAGTACCAAGGTAATGGCAACGGCAAAAGAGCTTCCCGCACTGACGCCAAGCAAACCAGGCTCTGCCAATGGGTTACGAGCAACAGCTTGCATAAGCGCGCCAGCAATTCCCAATGTTAGACCGACAAATAAACCAACAAGTGTTCTGTTTGCGCGTAAATGAAATACGGTGAATTGGTCGTCTGCAGAACCATTGCCTAATAAGGTTTGAAAGGAAGCTTGAAGGCTTAAGCCGCCAGCACCAAATAATAAGCTACAGAAACAGCAAAGTGCCAGCACTAAGAGTGCTGGCACAAACAAGCTAAATAGTGGACGCTGTGCAGGAGGTATGTGAAACCAACTAATCATTTAGAGTAGATATCTTATTATTTAATTTTTTGGTCAAACACTGTTTGAATGTCATCAAGAATGGCATGTGCGGCAAGTGGGCCAGCGGCGCTTGTCCAAAGTTGTCCATTTACTGCGATAACCTTGTCTTCTTTTACCACATTAAGGCGAGAGAAAGACGGCGATGTTTTAGCTGCTTCCAAAGCATCTTTACCTTCACTATTTAGTGTTGCCAAGAATAACCAAGCACTATCAACTTTAGTTAAGTTTTCTAAACTAAGAGGGCTACTATGTGGGCGGCCTTCTTTGATAACACCAGCATCATTAATGATGAATCCGGTCGCAGCAAGCACATCGGTAGAGAAAATCTGCGAAGACATCACAATAGGGCCTTGGGGCATCCAGCGAGCTAAAGTTGCTGAACGTTCGTTTTTAGAAAGTCTATTGGTAATGACTTCTTTTAATGCATTTTCACGATCTTTTATGTCGCTTAGGATTTCATCCATTTGATCGCTTTTGTTTAACGCTTGAGCATAGACTTTAGCAACACTGATCCAGCTGTCAGAAACCATTCCAGGTGAAATAGGAACAACGGTCGGAGCGATTTTCGATAAAATATTGTATTGATCCTGAGGCAAATACGCCGATGCTAAAATCAAATCTGGACGTTGAGCTGCGATAGCTTCTAAGTTGTTTTGACGAGAGGTGCCAACCATATTAACGCCACTAGTGCGTTCTTGAATGTATTCAGCGACAGAATCGCCACCACGGGTTGCAATTGCGCCTAGAGGTTTTATGCCCAGTGCAATGGCACTGTCTAGGGCATCTTCAGATAGCGTTACTATGCGTTTGACTTCATCGTTCACCTTCACTTCGCCATATTTTGTAGTGACACTGTGTTCGCTGGCAAAGGCACTAACAGAAGCAGAAAGGCAAGCACAGAGTAAGACTTTCTTAATAGAGGGACGATTAAGTAACATAATGGATTCCTTTGAATTGAATATCTACATCAGCTTTTTCTGTGGCGCATTCTTGAAAGTAAGTGATCAAGACTACTAGAAGCGGTTGGTAGGCTAATAAACGATGATAATGATAACGCTTCTTATTAATATTTTTAACTATTTATTTTCAATTAAGCGTAACGAGATGTGCAACGTAACGTTTTACAACATAGTTAATTGTGAGGAGGAGGTAGTTTAAGGGGAAGAACTAAAGGAAAAGCGCTCAATTCACTGAGCGCTTACATATATCAATTATACGTTCTATGGAGAACTAAGTGTCGCAGAGTTGAGTGTGGCTTCTGTATGAAAGCAACAATCAAGTAGCATTCTAGTATAGGGTTCCGACGCATTATGACTAGCAAGATCCTCTGATGATATGGTTTCTACAATATGGCCATTCTGCATAACGGCAACACGATCACAGAGGTAAGACACCACACCTAGATCATGAGTAACCATGAGGTAAGTGAGCCCTTCTTTTTCTTTTAAGTCTTTTAATAAATTTAAGATTTCTGCCTGT
The DNA here is from genome assembly GCF_057180105.1 of Marinomonas sp. ATLA20. Lineage (NCBI taxonomy): Bacteria > Pseudomonadati > Pseudomonadota > Gammaproteobacteria > Oceanospirillales > Oceanospirillaceae > Marinomonas > Marinomonas sp. ATLA20. Next base: position 150,170 of record NZ_JBXUKU010000005.1, read on the forward strand.
ACAGAAACGTCCAGCGCTGATGTTGGTTCATCCAATAAAAGGATCTTTGGTTCAAGTATCAGGGCTCTGGCAATAGCAACACGTTGACGTTGGCCTCCAGACAATTGGTGGGGCGAGCGATAACGGTAGCTATCATCCAAACCTACTTTTTTGAGTATGGAGCTAATGCGTTCGTCTCTGTTATCCATTCTATGGATTTTCAAAGGTTCTGCTAATGCTGTCTCAATACTGTGCCTTGGGTGCAATGATCCGTATGGGTCTTGAAAGACCATCTGCATTTCGATACAGCGTTTCTTGTCGAGCTTATGCTGTAGATGTTTTCCATTAACAGACAGTTGGCCTGACCAATGATGGTATTGTCCTGCAAGGCAGCGTAAGACAGTTGTTTTTCCTGAGCCAGACTCTCCGACTAGGCCAAAAGACTCTCCTGTTTGAATCTGAAGAGTAACGTCGTGCAGGATTTTGCTTTCGCTGGCGCCTGTTCCAAAAGATAAGTTGAGTTTGTCTATGTCAATTATGTTCATAACGCTCCCTCTTAATTGTATAGCCAGCTAGGATCCCTTTGCAGGGTCGGAAGGCGGTTTCGAATGTCGCCTATTCTAGGTGGTGCTTTGAGCAAGCCTTGTGTGTATGGGTGTTGGGCATTTTCTAGTTCACTGGCTTTGATCGATTCCACAACACGCCCCGCGTACATAACCAGTACTCGATCACAATAATTACGCACTAGGTCTAGGTCGTGGCTGATAAATATCAGGCCAATATTTCTTTCTCCAATAAGCTCATCAAGTAGGTTGAGCACTTGGCGCTGTACCGAAACATCAAGCGCCGACGTGGGTTCGTCAGCAATGATGATTTCTGGTTCAGGAATCAGCATCATGGCGATCATAACTCTTTGACCCATGCCACCAGACACTTCGTGAGGGTAAAGGGTGTAGACTCGTTTTGGGTCACGAATTTGTACTTTTTCTAGCATAGCTAAGGCTTTTTCTTTGGCGGCCTTTTTACTTACCTTGTAATGTGCAAGGTAAGCTTCAGCGATTTGATCGCCGACTCGCATCACAGGATTTAGCGAAAATTTAGGGTCTTGCATTATCATCGAAATTCTACGACCGCGAATATCTTGCATGGTTTTTTCGTTGGCTTTTAATAAGTCGATATCGCCAAATTGCAGTTTTTCGGCTTCTACTGTGGCATTTTTAGGATGTAGTTTTACTAAACTACGCCCAACTGTGGATTTGCCTGATCCCGATTCTCCTACAATGGCTAGCTTTTCTTGTCCTAGTGAAAAAGAAACGTCGCGCACGGCATTTACTTGGCTCCCTTCATGAGAAAAGCTAATTTGGAGATTTTTGACTTCTAATTTTGTATTCTGCATAAAATCACACCTTTAGTTTCTAGGGTCGAGTAGGTCGCGCAGACCATCGCCAAGTAAGTTGAATGCTAAACTGACGAGCATAATTGCGGCGCCAGGGGCGGCAACAAGCCACCAATTTTCCAACATATAACTACGGCCAGTGGAGATCATTGCACCCCATTCAGGCAATGGCGCTTGAGCTCCTAGCCCTAAGAAACCTAAGCCTGCTGCAGTCAAAATAATTCCTGCCATGTTCATAGTCAGGCGTACGATTACAGAAGATAAGCACATCGGAACAATATGACGAAAAATGATGCGGCTAGAAGAGGCTCCCTGTAATTGAACCGCCACAATATAATCCGCTTTACGTAATTGCAGTGTTTCAGCACGTGCCAAACGGGCTATAGGAGGCCAACTTGTTAATGCTATGGCAATTACTGCATGTTCAAGGCCAGGCCCTAAAGCAGCAACAAAAGCTAAGGCAAGTACAAGTCCTGGGAAAGAAATGAAAATATCGGTAATCCGCATGAATACGGTATCGATCACGCCGCCGAAATAACCTGAAATAGTCCCAATCGCTAAGCCAATCGGCCCAACAATTATCGTGACTAAAGCAATGATATACAGGGTTATGCGAGAGCCGTAGACAAGGCGACTAAAGATATCACGGCCGAATTCATCGGTGCCAAACCAATGTTCGGAGCTAGGCGCTTGTAAGCTATTGCTAAGCTGCTGAGCAAGCGGGTTATGAGTTGCAATCCAAGGAGCGAACAGGGCAATGATGAGCAGCAACATTACGACAATAAGTCCTGCTGCAGTCAAAGGGTTGCGAATGATTCGTTTACAACCATGCGCAAACGTTTGTAATAACATCATTATGCTGTCGTTGGTTGATTTTGAGGTGGCAGATGACTTTATAGTTGAATTTGTAATCATTTTCGTGTCCTCGGATCAAATACTTGATAAAGCAAATCTGTCAGCAAGTTCAGTGAGATAAAAATCAGACCAATCAATAAGATGGATGCAACAACTGCATTCATATCACCGAGTAGCAAGCTACTGGTAAGATATTGCCCAAATCCGGGCCAAGCAAAGACAGTTTCAATCAATACTGCACCTTCTAATAGCGCACCATAGGAGAGGGTGATAATAGTGAGTAATTGCACAAGAATATTGCGAAATGCATGGCGCCAGATGACAACATGTTTAGGTAAACCTTTAACTTGAGCTGTCAAAATGTACTCTTGTGAAAGCTGCTCCAACATGAAGCTTCTTGTCATACGAGTGATAAAAGAAACGGCGTTTAAACCCAATATAAAGGCTGGCAAAATAATGTGTTTGATGGCGCTTTGAAACACATCCCAGTCTTTTGCCAAGGCCGAATCTATCAGTAGCATGCCAGTGACTGGATCGACAAAACCATCGTAAGCCAAATCTACGCGCCCAGATCCGCCGACGACATTAAGCCAAGCATAGAAAATAATCAGACCTATCATACCCACCCAGAATACGGGTGTTGAATAACCAAAGAGGCTGATAACTCGAATAATATGATCAACAGCACGACCTTTGTTTACTGCAGCGTATACTCCTAATGGAATACCGATAAAAATACCAAAAATAATCGCTATGGTGGCGAGTTCCAGTGTTGCTGGAAAAACACGTGCAATATCTTCTATCACTGGACGACCAGTCAGTAGGGCATTGCCAAAATCCCCATGAGCAATGTCATTCAAATAATACAAATATTGCATGTAGAGAGGCTTATCAAGCCCCATTTCTTGGTAAACTTGTTCATACGTTGAATTATCTGCATCGGGTCCTACGACAGATAGAACAGGATCGATGGGCATTACCCGACCGATGAAAAACGTCAATGCAAGCAAACCTAATAGAGTAATGGCGACGGAGCTTAGGCCACCAAGAAAATGCTTAAAGCGCACATTCGATAACTGGAAAGTAAGCAAAGTAAATCTCCAAAATAAAGGGGAGAAAGCCACTAGAAACGAGGCAACTAGTGGCTGTACTGGCCAATATAGACCAGTACTTTCGTTGAAAAAGAATTCCCTTAACGCTCTTTAGTGACTTCTCTTAGTCGCGTAGTTGCAGCTTGGTGACCCTCGTAGTGTTTCACATCGCTTCTAAGTAAAACGGTATCTACCATTTGTGAAATAGGGAAGATGGCACCAATTTGAGTGTCATAAAGGTTTTGGACGTCTTGGTACATTTCAATTTGCTTTTGAGTGTCTTTTTCTAATAAAGCCTTTTCAATAATGGTGTTAATTTCTGGGCTATAAAACCCAGTACGCCAGCCTTGGAAGTTAGTCAGTTTAGCTTCATCACTGTTATCAGGGTTGTAAACCAGTGAACGCAGGCTGGAATGAGGATGTGGTTCTATACCTCCGCCCCCGCGACCAACGAGCATCTCGAATTTACGTTCACGCATCGCGCCATATACCTGATTACCTGTGCCGGTAATGATCTCTGCATCAATACCTGCTTGAGCAAGGGTAGATTGCACGCTGGTGGCGATGTTAATAAAAGGCAGTTGAGACAGCACTCGAATGCTGGTTTTGAATCCATCTGGATAGCCAGCTTCTGCTAGTAGCGCTTTGGCTTTTTTTACATTTAATCCGTAACCAAGTTCAGGAAGGGTAGCATCCAGTCCTAATTTGAGAGGACGTTGATGCAAAACACCGTAGTTCGGCATAATTGAATCGTTAATGCCTTTATAGTCGATCAAATAGCGTAGGGCTTCTCGTACTTTTTTGTTCGAAAATTTAGGGTCTTTCATGCTCACGGCAACATAGTAAAGAGTGCCTCGAATATTCGCTTCAGCACGGACATTATCATCTTTTTTTAAGGCTTCGATGTCAGGAATTGACATGCCCATGGCGATATCTATATCGCCACGCTCAAGCATCAAACGCAATGATTGAGACTCTGTCATATGGCGCATTACTATACGGCTCATCTCGGACGGTTCGCGCCAATAGTCATCGTATCTATTCATGAGTACGCGGTCTTTTGCTCGCCAATCCCTTAGCTTAAAAGGACCTGATCCTGCTGCATTTGTTGTTAACCATGCATGACCTAAATCATCTTTTACTTCGTGTTTTAGGACTTCCTTGCTATCAATGATAAAAGCACTTGGAGAGCTACCCAGAGTATAGAGAACTAATTTAGGGTCTGTTTTTTCTGGTAAGGTTATTTCAACCGTGTAATCGTCTTTTGCTTGGATAGCTTGCTCGACATTATCAGCAGTAAAACCATATGTTTTCCAAGTAGAAGCTAGAGCTAAATTGAGCTTCAAAACGCGCTGAAATGACCAAGCGACGTCTTGTGCTGTTAGTTTGTTGCCAGAGTGGAAGGTGACATCATCTCTTAACTGAAATGTGATGCGGCTACCGTCTTCACTTATAGTCCAAGTTTTCGCGATAGCAGGTGAAATTTTTGATGGCTCCTTTGGTGCCAACTCAATTAGCATGTCATATAAATTAGAGTTCACGCCAACTACATCTAGGCCGCTGGCTGAAGCCGGATCGAGGGATAATAGGTTATCCATACTCATACCGATAACCAGTTGATTGTCTGGTGTTATAGCATTCGCACTGGGAGCGATAGTGGCACTAACCGCTATTGAAAGTGCACAATATTTAAGCAGATTTGAAACATTCATTTTTTGCTTCCTCTTTATTTTTGTAATGGATAAGCATTGCCGCTGACTGGTGCTCATAGTGCCAGCGACGTTTCATTTTTTATGTGATTTAATTAATAGGTTTCCACTGTGTTATTGGCAATGTATTCGAAGTTAATGTCTTCACCTAAACCAGGCTTTTGAGGTAAATGAACATAACCATCTTCATCCATAGGATCGACGATGCTATTGAGATAGGCTGGCACATCATCGTATTCTAGAAATGGGTGAAGTAATCCACGTTCATACCAAGCACAGTTTTTAATCGCACCAACAACCGCAAGATTAGCAGCACCGTTACCATGGATTTCGCAGTTCATTCCGAAAGAATCGGCAAGGTGAGAGACCTTCATGCACGGCCCAATACCACCGACACCTGCAACGCCTGCGCGTAAAATATCGCAGGCTTCATTTTTAACCCAACTTGCGCGGCTAAAATGTTTGCCTGAAAGTGACTCTGGTCCCAATACCGGAATATCTAAATTTTTTGTCAGCCATGCATAAGACTCTGTAGATTCTTCCGGCATTGGTTCTTCGATCCATTCAAAATTAAGACGTTCTAGCTCTTTGCCGATTTTGAACGTATCTGTGCGGCTGTACCAATGGTAGCCATCTAACATCAACGCAATATCTGGCCCAACAGCTTCACGCACAGCGGCGCAGGCGCGAATGTCCATTTTTGGACTAGGGGCGAAAGAAACAGGAGGCATCCAAGTATGGAGCTTGATGGCTTTGTAGCCACGTTTTACAAGTGTTTCTGCAAAGTTGGCGTAGTCTTCAGGGGTTGCTAAGCCGCCTTTAAGCTCGTCACCGCACATTGTGCTGCCGTAAGCTAAAACTTTGTCGCGGTAGCCACCAAGAAGTTGGTACACTGGAGTGTTAAATTTACGGCCAATAAGATCCCACAGGGCTTGTTCAACTAATGCAAGAGCCCGGTCGGTTAATTGACCAGCGCTACCACGTTGCCAATGAGCAAGCTCTTGCCATAGGCGTTCTCTGTGCATGGCGTTTTGTCCGATAAGTACTTTTCGAGCGAAGGCGTCTAGGATGTGTTTACGTATTACTTCCGGTGGTCCAAAGGCATAACCTTCGTCGCCAGACTCGGTTGTGATACGCAACATTGCCATTTTGGTATGCTTTTCATCACCAGGATGGGCATGGCCTGCGGTATCTACAGATCGACGGCAAGGAAAAGTAAAAACGTCCACTGAAATGGATTTAATGATCATAAAGTAAGCATCCTGTTTAATATTTTTATCTTTTAAGAGACTTTTAATATGTATGTGAAGACAAATAAAATTAAATAAAACACCTGACATTTAAAATTAAAACGCCATTTCATTTATCTCCCCTTTAAGTTGTATGATGTATAACTAATTGAGTCAAGAGTTGTTTAGAAAAAGTTTGTTCGAAATGATTGTGTTAAAATAAAAAACATTTAAAAACAATAATTTAAGGGTTTTTGATAAGTATAAGGATTTTTATTTCTAACTGTAGAGTGATCTTTAGTGGCAATGTTTTGTTAAAAATCAGGGGGTGTTAGGTCGTGTTGTAGAAGGATTAAGCAAAGCGGAAGGTCAAAAAATGATTCGTGGAATTTTGTTATAAGGGGAGTTGGGAAGTGATTAGTGGCTAATCGAGTGAGAAGCCAAAAAGGCTAATATCGGTTTTATAAGGTATTTTCTCTGCCGATGTCTGGAGCTGATCAATCAGCTTTATATAAGTCGTCATTTGATGTGCAATTAAGTTCTTTTCGCTTGGGATCGATGTTGTGAATTTGGTCGCTCTTAGCATAGCTTTTACGCCATTAGTTTGGGCAAATTCGCCTTTGTTCATGAGAATTATTTCTTCTCCCATGTGCCAAAAAATATCTAAGTCTCTAATCTGCATCGGGCTGATAGGTGGAACTAAAGGAACAATATCATTAAGCGTGACGACTCTAGTCAATGGTAAATCATCAAACTTGTTTGCGCCTGTGACATTCGTCACTTTAGGCTGGCCAAAAGTGATTACCTGCTCCACAGAGTAGCCATCTTTTTGCAAGTACATGGCAAGGATTACGGCAATAGCACCACCCAGACTGTGACCTGTTAGGTGGATGCGTCTGTCTTTCGCTAAAAATGGTTTGATATCCTCATAAACGGCTTTTGCTCCAGAGCCAAAACCTTGGTGTAGTTTCACATCAAGAATGGCGTCTGGTCTTAATTCCAAATCTAAGTCCAGCATGGCATTTTCTAAATTTGCAGTGCCGCGAATGGCAATGGTTTGGACGCCATTTGCACGACTTAAAAAATAACTTACTTGAGACAAAGGAATTAAAGATTGATGCACCAGTTTTTGACCCTGTTCTTGAAGGCGTTGTTTGAGTGTGCCTTCTTCTAGATAAGTGTCGTCTGATAGCTTTGCTTGTGTTTTTATAGTGGCAAAGTTAGGGGAAGCAAACGCCAATTGAAATGGGATGATGAAGAAAAAACAAAGTGCTAAAAACTTAAACATGATTATTGTCGATGACGTGTTGAAATGAAGCCAAGAGGGTACTAAAAAACGTTAAACGCGAACAGTTATTTGCTGCAATCTTGTGCGGGCGTTTGATGAATCCTTCTTTGTGCCATCTTTTTTAGTATTAAGTATGAGGGGAGCCTGCCATGTTCCATGGGAGTGTATATTTCAAGTTATGCCGATCATACAATTCAGCATAGTAACTGGTGCCCCCAGTTGTTTTTCTTGCCCTTTTATAATTATTTAAAGCAGACTTTTCCGCCAATAAATTTTAAGGCCGGTGTGCCTCGCACTAATGTATCGCGGGCGAATTCTTTATCGCATTGAGGACAACGACAGGGTGTATGTGTAAAGTCTTCAACAATGCGCTCTTTAAAGCATTTAACCAACGCGCCTTTACCGCCTTTCTTATACTTGAATAAAGCCGTATTACATCGGTTGCAAAAGATATCAATGGTTTTACTTGGGGCTTTCTTATTTGGTTTGGCCATGACTGATCACTTTTATGAGAGGAATAACTTGGCGAATCTCGTATCATGACGAGTCTAACTTTAGTATGTCAATATTTGAACGTTTTACTGGATTATTGGTGTTTTTGAAGGCTTTCAAGTAAAAATCCCCTGCAGTTAGCCCGCAGGGAATTGGTTTTTTCAGTGCTGCTAACTAAGGTTTAGCTTTTCGTTTTAAAGCGTTCTGTTAGGGCTTTCAGCTCTAGACTAAGCGCCTTCAAGTTACTGACGGCCATAGCAGATTCCGTAGCACCTTCAGTAGTTTGGTCAGCTAATTGACGTACATTTTCAACGCTGCTGCTTATTTCTTCAGAAACGTGTGACTGTTGTTCTGCTGCAGTTGCAATTTGTTGAGTCATATCTTGCACATGCCCCATTTCTTGGCTGATATTATCAAACAGAGTCACAACGCTTTTGGCTTGTTCGGCGTTATTAATAGATAGGTCGCGGCTTGTTTGAATTTTCTCTAAGGACTCTTGTGCACCGCTTTGTAATTGGTGGATTAAGTCTTCAATTTCTTTGGCTGAGTCTTGCGTTCTGCTTGCTAGACCACGCACTTCGTCGGCCACTACGGCAAACCCGCGACCCGCTTCACCAGCTCTGGCTGCTTCAATGGCGGCATTCAATGCCAATAGGTTGGTTTGTTCGGCAACAGCTTTGATCACTTCTAGTACGTTTCCAACATTGTCAGAGCGTTCTTTTAGTGTCTCCATTGTTTGGCTGGTATTGTTAAGTTCAGTTGCTAAGTTGCTTATTTGAGTCGCTGTATCATTAACCATGGCACTGCCTTGGTTGACGATAGTGTCAGTTTTTGTTGTAGCTGAGGCTGCTGTTTCAGCATTGCGTGCTACTTCGGCAACTGTTGCAGACATTTCATTTATTGCGGTGGCGACTTGATCTGTTTCGTCTCGTTGAGACTGCATTCTGCTTTGGCTGTTTTTAGTGATGGTTTCCAATTGTTCACTGGTAGAGCTTAGGTTAAGTACACCGCTAACAACTTCCGAGATCAATTTGTTTAATGTCAGGCTCATCTTGCCGATGTCGTTGTAGAGTTTACCAAGTTCATCGCGACGTTCAGTGGAGTAACTTTGAGTCAAGTCGCCGGCAGAAATGGACTCTAACGCCAAAGTAACGTCATTCATTGGTGTGACTATCATGCGGCGGATAAACCACGCGAAGAATAATCCCATGAAGATAGCGGCGATTGTGATCGATATAAGCAATGTGCGAACTTGAGCGCCATCTTCAGCACTTTTGACTTGTTGCAGCGCTTCTAAATCTTCAAGCTTATCGGTAATAGTTGTTGCCAATTCTGCAAGTTTTTGAGTTCCGTTATCCAATTTCAGCGTCAGAGGAGGGTTTAGAGCGAGTAATCCTTGGTAGGTTTTAAACAGCTCATTGATTTTCTGCTGAATAGCTTGTGACTGCCCTGTGAGTTGCAGTTTCTCCATTTCGGATGCAATTTTTGGGATACGAACATTTATTATATCTTGTGGAATAGGTTTTCCTTGGCCGACACTTGTTGTAATGATTAGCATAGTATCAGCGAGTTCATTCGACATACGTAAGGTGGTTGTCACTGCATTGGTATCGCTGGAATTGCTGAGGCTATCTATGAGCTGGTCGGCTTGGCTCTTAATTTCATTGCGAATACCAGCAGCTGTTTTACCCGTGTTGCCCCAGTCTTGGCGAAATGTGTGAACCTCTTCAAATGTGAGTGTATATTGATCTAAGGCACTAGAAGCCTGTTTGACAAGGGCTAAACTTCCCTCACCAGTATAAAGGTTAAAAGAATCTTGAAACTGTTTCGAGAGTGTTGACTCAAGATTAACCACATCTTGGTAAGCATCTTTACTACCTTTATCGAGGTATAATTTTCGTTGCTCTCTAAGATCTAGAACGATGCTATTAAGCTGGTTGGATAATTGAACCTTATGAGCTCTTTCTAGCAGTGTATCTACACCAACGAAGCCTGCAATTGCAACGATGAGTGTTAATAACAGAACTAGGCCAAAGCCCCAAACAAGTTTGAGTCCAATAGATATATTTTCGAAGGGGTTTTTCATTAAATTTCCTTTCTCATGACGCAAGTTTTGAAGTGATTTTTCTGATGTGGCTTGAGTGAATGATTTCGCGTGCAATAATAATTTTTCTGATGGATTTTTGCGATGAGAATCCATGGATATCTATTTTATAAAGTTACAAAAGCCCTAATTCATATAAAGTAGAATCTTTCGCTATATTCTGTTCTCATTCAGAAATATTTTTTAATGCATGTGCTCAAGGTGACTACATTGATTATTCAAGTAACCAAATTACATATAGCAACGCAGGTATGATTTCTAATTTACACTATGACAAAGCAATCGTATGGTTTTGAAGGCTTGTCGTGAGTGATTGTGGCTCTGTTTCGTTATCTGTTTCGTTATTCAATATGGCCCGTTATAAGAGTGAAGTAACTGAATCTCGCTTAAAGAATATGGCGAAAACATGAGCTGACGATGTATAGCTAAAAGCAAAGGTATGAACAGCTTGTGTTTTCGATAGATGATTGAGAATGCGGGAAGAAAGGCAGAAAAATTTTGATTAAGATAAGACAATATAAAGAGGGCGACTCCGCTGCTCTTTGGCAGGTGTTTTTCAATACGGTTCGAATCGTGAATGCTCGTGATTATTCTCTTGCTCAGGTTAAAGCTTGGGCGCCAGAGTCTTTTGATATGTCTGTATGGGAAAATGTGATGAGTGAGCTTCAGCCTTTTATTGCAGAAGTGGATGGTATGATTGTTGGCTATTGTGATTTACAGCCTGACGGTTTGATTGATCATTTCTTTTGTCATCATGAATATCAAGGGCAAGGTATTGGAAGAGCATTAATGAATCATATTTTACGCTTAGCAGATGAGCGAGGTGTTGCTCGCCTTTACTCTTATGTGAGTGTCACCGCTAAACCTTTCTTTGAGCGCTATGCTTTTTCGGCTGTAAATGAACAGATTGTTACGATTCGAGGGGAAAAGTTGATTAATTATGTCATGGAGCGGCAGTGCTTGGTGTCTGGAGAGTGATAACCTCAACTATCGTCATCTTGGGTTATAGGCTAAACTACGCACCCTAAAATTCCGTCATATTAATTCGAGAATCTGATCTGATGAGCACTGAGTTTTCTATTTTATCTGCCACCTTGTTGTTTTTGTTTGTTATCGATCCGTTCGGCAACATTCCTATTTTGTTGTCTGTGATGAAAGGCGTACCGCAGAAGCGTCAATATCAAATCGTGTTGCGCGATGGTTTGATTGGTTTGATTATTTTGGTGTGCTTCTTGTTTTTTGGGGCGGAGTTTTTGGCCCTGCTGCATTTGGAAACGGAATCTATTTCCATTGCCGGCGGAGTTGTGTTGTTCGTTATTGCATTGAAGATGATTTTTCCTTCGCCTTATTCGAAAGACGCTGGACCGGTAATGGAACCTTTCATCGTACCTATTTCTATTCCGATGTTGGCTGGACCTTCAACTTTGGCGACATTATTGGTGATGGTGAAGAGTTATCCGAATGATCAACAAGACTTGCTGATTTCTGTTGGCGCGGCCTGGGCAATTTCCGTGATTATTTTAGCGATGGCGCCTTTGTTGAACAGAATATTGAGAGAGAAAGGGTTGGCTGCGTTAGAGCGTTTGATGGGCATGTTGCTGTTAATGATGTCTGTACAAATGTTGGTCAATGGTGTCCGCAGTTTGTTCACTCATACCTTAGCTGCGTTGTAAGTCTCTATAAAATTAGCCCTTCTACGGAAGGGCTAATGGCTGTTTAGATACGGCAATTCCATTTAAGTCACAATAAATATAATCTCCTGGGGCGATTGTTATGCCCGCAAAACGAAGCGTTTTCCCTAGGTCTCCTAGACCACGTTTTTCTGTCGGCATTGGGTGCGCGCATAAAGCATGAATGCCGATGCTTAGTTGTGATTGAGCGGCTATGTCACGAATCGCGCCATTTATTACAAAACCTTCCCAGCCATTGTTGACGGCTTTTTCCGCCAACATATCCCCAAGTAAGGCGCGTCGTTTGCTGCCTCCGCCGTCAATCACCATGATTTTCCCTTTACCATTTTGAGCGACTAGTTCTCGAACTCGGCTGTTGTCTTCAAAGCAGGATACAGTAACCACTTCGCCATAAAAACACGTGCGCTTTCCGTAAGAGGTGAAAATAGGTTCTGCTATTTGTAGTTGTTCAGAGTACAGGTCGCACAGATCGGGGAGAAGGTCTTTCATTTTGAGCACCTATCTAGAGTGACTAAGAATATCTTAGACTCTAAATAAGTGGTTTTAATATAGCCAGTTGTTCTGAGCAATAATCATTATTCAGTGGTGTGATTAGTCATCAACGGCTGGAATATCATTTGGGTCGATCAGGCCATGTTCTACGGCTATTTGAAGCAGCTGAATGACTAGCTCATCGGGTGGTAGTAGGTGCAAAGGTGTGGTTTGGCCTTGCTCTGCGACGGCGTCGTTTAGGTCCACGTCGCGTTCTTGGAACCAAGAGTGAATGCTTTGAACTTCAAAGCTAGGCTCTAAGCCTTTTATGTCGTAAATTGCTTCAACCAGCAGGTTGAGTGGTTCTGGCTCAAGGGCGTAAATGACGTCTGTGTCAAATTCATTGATCCATTCCGCTAGAATGTCGCTGGCTTCAAAACCAAATTCGTAGAGTTGTTGTTCATCAAGGTCGAGTGCGTTAGGCTCGATGCGATGGTTTTCTAACCATTCGTCGTCGGGGATCACCAGTACTTCTTTTACTTGCGCTTCATGAGTAGACCAAGTGAAAAGTAATGGAAAAGCGGGCTCGTCGGAAGAGTTGGCGACAGCCGTCATGAATATAGGTAAACTTGCCATAATTTAGAACCAATGTTTGATTGTTAAGGAAGAATAAATGACCAGCCGAATCAAGATCAGTAGTGCGTTTGATGGCGGTAACATCTCCGTTATTAATGCTTCGGAGCCGGACAATATTAGAGTAAAGATCCCTAATGATACAAACTCTAAATTTTTGCAGTGGTTTTATTTTCGTTTACAAGGCGGTATGGGCGAGCAATGTGTTATCCATTTTGAGAACGCCAGCGACGCTGCTTACCCAGATGGCTGGGTCGATTACCAAGCGGTAGCTTCTTACGATCGCGAGTATTGGTTCCGTGTCCCAACGGAATATGTAGACGGCAAATTGGTGATTACGCATCAGCCAGAACAAGACAGTGTGTATTACGCGTATTTTGCGCCTTACAGCTACGAGCGTCATCTGGACATGATTGCTTGGGCCGCAAGTAACGAGGATTGTATTACCGATCATTTGGGCGAAACGGCAGAAGGCCGTGATATTACTTTGTTAGAAATTAGCAAAACCCAAGGGTTGGCGAAAAATATTTGGATTATTGCTCGTCAGCATCCAGGTGAGACCATGGCGGAATGGTTTATTGAAGGCTTGCTTGAGCGCTTGTTTGATGAATCGCACCCCATCGCGCGTTCGCTGTTAAAGCAATGTCGATTTTATGTGGTGCCAAACATGAACCCAGACGGCGCTGTGCACGGAAATCTACGAGTCAATTCCAAAGGCGTGAATTTGAATCGTGAGTGGAAGAATCCAACAGCAGAATTCAGCCCAGAAGTATTAGCCGTGCAAAAGAAAATGGCTGAGACCGGTGTGGATTTGTTTTTGGACATACACGGTGATGAAGCATTACCAGTGAATTTTGTTGATGGTTGCCAAGGTGTACCGTCATTTGATGCGCGCATGGAAGCTATGGAAACCTTGTTCAAAGATGTCTTTACCGCGGTGAGTCCAGATTTTCAGACTGAAATCGGTTATACGCCAGATCAATTTGGTGAAGCGAATTTAACTGTAGCAACCAAATGGGTAGGGGAAACCTATAATTGTTTGTCTTTTACCCTGGAAATGCCATTTAAAGACAATAATAACTTGCCAGATGATGTGGTTGGTTGGTCTCCGGAGCGAGCTAAGATTCTTGGTGCCGATGTGTTGTATCCAATTCATCAGGTGATCATGAGTGCTCATATGAAGGCGAATGATTAACCAATGACAGGTCTTGAAAAGGATTCGTTGGAGTTGTTAAAGCTCGCTATGCGTCAATTTGCAGTGGAAAGAGAGTGGGACCAATTCCACTCTCCTAAAAACTTATCCATGGCGTTGGCTGGGGAAACTGCAGAGTTGTTGGATTGTTTTCGTTGGCTAACAGAGGACGCGTCATATCAGTTGGATGATGAACAAATGTTGGCTGTAAAAGAGGAGATGGCGGATGTGTTGCTTTTTACCATTCGTTTGGCCGATAAACTTAACGTTGATTTGTTCACAGCAGCAAAAGATAAAATTGCTAAAAATGAGCAGCGCTATCCGGCGGAAAGAGTGAAGGGCAGTGCGAAGAAATACAATCAATATTGATTTTAAGCTATTAAATCTTCTATTTGTCGTTATTTTACGTTATTCGTAGAGTAAATCTTGATTTGCTATCTAGCGAAATTAAGCAAACTGGATTAGGATCTGGCTTTCAAAATTGCAATGAATTTATATCCATATTTATTTTTATAAAACGTAATTTTAGGACGAAGAAAAATGCCTAAGGCAAGTGAAATTAAAAAGAATATTGCTATCAGCTATGACAATAAAACGTACATAGTCAAAGACATTGAGCGTTCTGTGCCACAAGGTCGTGCTGGCGGTAGTCTTTATCGTATGCGTATGTACGACGTGGTGACGGGCCGTAAATTAGATGAGACGTTCAAAGATTCCGATATGATAGATCTTGCCGATCTTGTTCGTCGTCAAGCGATGTTTTCTTATTCCGATGGTGATGAGTATGTGTTCATGGACAATGAAGACTACACGCCTTATAACTTGAATAAGAGTGCGATTGAAGAAGAAATTCTTTTTGTAAACGAAGAGACCGTTGGTATTCAAGTTGTTTTGGTTAATGACGTGCCTGTTATTATCGAGTTGCCTACGAACGTTGAGCTAGAAGTCATAGAAACCGATCCTTCTATCAAAGGCGCTTCTGCAACTTCTCGTAACAAACCCGCGAAGTTGTCGACTGGCGCAGTGATTCAAGTGCCAGAGCATATTTCTACAGGTGACCGCATCAAGGTCAATGTAGAAGAGCGTAAATTTGCAGGACGCGCTGAGAAATAATATTTCTAAAGGTTTTGTAAAAGACATAAAAAATGCAGCCAGTTGGCTGCATTTTTGTTTCAGGTATTCGCCAATAATAAAATATAGTTTAATCTTTTTTAGCGGTTTCTTTTAATGCGTCTTTGGCTTTTTTCTCTGGGTGATTGTTCGCTTCTGTTAATCCAGCTTCACGTTGAACTGCCGCTAATACACCGCGTAAAATCCCTAATTCTTGTTTCTCAGGACGAGAGCGATTAAAGAAACGATGTAATTTGTCTAGCACCTTTCCAGGATGGCTGCGGATGATGAAGTTGATACCATAAAGCGTCTCTTCTAAATGCTCATAGAAAAGGTCCATGTCTTTTTTATGTGGGTATTCTGGCGTTTCTTTTTTGTAGTTTTCTTTATTCTGGTTTGCCATCCAGATTTCGTAAGCGACGATTTGCACGGCTTGTGAAATATTTAACACTGGGTATTCGTCGTTGGCATCAATATAAACTTGGCGATGGCATTGCGCAATTTCATCGTTTAATAAGCCTGTTGTCTCACGACCAAAAACAATAGCAACATTATGGTCAACCGCTTCTGGAATGACGCTTTCTGCGCATTCTCGGGCATTCATAATCGGCAGTTGAAATGTACGATGACGGGCACTTGTACCAATGACAAGGCTGCAATCAGCGATGGCTTCTTCCAATGTGGAAACGATGGTAGCGTTTTCAAGTAGATCAACTGCACCAGCAGCGCGGCTGGTGGCTTCTTCTGATGGGTAGTCATTTGGGTCAACCAAATAAAGGTTGGTTAATCCCATGTTCTTCATAGCGCGGGCAATAGCACCGACGTTGCCAGGATGAAATGTGTTGATCAGTACGATTCGGATGTTACTTAGCATGGGTCGTGAAGTACTCAGGGTTATTTGTCAGTTAGGGTGATTATGGCTTCAGCGTGAGTGATTGCTCGGTGCTGGCAAAATCGACATTGTCTAAGATGACTTTGGTTGTGTCGTTAAAGAGGAATTGGTTACAGGCATGATGATACAGGGAACCTGTCTCTAACACCAATCGGTAGTTGCCTCTTGGAATGTAATTGGCTGCATAAGCTTGTTTTCCATACAAATAGATAGAAAAGGGCGCTTGCCCATCATAAGACTGGAAGGTGAGCATGCTGTGCTCGGGTAATTGATTGAGAATACGTAAGCGACTATTGCCGTCAGCTTTTCCTATTAACTCGCCATGTTCAGGTGCTGTGCCAGGCTGACCAAAGCAACCAGTTTGAAGAGCGTGCTGAACACTACCGAAACCGATATTTTTTGCTTGCACCCATCCATTCATTCCGTTGTATCGTACGGTTAGCCAATTCCCCTGTGATTTAATGCTTTGCAGGTCTGATTGAGTAGGAATGGTTTGCAGGATGGCGCTGGATGCATCCGGTTCTGCATACAATACGGTATCTAATAAAGTGTAACCTATGCCAACACGAAATTGTGGGTATAAGCCACTAATGTAGGTGGTAGCTTTTTGCTCGGAGACGGCCTCTTGCTTTGACGATTGCCAATACAGCGTGCTGTAAATACCCGCTGCAAAACAAGCAATATAAGTTGCAGCGCGAAAGGCGGCTTTTGCGGCGTCTAATTTAATCGGCTGGCTAACTGGTTCACTATAGAATGACTGTGTTGTGTGTGTGAACTCTTCCTCATCATCAACAAAGGACTGATAAGGCGGGATGTCTGGTTTTTCGTTATTTGGCTTGTCTGTGTAGTTGTAGCCTTGTGAAGTGAAGTTTTTGGATGCTTTGGAGGCTTCTTCGTAAAGGGCTTTAACGCGTTTTTCATTTAGGGTATTTCGGGCGGCTTTGATGGCGTCATTGCGGGTCTTTTCGTGATGCGCATTGTTGCGTTTCATTTCTTCGTAGGCGCGCTGTCGCTCTTTTACAAAGGCTTCTTGCTCCTTGTCTGTGGCGGTTGAAAAATTCGTATAACGGTTTTTCGCGTCGGAGCTTTGAGTGTTTTCTTTGGTGAAAGTAAACGGTTTCCAATCATTAACTTGTGCGCCTTGACGAATAGCACTGGTGACGTTTTCGTAAGCGGCTTGGAGGCGCTGAAAAAGCTCAGTTGTATCCTTGTCAGGGTTTTTGTCAGGATGATAGCGCCTTGCCAAACGTCTAAACGCGGTTTTTGCTTCCTGCTCGCTGGCGGTAGTTGGAATCTCCAGCAGTTGATAATCGTCTATTAAGCTCATGAGGTGTTGGCTATTAACCGTTTTTCGTTATGAATGGGAGGGATCAATTAATACTTAATGCATTATGCACGATTTGTTGGTTCTGACAAAGATGGAACGTTTTAATCTAAGAGCATTAAATAATCGGTTGGTGACATGGGTCTGTATAGATGATAGCCCTGTCCTACTTGGCACTGCCATTCCAGTAGTAATTTCAAAACGTCTTCAGATTCAATGCCTTCTGCCACACTGACGATATTAAGTGCTTTGCATAAATCGATCATATTTTTACACAAAATATGACTCTGTGGGTCGTTTAGTAAGTTCATCACGAAGAATTGATCAATTTTTAGCTCGTCGGTTTCTAGGGCGACAAGGTTTTGCATGGAACTATAACCAACTCCAAAATCGTCGATAGCAAGCTTAAAGCCTGCTTGATGTAGCTGCTTTACGTTGTTATGTACAATATCGTTATTCTGAAAAATACTGGTTTCAGTGATTTCTATAGTGAACTTGCTGGCTGATAATTGGTGAGTTTTGATCTGTTTAATAACTCCCTCAGCAAAGTCTTCTTGTAGTAAATCCAATGCGGAAATATTGACCGATAAGCGTTGTTTGGCCAGTAGCTCAGGGTGCAATGAAACCCAAGAAAATACTTTTTCTAGCAACATGTCTGTCAGTTTGTTTATGAGGCCAGTTTGCTCTGCAAGTGGAATAAACTCCGCGGGTGATACTTGTCCTAAGTGCTGGTTATGCCAACGAATGAGGACTTCTCCACCGATAATGCTTCTGTCCACTAAGTTGACTTGTGGCTGTATGTGGAAATACAGCTTCTCGTACTGAATGTCGTCTGTTAGCTGCGTGATTAAATTCAGCTGATGTGCATGGTTGTTTTTAAGGTTTTCATTAAACGCAACCCAGGTTCCAGATGAATAGCTTACCGAACGATTAGCAATAAGTGCGTTTTGATAAAGTTTGTCTAAGTCTGTTTCTTGCGAAGAGGAAAGGGCGCTGCCAATTTTGTATTGATGTCTGAACTGAATTTTATTTACCTGTGTTGGCGCATCAAGAACATTTTGAATTTGTCGTATTTGTTGATGGATTATCTCAGGATTTGTACTGATTAAGACAATTTTGGTGGCTGAAATACGAATGACTTTATAACTGTTTTTATTTGGTAAAGGAAAAGCCAAAACGTGCTTAATTTCTAACGTACGCTGATGAAGGGTTTGGATAATGTCTGATATGACTGAGTCTGTCTTGGCTGGGCCAAAGGCTTGGCTTAGTGTTTGATAGTTGTTGATTTCGATCATAATAAGCGCCAACTGAGGCGGTTTATTCGTCATTTCTTTTAACTGAGCAGGCAGTTTACTAAAGTAGTAGCTGCGATTAGGTAGCCCCGTTTGCAAATCGGTAAGTGCCTGTAGCTTTCTATTGCGCTCGAACTGCTTCGCTTTATCAGCAAAAGCAAAAGCAAAGCCAAGTAGTTGCAGTATGCTACAGACAGGCAGAATAGACTCTGTAAACAGGTTTATAGGCAGTATTTTCCAAAAAATGAAGGTGTTTAATATGCTGCCAATGATTAAAAAGAACCAGGAGAATAAATAAAATCGAACGGCTGTAAAGCCCTTTGTATAGGCTTTTACTCCCCAATAAGTACACACTAGGAACATAAATAATTCTATTACACCAAACAGAAAGGCTATGCTTTTTATTGGTAGTAGCTGGGTTGATAGCAAGAACGCAATGAAAAGGCTATCGCCATATTTTCTAATCAATGATTGAGGGGGAGGTATTTGAACTTCTTTTAAAAAGTACAGACTGAAGCGAAATAGGATCCAAGCGCCAATACCAAATATGATAAACAGATTTTTAAGAATCCATTGGTTAACCTCTTCTGGGAAAATCCAACGACTGAACCCTGTGATCACCGATAGGGCAATAAATATAATGATGTTTAAACCAAGATAGTAAATGAAGCCAGATTGTCTAAGCAGAATAAAAACAAATACGTTGTGCGCGAGCAATATTGCCAAGCTGCTGATGATAAAGGTCCAGAAAATGAGCTTTTGTTCTTTTCTGGTTTCTGCACTTTTCTCGTCAAATAGCATAAATGGTGTTAGAAGTGGACTATCACCCTGCTTGCGTATGAGTAGGGTTGTATCATGCTGGTCTGAGAGAGTAATAGGGATCCAAATACCTTGGTAGTGCTGCGTATCTCCTTGCCAATTTTCTAGCGTGCCTCTTTTCCACTGGGCTTGGAGTTGCTCATCATGAAATAGATAAAAATCGAGATGCTCGATGACGAAATAATTTAAACCAAGAAAAAGTGTTGTTTCTGTATTCGGTGTTATTTTAGGGAAGCTTAATTTATGCCAGTAAGCGTGTTGGGAAAAACCTTGTGATTCATTATACGTTGTTCCTTTGAACTCGCTAGTGAGCAGAGCCTCTTGAGCAGATATCGTATGTGTTTCTTTAAATGTAGGGATGGGAGTATCTATTCTTGATGCCATTTTTTCCAAAGGAAAAACATCTTGCGCCCACAAAGGTGGTGCGAGAAGAATGCATAAGAGAATAAATCTGAATACCATTCCTGTCGTTCCTAATTAAAATATGGTGATTAGGTTGATCCATCTAAGATCGCTATTATAGCAATATTGTAGCCGTCTCAAGTGAGACTTTGCTTGCATTTTTGTTGGCTTTCTTAAAATATAGGCGACATTTTTAATCTATGTACACTGTTTAGGATTTTTATGAGCGATACACTTACCCATTTAGATAGTCAGGGACATGCGCATATGGTTGATGTCTCGGACAAAGATATGACGAAGCGCACGGCCACTGCTCAAGCTATTCTTTTATTGCAACCAACCACACTAACAAAAATCATTGAAGGTGGTTTGCCAAAAGGTGATGTGTTGGCTACTGCTCGTATTGCGGGTATTCAAGCGGCAAAAAAAACATCGGATTTGATACCTCTGTGCCATCCTCTGATGCTAACCAAAGTGACGGTTGATATTAATGTCATCAGTGATTGTGAGCTGGAAGTATTATGTACCTGCTCACTATCTGGTAAAACAGGTGTTGAGATGGAGGCGCTCACTGGTGCGAGTATCGCTGCACTGACGCTTTATGATATGTGCAAAGCGGTGGATAAAGGCATAATTATTCAGAATGTGTCTTTGTTAGAAAAAAAAGGTGGTAAGAGCGGTGATTGGAGCAAAGGAAATGTCTAAGGTTAAAGTGGTTTTTTTTGCGTCGCTTAAAGAGAGTATTGGGCAGAGTGAGTACTTGGCAGATTTAGCGCTACCTTTGAGTCTAGGTGAATTAAAACGGCAATTGGCGAATGAATTAGATAAAGGGCAGGCATTGCTGGAAAAAGGAATTCAATCTTCAATTGATTTTGAATTTGCTAGAGACGCTGATATTGTCCCAGAATCTGTCCATGAAGTGGCGTTTTTCCCACCCGTTACTGGAGGCTAAATGATTCTTGTACAAGAAGAAGATTTTCATGTTGATGCTTTGTACAACAGTTTATTGATAGCCAATCAAACTGGTGCTGTTGCTATGTTTGTTGGTTTAGTGCGGCAGTTCTCTGATTTACCTAAAGAAGCGTGTAGTTTCGAACTTGAGCATTATCCAGGAATGACTGAGCGGAACTTGCAAGTTATTGTGGACGAAGCTAATGCTCGTTGGCCTTTATTAGATGTTTGCGTTGTACACCGTGTGGGTCGTTTGTCGGTTGATGATCAGATTGTTTTTGTTGGTGTAAGCGCCTCTCATCGGGCTGAAGCTTTTCAAGCGTGTGATTTTATAATGGACTACCTAAAAAGCCGAGCTGCGTTTTGGAAGAAAGAGTCCCAGGGCTCACAAAGTCATTGGGTTGAAGCCAATACTAATGACGAGGAAAGTCTGGAGCGCTGGTCTAAATAGCACAAGGCTTAATGAACCGCACCGCGATAAGGCTCGAGGAATTATATTCTAATAGATTAAAGCGATGTGCTAGGTCGCTTCAACTATTAATGAGGTCGTAGCGTTTTCTTTCGGCCACTTGCGTGGCGTTCTCGATACTCTGTATCAATGTATTTATCGGTTGTTGCCATGCTCGCATGGCCAGCGTCTTCTCTGACGTGCTCTTTTGGTCTCGTCTTCACGTCTTCTGATATGCCTGTGTGTCTTAACCAGTGGACCGTTGCGACGCGTAGATCATCTGCATCGGCTTTCATGCCATCTTCACACATGCGCTCATATGCTCTATCAAAACAGAATTGAACGATGTTACGAACTTGTCTCGAGCTTGTCATTGCACCTTGGCCACGATTTTTAGGTACGAGCGGTGTGTTTTCTGCAATGGTGGGAAGTAATGGTAGATCACGGAACTGTCGATAGCGTTTTAACGCATTTAACATATCATCAGAGACAGCAACAAGGCGTTCTTTATTACCCTTTGAAAGGACTTTAAACCACCAATGTCCATCGGCGTCTTTTATAAAATCACCCATTGTTGGCGCAGAGCGTTCATCAGCGACAAGTTCAGAAATTCGTAAATACATACCGAGTAGGGCGTTCATGATAAATAGAGTGCGTTCGTGATGTGCTGGGTCTTCTTCCGCCAACATTTCAGCGGTTTCGATTACATAATCCCATTGTAAATTTGAAATTCGTCTTACTTGTTTGCGAGTCACTTCTTTTTTTACAAATTTACTTTTTTGTCGAATCAATGCCACTGGGTTTTGTTGTGCTGCGTCCTCTTGCATAAGGAAACCATAGTAAGACGACAATATTGAAAACGTTGCTCTTATGGCTGCTTGAGATAATGAATGCAGTTTGGTTTTTGGTACATCACCATTTTTAAACTCTAATTTACTTACATGGGCGACAAATGGTCGCCAATCTTTATTAGCGGTTCTTTGTCCCATGTGGAGCTTAAAACGAGCGACGTTTTTAATTCCGATCCAGTTTTCTGGAGGGGTAATACAAAAATGTATGAATTCTTCGATCTGATCACGGCGTAATTCAGTGGTAGGGCTGTTGGCTATATGCCATGACCAAAGCAGTAGTCGCTCAACTTCTCGACGATACGAGTTAAAAGTAGCCTGTGATCCGTTGTAACTGTAGATAAAGCATAGAGCGAGTTGGAGGTCTCTTCGGTATTCAGGGTCATTAAGGTGAGGTGTAGAGCCTTTCAAATGATCAACAATGCTATCAAATTGAGTAAAAGGGTTAGGTAAATGTTCTAAATTATCGATTAAGGCAAGTGGTGTCATAGTCTTATATATCCAAACAGATGGTCTATTTTAGCAAAATTTTCGATCTATCCCTATCGATTTGCCCCTTTATCCCTATTTAACCTGTCACAGCCGTCGATTCTTGTCTTTTTATTCCTTATTTAACACCACTTTGACCTTATTTATTTTGATACGTGCCTATTTTGTGTGATTTTTATGCAATCTGACGTTTATTAATTCGTATTTGAAACAACAGTGGAAGGTAGGGTTTTGGGCTTTTTAATTTTATGTAAAGGACTATTATGAACTTATCGAAACGCAAAACGAATTAAATTTTAAATACAAACTTCTACTCTCATAAGGAGATTAATATGAAAACTTTTACTAAAACAACTTTGGCTTTATTAACTGCAGCTGTAATGACAACTTCTGCATTTGCTAATGACACTGTGGAAGAACGTTTACAGAGTGCAAAAGGTAGTGTTGAAGCATTGGGTACCACATTAGAAAACATGGGTGCTGACGTTGATACTAGTGTTGACTTGAGTGGCGCATATACTTTTAGCCAAAAAGCAGCTGTTTATAATGCGAAGCATGAAGAATTACAACGCCAGTTTGATGACTTACATAACCAAACTGCCGAATAATTAAACACTCAAAACGTCTTGTTTAAAATACTTAATTTAAAAGGTGAATATTATGAAAAATCTACATAAAACTATTTTTGCTCTAGTGACAGCTTCCGTAATGACAACAGCTGCTTTTGCTGATACTGAAACTGGCACTGAACGTCTTCAAAGTGCAAAAGGTAGTGTTGAAGCATTAGGTACGACACTTGAAAATATGGGTGCAAATGTTGATACCAGCGTTGACCTAAATGGTGCATATACTTTCGATCAAAAAGCGGCTGTTTACAATGCAAAGCATGCTGAATTACAAGACCAATTTGATTCATTACATGCTCAGTCAGCTGAATAATAAGCCCATATTATTTAAGTAACTTTATATTATTGAAAAAGGATATTACTATGAAAACATTAAGTAAAACTGTTCTCGCTTTAGTAACTGCATCTGTTATGGCCACTAGCGCTTTTGCAGCCTCAGATAAAAGCCCAAGTGATCGTATTCAAAGTGCAAGAGGTGGTGTAGAAGCACTTGCTGTAACTCTTGAAAACATGGGTGCAGATGTTGATGCGTCTGTTAACTTAAAAGGTGCTTACACTGTTGATCAGAAAGTATCGCTATACAATGCCAAGCATGCTGAATTGCAGGCAGAGTTTGATACTCTACATGCACAAGCAGCAGAATAATGCTGACTTGTTGTCAATAAAAAAGCCAAACTATTAAGTTTGGCTTTTTTATGTCTGTTTAAATATTATCTATTTAATCTAAAATTCTCCTCTTCTAAATCTTCCTGTTTTTCTGCTTCGTTTATTCTTTTAAAATAGTTCTCTGTGCTCTGGATGAGATTTTTATCATTGTGATGCGCGTCATTTTCTGCACGTTTAATAAGATATTGAGCTGTTTTGTCTTTACCTTGACTAAAGTCTAATAGGGCCCGAAAATTCAGAGCCATAGGTATATTGTTTCTGGATTGATAGTATTGAATATTAGCCCGCCATATCAAACGTTTTTCATACAAATAATCAGACGGAACGTTAGTAGGCTTTGAATGGGTTAGCTGTGAATACAACATTGAAAACATAATGTTTTTTGGCTCAAGATCCAACCTCATGTTGATTATTTTTAGTCCTTCCTCGGTTTGACCGGATGCAGCATAGCTTAGTGCTTGAAGGTAATCGGTAAATTGGTTGTGATTTTCTAATTTAGTTAAAAAATCTAAAGCTCGAATAGGTGATTGAATAAGGTAAGAAAATAGCCCTTTGGCGAAAATTTTAGCATCATTATCTTGGATGTTTTGATCTAAATAAGAATAAGGTTTATCTTCAATACCTGCTCTGTACGCTAACAGGCTTGCTCTAAAGAACTCAAAATTGCTTGTTCTTCTATTGCTTAATATTGTTCCTTTGGTTTCTGCATTAAAAGAATCAGACATTCTTGAGTCTGGTGAAGGGTGACTTGATAAAAATTCCAGTTTTGGTCTTCCCAAGGCTTGCTTAAAGAAAGCCTGAAAGAGTTTAGTCATGCCTTCTGGGTCAAGCCCTGCATTGATTAGATATTCACGACCACGACGATCGGCTTCTTGTTCTTGGTTACGGCTGTAGGTTAAAGTATTCTCTGCTTGGTTGGCTATCCCTCCTAACCAGAGTGCGGTAGTTGCATCCGAACCTGCTCCGGCTAAAGCCGCAGCGATGCCAGCTCCCAGCATAACCATTGTTTTTTGTAATTCTTCACCAGAATGTTTGGTTTGCCGCTCATAGTGTCGAAGATCTAAATGAGCAATTTCGTGCCCAAGTAAGCCGAATAGCATGTCTTCGCTGGTAATCATCTCCATAATATCGGAATAAATGAACAGATGATTGCCCGGAATGACAAAGGCATTACTTTTGGAGCTGTTGAGTAAGGTCATTTCGACTGTGGTGTTGTAAAGGTTAGTTTGTGGAAGAATTTGAGATAACGCATTTTTTAAGTAATCGTAGGCTGGTGGGAAATCGATTAATGCTCGACTGCCATTGAGTTTTCTAAACCAATGTTGCCCTAAAATATAAGATGGGTTCGATAAGGCTCTTTCGTCTTTGTTTGCCTCCAGATCAGGAATGCCTGCAGAGCTAATAGTAGATAAAGTGCTTGTAAAAACAACGGCTAAGATGGTTAAGCCTGTTGTAACGTTTAAAAATAGTCTCATAATATGGCTAATGCATTTATTGGGTAAGTTATAAAATGGCGGTTAATCTAGGTAATCAGTATGACGCAATCTTGGATGCAAGAGAAGATCGTTGCCCAATGCCTTTATTAAAGGCAAAAATGGCGTTAAGTCAGATGGCGGTGGGGGAGCGTTTGTGTGTGACAACATGTGATGCAGGTTCTTTAAAAGACATTCCTCAATACGTTGCGTTAGTTGGATTTTCTCTATTGTCAAAATCAGAAGACAATGATGTGTACACCTTTGTGATTCAAAAAAGCTAAAACGGACTCAATATGTTTAAAATTGTTGATACGCTGATTAAGCGGTATTTTTCTAATGAAGAAGTAGTCGTCTTTATTTTACTAATGGTTGCTACCCTATGTGTTTTGGCATTTTGGGGAGGGATTTTAGCACCTATCTTGATTGCTATTGTTTTAGCCTTTTTATTGCAAGGGTTGGTTGAAAGGCTACAACGGCTTAGGTTAGGTCATCTTCCGTCTGTTTTTATTGTATTTTTTACCTTTTTAACAGCATGCAGCGTTTTTATCGGCTTTATGGTGCCAATTGTATGGCGTCAAGCGGTACGACTTGTTCAAGATGCACCGAGGATGTTTACCGTTATTAGAGATGAGGTGCTGCATTTTGCGCAAGGACATAGTGACTTGGTTAGCCAAGCAGCTATAGATGAAATAACCAACTCGCTGGCTAATGAGTCAACCAGCCTTGGGCAATGGTTGCTGTCCTTTTCACTGGCAAGTATTCCATCATTATTTTCGGTTGTCATTTATGTGGTTCTAGTACCTCTGGTGATTTTCTTCTTACTAAAAGACCAGCGCAAAATACTAAGCTATTTAACATCATGGCTGCCAAAAGAAAGAAAAATGATGCGTAATATCGCGCATGAAATGAATGGTCAGATAGCGAATTATATTCGTGGTAAGTTTATTGAGATGCTTGTCGTTGGCGTAGTGACCTACATTGTCTTTCTAGTGTTTGGTTTGAAGTACGCAGAACTGTTGGCATTGCTGGTTGGATTATCTGTACTGATTCCTTATATAGGAGCAGCGGCCGTGACCATTCCTGTTATCTTGGTGGCCTTCTATCAATATGGTACTCAGAGTGAGTTTATCTATGTGGTCATTGCCTATTTAATCGTACAGGCTTTGGATGGCAATGTGCTTGTCCCTCTGTTGTTTTCAGAAGCGGTGAACCTGCATCCTTTGGCCATTATTGTAGCGGTGTTATTTTTCGGCGGTATATGGGGGTTCTGGGGAATCTTTTTTGCGATTCCGTTAGCGACCTTGGTGAAAGCAATTATCAACGCTTGGCCAAGTCAAGAGCAGCTATCCTCTTAGTGCTTTCTTGTTCTAAATTTAAGTCCCGCTCCAACATGGTTGGTCGGGACTTTTTTATGACTTTTATTTTATGCACAAATATTAGTCGGTAATAGAAGCCAATAAAATACTAAACGGAGTAAGGATAATGGTATTTCCATCTACATAGCCGCTGTGTATGGCTTCTGGCAACGTAAGGGGCGACAAATGAAGCTCGACCGGCAGGATGATGTCTTGGCTTGCGGTATTAATAGCGACATAAATGCGTTTGCCTTCATAGCTACGGATGAAGGTTAGGGTTGTTTCATCGTTATATAAAAACTCGATATTGCCATGGCGCAGTTCTGGGTGGCTGCGTCTAATATGTAGAAAATCACGATAGGCATGCAACACCGAGTGGCGATTACCTTCCTGCTCACTCACTGCCATTGGGCGTTGGGATTCAGCAATAGGTAACCAAGCTTCTGCGGATTGAGTAAAGCCTCCTAACGTTTCATTTTTCCATGGAATAGGTGTTCTGCAGCCATCTCTGCCTTTAAATTCTGGCCAGAAATTAATTCCGAATGGGTCAACCAGTTGCTCAAAGGTCAGTTCAGCTTCCGGCAGGCCGAGTTCTTCGCCTTGATACAGACAAACACTACCGCGTAAGGTTAAAAGCATCGCCATATAAATTTTGCTTTTGGCGATTGGGTCATGATTCTTACCCCAGCGAGTCACTACGCGTTCTACGTCATGATTTCCAATTGACCAGCAAGGCCATCCATCGCCTAAACCTGCTTCTATCGTTTCCATGGTATTGCGAATGTGAGTCATAGAAGAATCATGCGTTAACAGATCGAACGAATAGCACATGTGCAGCTTGTCTTTACCTTGGGTGTACGCCGCCATGGTTTCTAGCGCAAAATCACATCCCACTTCACCCACAGTCGTTGTATTGGGGTATTGGTCTAATAAGCTGCGTAGACGTTGTAAAAAGGCAATGTTTTCGGGTCTGGATTTGTCATATAGGTGTAGCTGATAAGCGTATGGGTTGTCGAGTCTTACGCCAATACTGCCTTCGACGACTTCGTCTTTTGGTGGGTTATTTCTCAGTTCTATATCATGGTAATAATAATTCGCTGTGTCTAAACGGAAACCGTCTACACCGCGTTTTAACCAGAATTCCACGGTTTCAAGTAAAGCATCCACAACGTCTGGATTGTGGAAATTTAAGTCTGGCTGACTGTCTAAGAAATTATGTAGATAATATTGTCTGCGACGACTGTCCCAATGCCATGCAGGGCCACCAAAGACAGATAACCAATTGTTAGGGACTGTGCCATCAGGGTTAGCGTCAGCCCAAATATACCAATCTGCTTTGTCGTTATCGTGACTACTGCGCGATTCAACAAACCAAGGGTGTTGATCCGAGCTGTGGTTCAGTACTTGGTCAATCATCACTTTAAGACCATGATGATGAGCTGAGGCAATCAGTTCATCAAAATCGTCCAGGGTTCCAAAAATAGGATCGACACCGCAGTAGTCAGAAACATCGTAACCAAAATCTTTCATAGGTGAGGTGAAAAATGGCGATAACCAAATGGCATCGACACCTAGAGAAGCGATATAACGCATTTTTGCGGTAACGCCGGGAAGATCGCCAATGCCATCGTTATTTGAATCAAAAAAACTGCGAGGATAAACTTGGTAAATTACGGCTCCACGCCACCATTCTTGTTTGTCTGTCATGATTTCTCTCGCTTTAGATGGAAAATGTTTATTAGATCTTAGTCATACTCGGTTCTGATATTAGATCAGAGCTTTAGGGTATGTGTGGCGTCTTCTTTGGTGCTTTTTCTCATTATTTCCAGCATACTCAAACATTATTATTTATGCATAATTTTTATTGTCTTAGACGATAATAATCTTATTTTCTTCCTTGGAGACATGATGTTTTCTGAAAATGCTCGCCCTGTGGCTTGGCCTTTGTTCTTCTTTTACTTTTTTTTCTGTGCTGTTGTGGGCGTCATGATGCCTTATATCTCGATGTATTATAAATCGATTGGTTTAACTGCCTCCGAGATTGGCCGTTTGATGTCGACTTTTACATTATCTGGAATTTTGGTGCCTCATTTTTGGGGGTGGCTCACAGCAAAAGTTGGACTGCCAAAACGCATACTTCAAGTAGGAATTCTTGGTTGCTTCATTGCGGTTATTCCATTTAATTGGAGTAACCAATTCGAAACCTTTTGGCTTTTGACCTGTACGATGGCCTTGTTTTATTCAGCCCTTATCCCGATGACTGATTCTCTGGCGGTGAGAAGTATTCGACGCTTGGATGTGCCTTATACGCGCCTGAGAGTAGGCGGCTCGATTGGCTATGTATTTTCGGTAACAAGCGCCGGCTTTTTGATTGGACAATTTGGTGTTGGAATTGTTATTCCAACTATTTGTGTTTTTATGGCACTTGCTGTCGTGACGTCTTTTTTTCTTAAAGAGCAGGCCTATGAGGTCAACCAGCAAAAGGCAAGTGTTTCATTTTTGTCACTCGTTAAAAGCCCTGAATCCATACTGTTTTTCGTTTTAGCTTTTTTGGCATTTATGTCGCATGCGCCATTTAATGTGTTTTTTGCTGTGCATTTGTCTAACTTTGGCTACAGCGGTGAATCCATTGGTTTGCTTATGGCATTGGGTGTGGTGATTGAGATTTTTTTATTCTTATTTTTTGGTAATACGATTAAACGCTTCGATGTGGTTCATATTATTACGCTTTGTTTTATTTGCGGTATTGTTCGTTGGCTTCTGGTCGGGTGGTTTGCTTCTATTGCTTGGGTGCTTATTATTACTCAGCTGTTGCATTGTATTACGTTTGCTTTATTTCATATGGTATCGATTGATCAAATAAGACGTCTTTTTCCTGAGCGCTTTGCCGGGCAAGGCCAGGCTATGTACAGTGCATTTGCTATAGGTTTAGGTGGCGGACTTGGTATGGTGATTACGGGCTATTTATGGGAATGGTTGGGCGGAGCATGGGTTTTCACCCTCGCAGCTGGCGTGAGTGCGCTGGCGTTAGCCATTCTTTTGCTTAGTCAGCGTCGTTAGTCTGTTTACCGATATCTATTTGCTATAAACAAGAGCCGTCGCTTTTTAATAATTCGATAAAGGCGATGGCGGCACGACTAAGCGTTCTTTGTTTGTGATGAATAACCCCCAGTTTTCTTTCTACGTTCAAATCCGGCAGGTTCAATACGGCTAACTTTTCGTCGACGAGTGTTGAGGGGAGTAACGACCATCCCCAACCAATATTGACTAACATTGCTAGTGTTTCCAAGTTATTTGTATTCATTCTCACTTGAGGCTTCAGGCCTTGCTTGCCAAATGCCTGCTCTGCTATTTGTCTGGTAAAGGTGTTTTTATTGGGCAACACACAAGCATGTTGCGCTAATTCAATTAAGCTGAGGTTTTTAGACAATGCGAGAGGGTGATCTTTACTGACCACGCACGCTAGTGGGTCTGACCAAATAGGCAATGACTCAATGAGCGGATTTTCTTTATTGGATAAGGTAATAACCCCTAACTCAGCGCGTCCTTTCAAAACATCTTGATAGGCTTCCTCTGATTGAACAAATTCAATTTCCAAGTGCGCACTGGGAAAATCTTCTTGAAATCGTTTTAGTGATTTAGGCAAGCGATGTAAGCCAACGTGATGGCTGGTGGATAGGCGTAATTCACCGCTTACGTCTTGCATTTGCAATGTCATGCTGCGTTTTATGTCTTGCAGATCTTCTGCCATTTTTCGAGCTTTGGGTAATAAGCGAATACCTGCTTCGGTTAATTGCACTTGTCGTCCAATGCGATCAAAAAGTTTTACACCAAGGCTGTTTTCGAGCGAAGCTACTCGTTTGCTAATGGCGGGTTGCGTAACAAAAAGTTGATCACCTGCTTCTGAAAACGAGCTGGTTTCAGCGACTTTTATAAAGGTTAGTAGCTCTGCGATGTCTATCATTCCAAAAAATTATCCAAAACATGAAAAATATGAATTTGAGTAATTTAAGCCAAAGTTTTAGGATAGCGCAATAGATTTCTGAGGAGAGAACTTATGTCAGCGAAAACCCTTTATGACAAGTTGTGGGATAGCCACCTTGTTCAGCAACGAGATGACGGTAGTGCATTGATTTATATTGATTTACAACTACTTCATGAAGTGACTTCACCACAGGCTTTTGAAGGTCTTCGATTGGCAGGACGTAAGCCTTGGCGCGTGTCTTCAAGCTTGGCTACGCCAGACCATAATGTTCCTACGACTAAGAAAGAACGTATTTCTGGTGTAGATGGTATTGAAGACCCAGTTTCTAAAATCCAAGTAACCACGTTGGATGATAACTGTAACGAATTCGGTATCACTGAATTCAACATGAAAGATATTCGCCAAGGAATCGTGCACGTTGTTGGGCCAGAGCAGGGTGCGACGCTTCCAGGTATGACAGTAGTGTGTGGTGATTCTCACACATCGACTCATGGTGCCTTTGGTGCTTTGGCACATGGTATTGGTACCTCTGAAGTTGAGCATGTATTAGCTACTCAGTGTTTGGTGCAGAAGAAAAGCCGCAACATGTTGGTTCGTGTTGATGGTGAATTGTCACCATGGGTCTCTGCTAAAGACGTTGTCTTAGCGATTATCGGTGCGATTGGTACCGCCGGTGGTACAGGTTATGCGATTGAGTTTGGCGGTACAGGTATTCAGTCTTTGTCTATGGAAGGTCGTATGACTGTCTGTAATATGGCTATCGAAGCGGGCGCTCGTGTTGGTTTGATTGCAGTAGACGAGACCACTATTGAATACGTTAAAGGTCGTCCTTATGCACCAAAAGGTGACCATTGGGATATGGCGGTAGAAGCATGGAAAGATCTTGTTTCTGATAAAGAGGCGCAATTTGATGAAGTGGTTGTAATCAAATCGGAAGACATCAAGCCACAAGTGACTTGGGGAACGTCGCCAGAAATGGTTATTGCTATTGATGAGGCGATTCCTCGTGCAGAAGATCAGAAAGACCCAGTGAAGAAAGAAGGTTATGCACGCGCTTGGAAATACATGGGCCTTGAAGGTAAAACTATGCTTTCCGATATCGTTCTAGATCGAGTTTTCATTGGTTCTTGTACAAACTCACGCATTGAAGATCTTCGTATTGCAGCGCAAGTAGTTAAAGGCCGTAAAGTGGCAACGACTCTTAAGCAAGCGATCGTCGTTCCTGGTTCTGGCTTGGTAAAAGCGCAAGCTGAAAAAGAGGGTTTGCACGAGATTTTCGAAGCCGCTGGATTAGAATGGCGTGAGCCAGGTTGTTCTATGTGTTTGGCAATGAACGCTGACAAGCTAGGTGCTGGCGAACATTGTGCGTCTACTTCCAACCGCAACTTTGAAGGTCGTCAAGGTTTTGGTGGTCGTACGCATTTGGTGAGTCCAGCAATGGCAGCGGCAGCAGCGATTGCAGGCCACTTTGTTGATGTTAATGAGTTTGTTAAACACTAGGAGAACAGTATGCGTCCTTTTACTAAACATACAGGTCTAGCCGCTCCTTTGGATTTGGCGAACGTTGATACTGATATGATCATTCCAAAACAGTTTTTGAAATCCATAAAACGTACTGGTTTTGGGAAAAATTTATTTGATGAACTGCGTTATGAAGACGAAGGTCAACCAGACCAAGAATGCGATGGTCGTCCTATTCGTCAGGATTTTGTGTTAAACCAAGATCGTTACAAAGGCGCGAGTGTGTTATTAGCGCGTCAGAACTTTGGTTGTGGTTCTAGTCGTGAACACGCGCCTTGGGCATTAGATGATTACGGTTTCCGCACGATTATTGCACCAAGCTTTGCCGACATCTTCTATAACAACTGCTTCAAAAATGGCTTGTTGCCTATCGTTTTACAAGCAGAAGAAGTAGATCAATTATTTGCAGAAGTCGCCTTGCGTGAAGGCGCAGAAATTATTGTCGATCTTGAAAATCAAACCGTAACCTCGCCTTCTGGTGCGACATTCGAGTTCAACGTGGATAATTTCCGTAAACATTGTTTGTTGAATGGTTTAGACGATATCGGCTTAACGTTACAGCAAGATTCAGCGATCCGTCGTTACGAAGAAAAACGCATGAATGATGCGCCGTGGCTTTTCTTGTCACGCGGTCAGTAGTTTTCAAAACAACATATTGGAAGACAGATTTTTTAAAGGGTTTAACATGACTAAAAATGTATTGGTTTTGCCGGGTGACGGTATAGGTCCAGAAATCGTAGCGCAAGCGGTGCGCGTTTTGGATGCAGTGAATGAGCAGTTTTCTTTGAATATTCAGCATGAAAGCGCTTTAGTCGGTGGTTCTGCTTACGATGAGACCGGCTCTCCGTTGCCAGAAGCGACATTAGCTAAAGCTAAAACAGCAGACGCGATTTTGCTTGGTGCGGTTGGTGGTCCTAAGTGGGACAAGTTAGACATGTCAGTTCGCCCTGAAAAAGGCTTACTTGGCTTGCGCTCTAACCTAGAGTTATTTTCGAATCTTCGTCCTGCGATTCTATACCCACAGTTAGCTGATGCGTCTAGCTTGAAGCCAGAAATTGTTGCTGGCTTGGACATCCTAATTGTTCGCGAACTAACTGGCGGTATTTACTTTGGGCAGCCTCGTGGTATTCGTACCTTGGAAAATGGTGAACGTGAAGGTTTTAATACCTATGTTTACAGCGAATCAGAAATTCGTCGTATCGGTCGCTCTGCTTTTGAAGCGGCGCGCCAACGTGGTAAGCGTGTTTGCTCAATTGATAAGTCCAACGTGCTAGAAGTGACTGTGCTTTGGAAAGAAGTCATGGAAGAAGTGGCGAAAGAGTATCCAGACGTCGAATTGACTCATATGCTAGTCGATAATGCTGCTATGCAGCTTGTTCGTGCACCAAAACAGTTTGATGTAATGGTTACTGGCAATATGTTTGGTGATATCCTTTCTGATGCTGCTGCCATGTTGACAGGTTCTATTGGTATGCTACCTTCTGCTTCACTAAATGCTGAAGGTCGCGGTATGTATGAGCCATGTCACGGTTCTGCACCAGACATCGCAGGTAAAGGAATCGCTAACCCATTGGCGACAATTTTGTCAGTTGCTATGATGTTGCGTTATTCTTTAGACGCCAAAGATGCGGCGGACGCGATTGAAGCGGCAGTCAGCAAGGTTCTGGATCTAGGTCTTAGAACGGCAGATATTGCATCAGAAGGATGCGAAACTGTTAGTACGCAAGCCATGGGCGATGCCGTTCTAGCAGCATTAAAAGCTTAATATCGTAACGATATTGGGTATTCATTAGGGATACTGCTCTTGGTATGAGTGGCCCCACAAAAAAAGGTAACGTTAACCATGTCAAAACACACTGTAGGTTTAGTCGGATGGCGCGGAATGGTCGGTTCCGTGTTGATGCAACGCATGATGGAAGAAAAAGACTTTGATCATATTGATCCAGTTTTCTTCACTACATCTCAAACGGGGCAGAAAGGTCCAGAAATTGGTAAAGATATTCCATTACTTCAAGATGCAAGCGATATTGAAGCATTGAAAAAGATGGATATTATTATTACCTGTCAAGGCGGGGATTACACCAAGGCTATTTACCCACAGTTGCGTAATGCTGGTTGGAAAGGTTACTGGATCGATGCGGCATCTTCTCTACGTATGGATAAAGATGCCATTATCGTACTTGACCCAGTTAACTTGGATGTTATTAAACAAGGTTTAACGAGTGGCGTTAAAACTTTTGTTGGTGGCAATTGTACTGTTAGCTTGATGCTATTGGCGCTAGGTGGGTTGTTTGAAAAAGGTCATATCGAATGGATGACTTCTATGACTTACCAAGCGGCGTCTGGTGGTGGTGCTCGTCACATGCGTGAGCTGATCAATCAGATGGGTATGTTGCAAGGCTCGGTTGCTAGTGAGCTTGCAGATCCTGCGAGTGCGATTCTTGAGATCGATCGTAAGGTCGCAGAAACAATGCGTTCTGGTACGCTTCCAACAGATCAGTTTGGTGTGCCTCTAGCGGGTTCTTTGATTCCTTATATCGATAGCCAGCTTGATAACGGCCAGAGCCGTGAAGAGTGGAAAGCACAAGCTGAAGCGAACAAGATCCTAGGTATCGACGGCAACCCAATTCCAGTTGATGGTCTGTGTGTTCGTATCGGTGCAATGCGTTGCCATAGTCAGGCATACACTATCAAGCTGAATAAAGACATCCCAGTGGCGGACATCGAAGGCTTGCTTGCTGAGCACAACCAGTGGGTTGATGTTGTACCAAACGATAAAGAAGCAACAATGCAGCGTTTAACACCAACTGTAGCGACTGGCACGCTTGGTATTCCAGTGGGTCGTATTCGTAAGCTGAACATGGGGCCTGAATACATTAGTGCTTTCTCAGTGGGCGACCAATTGCTATGGGGTGCTGCTGAGCCACTACGTCGTATGCTGCGCATCCTAATTGAAGACTAATTATCGTTTCTAATGAATCATAAAAACCCGCCTAAGCGGGTTTTTTTTATGTCTTAATAAACGTGTTGAAATGGGTTATTCGACGCTTATATCTAAACCTAGTATCACCAGTATCCCTATTAGAGTTGTCATAACCACAGACACTAATGATCCAATTAACATGTATTCAGCCATGCTCCGATCGCTTGATTTATTTAGCTCACCAAATCTGAAGATTGATTTAGCAGCTAATACAAAGCCTATAGCCGCGTAGCTGCCCACTAGAGTGAAAGTTAGTATCAATATTCTCTCTAAGTAACCAATTAATTCGCCGCCAGCAACCAATCCGTTAACACTTTCTTTCTCGCCTCCTGAAATCGGGTATTTGCTTAAAATGCAGCCGATTGCGACAGAGGTAGGTTTAAGTATCAGTAAGTAAGCAAAGGTGATCATGGTAGCTTCTGGTAACTGATCATGTTGTAGTAGTTCAGTAATGGTGATGCTGTCAGTGATGTAAAAAGCTGTAATGATCAATACTAGTACATGCAATATTTGGTCAATGGCGAAGCGTGAAAAGGCGTCACCTTTTGATGTGCTGACTTTCCATAGATCGATGGCGAAATGAGTAATGGTAACAATCGAGATGATACTAGCAATGTTAATCCAGTCGATCTTTAGGGCTAACGCAGGGATGAGTAATGCCACGCCATGTAAAATCGAATGCAAATAGAGCTTTGGTGATCTGTGTTTTTTTTCTTCCTTTTCTTTTATCCAATGCTTTGGTTGGAGGTAAAAGTCACAAAGGGTATGGATCAGTAAAAATGACACGAGTAGGGTGCTAAAATCAGACATCTTTAAGCCTTGTTACTTGGTTTATAAATAGACTATTTAGTTCACTTATAAGCGGCCACCCTGATGCTTTAAGAGATTTGCTGGCCGTCGCTGTGGCAATCCCGAGTTTATCCGCAAGTTCGCTCACAGACAAAACTTCATGATTGCGTAACATGGGAACTAATACGGCACATTGTCGAGATGTTAGTTCGGTGAGCTGTTTATCTAGATATTTGAAGAGTAGCTCAAAGCGCTCTGTCAGTTCTAGACGCTCTGAGTGAAAAATGAAGCGGTCATTTTTCAGGGCTTTTAATCCCCGACCAGATAAAACAAAAGCTTCTCCCATTGACTCTGAGACTGAGGCGCGCAAGTCAGCGTTAGATGCAATAGCAAAGCTAATACGGCTTTCAAAGGCTTTGCCAAGCGCTTTGATGCCAATTCGATATAGAATTGCGTATCTCAGAGCGTTGTTAATATCATGTATGACTGTCTGGAACTCATCTCCGCGTTCAATGCTATGAAGGTTAGAGTCGTTCCCTTTGTTGATCCACGCTTGGATATCTTTGATTCGTTGCAATAGTTGTTCGAATTCATCAGAAGTAAGTTTGGTTGAGCCAACAACATCACCGCTTATCACGGCAATAGGTTTAACTGTCTGCTTCATGCGATGTCCTCTTAAGTTGATAAGAGTAATTTAGCCGTTTATGACTAAAAAAACAAATTTAGCCAAATTGGGCTAATAAATATCGATTAGCTATTTATGGCTAATTATAACGGAATTGCTATTTTAGCCTAATGAAACGATAAGTATCTGACTTGTGGCTGCGATTAGCATTTTTTATAGGATTATGGCCAGAAGAGTAGTATTTCATCGCTCAATTGCTTCTGGGGCTGCTACACTGATTTAAATAGGAGATGACATCCATTGAATTGCTGCCTTTTTTATTGATAAAACTAAAGCTTGCTATGGGTGTCAAAACTTATTATTTTATCTATACCGTATTGAAATATATTTTCAATAGAAGATTTATGGTATTGATATATAAAGTATTTAAGGGTGTTGTGTAAGTTTTTTTGATTGCTGTGTTTTGTTCATGATCTTGAGCAAGTATTTACATTCTAGGCATTGAAATTAAACGAAAGTACCCATAGATTATAAGTAAGAGCAGCAGAGGAGTAACAAGACTTAAGTTAATAAAAAAACCTGACCAAAACAGAAGGAAATTCTCTATGTATACATTGAATATTAGCGGTCACCACGTCCAATCTGGTGAAGAAGTTCAAGAAGTAGTAAAAGATAAAATGGATCACTTGGCGCGTATCAATAATCAGATTACCACCATTAATGTGACCTTAAATACAGAGAAGCATGGGACTCATGAATTAATAGTAGAAGCCAGTGTTCATATTCCTGGTCATGACCTTTTTGCAATGGTTCAAACAGAAAAACAACTTAAACCTGCCCTTGACCTGTTAGTTGGCAAGTTGGAAAAACAGTTAATTAAACATAAAGCGAAGCATGCTGGTCGACAGCACCACATTAACGCTAAGGATGTAGAAAGTCCTGTAGAGCGTCAGTTACAAGCAGAATTTGATGAGCTTGTTGAGCGCGAAGTTATTTAAGCTAACAAAACCTTCTAGGAAGAAGCCTCGCTTATAGCGGGGCTTTTTTGTGCCTGTATAAAATTGGATAAATTATATTTGCCGGCATGAGCGAGGGAAAGCAGAGAAAGGATAACCAGATTAAGGTAAATAAAAAAAAGCGACGCCTTGAGCGTCGCTTTTCTATATCACACACTATTTAATCGGTAATGATTAAATATTAGTAGCAGGAATAAACTCTACAGGAGCCATTGTCATGGCATCTAGCGGTGGAGCGAAGTCCGTAAGCGTAATGCCATCAACCGCTGCTTTGTATTCTTCCAAGGTTGGGAAACGTCCCAATATTGTAGAAAGTACAACGACTGGAGTAGAGCCAAGTAAGGATTCACCTTTCTTCTCTGTGGAGTCTGCAACAACACGGCCTTGGAAAAGACGAGTTGAAGTTGCAATAACCGTATCACCAGGCTCTGCTTTTTCTTGGTTACCCATGCATAGGTTACATCCAGGGCGCTCCAAGTACATGATGTTTTCGTATTTAGTACGTGCTTCACCTTTTGGCTTAGCGTCGTCAAATTCGAAACCAGCGTATTTTTTCAGGATATCCCAGTCGCCTTCCGCTTTTAATTCATCAACGATGTTATACGTTGGTGGAGCAACAACTAAAGGCACTTTGAATGATACGCTACCGTTTTGTTTTTCAAGATTACGCAACATCTGAGCGATGATTTGCATGTCACCTTTGTGAACCATACAAGAACCAACAAAACCAAGATCGACAGGCTTATCTTTGTAGAAAGATACTTGGCGAATTACGTCATGAGTGTAACGCTTAGATACGTCATCATTGTTTACATCTGGATCGGCAATCATTGGCTCAATGATTTCGTCAAGGTCAACGACTACGTCAGCGTAGTACTTAGCATTGTTATCAGGAACTAGCGCTGGTTGCTCGCCAGAAGTGATACCTGCAATACGCTTGTCAGCAAGAGCAATCAAGCCGTGAAGCGTTTGAGCTTCATTTTCCATGCCTTTATCAATCATGATCTGAATGCGTTTTTTAGCTAGTTCAAGAGATTGAATAAGAGTCTTATCTTGAGAAATACAGATAGAAGCTTTCGCTTTCATCTCTGCAGTCCAGTCGGTAAAGGTGAACGCTTGGTCAGCCATCAATGTACCGATGTGTACTTCGATTACACGACCTTGGAATACGTTTTCTCCGCCAAACTGTTTCAGCATTTGAGCTTGCGTAGCGTGTACAACATCGCGGAAATCCATGTAGCTCTTCATTTCACCCTTAAAGGTTACTTTGACAGATTCAGGGATTGGCATAGTCGCTTCACCTGTTGCCAATGCAAGAGCAACGGTTCCAGAGTCAGCACCAAAAGCAACGCCTTTAGACATACGTGTATGAGAGTCACCACCAATGATGATCGCAGTGTCATCAACAGTAATGTCATTCAATACTTTATGAATAACGTCTGTCATAGGAGGATAAACGCCTTTTGGATCACGACCAGTGATTAATCCAAATTTGTTCATGAAAGACATCAGTTTTGGAATGTTAGCTTGCGCTTTAGAATCCCATACAGACGCTGTGTGACAACCTGATTGGTAAGCACCATCAACACTAGGGGAAATAACGGTGGCCGCCATAGACTCTAGTTCTTGCGCAGTCATCAAACCAGTCGTATCTTGTGAACCGACGATGTTTACTTTAACGCGCACATCAGATCCAGCATGAAGCGCTTTTTTAGATTTTACACCCACTGCATTTTTGTTGAAGATTTTCTCAACAGCCGTTAGGCCTTGATCATCCTTCGATATTTCTTGCGCTGGCGCATAAACAGTTGGTGTTGGTATACCTAGCGTTTCAGCAGCAAAGGTTTGTAGTTTCTTACCGAATACCACAGCGTAGGAGCTGCCGGCTTTCATGAATTCAACTTGTTGAGGTGTAAAAGCAGAAGAAACATCAACCAGCTCTTTATCGCCGTTGTAAAGTTTCTTTTCTTTAGTGTTGATGGTTAAAACAGTGCCAGTTTCAACAGAGTAGGTTTGCTCAAGAATTGTGTCACCATTAGCATCAAGAACAGGCTTGCCATTGGCATCTACTTTCTTAACCCAGTTTTTAAGGTCTAGACCAATACCGCCGGTAACGCCTACCGTCGTCATGAAAATAGGGGAGATACCGTTTGTGCCAGCAACAACAGGAGCAAAGTTCACGAATGGGATGTATGGGCTCGCTTGTTGGCCAGCCCAAAGTGCCACGTTATTCACACCAGACATACGTGAAGAGCCAACACCCATTGTGCCTTTTTCAGCGATAAGCATGACTTTCGCATTTGGGTGTTTGACTTGTAGTGCTTTGATCTCTTGCTGAGCTTGAGGAGTAATCATGCACTTGCCATGAAGTTCACGGTCAGAGCGAGAGTGAGCTTGGTTACCTGGGGAAAGTAAGTCTGTAGAAATATCACCTTCCGCAGCAATGTAAGTGACAACTTCAATTTCTTCGCTGATGTCAGGAAGCTTAGTGAAGAACTCAGCTTTGGCATAGCTTTCTAGAATCTCTTTAGCAATGCTGTTGCCAGCGTTATAAGCTGACTCTAAGCGTTCCATATCCGCTTCGTACAAGAATACTTGAGTTTTTAATACTTCAGCGGCTGGCGTTGCAATAGCGGAATCATCAGACAATGCAAGGTCAATCAACACTTCTACAGAAGGGCCGCCTTTCATGTGAGAAAGTAACTCTAGAGCAAATTCAGGCGTGATTTCTTTTACACTGGTTTCGCCTAAGATGATTTCTTTCAAGAACTTGGCTTTTACAACTGCAGCGCTTGTTGTGCCTGGTAAAGTGTTATAGATGAAAAAGGAAAGAGATTCTTTGCGGTGCTCATGGTCAGCATCTTTGATTTGATCAATGATTTCAGTTAATAAGTCAGCACCATCAATTGGTTTAGGATGCAATCCTTGGCTTTTACGATTCTCTATTTCTTGTAAGTACTCTAAATATAAGCTCATTTGCACCTCTGAATAATAATTTACGAAAATGTTATGTCTAACAATATGCTTCTAGCGTATTAATTTCCCTTAGATTTCATTTTCGATTTATCGATTGTAATGTTAGAAAACGCAGACTTGTTTTCAATTGAAAACAAGTCGTACAAAATTCTTCTCATTTTTTGATGCACTTATTTTATAGAAAAAAAGTGCTAAAGACTTACTGTGCACCATAACAATTTCGAATAGGTGACATTTAGCGGAATTATTCTGATTTGGCCACGTCATCAGATTGCTGAATAATCCTTACTACTCTAAAGCCCCAATTGCTGGCTTTTAAATCGGGCTGAGCTCTATATCGAGTCGAGCTCCTACCTACTCTTGGGATATCAAACCAAGAACCACCACGCAACACTCTGTTGTCGCATTGGTTTGCTAGCCAAACTTGGTTTTTAGTTGGTGCGCCTTCATAGGTGTCGTGATAGCAATCTTCAACCCACTCTGCGACATTACCGTGCATATCGAATAAGCCTAGTGGATTACTTGCCTGGCTGCCAACTGGAGCCGAAGATATGCCGTCCCACTGGC
The DNA here is from genome assembly GCF_057180105.1 of Marinomonas sp. ATLA20. Taxonomy (NCBI): domain Bacteria; kingdom Pseudomonadati; phylum Pseudomonadota; class Gammaproteobacteria; order Oceanospirillales; family Oceanospirillaceae; genus Marinomonas; species Marinomonas sp. ATLA20. Next base: position 191,459 of record NZ_JBXUKU010000005.1, read on the forward strand.
TTCCGCAGCTGTCGCAAACGCTGTAACCTTGCTTAACATTGTCGCCATACCAGAAGGCTGTATCAGAATCGGCCCTTGCTGAATATTCCCATTCAATTTCTGTTGGTAGGCGATATTCGGCGTTTGTTTCATTGGATATCCATGCCGTGTAGGCTTTTGCGTCGTACCAACTAATGTTGATAGCGGGGCGTTGACCTCGTCCCCAACCGTTGTCAGGTGGTAGTTCTCTGTTTGTTGCTTTGGCAAACTTGTCGTATTGATCAAAGGTGACTTCATATTTACTAATATAAAAGCCATTGGGTATGTTAACCTCATGAGCTGGTTTCTCGTTGTCGTCCCCCATATGACCTTGATCGCCCATGATAAATGTGGCCGGAGGAATTTTTTCTACTTTTGGCGCTGTACCACCGGATTTGAGTGGTTCTTCTAAAATTTGCGGTAACGACTCAAAAGGTGTTTTTACTTCAATTTCAGGTTGAACTGCTTCAGGTGCTGCGACAACTTTCTGGGGCGGTGTTGCTTCTGGCCATAACAGAACAGCAGCGATAAGACCTGTGGTGACAATAGCGCCGGCACCTATAGTGATAGGAGATAGAGAGCGAAAATAGCGCTTAACGGCTCGCTTAGTATTGGAGCTATCACTGACTTCTGGTTTGTATAAATTAGCTCGAATGATTCGAATCACTTCAGCTAAGGATTTAGGCCTGTGGCGTTCACTGTCACGACTCCATTTCAGTAAACGGCTCCATGTGGCTTCACTTAAATTAGGGTGAGTATCAGGTAAGCCAGTGGCGAAATCTTTATCAAGAATAGATTCACCCAATAACGCTGCCATCAAAAGCCGCATAAAAGCGAAACTGTCTGAAGTTGCGCTACGTTGTTGCTCCTTTTTTAAATACTCTGGCGGGAAGAAGCGAGGGTCCATTTCACTGTCTTCAATTCGTTTCATCCAGTTATGAGCACCAAATCCTGTCATCAAACCTAAGCCATTAACGACATGAATGGAGCTCAAATCCAAATGGCCATGAAAAAGGCCATTGCGATGAACTTGATCCAATGCTTTAGCTATGTTGTCGAATAAACTAATGACAACATTAAGCGGTGCTCCATCAGGGTATTTACCTAAAAAGCTATAGAGGTTCTCGCCACCACAAACCGCTGAGCATGAGAATACCCACAAATTAGAATAAAACGGCGGATAGTTTGGGGTGATTGCGGGATGTTTTACGCTGGCATATTTCCGAGCATTTTGTAAGAAATCTTCTACTTTGCCTTTGTTCGATTGAAAGAAACGCAAGACAAAAGGGCGCCCACCTTGATCCGCAACCCAAGTGGTTTTATAGCTATCCATAGGGTAATTTAAAACATACGGATCGAGCTCGACGCCAACATGTTGGCCAATTTTTAGTTTTGTAGGGTCATAAAAATCATTCATTACGAATTTGATATCCAAATCAAGACGTTGCTGCCTAAGTGCTTAATACAGGGTATAATCACGTTTTTTAACACAAAAAGGTAGAGTAATGTTATCAGCGTACCCAGAGCTTGTTGAATTTCTTCCCTGTGAATCTCCTGAGACATGGGTAAATTGGGCTCTTGAGAATCAAACTCTGCTATTAAATGATCACGCTCACTGTGAAAAAAAAGCTGCGTCCACTGCGATGAGTTTAATGTATCGCTATGTCGATCGCGATAATTTACTGCATAAAATGTCCCGTTTAGCTCGCGAAGAATTATTGCACTTCGAGCAAGTTCATAAAATCATGCGCAAACGCGACGTGGCCTATGATCACTTGTCAGCCTCACGTTATGCTGATGGTCTACGTAAACATATTCGCACTCACGAGCCTGCGCGATTAGTTGATACCATGATTATTGGCGCTTTTGTTGAGGCGCGCTCGTGTGAGCGTTTTGCCGCGTTAGCTCCGCACTTAGATGAAGAGCTTTCCAAGTTCTATATTTCACTACTAAAATCTGAAGCAAGGCACTTTGAAGATTATTTAGCATTGGCAAAAGAGTATTCAAACGAACCCATTGATGATCGTGTAGCCTTCTTTCGTGATTTAGAAGAAAAGCTGATTACCGAGCCTGATACTGAATTTCGTATGCACAGTGGCCCACCAAGCTTAGCGTAAGTTACAAAAACTTATAAATCTTAATGGTGACTTTTGAGCAGGGTGCTACACTCATATTATTGTCTGAGTTTCTGGAGAATATAATGGGCATACATAAGAGTGAAACCCTACCAGATGTCACGTATTGGCTTGCATTGGAAATTGCAAAAGTAGACCCTGTTGTTGACTTAGATGTCATGTACAAAGGCTCTTTGGAGTTGGATTTTTTATATCAATTGCTTACGTGTAAAGTGCAGCAACATTGGTGGCAAACGTATGGTATCCAACTAAGCCCTGTGATTGTTAATAATGCTTTCTTTCGTGCGGTGGCAATGCTACATAATCGTAATATTGAATTCAGTCGATCTCGTAATTCAGCAGAGACGGTTTGGGTTCGAGAGCTTTTAAATCGTTAAATGAATTAAAAAAATGCCAGCTTACGCTGGCATTTTTGTATAGTGCTTTTTTGTGTTGTACTTTTGAAAATTAACGAGCGCGGTGTCTAATAAAGTATTTCTTGATGAATTGCTTCTAGTCCGTCTAATCCGTTTTGCAAGAAATTCTCTACTGATGCCTTAAATTGAGTGTAAGTATTGCTCTCAATGCTGGCCATCCAAATCGAGTTATCCCAATCACCGAGAACACAGCGCAGATACTGATCATCTTTATGGACATCAGGTCGGTGCGTGTGTCCATGAATCACCGTTTTGCAGTGATGCCGAGCCAAAGAATCAACAACCGCTGATGGCGTGACATCCATGATAGTCATGGATTTTTCCGATGCCATAGATTTACTGTCATTGCGAAGTTGAGCTGCGAGCGCGACCCGCTGTTCAAGTGGCATCGCCAATATGTGTTCTTGCCATGCTTTAGAGCGTACTGTTTTTCTGAATGCTTGATATTCAGTATCTTCCAAACAATATTCGTCACCATGTGTCAGCAGTACTGCACTATTTTCAAGAGATAGCGTCGTTTGCTCTTTAATAAGCTTAGCACCAACACGGTTAATCCAATCACTGCCAATCAAGAAATCGCGGTTGCCATGTAAAAAAAACAAGGCGATTCCTGACTTAGAGATCTCCGCCAAGGCATTTTCTATTTCGGTATTCCAATCAGCCTGAAAATCGTCTCCGATCCAGGCCTCGTAGAAGTCACCTAAAATGTAAAGCTCTGACTTTTCTTCGCGTGCAATAAGTGCTTTGCTCATTTGTACAAACGCCCGGATTAAATCCGGGCGTTTGTCGCTAAGGTGCAAATCTGAAATGAAATAACGGATCATTATTTTACTAGTTCAGCACTTTCGATGATCACGTCTTCAGCAGGCACATCTTGATGACCTGATTTCATTGTGGTTTTCACTTCTTTGATTTTGTTAACGATATCCATGCCCGCTGTCACTTTACCAAACACAGCGTAGCCCCAACCGTCTGGAGTTTTACTACGGTGGTTTAGGAAGCTGTTATCAGCAACGTTGATAAAGAACTGAGCAGATGCAGAATGTGGATCCATTGTGCGAGCCATCGCCAATGTACCGATTTCATTCTTAAGGCCGTTGTCTGCTTCGTTTTCAATGGCTGTGCGAGATTCTTTTTGCGTCATGCCTGGCTCAAAACCACCGCCTTGAACCATGAAACCATTGATTACACGGTGAAAAATAACGCCGTCATAAAAACCAGATGTTACATAATCTTCAAAGTTTTTCGCTGACTTTGGGGCTTTTTCGTAATCTAACTCAACGTGAATGTCACCGTGGTTTGTATGTAAAATGATCATTTAAGATTCCTTATAAAGTTAACGCGGTAATATAAAAATGTATTTATGTTCAATCAATGTTGAGCATTTTATGTGTTTGTAAGCTAAGACGCCACCTTGGATGCGATAAACAATAGTGTAAAGTGGCTTGTTGGGTATCTATTAGTGGAATTTGATCTGCTGTTAAGTGACTTTGATCCATTGGCTGCAGATAAAAATGCTGAAAATCTAGGTTTTCAAATAACTCGGGCGAAAGGTGTGATTGCGGATACACCAGCTTAAGTTCATTGCCTTTGGAGACAATCAAGGGCTTTGCGGTTTTTGGACTTACGCAAATCCAGTCAATTCCTTGTGGTAATTCCATTGTTCCATTGGTTTCAATCGCAATGGTGTAGTCATGACGTTTCATTTCAGCAATGAGTTCGTTGTCCAGTTGAAGCGCAGGTTCACCACCGGTAAAAACAACGTATTTATGTCCTTGGCTTTCTGGCCAAAGAGCGTCGATATGAGATCGTAATTGTTGGGCGGTTTTGAACTTTCCGCCATTTTGGCCGTCTGTGCCGATAAAATCAGTATCACAGAATTGACATTCGGACTTGGCTCGCGTTTTTTCAAGACCAGACCATAGGTTGCAGCCGGTAAAACGACAAAATAGAGCAGGGCGTCCAGCGTGGGCACCTTCGCCTTGTAATGAATAAAAGGCTTCTTTAATAGAATACATTTGGTTATACCTATTACATCTCGAAAAACAGTCGAGGTAAGGGTGATAACTTTAGTTGATAATTTAATGGCTACATCGGTCATTTGTGGAACAAAAGCCAACAAGCCTTAAAACAAGCACACTAAAATCAGGGATAATTCTTTGTCTAACTTCTTGCTTAAGCTTCGTAATCCAGTGGGTCTTTTTTACCTTGCTCTGCAAAGGCTTCTAAGCGTTCACAACAGGCTCCACATTTACCACACGATTTTTCGCGACCGTTGTAACAAGTCCAAGTGTTGGCATAATCAAGCTTCATATCCAAACCGGCTTTTAAAATCTCACCTTTTGAAGCATGTAAAAAAGGTGTGACAATTTCAACCGATTGATAGTTAGCAATCTTAGACACAGCATTCATGGCTTCGACAAATTCTGGACGGCAATCTGGATAGATATGATGATCTCCAGAGTGCGCACCGTAATAGACTTTTCCAGCTTCTAATGAAACTGCGTACGCAATGGCCATCGAAAGTAAAACCATGTTGCGATTCGGTACTACAGTAGACTTCATATTGTCATCTTCGTAGTGGCCTTCGGGGATGTCAGCATCACTAGTAAGAGAAGAATTCGCCATTAAGCTATTAATCGCAGTGATATCGACGATTTTGTGGGGGATATCTAAGGCTTGGCAAACCTTGGCAGCAATATCTAATTCTTTGCTGTGCTTTTGTCCATAGTTAAAGGATAAAGCATAAACATCCAGTCCGTTTTCAATTGCTGTATTCAGAACGGTAAATGAATCCATTCCTCCCGAATACACAACGACGGCTTTTTCAGACATTTTTTTGGTTCCTAAAGAAAAGCCTTAATAACAATCATAAAAAGACTGAGGTAAGGCGAGAGTTGATAAAGCGAGGAGTATAGCAGACAGACGTTCGATCCAACTAGAAAGCCAAGTTAAAACAAGGCTTGTAACACTAGAAACTTTACGATATTTTTATATGCGTAACCAGTTACCTATTTTTGGTGGCTTTTGTTTATCTTAATTATGGTTTGGAAGATCAATGGAGCAGTTTGGTGTATTGACTCTTGGTAGTCGATTAAAGCGATTAAGTGATCATTTGTTTATTCAAGTGCAAGAAATTTATTCTCAATGCGAGATTCCCATTTCAGCAACATACTTTCCGATCCTTAGGTTGTTGCAGAAAACCGGAAGCTTATCTGTGATGGAGATTGCGGATAGGTTGCATCTTAGTCACCCGGCGGTGAGCAAACAAACCACTAAGATGATTAAAGAAAGTCTCTTAGAAAAAACAGTTGATGAGCAAGATCAGCGAAGGTCTTCCTTGCAGCTTTCTAAGCTTGGCTTAAGCGCTATGCAGCGGGTAGAGCCTGTTCTGCAAGAAATGAGAATTATCCTTGAGAAAATGACGGCTTTTTCGAGTGTAAACTTTATGGATGCTTTGTCAATTTTGGAATCAGAGGTTTTGAGTGGGAGTTTGGCGGATAAAGTGCTGGATCGTTTAGGCCCTATCGATATTGTCTTGCTAGAAGCTCAGCATGAAAAAGCCTTTTGTGACCTTAATATGGCGTGGCTAGAGCGCTACTTTCCAGATCAGATTGCTGATAAAGATCGAATGATATTGAGTAACCCGCAGCAAGAAATTATTCAGAAAGGTGGTGTGGTTTGGGTGGCGGTTCGTAAAACACAGCCTGTTGATTCAGTCGTTGGAACCATTGCTTTCTTGCCTTTGGAAGGCGGATCTTCAAACTATAAAAGGGGGGAAGTGTTCAAATTATCTGTTTCTGAGCATGCTCAAGGAAAGGGTGTGGCTCAAGACTTACTGTCAACAGCTATTGATTTTACTCAACAACAAGACTTTTCAGTGTTGTCGTTAGAGACTGCTTCATGTTTAGACGCTGCAAGGCACCTTTATGATAAAAATGGCTTTGTAGAAAAGCCATTTCCTAGCCCTTCTTTATATACAAGAGCGGATGTCTATATGGAAAAGTCATTATTATCGAATGAGAGTAGAGTTATTTTATGAATACAATGCAGGATATGCGTCGAGGCGCTGTAGCCTCCATACCTATGATAATAGGGGGGATACCATTTGGTTTGCTGTTTGGGTCGTTAGCATCCAGCTACGGTTTGAGTCCTTGGTTTGCGGTTGCCATGTCGGCTATTGTGTTTGCTGGTTCGGCGCAGTTTGTTGCGCTGGGTTTGATTGCTTTGCATGCGCCTATTTGGGTGATTGTGTCGACTACTTTTATTGTTAACCTTCGTCACCTTTTATACGCTGCGGATCTGGTGAAGTTTGTGAAGCATTTGCCAATGCCCATGCGTGTGATTATGGGGTTTGGTTTGATAGATGAAACCTATGCGGCGGTCCGTCCTATGTATGAAGTGGGCTCGGCGGATGAAAAAAATGGTCACAAAGTCTACCTAGGTTCGTTTCTCTCGTTTTATATCATGTGGAATGTGACAACTGTTTTAGGCGTTCTGTCCGGTGAGCTAATTCCAGGCATGAGTGAGTGGGGGTTAGAGTTTGCAATGGTGGCAACCTTTATTGGTATCATTACGCCATATCTAAAACACAAGGCATTTTGGTTGTGTTTGTTAAGTGCAGGAGTGTCTTCGATTATTCTATCAGAGTTGCCTAATAACTTGGGGCTTCTTGTATCGGCGGTGATAGGCGTTGTCATGGGTTATGTGGCGGATTCTGCCTCTAAAACCGTACTAAAAGTAGATGAGAGCACGCAGGAGTTGGGCAAATGACAGTATGGCAAAGCGTTTTAATTATCACAGGTATGTTTGCTGTCACCTTTGGGGTGCGGTTTGCTCTGTTTGCTAGAGCGGATAAAGTGGTCATGCCCGCTTTTATTGAAAGAGCACTGAAGTTTGTTCCTGTAGCTGTACTCACAGCCATTATAACTCCGATGATCCTAATGCCAAATCAACATATGGATTTGTCTCTGTCCAACCCTTGGTTGCTTGGTGCGTTTGCGGCTTTTATTGTCGGTATTTGGCGTCAGCAGCAATTGCTAACTATTCTAGTGGGCGTTTTGGTTTTTTTTGTGGCGAAATATGGTTTTTCTTTATAAAAAAGAGAAAAGATTTTCTGCTCAATATCCCATGCAAACCTAAATACTATATACTTGCCGGTCAAAGTAACAATATTGTTAGACCAACACTTATCGGGACTTACATCAAACATGTCAGAAACGTCTAAACCAGGTAATTTCATTACCCAAATCATTGATAAAGATAACGAATCAGGCAAACATGGCGGTAAGGTTCTTACTCGCTTCCCACCTGAACCAAATGGCTACTTACATATCGGTCATGCTAAATCCATTTGCCTTAACTTTGGCTTAGCGCAGCGTTACAACGGTCAATGTAATCTACGTTTCGATGACACTAACCCAGAGAAGGAAAGTGTTGAATACATTGAATCGATCAAAAAAGACGTAGAGTGGCTAGGGTTTGAGTGGAAAGATGAACCTAAGTTCGCTTCTGACTATTTTGACCAGTTGTTTGATTTTGCTGTACAGCTTGTTCAAGCTGGAAAAGCCTACGTCTGTGAATTAAATGCAGAGCAGATGCGTGAATACCGTGGCACGTTAAAAGAGCCAGGCAAGAATAGTCCGTTCCGCGATCGTATCGTTGAAGAAAATATGGCCATTTTTATGGACATGAAAAACGGGAAGTACAAAGACGGCGAAGTTGTTTTACGTGCCAAAATTGACATGGCTAGCCCAAACATCAATATGCGTGACCCTATAATCTATCGCGTTCGTCACGTACATCACCACCAAACAGGTGACAAATGGTGTGTCTATCCAATGTATGACTTCACACATTGCTTGTCTGATGCGTTGGAAAATATTACTCACTCTGTGTGTACATTAGAATTTCAAGACCACCGCCCATTGTACGATTGGGTCTTAGATACACTAAAGACTGCTCATCCGCAGCAAATTGAATTTGCCCGTTTGAACTTGAACTACACAGTAACAAGTAAACGTAAGCTAAAACAGCTAGTGGATGAAAAGCATGTCCATGGTTGGGATGATCCTCGTATGCCAACCATTTCCGGCTTGCGTCGTCGTGGTTATACTTCTTTGTCTATACGTAACTTTTGTGAGCGTATTGGTGTGACTAAGTCTGACAGTGTTGTGGATGTCGGTATGCTAGAGCACGCAATTCGTGAAGATTTGGATGCAAGTGCAAATCGCGCCATGGTTGTGCTAAATCCTATTAAGGTGACCTTGACCAATTACCCAACAGACAAAGAAGAAATCTTCAATGTTGGCAATCATCCTAAAAATGAAGAAGCGGGCACTCGTGAAGTACCGTTTAGCAAAGAGCTATACATTGACGCTGCGGATTTTGCTGAAGTGCCTCCTCGTAAGTGGAAGCGTTTGACACTTGATGGTGCGGTTCGCCTTCGCGGTGGATACGTCATTACGTGTGATGAAGCGATTAAAAACGATGCAGGAGAAGTTGTCGAGCTCTTGTGTCGCTATGATGAAAATACACTTGGCGTGAACCCAGAAGGTTATAAGCCAAAAGGTGTGATTCATTGGGTAAGTGCGAAACACGCGGTAGACGCGACAGTGAATCTTTATGATCGTTTGTTCGTGAATGAAGCGCCTGATGCAAACTATGAAGATAAAACTTTCTTAGACTTTATTAATCCAGAGTCTTTGACTGTATTAACCAATGCCAAAGTTGAGCCTTCCTTGGTGACATCTGACAAAGGTCAGGGCTTCCAGTTTGAGCGTGAAGGCTACTTCTGCCGCGACTTGAAAGAAGACGGTATGGTATTTAACCGTACTGTGACACTACGTGACTCTTGGGCGAAAATCGAAGCGAAAGGAAATTAAGCGCATGTTGAAGGTTTACAACACCCTAAGTGGGAAGAAAGAAATTTTCAAACCAATCGAAGAAGGCAAAGTAGGTATGTATGTCTGTGGTAACACGGTATACGACTTCTGCCACATTGGTCATGCGCGCGCGATGATTTCTTTTGATATTATTTCTCGTTTTATTCGGCACCTAGGTTATGAGCTCAATTACGTTCGTAACATTACCGATGTTGATGACAAGATCATTAAACGAGCTGAAGAAAATAGTGAATCAACTCAGTCTTTGACTGAGCGTATGATTGCAGCGCAACGCGAAGATGAATTACGCCTTGGTAATAAAATGCCGGACCGTGAACCAAAAGCCACTGAGTTCATGCAGGAAATTATCGATATGGTGCAAATTCTTATTGATAAAGGTTTTGCTTATCAGGGCACTTCTGGCGATGTTTATTACCGAGCAACTAAATTCAAAGATTACGGTAAATTAAACAACCGGAAGCTTGAAGATATGTTGGCTGGTGCACGTATTGATGTTGAAGTGGCAAAAGAGCACCCTGCAGACTTTGTTTTGTGGAAGCAGGCAAAAACGGGCGAAGTTTCTTGGGCTTCTCCATGGGGTGATGGTCGACCTGGTTGGCACATTGAATGTTCTGCAATGTCGACGAATTGCCTTGGCAGTCATTTTGATATTCATGGTGGTGGTCCAGATCTTAAATTTCCGCATCATGAAAACGAAATAGCTCAATCAGAAGCGGCGACCGGCAAAGACTATGTGAATTACTGGATGCACTGTGGCGCAGTACGCGTTAACAATGAAAAAATGTCTAAGTCTTTAGGTAATTTTTTTACGGTGCGTGATGTATTGGCTAAGTTTAATCCTGAAGTCGTTCGTTACCTGATGGTTTCAAGTCAATATCGCAGTGCGATTGATTACTCCGATCAAAGTTTGTCAGAGGCTAAGGTTGCTCTAGAGCGTCTGTATACCGCTTTGCGTCAGCAGCCTATTGCAGGGGAATATGAGTCAACGGCCTTCACTGAGCGCTTCGAAGAGGCGATGAAGGACGATTTCAACACAGCCGTTGCTGTTTCTGTTTTGTTTGAACTTGTGCGCGAGCTAAATAAGGCCAAAACAGAAGATGTGAATAAAGCTTCTGCGTTAGCTGCTGAATTACGGTTCTTGGCCGAGTTGCTAGGTTTGCTTTATCAAGATCCTGAGTACTTTTTACAAAACAGTACTGTTTCTGAGGGGTTGGATGAGTCTGCAATACAGGCCTTGATCGACGAAAGAACGCAGGCGCGTAAAGACAAAAACTTTGCACGTAGTGATGAGATTCGTGACGAATTGGCTAGTCAAGGCATTGAGCTGCTTGATAGCCGTGCAGGAACGACTTGGACCAGAAGTTAATGCGTTAGTTTGTGGGTACAAAAAAAGGCGATGTGGAGCATCGCCTTTTTTATTGGTGCGTTCAAAGTGTGTTAATCGCTGTCTTTTACCACTTTAACGGCCAGTACATCGCATGGTGCGCCATGTAGAACGCCATTTGCTGTAGAGCCTAGCAATAGAGCAAGACCATGACGACCATGGCTGCCTACAACAATTAGATCAACGCGTTTTTCTTCAGCAATGCGGTGTATCTCGCTTTCTATGCCACCTTGTGAAATGCAGCTTTCCTGAACAGGAACGTCCAGTTGAGCTTCTAGGATGGCGATGCGTTCTTTGGCTGTCTCTTGCAATTGCGCTTGGATGTCTGTGATATCGATTGGAACATCGCCACCATAGGCATAATTAAGTGATTCGATGACATGAAGTATGGTAAGTTCCGCACCCGTTGCTTTGCACAGTGCAACGGCTTTGTTAGCAACCTTGATACTTTCGTCGGTTAAGTCAACAGCGAGTAAAATTCTGTTATACATCATAGAACACCTCCAAATTTGGCTCATTTACTTATTTTAGTTCAAAACTAGAGAGACATTAAAATATGACCGCTCTTATCGTTATTTTTATTACTTTATCTTTAATGGGGTCGGCGTTATGGATAATGCCGCCTAAAAAAGAGCGTCAGCGCATGGATTTACGTATGCATGCTCGAAAACTTGGTCTTACTGTTCAGCTTACATCAATTGACCTTCCTGACAAGTGGGATAAATCATTGATTCGTCAAAAAACAGTCGCGTACTCTTTTTATCGTTTGAAACCCGTTACTTCCTTGCCTGATTGTATTTGGCTGTTGCCTTATGAAGTATGGAAATATAATGCCTTGGTTGACGGCTGGTGGTCTAGTAAATTATTTATACTGACGGCTGATGCTAAAAAAGTGTTGGAAAAGCATGGCGCATTACTGGCTGGGATTAAAGTAACGCAGGGAAGTGTCTCTATATATTGGGATGAGTCGGGTGATGAAGAAACTCTGGATGAATTGTCGTCATTAATTTATTCATTGGTAGAGGTGAAAAGCGTCACAGCTTAGCGTCACGCTCTACGATCTGAAGTTTATAGGTAAGTGTTAAGAGCTCTTAGGCAGTTCCAAGTTTTTAATTAACTCGGTTAATGCTTCTTCCGGATTCTCGCTTGCCTCCATGGCGGCAATGGTTGGCGACAGAATTTCTTTCATTCGATCGGTGATGAAGTTTTTTAACGTGTTTTTTTCTGGGCGTTCTGTTGCATCTGATTTAAGGTGTGACAAGATGACGCCATAAAGCGTTTGGGCGACGCGCATGTCCCCACCAGCAAAGTTTTTATTCGCTTGAACCACTTGGCGATTTAGCTGAATCCATAGATTGAGCCAGCGAAGATATTCATAACAGGCTTGATAATGGGTGTTACTAATACGTCCTTTACGACGTAAATAGAGCAACATTTTAGCGAGTTTGGTAAGGCGTTCTTTATAGTTACTTTTTTCTTGAAAGCTAAATGCTTCGGGCTCTGGATTGAATGGAATAGGGTCGTTGTTTCTGTTTTCTTCGGCAGTTGCAATGCGAACTTCAATTTTTTCAGGGTCATCGGAATATTGCAGAAGCTCTCGAAGTGTGTCTAGATAGAAATCATAAAGCACTTCAGTAGCAATGGTATCGGTATTAATATCTTTTAAACCGCGAATATGTTGTTCAACGCGATCTGCGCGATTTGATAATTGCAATTGTTTTACACGACGTTCGGTGATTTCTTTTTCTTTTTGGTGGGCACGTGATCCAATGACCACTGACAAAAGTACAATGATGATCAAGAATGCAATTGTTAATATTTGAAGAGTAGCCATGATTGTCCTTAAGCAACGAATTCAGTATGTTAAATAAGAAATACTAAGTTCAGCAAGATTTAATGTGTGAAACAATACAGGGATCCCTTGTCATATAAAAGATGTTTACTTAATATCAGCGCCCCTAGAGATTAAACTTCGTGCAACGTGGATTTGCAGACCTACTTTATTAAAAGGCTTACACAGTTCAATGGGAAAATCACTGGTTATCGTGGAATCGCCAGCAAAGGCGAAAACCATCAATAAATACCTAGGTAACGACTTTGTTGTCAAATCGAGTGTGGGACACATTCGTGACTTACCATCAGGTACAACTGCCACCTCTACGCCTCAAGAGCGTGCAAAGCAGGCTGCTTTGACGCGCAAAATGAGCCCGGAAGAAAAACTTGAGTACAAAAGTAGCAAAGCGCGTAAACAGTTAATTTCTAGAATGGGAGTTGACCCAGAGAGTAACTGGAAGGCTCACTATGAAATTTTGCCCGGCAAAGAAAAAGTTGTCGATGAGCTAAAGCGTTTGGCGAAAAATGCAGACACCATCTATCTCGCAACCGATTTGGATAGAGAGGGAGAGGCCATTGCGTGGCATTTGCGTGAAGCAATTGGTGGTGATGATACTCGCTATAAGCGAGTAGTTTTTAACGAGATCACCAAAAAAGCCATCAAGGCAGCCTTTGAAACGCCGTCAGAACTAGACATGGACCGAGTCAATGCTCAACAAGCTCGTCGTTTCTTAGATCGAGTGGTTGGCTTTATGGTATCGCCGTTGCTTTGGTCTAAAGTAGCAAGAGGGTTGTCTGCCGGACGAGTTCAGTCCGTTGCAGTGCGTTTAATCGTTGAGCGTGAAAAAGAGATTCGTGCATTTGTTCCTGATGAATTTTGGGAATTGGATGCCATGCTTGCTACGCCTTCAAAAGACGTTATTAAGTTTGAAGCGGCAAAATATCAAGACAAAGAATATCGTCCTGTTAACAAGGCTCAATCGGATGAGCATGTTGCTCGTTTAAATGATGCAAAATACCTCGTTAGCAGCCGAGAAGATAAACCAACCAGCAGTAAACCTTCTGCGCCGTTTATCACCTCTACGTTACAGCAGGCAGCAAGTACGCGCTTGGGCTATGGTGTTAAGAAGACCATGATGCTTGCTCAGCGTCTGTATGAAGGTGGTTACATTACCTATATGCGTACTGACTCGACAAACTTAAGTGTTGATGCGGTAGAGGCGTTGAGAGGCTATATTCTTTCTAACTTTGGTGAAGCATATCTGCCAGCAGATCCTATCCGCTACAGCAGCAAAGAAGGTGCGCAAGAGGCTCACGAAGCCATTCGACCTTCTGATGTAAATGTACGTGTTGATGACTTGCTTGGTATGGAAAAAGACGCTCATCGTTTATACGACTTGATCCGCAGTCAATTTATGGCGTGTCAAATGACGCCAGCGGAATACACGTCGACGACTATCACAGTCACTACAGGCGAATACGAATTCAAGGCGAAAGGTCGTATCTTACGCTTTGATGGTTACACTCGTGCCATGCAGACAGTCGCTAAAAAAGGCGAAGATAACATCTTGCCAGATGTTGGTCAGGGTGAATATCTCGATCTTAAAGAGTTGCTACCTGAACAGCATTTTACTAAACCTGTAGCGCGTTTTAGTGAAGCAAGTTTGGTGAAAGAGCTCGAAAAGCGTGGAATTGGTCGTCCATCAACTTACGCATCTATTATTTCTACGATTCAAGATCGTGGCTATGTGCGTGTTGAAAATCGTCGTTTTTATGCTGAAAAAATGGGTGATATTGTTACTGAACGTTTGGTTGATAGCTTTAATTCTTTGATGAATTTCAGCTTTACGGCTCAAATGGAAGAGCAGTTAGATGACATTGCTGAAGGTCATAAAGATTGGATTAAAACGCTTAATGCATTTTATAAAGATTTTAGTTCTGTGCTTGCTAAAGCGGAATCGCCAGATGGCGGTATGATGCCAAATGAGCCGACTCCAACGGATATTGAATGCCCGACATGCTCTAGACCTATGCAGATTCGTACAGCTAGTACTGGTGTGTTTATGTCTTGTTCTGGTTATGCATTGCCGCCAAAAGAGCGTTGTAAAGCAACCATAAACCTGACCCGTGGTGATGAAGCAATAGCGGTCGATGATGAAGAAGGCGAGTCTAAAGCGCTGATCAATAAACATCGTTGTAAGATTTGCGGATCCGCTATGGACAGTTACTTAATGGATGAGCGCCGTAAGCTTCATGTGTGTGGTAACAACCCAGCTTGTTCTGGTTATGAAGTTGAGCATGGTGTTTTCAAGATTAAAGGCTATGACGGTCCTACGCTTGAATGCGATAAATGTGAATCAGAAATGCAGCTTAAAACAGGCCGCTTTGGTAAATACTTTGGCTGTACAAACGAGGAGTGCAAAAACACTCGTAAGCTGCTGAAAAGTGGTGAAGCTGCGCCGCCGAAGATGGATCCTGTGCCAATGCCTGACCTTGCTTGTCAGAAAGTGGAAGATCACTATGTGCTTCGTGATGGTGCGACGGGCTTATTCCTTGCTGCTAGTCAGTTCCCTCGCAAGCGGGAAACAAGAGCGCCTATGGTAAAAGAGCTGCTTCCTTATATGGATCAAATCGACCCGAAATACCATTTCTTTGCCAAAGCACCAGTAAAGGATTCCGAAGGTCGTCCAGCCATCATTCGTTATAGCCGTAAGACGAAAGAGCAATACGTCATGACGGAGAACGATGAGGGTAAACCAACAGGCTGGAAAGCATTTTATGTTGGTTCTAAATGGGTTGTTGAGGAAGGTAAGAAAAAATGAGTGGTGCTAGTTTAGCCAGCGTAACCAATCAAAAACTGGACACGGCAAGGCGTTTTATTAAGCAGAGTCAAGACACTGATGAAGTGTGGTTGAAAGTCGGGCTAGAAAGCTCGGCTATTTTCCAGTTGAGAAGTGCTCTTAACGGCTTGTTAAAAGAAGTAACCGCTGCTTATTCTTTATCTGGATCCTTGGACGTTGCTAAGCTGCTGGCAGAGTCTGAAAACAAGCAAATCGTTGTTCCTGTATTGGCTGAGTTGGCTGATTTGCTAGCACATAGTAATTCTTGGTGCTACCAATTAGATCAGGCGTATTTGGTTCAGTTCGAGTGTCGTGCGTCTATATCATCAGCGGTTCAAAGCGACAACCTGATAGGGCGTGGAAGTGATGCGGGAGCTTCCGTGAGTTTATATTTAGCCAAGTTGGTTGAATTAGTATTACGTTTTAGAGAAGAGTCATCAGAGTATTAAATATGAAAGAATCCTACCTAGAAATTGTTGAGCTAGATAACGGCGATATCGTGCTGCGTCCAGCCAGTGAAGATGGTGAGGAAACCGTTCCATTAGCAACATTGCAAATATCAGATGATACTCGGTCTTATCTAAAGGATCGTTATTTTGAATTAGCGAAATGTATGTTTCATGCAGGCATTGATTTTGTTTATTCGGATGATTCGTTTTTTGACGATGACTCGGAATATCTTGATGATGAAGATTTTCGTCCTAAAATTTTGCACTGAATAAGCGACCCTAAATCAGCTGTAATGAAACTGATGGACGCAATATAGGCTCAAATAAAAAAGCGAAGCATAAGCTTCGCTTTTTTATTTATCTAGTGTTGAAGCGAATGGGAGTATTCAAAGTCCTTGGCGAATGACACCTACCGATAGGCCTTCAATTGCAAACTCTTCGCTTTCAAGGTCAACAAGGATGTCGCTGAACTCTTCGTTTTCAGGAATGAGCCTAACGATACTGCCTTTCTGCTCGAAACGCTTAACGGTTACTTCGTCACCAATACGAGCAACGACAATTTGTCCATTGCGCACGGTGGTGGTTTTGTGAACGGCTAAGAGATCACCTTCCATTATGCCAATGTCTTTCATGCTAGTGCCTGATACAGACAAGAAGTAATCCGCTTGCGGAGAAAACATACTCGCTGGAATGTTTACATGCGAAGCAATGTTTTCCTGAGCCAAAATAGGGTAACCTGCAGCGACTTTGCCTATGACAGGTAAGCCAAGGTCGTCAACGGGCTCATCATTTGATGCGCGATCGACTAAGCGTATTCCTCTAGATGCGCCAGAAAGCATCTCTATAGCGCCTTTTTTGCATAGGGCTTTTAGGTGCTCTTCGGCTGCATTTGGGGATTTAAACCCAAGCCGGCGTGCTATTTCTGCTCTAGTCGGTGGAAAACCTGTTTCACTTATAAATTCGCGAATGGTTTCTAGTACGTCAGATTGTCTTTTGGTTAATTTAATCATAGGTTATCTGGTTGTTTATACAGTTACTGTTATTATATACAGCATTCCTAACTATACTCAATGATATAAATGCTTTCAGACGAACTAAAAAAACAGATTCAACTTGCATACCGAGCATCTTTGGATGCGAAGTCCCATAAACCAAGGGCTGGACAGCGCCAGATGATTGGTGCAATCGCTCGAACCTTGGGCAACATTAGACAAGGTTCTGAAGGCGAACGGCTTGAGGAGAAGCATGTTGCCGTAATTGAGGCGGGTACGGGTACGGGTAAGACCCTGTCGTATTGTCTTGCCGCAATACCAATTGCTAAGGCACGTGGCCTCAAATTAATTATTTCTACTGCGACAGTTGCACTCCAAGAGCAGATTTTACATAAAGAATTACCAGACTTGCTTGAGCATACTGAACTCTCGTTCAAGTACACGCTTGCTAAAGGCCGAGGCCGCTATCTTTGCTTGAATAACCTCGAAGGTTTTTTAGGATCAGAAGAGCTGGCCATGGAGGATATGTTTGCGGGCCTATTTGAACAGCACCTTCACTCAGATGACGTTAATACTGTTCTGTATCAAGAAATGGATGCCGCTTTGTCAAAAGGTGAATGGGATGGTGATAAAGATAACTGGTCTGGCATTGTTCGAGACCAGGATTGGCGACGTTTAACAACCGATCATCAGCAGTGTACTAATCGAAATTGCGCTAATTATTCCGCTTGTCCGTTTTTTAAAGCGCGCGCTGAGATTGAAGTCGCGGATGTGATTGTAGCTAACCATGATTTGGTGTTGGCAGACTTGTCATTGGGTGGTGGTGCGATTCTTACCCCACCAAAAGAAACTATCTACGTTTTTGATGAGGGGCATCATCTTCCTGATAAGGCTATTGGACATTTCCGTCATGAAGTTCGTTTACAACAAAGTATTACTTGGTTACGTCAACTGGAGAAAAATCTAGTTAATTTGAAGCAGGAGTTAACCGATGATGTCAGTTTGACTGGCCAGCTTTTGTTAAAAATCCCACAGCAAATACAAAGTATTGTTAACTTTATCCAATATGCGCAACAAGGCTTGGCTCCTTATATTCAGGGGTTGGGTTTGGATCAAGAAAACAATCAACATCGGTTTGAATTTGGTCTGGTGCCAGATGAATTGCGCCAGTTGGCTTATAGCCTACAAACGTCCTATCAAAAACTATTTAACAATATAGAAAGTATTCAAGACGAGTGTAAAAAAACGAAGCAAAATGAAGGCATGGGAGTGACGCCTGAAACGGCGGAAACTTGGCAGCCTATTTTGGGTGTTGTTATGGGGCGTCTGGAGCAATGTGTTGGCTTGTGGCGACTTTACTCAACAGTAGATGATCAGAATTTCCCGCCAAATGCTCGCTGGTTAGTTTTGTCCGGTCAAGGAATGGAACAAGATATTGAACTGGGCGCATCTCCAATACTTGCAGCCAATACCTTAAGGCAGCAGCTTTGGGACAAATGCTTTGGTGCTGTAGTGACCTCGGCAACGTTGACAGCGCTAAATCAATTTCATCGTTTTAATATGCGCTCAGGCGTACCGCGGGAAAGCGAATATCTGCGTGTCATAAGCCCGTTTAATTTCCAAGAAAATGGTCTTTTGGTGGTGCCGAATATGGAGCATGAGCCAAACCGAGTAGAACAGCATACTGCCGAGATTGTTGCTTACTTAAATGAACATGTGAACACAGAAAAGGGCAGTTTGGTGCTGTTTTCTTCTCGTCGTCAGATGGAGGAAGTGGCTCAGTCTGTTTCGGCTGGACTGCAAGAAATACTTTTGATGCAAGGTGAGCAATCTAAACGTGTAATTTTAGATTCCCATAAATCCCGCATTGATGACGGGAAAGGCAGTTTGCTGCTCGGTTTAGCCAGTTTTGCGGAAGGAGTGGATCTGCCCGGTGATTATTTGACCTGTGTATACATCGCCAAAATTCCTTTTGCGGTGCCAGATGATCCTGTTGAAGCGACACTCGCTGAATGGATTCAAAAGCGTGGTGGTAATCCGTTCATGGAAATTACTATACCGGATGCGTCTCTGCGTTTAGTGCAGGCAACTGGGCGTCTTTTAAGAAGTGAAAAAGACTCTGGTGAAATACATATTTTAGATAAGCGCTTACGCACAAAACGATACGGGTCGCAGTTAATTAATAGCCTACCACCGTATAAGTATCAGTAGTTTGGTACGCAAGGGGTGATAAAGCTTTACCAATTAGGTACACTCCTAGCACAGATTATTAACCTCAAAACACAATAGAAGCGTATAGATTCCAATATGGAAAACCAAACTCAAGAAGCACCACAAGAAACGACAGCAAAACCAAAGCCAAAACGTACACGTCGCCCAAATAAGCGTCCAAAAAAGCAAGATGATAATACGGCAAGTGTTCAGGCTGATACGCAAGCAAGCAATGATACTAAGCCTACAGGTAATGCAAACTCTAAAGTTTGGTCTATTGAAGACTTTCCGGTGGCGGAAGTTGAAGGCAAGATGCGCTTCCATGACTTAAACCTTCCTGATCGAGTGATAAAGTCTATTTCTGAAATGGGGTTTGAATATTGCAGTGAAATTCAGGCAGAAACCTTACCGATGACGCTCTTGGGTTATGACATTATTGGTCAAGCACAAACGGGTACGGGTAAAACGGCTGCATTTCTCATAGCAATGATTAGTGATTTTCTTGATTATCCGCTGGAAGAAAAACGATCGAATAATTTTGCTCGTGGTTTGATTATCGCACCGACGCGTGAGTTGGCGATACAGATCGCTGATGAAGCGGTGAAGTTAACCTCAAATTGTCATTTGAATGTCGTGACTTTGGTTGGCGGTTTGAGCTATGAAAAACAGAAAATTGCATTAGAAACAGAAAATGTTGATATCTTGGTTGCAACACCTGGTCGTTTGTTGGACTTTGCTCGTAGCCGCAAAGTGCAATTGGGTAAAGTGGAATGTTTAGTGCTTGATGAGGCTGACCGCATGCTGTCCATGGGCTTTATTCCGGATGTGAAAAGCATTATTCGTATGACGCCACATAAAGAAACAAGACAAACTATGTTGTTTAGTGCGACCTTCCCTAAAGACATACAGGCACTAGCGCAACAGTGGACCTACTTTCCAAAAGAAGTCTCTGTTGTGCCCAAAGAGGCGACAAACCAAAATATTGATCAGGTCATCTATACTGTAGAAGCAGATCAGAAGTGGCCGGTATTGCAACAGTTGATCGAAAAAAATGGCGGACAACGTACTATCATTTTTGCTAACCGTCGTGATGAAACTCGTGATCTGTATGAGCGTTTGCGCAAGGCAAATATTAATTGCGCGATTTTATCTGGCGAAGTGGCGCAAGATAAACGAGTGAAAACCTTGGCTAATTTCAAAGATGGCACCATTCAAGTACTTGTTGCTACTGATGTTGCTGGGCGTGGAATTCACGTAGATAACGTAGAGCTAGTGGTTAATTACTCATTACCAGAAGATCCAGAAGATTACGTGCATCGCATTGGTCGTACTGGTCGTGGTGGTGAAATGGGTAAATCAGTAAGCTTTGCCAGCGAAGATGATTCTTTCATGATTCCTGAAATCGAAAGAGTCGTCGGTGAGAGTATCCGCTGTGAATACATGGTAGATACATCTTTATAAAAATCGCTTAATTTTTAAGTGAGATAAGATGAATTTAGAACACCACTTTGCAAGTTTGGGTGAGGCGTTTTCTTCGAAAACTCTCATCCAGCCACTTCTTGAGCAGCGATTGGTAGAGTTTAACCAATCGCTCGCTAGCTTTCTGTCTATTGATATTAAATCGAATGAAACCAAACGACTTTTAAGTGGTGAGGAGGCTCTGCCTTCCAGCCTGAGTATGGTCTACGCAGGTCATCAATTTGGTGGTTTTTCGCCTCAGCTGGGTGATGGCCGTGGTGTGCTGCTAGGGGAGGTTCGTGGAGAAGATGGTCTTTTGTATGATTTGCATATGAAAGGCGCGGGTCCAACGCCTTATTCTCGACGCGCCGATGGTCGTGCCGTTTTACGATCTTGTATTCGTGAATACTTAGCCAGTGAGGGGATGGCGGCGTTGTCGGTGCCTTCTTCTCGTGCTTTGGCGCTTTATGATAGTCGAGAGGCGGTGTATCGAGAAACGCCTGAGGCTGGCGCTATGCTGCTCAGAGTGGCACAAGGGCATATTCGCTTTGGCCACTTTGAATACTTTTTTTATCAGGGTAAACAGGCGGAACTGGAACAGCTTATCGATTACTGCCTTAAACATTATTATCCTGAATGCTTGGCGACAGATGCCCCCTTAGAAAGCATGTTGATCGAAGTGGTAAAGCGTACCGCAAGAATGATTGCTAAATGGCAGGCAATTGGTTTTCAGCATGGCGTGATGAATACCGATAATTTTTCTTTCACGGGTGAAACCATCGATTATGGCCCTTATGGCTTCATGGAAGATTATGAACCTAATTGGGTTTGCAATCATTCTGACTATGAAGGGCGTTATGCGTTTTCGCGCCAGCCAGGCGTTGGTTTATGGAATCTTAATTGCTTGATGAGATGTTTTTCCAAGCATCTGGAAAGGGATCAGCTGATTGCTATATTGCAATCTTATGAGCCAGAGTTACAGGCTCATTATGATTCATTGATGATGGAGAAAATGGGTCTAAACTCAGTACAAGAAGTACACGAATTGTTGCCGATACTATTTTCAATATTGGCTGTGGAAAAAATGGATTATACCGTCTTTTTCCGTTTATTGAGTCATATTGAACAGGGGGATTATTCGCTTTTGCTCGACGAGGTTGTTGATCGAGAAAAACTGTCTTCTTGGCTTGAGCGATATGAGCTTGCGCGAGTGAAAGGCGGTTCAGCGTGGTCTGAAGTCGGTAATTCCATGTTGGCTATAAACCCTAAATTTATACTAAGAAACTATTTGGCTCATGATGCGATTCTTGCTGCTGAACAAGGTGATTACTTACCATTCCGTCGTTTATTAAACGTACTTACTCATCCTTTTGATGAGCATCCTGAGTCAGATGCTCTTGCGCAAAGGGCGCCTGAGTGGGGGAAATCTCTAGAGGTGAGTTGTTCGTCTTAGTTTCGTGCATTTTTATATGGTTTGACGATATTTTAAAAGAGAAGCAGTCATTATGAAGCATTCTGTATGTGTATTGGGTGGTGGTAGTTTTGGTACCGCCTTGGCGAATATTATGGCAAAAAATGGTCATCAAGTTAGCCAGTGGATGCGCAATGAAGAGCAGGTTGAAGAAATTAATCTGACAGGTTTGAATAGTCGCTATTTGCCAAATGCACCATTGCACCGCGAGTTATTAGCGACCAGTAATTTGGAACAAGCAATCCGCGATAGCGATACCGTTTTTGTGTCTATACCGTCTAAATCATTCGAGCAGGTTGTGCAGCGCATCGAACCTTTATTGACTGCGGATAAAATATTAATTAGCACCACCAAGGGGTTTAATCCAAATCGATTTGAACTTATGAGTGATGTTTTGCGTCGAAACCCTATTACTCAAAAAATAGGTGTATTAAGCGGTCCAAATTTAGCCAAGGAGATCGCAGCAGGTCAAATGACTGGGTCTGTCATCGCTAGTGCTGATGATAATGTGCGTCAGCGTGTTATTGAATTGTTGAAATCGCCGACTTTTCGAGTTTATGAGAATATTGATAGTACGGGTGTTGAGTTGGCCGGCGCGCTAAAAAATATCTATGCCATTGTCTGTGGCCTTGCCAAAGCTCTAAATGTTGGCGAAAACACAATGTCGATGATTATGACTCGAAGTCTGGCTGAGATGAGTCGCTTTGCCGTGCATTTTGGTGCTAACCCAATGACGTTTCTTGGATTAGCGGGGATGGGGGACTTAATTGCGACCTGTACATCACCTTTGAGTCGAAACTACCGTGTTGGATTTGCCATCGGATCAGGTCAAAATTTGAACGAGGCTGTGGGTGGAATTGGAGAGGTAGCAGAAGGGGTGAACACCCTGAAGATGGTGGTAGAAGAAGCCAACAAACACGGCTTGTATATGCCGCTTGCGGAAGGTTTGTCTAAATTATTGTTTAAAGGTGCCAAGCTGGAATCATTGATCGGGTCAATGATGACTGGTGAGCAAAAATGGGATGTCGAATTTGCGACAAATGAGGGGAATAACAATGTCTAAACCAGGTTATGCTGATCAGGGTTTTTGGTTTCGTGTGATTTTTATGTTGATCTATTGGGTCGTTTTAAACGTTGCTGTCACTGTATTTGGTGTTTTGCTTATTTTAGTAAGCTTGGTGAAGTTGGGCTCGAAGCATGAGCCTGTGATGTTATCGTCTTGGCTAAAAGCGATGACAGCATTTATTGGGCAAATTTTTTCATTCTTGTCTTTTGGGTCAGAAGAGAAACCTTTTCCATTTCAACCATGGCCTCAGGTAGATGCGGATGAAGAAGCCTAAGCGTCTTTATGTCCTGCGTCATGGTAACGCTCAGCCATATGGCTATGATAAAGATGAGCGTCGAGAGTTAACTGAGCTTGGGGTGGCTGAAGTGAAAACGGCTGCCCGAGCTTTTCGCAGTAAAGGCGAACAGTTTGATGTTGTTTTTGTCAGCCCTTACATACGGGCGCAACAAACAGCGAAGGTTTTTTTGGCGGATCTTGATGTTTCTGTTGAGGTTAAAGATAGCTCTCTTATCACACCTGATGGTCGCGAAATGGATGTGGCGAATTGGCTGAATGACCAGCCTTATGAATCCATCTTATTAGTTACTCATCAGCCTTTTGCGCATCAGTTTGTCGACTTTCTAGTTGATGAGCCTTTGCCTGTTAGTTTTGCTATGACAACGGGGACGATTGCTGCTGTTGAGGGTGAGTTTCTGGCGCGGGCATGCTGTCAATTCCGTTGGTGTGTCTCACCATCATAAATTATTAATAGAATTTAATGGTTGGTAAAAAAACAAGTATGGGAAATGAAATTGTTTATAAGCTGGCGCATACAGAAATCGCCGCGCTTCAATGGTTACCTAAAAACACTTCTGCACTAAAGGTGTTGTCATTGCATGGTTGGCTTGATAATGCTGCCAGCTTCACTAATTTATCCCCTCATTTGTCTGATTTCTCTCATATTGCCTTAGATCTTGCGGGGCATGGCTTATCGTTACATCGTCCGGCAGGAAGTTTTTATCATTTGTGGGATTACGTTTTGGATGTGGTGTCTATTTTGAATCAGTCCAAGCAAAGTGTTTGGTTGATTGGTCATAGTATGGGGGGCGCTGTGGCTATGTTGGTCGCGGCGATTGCTCCAGATAAAGTTCGCGGTCTGATTGTGTTGGATAATATGGGGCCTTTAAGTGGCTCTCCTGAAAGTCGAGTTGTGACGCTGCAGCGTGCTGTGAACAAAATGGCAAAGTATCGCTTAAACAGAGAAACCAGTTATCCAACCAAAGAAGCTATGGTGTCAGCTAGAATGGAAGGTTTTACTCAATTATCCAGATCCGGCTCGAGATTGTTAGTTGAACGTGGTGCCAAGCAGAATGACGATGGTATTTGGACGTGGCGACACGATGGGAAATTGACATTCCCTTCTCCTTTTCGAATGGATGAAGAAAGTGTTCAGGCTTTTATTCAGGAGATAAAGTGTCCTACTTTGGCTCTAGTGGCAAAAGATGGGATTTATCAAAACGACCATCAATTGGTTGAGAAACGAGCTGCCCAATTCCCATGGATTAAATTGAAATGGCTTGAGGGAAACCATCATTTTCACCTTGAACCCGATACTTGTTTTGCAGTAGCGACTGAAATTCAGCGATTTATAGATCAAAACTAATGCGTTAACCCATCCTTGCTTAGGATGAAAGGAAGGTTATATGGTCAAATTTCGTAGCGTAATATATCTATTGGCTGCTTTTAGTAGTGTTTCGATTGCTGGGGCAGGCGTTGATCCCTACCGAGAGGCTCAGTTGGTTAAAAGTAGCTCTCTAGCTGAGCAGTTTGTTGAGATTCCGCTGAGCAAGATTCAGCGTGCTGGTAGGGGGTGGGAGCCAGAAACAGTTATTCGCTTAAAGGGCGATTACTTCTCGTCGCTGTATAAAATCAACCGTAATGCACTTATATCCGATGTGTATGCTCATTATCGTTCCCAAATGTTAACTGACGAGCGCAGTATCCTGTTTGAATGTGAGAGTAGGAGTTGTGGGAGCAGTAATGCTTGGGCGAATAACTTCTTCGGTGATTACCTTTTGTATGGTTCGGATCAAAGTCAGTTTCTGTTGGTGGTTAAGAATAATCAGGATGTTTACCAGATTTTATATATTAATCGTCGAGGCGCAGGTGACGTAATGGTTCGTTTGGATGAAGTGAAGTCCACTGAGGCAAACGATACAGAGTTTGATATTGTTGCTCAAATGGATGTTGAAGATATCCCTAGAATTCGCCGTTTTGTTAATGATTTACCTGCTGGGCAAAATGTAGTTGGTTTTGTTACCAGTCAAAAAACTGGTGGTTTAAGTGCTATTAAAAGCGGTGATCAACTTATTTCAACTGTGTCGGCGGGGCTTGGTGATCGATTAAAGGATAAGGTAAGATTTATTAATTTAGCGGATCTTGGTCGCGAATCTCTTGGTGTAAATCGCATATCTTTTGTTTATGCTCGTCCTTAGGCGGTAATGGTGAATACGAAAAAAACAGTTGCTCTGGTTTTAGGGAGTGGTGCAGCGCGTGGTAATGCGCACATAGGTGTGATTCAGGCTTTTGAAGATAGTGGATATGATATCGTCAGCATCTCTGGTTGCTCTATTGGGGCAATTGTTGGTGGTGTTTATGCAGCTGGAAAGCTGTCTGAGTATCGTGAGTGGGCGGAATCTTTGGATCGAATGAATGTAATTCGTCTATTGGATATGTCTATTTTAAACGGTGGCTATGTAAAAGGTGATCGTTTTTTCGAGAAAATTCAAGATTTGATAGGAGAACCAACTATTGAATCTTTACCTATTTCTTATACATCGGTTGCTGTCGACCTATTGAATCAGAAAGAATTTTGGTTTCAGCGAGGAGATTTAATAAATTCAATGCGTGCGTCATCTGCTATACCGTCTCTGGTGTTGCCTGTGACGCTTAATGGTCGCATGTATGTCGATGGAGGGGTATTGAACCCTTTACCTATAATTCCTTCAGTACCTGCCGGAGCGGACTATATAGTGGCTGTTGATCTCAATGGACCAGCAGAGCAAGTCATCAATAATATTTCTGAAAGTGAGCAAGAAGGCCCTGCTTGGTGGCTGAGTACTAAAGGCTTTTTTGGGAAAAATAAAGATGGAACAGATGATAAAGTAAAGTATTCCCCAGAAAGTTGGGGGCGATTACAAACTATAAATATGATGTTTGAGACGATGCAAGAATCTCTTACTCAATATAAATTAGCTGGATATCCGCCAGATCTGCTCATATCAATACCTAAGGATGTCTCTGGTTTCTATGAATTTTGGCGAGCCAAAGAATTGGTTGAATTTGGATATAAGACTGCTTTAAAAGCGATTGATGGTCTAGAGTCACCAAAGTCGAGTTATTTTTCATTCCCAAAAGGCTATTAGCTACTGCTATTAGCCTATAGGGTTTACCCCTATGTCTCTGAGTAATTTAGATAAAGATATGAGTGGTAGTCCAATTAGGCTGTTTGGGTCATCGCCTTCCATTTTTTCAAAAAGGCACACGCCTAAACCTTCGCACTTAAAACTGCCGGCGCAATCGAGAGGCTGCTCTATAGATACGTATTGTGTAATCTCTGCAGTTGTTAGCACTCTAAAATGAACGTGGTATTCGTTTAACGTGTATTGATAAGAGCGGTCTTGCTGATTAAAAACACAGAGGCCAGTTAAAAAGCTGACTTTTTTGCCGCTAAAACTAGAAAGCTGGTTGATTGCGTTTTCAGTTGTATGTGGTTTTCCTAAAATTTGTCCATTTAACACAGCAACTTGATCGGAAGTGATAATTAGGTCGTTTGAATTCGGTGTGTTTTGCTGGCGAGCAAAGTCAACAGCGTGGGCTTTGGCGACGCTGAGGCGTTTTACTAAATCAATGGCGGATTCTTGACTTAATGGGCTTTCATCAATATTAGGTGAATGGCATTCAAATGGGATTTTTAGGCGTTCTAAGAGTGCTTTTCGATAAGGAGAAGATGAGCCTAATATGAGTTTTTTTTGCATTGTTTTATAATCGTTTTATTGGGATGAATGGGTATTTTACTTTTTTTTGTGTCTAATGGCTTAAAAAAGTGAAAAAAAGTGCTTTAAGAGCAGTTAGACTTTGACAAAAAGGGCCCTTAGCAATATTATCCCCCGCCATGTTGAATGATACGTTACCTAAATATTTTGACCCTCGTAAATACGCTAGCCATGAGCAAGCGATCGACGGGTACTTGCACCTTAATCAATTTAAGGAGCTTTGTGCTATATTAGCCTCAGATGAGGGTAATGCTTTTATTCATCTAGACTTTAGAGTTGATGAGGATAGGCGCTATATTGCTACCGGTTCATTAACCGCTCAAGTACAGGTTGTTTGTCAACGTTGTATGGGGGCTGTTTCACATGATCTGGAGATAGATTTGTCGCTGGCATTCGTTTATGACGAAGATCATGCTAAGAATCTACCAAACAATTACGATCCTGTTGTCATGACCGATGGTGAAGTAATTTTGGCAGATATGGTTGAGCAAGAAATTATACTTGCGCTACCAATTGTCGCCTATCACGAAGAAAGTGGTTGCAACCCAACAGCTGTAAAGTATGCCTCGTCTACCGATGACGCACCGGATGGCGAAAAACCGAATCCATTTAGTATATTGGCCCAATTAAAGGCCAAGTAAAGTTAGGAGCTCCAAAAATGGCAGTACAAAAAAGTAAAGTAACTCGTTCACGTCGCGGCCAGCGCCGTTCACACGATGCTTTGACAGGTCCAACTCTTTCTGTAGAAAAGACAACTGGTGAACTTCACCGTCGTCACCATATTTCTGCAGATGGTTTTTACCGTGGCCGTCAAGTTATCACCCCAAAAGGTGAGTAACTAAGATACCCATGATCAGGGTAGCTTTAGACGCTATGGGCGGGGACTTAGGTCCCCGCATTGCATTTGACGGTGCGATGGAGATTCTTTCTCGCTATAGAGATGTCGTCATCACTATTTATTATTCCCCTAATTCCGGTCTGGAACTTCCTGCGCCACATGAACGCTTATCTCTAATTGCTTGCTCTGATGTTATTGATGGAGACGAAGAGATAGTGTTGTCCTTATTTCGTCGCCGATACAGCACGCTTTACCAGTCTCTAAACGCATTGTCTGAACAGTCTTCAGATGTTGTAGTGACCTTAGGAAATACGGGGGCAATGGTTGCATTAGCGCGCCATATATTGGGCGTGTTACGTCCGAAATTATACCCAGCATTAATTAGAGAGCTATACTCTAATCCTTTACGATGTTTGGTAGACTTGGGTGCGAATGTTCACTGTCCGCCATCTATGCTGGTTGGCTTTGCTGAGCTGGGTGCGGCTTATGTAGAAACACTAAGTGATGAACAGCCAAGGGTAGGCTTATTGAACGTTGGGGTAGAGAGCTCTAAAGGTAGTGCCGTTATTAGAGAGACTGATCGGCTTTTAGCGAGCAAGAAATGGCCTGATTATTTTGGTTATGCGGAAGGTACAGAATTGTTTGATGGCGATAAAAACGTCATTGTATGTGATGGCATGGTTGGTAATGCCGTGTTGAAAGCATCTGAGGGACTTCTGTCTTTTATGATGAATAAGTTTAAAAAAGTGGATGGAGCATCATCCTTGTTTGAGACTTTTTACCAAACTGAGCGAAGGCATGGGGCTTGTTTAGTGGGTGTTCGTGGCAATTTGGTAAAAGGTCATGGTCGCTCAGATTTGTCTGCTATGATCGGTGCGATTGAGTATGGAATTGATATTGCGCGTGCAGATTTATATTCTGCAATAGAAGCGCGACTTTGTAGTGAGGAAGTGAAATGAGCACTAAATTAGCTTTTGTTTTTCCGGGGCAGGGTTCTCAGCAATTGGGAATGTTGGCGGATTTAGCGGAGAAGCACGATATAATAGAGCAAACTTTTGTCGAAGCATCTGATGTTCTTGGCTATGATTTATGGGGCCTTGTGCAAAACGATGCTGAGAAGCTTAGTCAGACAGATAAGACTCAGCCAGCTTTGTTGACGGCTAGCGTAGCTCTATGGCGTCTTTGGGAGCAGCAGGGAGGCGATAAACCTGCATATGTTGCTGGGCATAGTCTTGGTGAGTATTCTGCTTTAGTGTGCGCTGGTGTAATCGCTTTCGCTGATGCGGTAGAGCTTGTGAAGTTGCGTGGTGAATATATGCAGCAAGCGGTTCCTGCTGGTGAAGGTGCAATGGCTGCTATTATCGGTCTTGATGATGATAAAGTGGTTGCTGCATGTGAGTCTGTTCCGGGGGTTGTTAGTGCTGTTAATTTCAATTCTCCTGGTCAGGTGGTTATTGCTGGTCATGTTGCCGCGGTTGAGGCTGCAATGGTAAATGCTAAAGAAGCGGGTGCTAAGCGTGCCTTGCCTTTGCCTGTTAGCGTTCCTTCTCATTGTGAGCTTATGATCCCAGCTGGCGCTAAGTTAGCAGAGAAGCTAGACACGATTGTATTTAATGCGCCTTCTTACACTTTGGTGCAGAATGTTACAGCTCAAGCGGTATCTGACCCTTCTGTGATTAAGGCAAACTTGGTTTCTCAGTTAAGTGGGCCTGTTTTGTGGACGCAAACTGTTGTGTTGCTCTCTGAATTGGGTGTAACCTCAACTATTGAATGTGGCCCAGGCAAAGTGCTAAGTGGTCTTAATAAGCGTATAGTTAAAGGCTTAGAGACATCTTCTCTAGGTGATTTGGCTGGATTTGAAGCGGCTTTGTCTGCGTAATAGAATTTTATTATTTGTTCGTAAAAAATATACGATTCGACATATATTGTAGGAGACAAGCATGAGTCTTGAAGGAAAAATTGCTCTAGTAACTGGAGCTACTCGTGGCATAGGTAAAGCCATTGCTGTTGCTCTAGTAGAGCAGGGCGCAACCGTAATTGGTACTGCTACTAGCGAGTCTGGTGCACAAAGCATTTCAGAGTACCTGGGAGCTAATGGTAAAGGCTGGGTGCTTGATGTGTCATCAAGTGAATCAGTTGACGCTGTAATTAAAGAAATTACAGCTGAATTTGGTGCACCAACGGTTCTTGTTAACAACGCTGGCATTACTCGTGATAACTTGATGATGCGAATGAAAGAAGATGAGTGGGATCAGGTGATCAACACCAACCTAACTTCTGTTTTTCGTGTCACAAAAGCTTGCTTACGCGGCATGACTAAAGCAAAATTTGGTCGTGTGATTAGTATTAGTTCCGTTGTCGGTTCCATGGGCAACGGTGGCCAAACAAATTATTCTGCAGCGAAAGCTGGCTTAGAAGGCTTTAGCCGTTCGTTAGCAGCGGAAATTGCGTCTCGTGGTATCACGGTAAACTGTGTTGCTCCAGGATTCATTGAAACAGATATGACTAAGGTGTTACCTGATGAGCATAAGGCTAAATTAGTCGAAAAAGTGCCTTCATCGCGTCTTGGTCAACCAGAAGAAATTGCGGCAGCTGTCGCATTTTTGGCGTCAAATGGCGCCGCTTACATTACCGGTGAGACATTACATGTCAATGGCGGTATGTATATGTCGTAATTTGAGTTGAATTTTATATTTAATTCAACGAAAATACGTCTCCGGTTCATGTCGAGAATCACACCTTTTTTTGGTGATCGAATTTTTATAATATGCTCACACTGAGCTGTTAATGAGTAGAGTAGGAACTTCTAATGAGTAGCATTGAAGAACGCGTTAAGAAAATCGTTTGTGAACAACTAGGCGTTAAAGAAGAAGATGTTGTTGCTTCAGCATCTTTTGTTGATGACCTAGGTGCAGATTCCCTAGATACAGTTGAGCTAGTAATGGCTCTTGAAGAGGAATTTGATACTGAAATTCCTGATGAAGAAGCAGAAAAAATCACTACTGTACAAGCAGCGAACGATTACATTAACGCTAACTTGTAATATATTGGTGAACTGAGTTTTCCGAAAAGCCGCTTGTATTCGTTACAGCGGCTTTTCTTATTAATAGCTCTTAATGATTGAGAGCGATTTGCTGGAGAAATCTTATGTCTCGTCGTCGGGTAGTAGTCACAGGAATGGGAATGGTGACACCCCTTGGCAATAATGTGAAAGATACGTGGGATAACATCTTGGAAGGCAAGAGTGGTGTATCGGAGATCACTTCTTTTGATGCTAGCCAGTTTTCTACCCGTTTTGC
Source organism: Marinomonas sp. ATLA20 (assembly GCF_057180105.1). Classification (NCBI taxonomy): domain Bacteria; kingdom Pseudomonadati; phylum Pseudomonadota; class Gammaproteobacteria; order Oceanospirillales; family Oceanospirillaceae; genus Marinomonas; species Marinomonas sp. ATLA20. The sequence continues at coordinate 222,808 of NZ_JBXUKU010000005.1, forward strand.
AGCACAAGTAAATGACTTTGATGCAACTCAATATATGAGTGTCAAAGAAGCTCGCAAAATGGATCTTTTCATTCAATATGGCATCGCAGCTGCAGTGCAAGCTTTAGAGGATGCTGACCTTAATGCTGATACAGCGGATTTAACCCGCGTTGGCTGTGCGATAGGTTCAGGGATTGGTGGTTTACCAATGATTGAAAAAAACCTAGAGCTATTGAATGAATCTGGCCCAAAACGTATTTCTCCTTTTTTTGTTCCAGGCGCGATTATTAATATGATTTCAGGTCATGTTGCGATTCGTTTTGGTTTTAAAGGCCCAAATATTTCTATTGTCACTGCTTGTACTACAGGTACGCATAATATCGGTATGGCTGGGCGTATGATTGCTTATGGTGATGCGGATGTGATGATTGCCGGTGGTGCTGAGATGGCTATTACGCCATTAGGTATCGGCGGCTTCGGTGCTGCTAGGGCTTTATCTACTCGTAATGATGATCATAAGACCGCAAGTCGTCCATGGGACAAAGATCGCGATGGTTTCGTTATGGGTGACGGCGCAGGTATTCTTGTATTGGAAGAATACGAGCACGCTGTTGCGCGTGGTGCAAAAATCTACGCAGAGCTTGCAGGCTTTGGTATGAGCGATGATGCGCATCACATGACTGCACCACCTGAAGGTGGTGAAGGTGCAGCGTCAGCAATGAGTGCAGCATTAAAAGATGCTCATCTAATTCCTTCAGAAATAGATTATATTAATGCCCATGGCACATCGACACCGGCAGGTGATCTTGCGGAGACGCAAGCCGTAAAAGTGCTAATGGGTGACGATGCGTCAGATGTTGCTATGAGTTCGACTAAGTCGATGATTGGACATTTGCTGGGCGCTTCTGGGGCTGTCGAGTCAATATTCTCTATTCTTGCCATTCGCGATCAAGTTGCTCCGCCAACTATTAATTTGGATGAGCCGGGCGAAGGTTGTGATTTGAATTATGTTCTTGGAACACCGCAAAAACGCAAAATAGACGTAGTATTAAATAATTCGTTTGGTTTTGGTGGTACGAATGGAACGTTAGTGTTTAAGAAGATTTCTTAGGCGCTACAGGCTGAACGAATTATAATTCGTTCAGCCTAGCTAACTTTATTAATGGATTTGAGTTGGTGTGCCGCGTAATGCACTAATTTCTTTTGATATATCATAGCTTTGATTTTGGCTGTCTAGCTCATACAAATGATCTTCCAGCTGCTGATAAAGAGCAATTTCCTCATCACCTAGAAAGTGCAGGCACTCTCCACCAACAAACCATAATAGTTCTCTTTTTATCAGTGGGACTAGATTTGCGTAGCATCGTATGAAGCGTGATAATACTTCTTGAGCGTCGAAAGTATAATCATGGGTATTTTCCTGAATGTTTTTCATCAGGTCGTCCCACTTTTCTAAGAAGTCTAATTCTTCTTCTGCTAGGTCTGGCTGATCAAAAGGTGCGTGTTCTGAGATGCGCTGACGTAAATCAACAAATGCGTCAAATATGTATTGTGTGCGTGATTCCACGTAAAACCCTATTCAAGTATGTAACTATTTAGTCGGCTATTGCCGTACGAGAACTTCAATTATGACATATGCAATCGAAATTAGTGACCTTAAAAAACGCTATGATGGCGGCTTTGAAGCGTTAAAAGGTATCGATTTAAAAGTTGAAAAAGGAGATTTTTTTGCGTTACTTGGCCCAAATGGAGCGGGCAAGTCTACAACAATAGGTATTTTATGCTCGTTGGTGAATAAAACATCGGGCAAAGTGTCTATTTTTGGAACGGATATAGATCAAAATTTTGCTAAAGCAAAAAAATACTTAGGTGTGGTTCCGCAGGAGTTTAACTTCAACGTTTTTGAGACTGTTTTTAATGTTGTGGTCACTCAAGCTGGCTTTTATGGTATCAGCCGCACTGTTGCAGAAGAGCGCGCCGAAAAATATCTAAAACAGTTGGATCTTTGGGATAAAAGAAACGACCAATCACGTATGTTATCTGGTGGAATGAAGCGCCGTTTAATGATTGCAAGGGCGCTTATTCATGAGCCTGAAGTGCTTATCTTAGATGAGCCAACAGCCGGAGTAGACATTGAACTTCGTCGCTCTATGTGGGAATTCATTAAAAAGCTCAATGAGCAGGGTACGACGATTATTTTGACTACGCATTATCTAGAGGAAGCTGAGCAATTGTGTCGAAACATTGCCATTATTAATGCCGGTGAAATTGTTGAAAACACCAGTGTGAAAGCTTTATTGAAAACACTGAACCAAGAAACTTTTATTTTAGATTTGGATGCCAGTCTGCCAGATAATTGGGATTTACCTGAATTTAGTATGTCCATCAGTAAAGATGCAAGTACGATCGAAGTGGAAGTGATTAAAGGGCAGTCTATCAACACTATTTTTAAAGCCCTTGATGAAGTTTCAATCAATGTGCTTAGTATGCGAAACAAGTCTAATCGACTCGAAGAGCTCTTCGTTAAATTAATTAATAAAGGCTAGCTAAATGAAAAATTCGGAAATTTGGGTCGCATTTTATACGATTTTGGTAAGAGAGATTCGTCGCTTTACTCGTATTTGGCCACAAACTCTATTGCCACCAGCCATCACTATGACACTGTACTTCGCTATTTTCGGCAACTTAATTGGTGATCGAATCGGCGAAATGGGTGGTTTCAGTTATATGCAATACATAGTGCCTGGCTTGATCATGATGTCAGTCATTACCAACTCATATTCTAATGTGTCTTCGTCGTTCTTTTCTGCGAAGTTTCAGCATAGTGTGCAAGAGTTATTGGTTTCTCCTACGCCAAACTGGGTTATTCTTATGGGTTACACGCTGGGTGGTGTGGCGCGTGGTTTGTGTGTTGGTGTAACGGTAACCTTGCTGTCGTTGTTTTTTACTCATCTAGCATTAGAGAATTTATTCCTGACGATTCTTGTCGTCTGTTTGACGGCGATTATGTTTTCCTTAGGCGGCTTCGTTAACGCAATTTACGCGAGAAGTTTCGATGATGTCTCTATCGTGCCAACTTTTATTTTGACGCCGTTAACCTATTTAGGTGGTGTATTTTATTCTATCGATTTGTTGCCAGATTTCTGGCAATCCGTATCGTTATTAAATCCTGTTCTTTATATGGTAAATGCGTTTCGATACGGCGTTTTAGGTGTTTCTGATATTAATGTTTATTGGGCGCTTGTGATTGTTTGTGTGTTTATAGTTGTGTTGTTTGGATTTGGTCTACGTTTGCTCAATCAGGGCAAAGGTATTAGAAATTGAGGTAGTGTTATATGGGTTTTTTACCCTTAGGTCAGCAAACAGAATATGTTTCTGAGTACGATGCAGGGTTGCTTTACCCCATTGCAAGAGTTGATAAATGGATTGAGATGGCTATTGAGTCCGAGCGCTTACCCTTTTTTGGTGAAGATGTTTGGAATGCTTATGAGATGTCATGGTTGAATTCTAAAGGTAAGCCAATTGTCGCCTTAGCAGAATTTCGTTTACCATGTAATTCGCCAAATATCATTGAGTCCAAATCCTTTAAGTTGTATTTGAATTCTTTAAATCAGATGCGTTATGGGTCAGCGGAAGAGGTGCAAGCCTTGCTTGAAAAGGATCTTTCAAATGCCGCTGGTGCAGAAGTGACGGTCATTATTCGCGATGTAGATTCAATGGCGTCTTTGGTTGTATTAACACCGGATTATTGCATCGATGAATTGGATGTTGATGTATCTGAATACCACCCAAATTCTGGTCTGTTAGAGACGGATGAATCAGCGGGTGTGGTTGAAGAACGATTGGTGAGCCATCTTTTAAAATCAAATTGTCCTGTTACCAATCAACCTGATTGGGGATCGGTTTTTATTGATTACAAGGGGCCTAAGATTCACCACGAAAGTTTGTTGAAGTATGTGATTTCATTTCGCGAACATACGGATTTTCATGAGCAATGCGTTGAGCGAATTTTTATTGATATCATGCGTCAATGTAAGCCAGAAAGCTTAACTGTCTATGCTCGCTATGTCAGACGTGGAGGGTTGGATATCAATCCGTATCGTTCAACTGCACCATTGGTGTTGGGGAATGATCGTTTAACGCGCCAGTAGTTTATCTTTAGCTATACAATAAAAAACATATAATGAAATGACCCCCAATAGTTGGGCATTCCAATTACTGGGGGTCTTTTTTTATATTTGCAATATTAAGGGTGACTTACATTTCGCTAAGTTTTTGCTTTACTCTTGCTAGTGCAGGTTGGCCGTCGAAAGTTGTAACGCCTTGCAGCCATTTGTCTAGTATTTCTGGATGGGTCTTAATCCAGTTAGCTGCAGCTTGCTCTGGTTTTTCACTAGAGCCTATTATTTCGTTCTCCATTTTTAAACCAAACTCCAGATTGCTGAGTAATTTTCCGACATTCGGACATTCGTTTGCGTAGCCTTTGCGAGTGACTGTTCTTATCGTGGCGCCGCCGTAATTAGGACCAAAATATTTATCTCCACCTGTTAAATATTTTAAATCGAAATTAACATTCATTGGATGGGGTTCCCATGCAAGAAACACGATGAAATTATCGCGTTTTACGGTTCTTGCTACTTGCGAAAGCATAGCTTGTTCGCCTGACTCTACAACTTTCCAGTCTTTGAGGCCAAAGTCATCGGTATCGATCATGTTCTGGAGTTTTTGGTTTGCCGGTGCGCCAGCATCGATTCCATATATTCTCTGACGGAATTTTTGACTAAATTTAGCTAGATCAGCAAAGTCTTTCACGCCAGCATCGAAAACGTATTTTGGTACCGCTAAGGTAAATTTAACGCCTTCTAAGTTGGTGCGGATAATGTCTAGATTGTCTTTGTACTTATCCATGAATGCTGATTGGGCTGGCATCCAATTTCCCATGAAGGCATCGATTTTTCCATTTTTCAAGCTTTCAAAGCCGACTGGTACACTCAGGAGATATACCTGAGTGTCGTATCCCATTGCTTTTAATAAAGTCGTGGCGACACCATTCGTTGCACCTATGTCTGTCCAGCCAGGATCACTGAAGGTGACGTTTTTGCATTGCTCGGGCTCAGCGGATAGGGCGAGACTACTGCTAATAAGTAGGCTGGCTATACTAAGAGTTTTTAAAGAAAGTGCTTTCATTATCGTGCTCCTATTTGTGATGATGCTTTTTAGCTTATGGTTATTAGACTTTTGGAAAGCGCGACCGACTTTCTAGGTCGTCTAGATCAATGTGATTTCTCATATACATTTCGCTGCTTTCGAATATCGGTTGATGATCCCAAGGTGTTTTCTTGCCTTTGTTCATCGCTTTTACGATTAAGCGACGGCGGCGTTGGCTGGTGAGTACATCTTGAGTGAGCCTTGCAGAGTCCCAGCGTTCTAGCGCTTCTTTTTTGAACGCATGCAATAGGTCATCGAACTCTGGCTTGTTCGCCAAGTTAACTAATTCATCTGGGTCATTTTCAAGATCAAATAATTGATCTGGATCGATATGGCAATGGACGTACTTGTACTGTGCCCTTCGTATCATTAATAATGGGGCGATTGCACCTTCACCAAAATATTCGCCAATGACTTCGTCATGTCCTCCTTCTTGGCCTTTAATGTGGGGCATCAAGCTTCTTCCTTGAATAGGCATAGCATAACTGTGTTCAGAAGAGTTGGTGGCCATCTCAAGAAAGGTTGGTAATAAATCCATCGTAGATACTGATGCTTTAACGCGTTTAGCTGAAAAGTGTTTAGGTGCATGGACAATCATAGGGACTCGAGCAGATCCTTCAAAAAACGACATTTTATACCAAAGGTTTCTTTCACCAAGCATGTCGCCATGATCACCAGAAAAAACAATAATGGTGTTGTCGGCTAATCCCGTTTCTTCTAAAGCTTTTAAAAGTAATCCAATTTTATCATCTACATAGCTAATTGCTCCATAGTAGGCGCGGCGGGCATTACGAATCTGTTGTTCACTTAATTCTTGATCGTAATACGCATACACTTCCTGGAGGCGAGCGGAATGTGGGTCTTGATCTTCTTTGTTGATGGATATTTTTGGCATATCTATTTCTTCATCTCTGTATCTATCCCAATACTCTTGAGGGATTGCGTAGGGATCGTGAGGATGTGTCATAGAAACTGTTAAACAGAAAGGTCTGTCTTGCTCGCGTCTAACATAGTCATAGAGGTAGCGTTGTGCATGAAAAACCACCTCATCATCAAAATCTAATTGGTTACTGCGTATGCAAGGGCCGGCCTGTGTGACGGAAGACATATTGTGGTACCAGGTTGGGCGTGTTTTGAGGTCATCCCAATTTGGGAACCACCCATAATCAGCTGGGTAAATATCGGTCGTGAGTCTATCTTCAAAACCATGTAATTGATCAGGGCCACAAAAATGCATTTTGCCGGATAGGGCTGTTTTGTAATTCTGCGCACGAAGGTAATGGGCGAACGTTGGAATATCTGCTGGAAAGTCTGCTGCGTTGTCATAAGCACCAATTTTACTCGGTAGCTGTCCTGTCATAAGGACGTAACGAGAAGGTGCGCAAAGGGGGCTATTGCAATATGCAGAATCAAATACAACACCTTCTTTAGCTAGTTTACTTAGGTTGGGTGTTTTGACAACTGAGTGGCCATAGGCAGGCAGGGCGGATGCAGCCAGCTGGTCTGCCATAATAAAAAGAATATTAGGTTGTGTTTTTGGCATGGTTTTTCCTAATGGATAAAAAGTTAAACTTTGATGTAATGAGTGATCGTTGCTTTATTCTAGCTACATTGCGCTATGATGGAGATGCTGTAAACTGACTGAAATCTTATGCATAGGATAAGTTCAACTTATGTTAGCTAACTCGGAGCTACCTCCTCTTCAATCTCTTGTTATTTTTGAGGCGTCTGCACGTTTGCTTAGTTTTACGGCTGCTGCTCGTGAACTTGGTACGACACAACCAGCAGTAAGTCAGCAAATACGAGCATTAGAGGCTTCTTTAGGTGTGCCATTATTTGAGCGCATTTACCGTGGCGTAGTGCTAACTGATGCCGGTCATGTTTTATTGAAAACAACGCAATCTAGTTTGCAGGATCTGCGAAATGTATTGCAGAAAATAAAACAAAAACCCAAGTCTCAGCGTATTACAGTCGCCACAGATTTTGCTTTTGCTGCTTTTTGGTTGATGCCTCGACTGCCAGATTTTCGAAGACAGCATAAGGATATTGATATTCGTATTCAGACTTCTCAGTCCGAAGTGGATTTAGTTTCTTTAGAAGCTGATGTGGCAGTGTTATTTGGTGACGGGCACTATCAAGGGTATCTGTCTGAGAAATTATTGCCGGAAATCGTTTATCCTATCTGTAGCCCAAAATTACTGGATGAGTATGCTTGTTTAACAAATCTAGAGGATCTCGTGAAGGCTCCGCTTTTGAAGTTAAATGCGGAAATGGGTCAAAAGTGGATTGATTGGGAGCAGCTGTTTCAGCTCAATAACTGTCAATGGCAACCGGCAGAGTCTGTAATGGAGTTCGATAATTATACTTTGTTGGTGCAGGCCGCCATTTCCGGTCAGGGGATTGGGCTTGGGTGGTTTCCTTTGGTCGATGACTTTATAAAAAGCGGTGTGTTAGTTGAACTGCCAAATTTCAAGGTGCAGTCGGATAATGGTTATTACATTGTTCTGTCTAAGCAACAAGCCCCAACAGCGCCTGTTGCTGCTTTTCTTGATTGGCTAAAATCTTAATTTAAGTGTCTATAGATACAACCACCATAACAGTGCCACAGTACAAAGCGACATTGGTAAAGATATAAGAATCATAAGGGCAATTTCATCAACTGGTCCTTTGAATTTGCTGGCTAGCATGTAACTTATAACAGCCACTGGCATGGTGCTTAATACAATTAATACCGAGCCTTCTATGCGGCTAAGCGGAAAAAAATAGACAACTAAACATGCGCAAATAGCGCCTACTATTGGGCGAAATAAAGACAGTACGGCGGCGCGCCCTATCTTGCTACTTTCTGTGACTGACAGACCACTAATAGATTTGCCGAGCAGCATTAGCATTATTGGCAATGTGATTTGGCTCAACATGTTTAATGTATTCATTATTGGTGTTGGTAAGTTGATGTTAAGGCTTAAGAAAAACGCACCAATTACTAACGCAATAACAGGACCATTCTTTAATAGTTGTTTAGGGTGGTAGTTGCCCGACATAAAACCAACCCCGAGTGTAAAATGGCTAATTTGCACGACAGACGATATTACAACGGCGATGGCCATTCCTTCGGCGCCAAAAAATGCGAAGGCAACAGGTATGCCTAGGTTGCCAGTGTTAGGGTTGACCAAAGGTGGTAAGTAAAAGCGTGTCGGTAGCTTAAGGGCTTTAAGTAAAACGAATGAGCTCAGCGAAACCAGCGCCAACACGAGAACCGTCGCAATGATGATTTTGAACATGCTGAAAACTTGCATCTGCATTGATAAAACGGAATAAAGCAGTAAAGCTGGTAGCCCTAAATTGGAGACAAGGGCAGCCAAAGAGGGACTATTCAGATAGTCTGTTTTTTTACCAAGAAAAAAGCCTAGGCAAATAAGGAGCAAGATGGGAGTTAATGAGTTGGCTAATGCTGGAAGCATAGAAATCCTTTGTGAAACCGATGTTTATATCTAATAATCGATTCTAAAGGCTTCCATAAGATAGTGCACCAAGGCTTTTACTCTAATACTGATATTTCTTGATTGAGGATACAGTAAAGTAACATCAGAGTTTGGCAGCTGCCAATCAGGTAGGAGTGTTACCAGTTGGCCTGATTGAATGTCATGCTCCACGTAGTAAGTGGGTTGTCTCGATATTCCAGCTCCATCCAGCGTTGCCTTTTTTACCACGTGTCCATTTGAACATTTTAGCTTTCCATGTACAGGGAGTTCGTATCTATCTTCGCCGTTATTGTGGGTGAACGACCACCTTTTTACTGAACCATTAATTAAAAAATGATCAATCAAATCTTTGGGGCTATCTAGCTTGGGCATTGTCTTTATATATGTTGGGCTTGCTACAAGGTGGTTTTTGTAGCTCGTCAGCTTTCGTCCAACTAAATTTGAATTGGTCAGTGCCCCCATTCTGATCACAAGATCGTATTGTGACTCAATCAAATCTTCTCTAGTGCTTGAAAAACTAAGCTCAACTTCTATCTTGGGGTTTTCTTTCATAAAACGAATTAAGATTGGGGCCAGTATCTCTTCGCCAAATAAACCTCCCACTGAATTGATCCTAATTTGGCCTCCTATACTTGAGTGAGCGTTTTGAGCCGATAGTACAGCATGTTCTAGTTGATCCACACCTTGCCTTGCAAGCTGATAAAAAGTTTCCCCAGCTGGGGATAGAGAAAGCGAGCGTGTAGAGCGATAGAGCAACTGGATGCCCATTTCTTTTTCTAACCGGCTAATAATTTGTGAGACTCTGGCGCGGGAAATATTGAGTTGTTCTGATGCTTTGGAGAAGCTGTGAGCTTCAACCACAGCCAAAAACTCTGTGATGCCTTCTGGAAAATGAGTGCTCATATTGTTAAGCCTTATTAAACAATGATTTCAATATATCGATAATTATAAACAGTAAAAAGGCTCGTATAGTAGTGGTATGAGTTTTTAGTTCGTTTATAGGAGGATTTGTGAAAACTAGAATATTAGGAAAGACTGGCTTTAAAGTATCGGAAGTTGGCTTAGGCTGTTGGCAGCTTGGTAATGATTTTGGTCCGGTGGAAGATAAAGAAGCGACAAAGATACTGCAAACGGCGATGGATGAAGGTATTCACTTTTTTGATACTGCGGATGTTTATGGAGGTGGCTTAAGTGAAGAAAGAATAGGGCAATGGCATAAGTCTTTAAGTAAGCCGCCGATTATCGCCACTAAAGTCGGCCGCAATGCTGAGCTTTACCCTAATGGTTATAGTAAAGCGGCAGTTAAAAAAAGTTTACAGGCTTCAGCTCAGCGTTTGGGTGTGGAGTCTATCGATCTTGCTCAATTGCATTGTGTTCCTCGCGAGGTTTTGTTTTCAGGCGATATGCTGGCTTGGATGGATGATTTTAAAAAAGAAGGTGTCATCAAGCATTTTGGGGCCAGTGTGGAGATGCTAGATGAAGCGATGTTTTGTTGTAGTCATCCAGAGTTGGCTAGCTTACAAATCTTATTTAACGTTTTTCGCCAAGATGCGACTGAGTCGTTATTGCCGTTAGCGGAGGAAAATAATGTTGGGGTTATTGTCCGCTTACCATTAGCAAGTGGTTTACTGTCCGGAAAAATGACGCTTGATCATGCTTTTAGTGAACATGATCATCGATCTTACAATAAGGATGGTGCTGCTTTTCATGTTGGGGAAACCTTTAATGGTATTCCTTTTGAAAAAGGCGTGGCTCTAGTGGAAGCGCTCAAGAAAAAGTTGCCTGAAGGCCAAAATATATTGGATGTGTCTTTACGCTGGATTCTTGATCAGCCACAAGTATCAAGCATCATTGCTGGTGCTAGCCGTTCTTCACAAGTAGTTCGTAATGCGGCCACGTCGTCCTTACCACCATTGAGTGAAGATTTGCATGAACTATTATCGGAGTATTACCGTGAAGAAGTGAAAGAGCATATTCGTGGTGGGATTTAGGTTTAAGTGCTAAGTGAGAAATGGCGCGATTATTATCGCGCCATTTCTATGCGCTTATTTCAGAATTTGCTCAGCGTGCGCTTTGGTCTTTACTTTACTGATGATATCGGAAATAACGCCGTTTTCATCAATGATAAAAGTGGTTCTTACTGTCCCCATTGACTCTCGTCCCATAAACTTTTTTAGTTGCCAGGTACCGTACAGTTCATGTACTTCTTTTTCTGTGTCAGCAATTAATGGGAAAGGTAGGTCGTACTTCGCAATAAAATTCTGGTGTTTCTTTTCTGTATCTGTGCTGATTCCAAGAATGACAAAACCTTGATCAAGTAACGTCTGGTAGTTGTCACGCAAATCACAAGCTTGAGCCGTGCACCCAGGCGTGTTGTCTCTTGGGTAAAAATACAAGGCAACTTTTTTGCCTTTAAATTGGCTGAGTGTAATGGTATCGCCATTTTGATCTTTGGCACTAAAGTCCGGTGCTGTTTGTCCGATTTCGATAGTCATAATGTATCTCTTCTGTCCAACGCATTATTTAAAGAAAAATAGTTTGTCTATTAATGAGTAATTGCTTATTGGTCATTAGCTTAACAAGACCTTAATGAAAAATCCTCCTGAATGCGGTTTCTTGTGAATTTACTCCTGCTTTACGTCTGTCAATTATTGTTAATCCAGAGTCTGGACGTTACTATAGGCGCGCTTATAATTTTATCGGAGACTCGAAATGATCACAGGTAGTTTAGTTGCGCTTATCACTCCTATGTCACCAGATGGCGCTGTAGATACTAAAAAATTAGATGATCTAATAGAGTTTCATATTAACGAGGGGACTCACGGCATCGTAGCGGTAGGGACCACGGGTGAATCTTCCACTCTAACGACAGTAGAGCATGCGAACGTAATTCGTCAGGTAGTTAATACTGTTAATGGTCGTGTTCCTGTTATCGCCGGCACGGGGGCCAATGCAACTCACGAAGCCATCGATCTTACTCGAAGCGCAAAAGAAGCGGGCGCAGATGCTTGTTTACTTGTTACGCCTTATTACAACAAACCTACCCAAGAAGGTTTGTATCAGCATTTCAAAGCAATAGCAGATGCAGTTGATATCCCTCAAATTCTATACAACGTACCAGGTCGAACGGCATGTGATATGCAAAACGAAACAGTCGTGCGTTTGTCCTCGGTGAAAAATATTGTTGGTATAAAAGATGCTACTGGTAATTTAGAACGCGGCGAAGCTTTGATTAATGCATTGCCTGAGACTTTTGCAGTCTATTCTGGAGATGATCCGACGGCAGTTGCATTAATGCTTTTGGGCGGTAAAGGCAATATATCCGTGACGGCCAATGTTGCACCAAAAGCCGTTTCTCAAGCCGCCGAGTTAGCATTGGCAGGAAAAGCGGATCAAGCTCATTCCATTGATACAACCATTTCTTCACTCCATAAAAACTTGTTTTTAGAGTCTAACCCAATCCCTGTTAAGTGGGCGTGTAGCCAATTAGGTCTATGTGAAGACGGTATTAGGTTACCTTTAACGCCTCTTTCTGAGCAGTATCATTCGGCCGTTCGACAAGCCATGATCGAAGCTGGAGTTTTATTAGTATGAATAAATTTACCCTGAATTTGATGGGCGCAAGCTCTCTAACATTGTTGTTATCTGGCTGTAGTACATTTTTCACTGATCACTCTGATGACTATCAACAGGAGAAACCAGTGACTTCTTCATTGGAAGTCCCTTCAGGGGCGGCTCCTTTAAGTAATGCTCTTGTTATACCAAATGAAAAAGCTATTGCGAATTTAGAAGGCACGACTCCGTATACAACCCCTAGAGCGCCATTTGTATATTATCCGATGGTTGCTATTAATGTTGAAGAGCAAGACGATGCAGTAGAATTAAATGTTCCTGCGAGCATGACGCAATCTAAGCGTATCGTAACTGACTTTTTAACTGCGCTTCATGGTGATGGTGTCTCAATTGCCTCACAAACCGATGATCGTATAAATAGTGTGCCATTTGATTTCCATCCGCAGGGTTGGTGGGCATCATTATGGAGCAATATTACTCGCTTGCATCCAGCGCAACCTGCTTTTTCATTTCGTTTTAAGGAAATGGAAGGTAAAACATTGGTCACTGTACAATTTCGCGATGAACAACAAGATGTTGAGCCAGGGAATTGGATGAGTCCAGTACAAAATGATGATGCTTATGCGGTTGCTGTTCGCTTATGGGGAGCTATGGGGCGCCAGTTAAATCAGTCTTCGGCTTACCTTTCTAATCGCGGAGATGCCACATCTTTCCCTATTTGGGTCGATCATCATGGTCTTTTCGCCATCCACTTAGGTGAGAATGTATCTCAGGCAGAGATTGAAGCTAAATTAAGCGCTGCAGGTATTTATCTAATGCCAGGCGAAAAGCAATTGCTTGCACCCGTGCCACCAGAGGACGTTGCTCGTATTGGTGATGTTGTCGACCTTACTTTGCCTTTAATAGATAGTGCACAAACAAAATCACTTAAAACAATTCGCAGAAATTTGGATGATGTTAGTTGGGAGCAACGAGAATATCCTTATAAAATAAGTCATCAAAAGGTGGGTGACTTTTTAGTTATTGATGTTTCTTCTATGGAATCACCAGAAGTGACTTCGTTTCACTTAGTTCAACGCTTTGTAAATTAATTAAGATTAACCCCTCATAAAAGAAGACCGGAGACTCTCCAATGGAAAAACGACAAGAGCTGTATGCAGGTAAGGCAAAATCTGTATTTCGTACAGATGATCCTGACAAGATGGTTCTAGTATTTCGTGATGATACCTCTGCATTTGACGGTAAAAGAATTGAACAGCTTGACCGTAAAGGCATGGTGAATAACAAGTTCAATGCTTTCATCATGACAAAACTACAAGAAGCCGGTATTCCAACGCATTTTGAAAAGCTTTTAAGTGATACAGAGTCACTTGTTAAGTGCCTAGATATGATGCCTGTTGAGTGTGTCGTTCGAAATGTTGCCGCTGGTAGCCTTTGCCGACGCTTGGGTGTAGAAGAGGGTATTGCTCTTACACCGCCAACATTTGAATTGTTTTTGAAAAACGACGCTTTAGGTGACCCGATGATCAACGAGTCTCATGTTGAATCATTTGGTTGGGCAAAAACGGCTGATTTAGCAAAAGCAAAAGAGCTTACATACAAAGTGAATGATGTATTAAAAGCGATTTTTGCTGAAGGCGGTATGATTTTAGTTGATTATAAATTGGAATTTGGCCTATATAAAGGTGAGGTTTTATTGGGTGATGAATTTTCTCCTGATGGCTGTCGTTTATGGGATGCCAAAACCAAAGAGAAATTAGATAAAGATCGTTTCCGTCAAGGCTTGGGTGGCGTGATCGAAGCTTACGAAGATGTAGGTCGTCGTATAGGTATCGATTTCGACGCATAAGCGGTCTGGTAACTTAGTCCATAATAGAGGAGCCCAGCTCCTCTATTATTACCAAGCAAGCTTGTCATACAAGGACATACATTGATTAACTTCCTTCCTTTTGCTATCGGTTTGCGTTACGCCCGAGCAAAACGCTCCAACCATTTCATTTCTTTTATTAGCTTTTCCTCCATCGCAGGCCTTGCCCTTGGCGTGATGGTGCTTATTACCGTCCTGTCGGTAATGAATGGCTTTGATCGCGAATTACGTCAGCGTATTTTAGGTATGGTTCCTCACGCGACTTTATGGGGTGATCCAGTATTAAATGACTGGCGTGATACTGCAAAGCTAGTGGCAAAGATGCCCGATGTTGTTGGTGTAGCCCCCCATATTCAAGCGCAAGTGATGTTCCAATCTGGCGAAAGTGTCCATGGTGCAATTCTAAATGGCATCAATCCAGACATGGAAAAGAAGGTTTCTATTATTGGCGATAACATAGCTTCGGGTTCTTTAAATGCTCTTAACGATACTCGCTTTGGCATCGTCCTAGGTGCTCAGTTGGCCAAAATGTTAAGAGTAGATATTGGCGATAAAGTAACGGCTATTTTACCTAAAGCTAATGTTTCAATTGCTGGCGTGGCACCTGTTTTAAAGCGTTTTACTGTAGTCGGAACCTTTGAGGTTGGGGCAGAGCTAGACAGTAGTCTTGCCTACATTAATATTAAAGACGCTGCTAAGCTGAAGCGCTACAAAGCGGATGATGTAGAGGCATTGCGTATTTCGTTTGATGATTTATTTGTTGCGCCTTCACGTATTTGGGATATTGCTCGCGCTATACCGGGGCAAAACAGGGTGAGCGACTGGACTCGAACCCATGGCAGCCTATTTCAAGCGATAAAAATGGAAAAAACCATGATTGGCTTGTTGTTACTGTTAATTGTCGCCGTCGCTGCTTTCAATATTGTTTCCACCCTAGTGATGGTGGTTACAGATAAACGGAACGACATTGCCATCCTTAGAACAATGGGCTTAACATCAAGCCAGGTTATGTGGATATTTGTTGTGCAAGGTATGTTTATCGGCATGCTCGGAACGCTTATTGGTGTGGTATTAGGTGTCACTTTAGCACTCAATGTAAGTGAGATTATTGCCGCTCTACAGACATTGTTAAATGTTCAGTTTTTAAGTGCAGACGTGTATTTTATCAACTACTTGCCTTCAGAGCTTCAGTGGTCTGATGTGGAGTTAATTGTTACATCTGCTTTTGTGATGACAGTGGCTGCTACTATTTATCCTGCTTGGCGAGCTTCGAAAGTAGAGCCCGCGGAGGCATTACGTTATGAATAATGTTGTATTGGAGTGTCGCGAACTTTCTAAGCAGTATCTGGATGGTAAACAAACTGTCGATGTTTTCCAGTCTATTGATCTAACGCTCCATAAAGGACAGGCTTGCGCCATCGTTGGCTCATCCGGTTCAGGTAAAACGACTTTGTTGAACTTATTGGCTGGGCTAGATTTGGCGACCACTGGAGATGTGAGTTTAGCTGGGGTGTCTTGGTCGAGCATGAAAGATTCAAAGCGGGCCAAGATGCGCAATAAAGAAATGGGATTCGTATACCAGTTCCATCATTTGTTGCCTGAATTTACGGCGCTAGAGAATGTATTAATGCCGATGTGGATTGCTGGCATGGATAAGCAAGAAGCCAAACAGCGTGGGGAGGAGCTTCTAACACAAGTTGGTCTAAACGATCGCTTTAACCACAAACCGTCACAATTATCTGGTGGGGAAAGACAGCGAGTCGCTATTGCGCGTGCTTTAGCTAACCGTCCAGCTTGCGTGTTAATGGATGAGCCGACTGGCAACCTAGATGAGAGCACGTCTTTAGAGATTCAGAATCTAATTAATACACTGAAAACTACTTATGATATGGCGTTCCTTGTCGTTACGCATGACGAGAAAATGTTGAGCTGGATGGATTCTGCATATCGCTTATCTCAGGGTGCTTTGCACCCGTTAAAGTAGAAAAGCATTTGTTTGTAGTCGTTAGCTATATAACAAAAAAAAGCCAAGACTCAGATGAGTCTTGGCTTTTTTATTGTAAATGAGTGAGTGATTGGTTATTTGGTGTTTCTTAGTTTGCGTTCTTTCCAGCGTTTAATGACATGAAATCGCCATAAAATGATAATTACAGCGTAACCAATAGCGCCTACAATTAAGCCGGAGACAATTGATCCTACATAAAGCGGCATCCAGATGTGCTCCATTTTATCCCAGATCCATTCGACGGAAAGTTGGAAGTCTTTATTGTCATGGGATCCCAGAATTAACATGCCAACCTTGTAATTGAAGTAAAAAACAAATGGCATAGTTAACGGATTGGTGATCCACACAAGGGCAATAGACAATGGGATATTTGCTCTTAATGGAATAGCAAATAATGCCGAAGCAAGCATTTGAAATGGCATGGGGATAAACGCCCAAAACAAACCATTAAAGAAAGCTCTCGCTACGGATTTACGGTTGAGGTGCCATAAGTTAGCTTCGTATATTTGCGACCCTAATAGGCCTAAAGCTTTGCTCTGCTTTAACTTTTCTGGATTTGGTATGAATTTTTTAAGATAATTCTTCGGCATAATCAGGTTAAAAATAATTTAGCAATTTAAGACAAGGAGGTCTTATGTTACTAAGTAGTTTGTCCATATTGATGGGCGCCATACTGGTGCCGAGCGATTATTTGTGGGTGTATTCTACTCATATCATTCTAATGTGTCTCTACCTAATATGGTCTAAGCGTTCAATAGTTCTACATTTGACGCTTCTCTCCTTTATTTTCGTCATCTTGAGTGAGTTTTTACCAACGGAGCCTTTGCCACTTAAGACCGGCTATCTGGTGTGGGTCGATTTTGAAAAGCAGCAGCTGGTTTATAAAAAAGATCAGTTGCCAAGTAAGTTCTCTTTATCTGAGAGTGTAGTCAGCATTGTATATGTCAATGAAACGGGTCAAAGACAGACCAAAGACAATTTTGATCTAACTGCATTCAGAGAGCTTTCAAATGATGACGTTAGGATTCATTCATTATATCCAGGTGAAGTCACCAGCATCTTATTGCCAGATAAAAATGGCCCTTGGTGGTTAAGGCAGCTTTATATCAAAAAGCAAGCGGCACAACTTACTATTCGTTTTACGGACGAAACGCTACATGAAATAGAAGAAACCCACTTCTCTCTCAGAAATCAGCTTTTTAATAAGCTTGATTTGGTGTTTGGGGAATTCAATTCTTGGCGCTTCTCCAAGGCTTTGCTGTTAGGTCAGGATGATTTATGGAGTGAGCGAGATACATGGATAATTCGTACACTTGGTTTGGCCCACTTATTTGTTGTTTCGGGGCTGCATACTGGTTTTATGTTTGCGATTGGTTGCTTGCTGAGTCGGGCTGTATGGCAGGTATTACCTAGCAGAATCATGCTGTCAGGTTTAACTCGTTGGCAGTGTGATGCGGTTGTCATCATGCCTTTATTGGTAATGTATGCCTATATAACCAATTGGGGTGAGCCTGTAGTAAGGGCATCCATTATGCTGAGTGTTTATTTGTGTGCTCGCATGTTCGCAATAAAAGCCTCTCCTTATGGCATCATCACCTTTGCTTTGTGGTTAGTTCTTTTAGTTAACCCTAGGGCGGTGCTGAGTCCAGGTTTGTGGTTGTCTTTTAGTATGGTGTATTTGTTAATTGGCTATTGCCAGACATCCACCAAGTTGTCGCGACTATTTATGGTGCAAATCATGCTGAGCACCGCATCAATGGTATTAATACTAGGCTGGCAAGAAGCCATTTCAAGTGTATCCATCTTAGTGAATATTGCGCTCATTCCGTTGGCTGCATTTCTATGGTTTCCAATAGCATTATTGTCTTGTGTGGAGTCGTTGCTTATTGGAACGACATACAGTTATCAACTATTGGATGTGCTGCTTTATTACATAATGATGATTGTTGAGTGGACTGCTTTTCAGCTGCCATTGCTGTTTTTTGAACAATTCACGTCTAGTTTTCCTCGTTGGATAATGTTGCTGTTGATTGGCTTTTGGGTTTACCAAAGTCCTCTGAAAAGAGGGGTTGTCAGTGCGATGGGGATTTGGTGTGTTTTATTTTTGTCTGTGCTGATTGATGGCGCAATTGCGGACGTAATGCTGACAAATAGAGACAACAAGCTTATTGTCTCGGATCAAAATGAAATTGTATTAAATGAGTCATGGGCGGGCGCTGATGTTACCCGACTAATGTTCGGATCTTATTTGAACGTCGAGCAACAGGGTGGCTACGTTTTATCGCCCAGTGATATAACAGATCTTACTCCGCAAAGGCTTTTGGATCACGATATTAAGTGGGTAATGTTAAAGGGAGAAGTGCCAGAACAAATTACGACGATGCTTGAAGCAATGAATGTCGATTGGTTGGTGATTAAGGCTGATGAATCACTGGCATTTCATTTTCAAAAGAATCATGTTTTGCTTCGTCATTCGTCCTGCATCTATTCATTTTTTCTCTTAAAATCTGACACTTGCAAACGTGTAGAAAAGTTAGAGAGTGTGTTAAATTACTTGCAAACTTAAATTGGAGAGCGAAGTGTTAGCCTTTATTCAAACTGGTGGTTTTTTCATGTGGCCGTTAATGGCGTGTTCCATTCTTACGTTGGCTATTATTATTGAGCGTTTTTGGACTCTTCGCAAAGCAGCAGTTGCCCCCAAAGGTCTGCTATCTGATGTTATGACAAGATTGCGTGATGACAGAATGACCATTGAATATATTCGTTCAATGCAAACCAAAATAGGGTTGGCTTCCATTTTTGCTGCCGGACTATTAAATTCAAAACATGGTCGTGGCGCGATGAAGGAAAGTGTTCAAGAAGCGGCTAGTCATGTTATTCATGAATTAGAACGATTCATGAATACCCTAGGTACTATTGCAGCCATATCACCCTTACTTGGTTTGTTAGGTACAGTAGTGGGGATGATTAAAGTCTTTTCTGTACTAATGGAAAGCGGAGCTGGAAACACAGCTTTGTTGGCTGGCGGGATTTCAGAAGCTTTATTAACTACGGCAGCAGGTCTTGGGGTCGCAATTCCAGCGTTGATTTTTCATCGCTTTTTTAGCCGTAAAATTGATGAGCTTGTTGTCACTATGGAGCAACAATCGACTAAATTGGTTGACTCATTACATGGT
This sequence comes from Marinomonas sp. ATLA20, assembly GCF_057180105.1. Lineage (NCBI taxonomy): Bacteria > Pseudomonadati > Pseudomonadota > Gammaproteobacteria > Oceanospirillales > Oceanospirillaceae > Marinomonas > Marinomonas sp. ATLA20. The sequence goes on from NZ_JBXUKU010000005.1 coordinate 242,098, forward strand.
GATCGTGAGAAGACAGGAGTTGCACAGTGAAATTTCGTCGTCAAAAAATAGATGACGTTCAAATCAATCTAACGCCTCTGATCGACGTCGTTTTTTTATTGCTCATTTTCTTTATGGTGAGCACAACGTTTAATCAAAGTACTGAGTTAACAATTGATTTACCGACTGCCACGTCAAATGCACCAAGCTCAGACCGTACCAAAAACGTCGAGCTGATTATCACTGCAGACGGCCAATATGTGATCAATGGTCAAACGCTGATTAATGAGAAAGTGAGCACCTTGGTACAAGGCTTAAAAGAAGTGACAGGGGGCGATTATACCCGACCACTTATTATTACCGCAGACGCAAAAGCGTCTTATGACATGGTGCTAAGAGTGTACGACGCGGCGGCAAGTCTTGGTATTACGAAGCTTGCTCATACTGCACAAAAAGAGCCAGCCCAGTGAGTGTAGAGTCATTGTTTACACGCTCATGGTATGGTCATTGTGGCTGGACTAACGTATTTCGTCCGTTACAGCCATTGATAAAAAAAGCCGTTCTTAATAAAAGAGCCCAGTTCTTAGCGCATCCTGAATTGTCTTATAAAGCGCCAGTTCCAGTAATTGTAGTTGGTAATATCAGCGTTGGTGGAACTGGAAAATCGCCAATGGTTGTCGCTCTATGTGAGTTTTTAGCTGAAAATGGCTATCGCCCTGGTATTGTTTCTCGTGGTCACGGTGCGAAGGTTGATGTGCCGACGCATGTATATCCTGATAGTTTACCAAAAGAAGTGGGCGATGAACCTGTGATGCTGGCTCGCCGATCAGCTTGTCCAATGGTGGTTTTTCCTAAAAGGGATGAAGCGGTAAAATTTCTACTAAGTACAACAGATGTGAATATTGTGGTGAGTGATGATGGCATGCAACATTATCAACTTAATAGAGATCTTGAAATTGCCATGCTAGATGCGACGCGTGGTGTGGGTAACGGACATTTATTACCTGTAGGTCCACTGAGAGAACCTATTGAGCGACTTACCGAAGTGGATTTTGTGGTGAGTGTGGCTGAGAAAATGACCCCGTCACTCGACACCTTAGGTTTACCCATTACACTTGCTCCATTAGTACCTACAAAGCTAGTTTCAATTGATGGTAAAACGACTCTAGATTACCAAGATGCTTTTGCTAATGAACCAAAGTGGCATATTATGGCGGGTATTGGTAATCCTGAACGCTTTATTGCAACGCTAGATCGCTTAGGTTTACAAAAGAAAAATACGACTCAGCAATGGTTTACAGATCACCATATGTTTGAAGTAAGCGACGTGCCCGCAAGTGGTGCAGTGTTGATGACAGAGAAAGATGCGGTAAAATGTCAGTCACTTCAATTATCAAATTCAAATGTTTGGTATTTACCTGTGTCTTTGATTTTGCCAAACAGTTTCCAACAAGCGCTGTTAGAAAAACTTAACCTTATTAAAATGGACCATTCCCATGAATAAAACCTTACTTGATATCTTGGTTTGCCCTGTTACAAAAGCATCACTGACTTTAAGCAAAGACGGGACTGAATTAATTAGCAAAGTGGGCGGCATGGCGTACCCAGTTCGTGATGGCATTCCTGTTTTATTAGAAACAGAAGCGCGCACTTTAACGGCCGATGAGCGCTTAGAGTCTGGTTCTGCAAAATGAAATCCTATAAAGTGCTGACGGTATGTTTAGGCAATATTTGCCGATCTCCCGCAGCACAAGGCATATTAGAAAGTGTTGCGACTAAACGCGGTGTGTTTTTAGAACTTGATTCTGCGGGTACGGCGGCTTATCACATTGGCAACCCTCCTGATTCTCGATCCATTAAAGCTCTTCATCAGGTAGATATCGATATTTCTCGACAAAAAGCCCGTCAAGTTACCAAAGATGACTTTCATGAGTTTGATTGGATTCTTGCGATGGACAGTGAAAATTTGTTTAACCTCAAGAAAATTCAACCGAAAAACAGCAAGGCGACATTGGTGATGTTTGGTGAATTTAATGACCAAGCTAAGTTTGGCGAAGTGGCGGATCCTTATTATGGTGGTGACGACGGTTTTGCTGAGATGAGAAAACACCTTATAGCAATTGCGGACGCATTTGTGCATCACCTGCATTCTAATAGAGAAGATTAAACCAAACAATGAACATGCGATTCAATACCGACGATGTTTTTGCGCAGCGCATTGAAAGCTCCATTCAAGAAAATGTTTCCCTAGCCACTTACAACACCTTTCGTTTCAATTATAGTGCGGAATATTTTGCCATAGCAGAGTCTTTAGACTCTTTAAAAGCGTTATTAGCTTGGGCAAATCATTTTCAACTCACCGTCACCATGATTGGTGGCGGTAGTAATTTGCTTATCTCGGCCGATGTATCTGGCCTTGTTATTCTCAACCGGTTAACTGGAATTAGTGCAAGAGAGCACTCGGGCAACCTTGTGAGTTTAACGGTTGCTGCAGGTGAGAGTTGGCATCAAGTGGTGAAATATGCGGTAGAGCAAAAGTGGTATGGCATTGAAAATCTCGCTTTAATTCCTGGAACGACAGGGGCGGCACCAGTTCAGAACATCGGTGCTTATGGCGTTGAAATCAAAGATGTCCTAGCGCGAGTTCAAGTTATTAATAGAAACACCGGTGATGTTTACTGGATCAATGGTAGAGACTGTGGTTTTTCTTATCGAGACAGCTTTTTTAAAGGCATGTGGAAGGATGTATTCTTTATAACTTCCGTTGAGCTGTCATTGAAGAAGCAGTCTGAACTCTTACTAAGCTACGGCGGTTTGTCCGAGAGCATTGGAGAGAGCCCAAGTCTTCAAGCTGTTTTTGATACCGTATGTCGTGTTCGAAGTGAAAAATTACCGGACCCGGTAGTGCTAGCAAATTCAGGGAGTTTCTTCAAAAATCCCATTGTTAGCCAAGCTCAGCATAGTGAGCTAAAAGAACGTTACCCTAATCTGGTGTCTTTTCCATTTGAGGAGGGCTTCAAATTGGCAGCTGGCTGGTTGATTGACCAAGCTGGCTGGAAAGGTAAGCAATACAAAGGCGTTGGTGTGTATAAAAAACAGGCCTTGGTATTAGTTAATCATTCAGAGACTAATGCCGCGGCTTTGCTGGAGTTAGAGGCTCAAATTAAGCAATCTGTTTTTGAGAGGTATGGCGTTGAGCTGGAGCGTGAGCCTGTTCAGTTACCTGTGTGTATGGAGTCGCAACAGTGAAAGTCGGTGTTATGGATTCAGGAGCAGGGGGGCTGACGATCCTCAATGCCATACATCAAAAACACCCTTATCTTGATTTGTTATATTTGGCAGATGATGCATTTGCGCCATACGGTAGTAAAAGCATCGAACAGTTACAAGAACGATTGATTAAGGTCGGGCGTTTTTTTGAGAATGAAAAAGTTGGTGCCATTGTGGTCGCTTGTAATACAGCCACTGTCGCAGCTATTGATACGCTGCGTGCCAGTACTTCGTTGCCAATTATTGGTGTTGAGCCTGCTGTTAAACCCGCTTTCCGCCTTAGTAAAAAGCGCAGAGTGGCTGTACTGGCTACGCCTGTAACCGCAGAGAGCCAAAGGCTAAATCAATTGATCGATCTCTGGAAGGCAGACAGTCATGTTTCTATTATGTCTAGTTCCACGTTGGCATTTGATATTGATGCATGGCCAGAAACAGAAAACAAAGTTCAACAAACAATTGAGCAGTTGAGCCAAAATATGATGGCTCAAAATATTGATACCTTAGTGTTGGCTTGCACACATTATCCTCTGGTTAAGCATCTCTTTGAGCAAATACTTGGGGATGAATGTGAAATTATAGAGCCGAGCGAAGGTGTGACAGCGCAGTTGATTCGCCGCCTCACAGAATCATATCCGAATGATATGAGCCAATTGCTCGACTTAAGTGCCAAGTATCAAGGCAGCATAGAGATTTGCAGTTCACTAGGCTTTAAAAATATGCCGCGCCTGACTTCGTGGGTGGTGTCGTCGACCCCGATCAAAGACCAAAGGCACGTGTTTATTTAATGGTTACTTGCTATTTTCAAAGAAAGTGATGATACGATCTTTTTCCCACATAGCGTCTTTATAACCCAGCTCCATCAAGGCTCGACAATACTGTGGTGTAAAGAGTAAGTAGCTTGCAGCGGAACTGATTTTCTCTGTTGTCGATCCTCCCGCTGCTTTTAGCAAAACACGAATCTTTTTCGGCAATGTCCCTATATAATGATGAGCGATTTCATTCAGCTCTTCCGATGGAGAAATGATTAAGGTTTCTGTTGGAAGGTTAGGGTGGTTTGCTCGCTTGTCTTCTGGTAGATCTCGAATAAGATTATTCATTATTTCTAATTGATAAATATCATCTTCAAGATTGTCGATAAAAGCACTGTTTAGTAGTTGCCCCAGAATCTGCGCCATGCTTGGCGCGCTACTATCAATGTCTTTTTTCTGTGTTGCCCATTTCTGTGCGCTTCGGTTACCACTCACACCAATGATAAATAATTTATCTGCCCCCAGTTTAAGTGCTGGATAAATGGCCGATTTTTGACGGATTGCGCCATCGCCATAATAATGATCGTGTATTTTATGAGCCGGAAATATCGTTGGAATAGCGCTGGAAGCTAAGAGGTGATCAACACCTAACTTTTCTGTCACGCCTTTACGTCGATTGCCTTGCCATTCTTGTAAATCAGAGGTGCCTTGGAAAAAGGTGGTCGATTCCCCTGTGCTATAACTCATAGCGGTAATGGCTAAGGCTTTGAGTTGTTCTTTATCAATGGCATCGCTAATTCTCGAAAAATCTAAATGATTTGTTAATAGCTCTTTTAGTGGTGTGTTATCCATTAGAGCAATAGAGTGATCTTGATTGTGAAGATGAAATAGAGATAACAAGGTTTTTGTTAGTGAGCTCGCCACAGGCCATCGGCCCACTGTGTATATTTGATCAGGTGTAAGATGGCGCCAAACAAAAGCAAGTGAGGACACCGCTTTGGAAAAGTTGTCGGCATACGATGCAAGCATGGTAGCATTTAATGCGCCGGCTGAAGTGCCGCATAATATGGGGAAAGGTAGAGGAGTGTGTTTGGGAAGCATTTTTCCCATTGCTGACAACACGCCCACCTGATAAGCAGCACGAGCACCGCCACCAGATAAAATTAATGCATTATTATTTTTCATAAAAGCTCGCTTATTCTGAAATCTTTAAGTGTTCAATGTACCTCATAAGCCCCCGTTTCTTCTATTAAAACAATCACTCACTTATGCAAAGTATGATCGATTTAGTTAAAAATACCATTCTATGATATAAATATTTTGAATAATCTGGTGGCTTAGTTATTACTATCGGTGGACTGTCTAGGCAATCTATTCCACAATTCAGCCTATACTCTTTAAATTAGTCGATACAAAAGATACAAGTAGAAAATTTTTGAATAATAAGAAAAAGGATAATCCCATGAATGCTTCAGTTGTCATTAGCGGAGTTGGTCTATGGACTCCAGCACACAGCATCAGCAATGAAGAGCTCGTAGAAAGCTACAACGCTTGGGCCGAGCAATTCAACACAAAAAACGCAGGTGCCATTGATAAAGGTGAGATAGAAGCTAAACCTCTTTCTAGCGCTGCTTTTATTGAAAAAGCATCAGGTATTAAAAGTCGTTATATCTATTCAAAAGAAGGCGCGTTAGACATTAACCGTATGCGTCCCGTTCTGGAAGTTCGAACTGACGAGCAAATTTCTCATCAAGCGGAAATGGCCATTGCCGCGGCTAAAAAAGCGTTAAAAGCAGCCAATAAAAAAGCCAGTGATATCGATATGGTGATCGTTTCCTGTGCTTATACTCAGCGCTCTTATCCTGCTATTGCCATTGAAGTACAAGGCGCATTAGGTATCGAAGGCTTTGGCTTCGATATGCTGGTTGCTTGCTCTGCGGCGACTTTTGGCTTGCAGCGAGCCGTTGATGCCGTAAAAGCAGGCTCGTCTAAAGGCGTTTTGGTGATCAACCCAGAATTAACCTCTCCCCAAGTGAATTACATGGATCGGGATTCTCACTTTATATTTGGTGATGTTGCAACGGCCATAGTGGTTGAAAGCAGCGAGACGTGTCACTCAGCTCACTCATTCGATGTCCTAAGTACCAAGTGTATTACGTCATATTCAAACAATATTCGTTCAAACTTTGGCTATACGACCCGTGTAACAGATGAAGACCCATACTCTGCGGATATGCTCTTCCATCAAAATGGCCGCAAAGTTTTTAAAGAAGTGTGCCCTATGGCGGCTGAGCATATTGAAAGTCATTTGAAGAGCCAAGGTATTCAGGTATCAGAGTTAAAACGTTGGTGGTTACATCAGGCTAATATCAATATGAATTTGTTAATCAGTAAGCGCCTGTTGGGGCGTGACGCCACGCTTGAAGAGGCACCTGTTGTTCTTGATGAATACGCTAATACGGCTTCTGCAGGTTCTATTATTGCTTTTGCCAAATACCATGAAGATTTGGCTGCAGGCGATATTGGTGTGATTTGTTCCTTTGGTGCGGGTTACTCGATAGGCAGTTTGATCCTGCGTAAACGTTAATTGCTTATTCTTTTATCATGCTTGAATAAGTTGCTCAGTTAAGGCATTGAAACAGATCTGATTATAGGGGAGACTAATCATATTGGTTTCAATGACTTAATAGGGCATTTAAAATATGGCAATTCATCCTCAAGCAGGGCAGCTTGCTTCTCATGATATTCTTGTAAACCTACCTGAGCTGATGTCAGCTTATTACTTAAAAAAGCCTCGTGTAACAACACATGCTGATGAGCGTGTTAGCTTTGGTACATCAGGTCACCGTGGCAGTGCTTTATTAAGCAGTTTTAATGAAAATCATATCTTAGCTATTGCTCAGGCTATTGCGGAATACCGTTTATCGCAAAATGTATCCGGCCCATTGTATTTGGGAAAGGATACGCATGCTTTGTCTGAAGCAGCCTTTCAAACAACAGTGAGCGTGCTCACTGCTAATGGTGTTCGGGTTCGCACCCAGTTAAATGGTGGTTATACGCCAACCCCCGTTATTTCTCATGCAGTGTTAACCCACAATAAGACTGAAGCTGATGTTAGTGATGGTATTGTTATTACGCCTTCCCACAACCCACCAGAAGACGGCGGCATTAAATACAATTCCAGTAAAGGCGGTCCAGCAGACAAAGACATTACCGACTGGGTAGCTAAAAGAGCGAATGCGTTACTTGAAGCTAACCTTGAAGGTGTAAAACGTTTATCTCCAGATGAAGTGGAAGCCAGTGGTTTAATCGAACCGTTTGATTTCATTAATCATTACGTTAATGACCTTGAAAATGTCATTGATATGAAGGCTATCGCGGATAAAAAAATTCGTATTGGCGTGGACCCAATGGGTGGCTCAGGCATTCATTATTGGGAACCTATTGCAAAAAAATACGGTTTAGATATTACCGTCGTTAATGAAGAAGTTGATCCTACTTTCCGCTTTGTGCCGCGTGATAAAGATGGACGTATTCGTATGGACTGTTCTTCACCTTATTCCATGAAGGGATTATTAAAACTCAAAGACGATTTTGATATCGCGGTAGGCAATGATCCAGATTATGACCGACACGGCATTGTTTGTGCGGGCTTTGGATTGATGAACCCAAATGCGTATTTAGCAGTGGTAATTGAGTATCTATCTCAACATAGAACTCAGTGGCCACAAGATATTCAATTTGGTAAAACCCTTGTTTCTAGTGGCATGATAGACCGCGTGGTGACTGGATTAGGCCGACAACTTTGTGAAGTGCCAGTTGGTTTTAAGTGGTACGTAGAAGGTTTGTACGAAGGCACAATGGCATTTGGTGGAGAAGAGAGCGCAGGCGCCTCTTTCCTTCGCAAAGATGCAAGCGTTTGGTCGACAGATAAAGACGGTTTTATCATGGCACTGCTAGCGGCCGAGATTTTAGCTGTGACAGGTAAAGATCCACAGAGTCACTATGACGCGCAAGTGGCTAAATATGGTAAGCCTTATTACAAGCGTATTGATGTTGCCGCGACATCTGCACAAAAAGCCTTGTTGGGCGCTTTGGATAGCAAAGATGTCACACAAACCGAATTAGCCGGAGAAGCGATTATATCAGTGCTAACTCATGCGCCAGGTAATAATGCTGCCATTGGTGGCCTAAAAGTCTCGACAGAAAATGGCTGGTTTGCTGCTAGACCATCGGGCACAGAAAACGTTTATAAAATCTACTTAGAAAGCTTTATTTCTGAAGCGCATTTAGCTGAACTTGAAAGCGAGGCGAAAGCCTTGGTGGACAGTGTGCTAGGAAGCTAGTATGGCAATTTGATCTTTTTTAAACAAAAAACGCCGCTTATTGTTAAAAAATAAGCGGCGCTTTTGTTTTCGTAAAGTAGGTTTAACTAAATATCTGATAACCTAGACAGCCATTTTCCTAACTGAAAGCCCATTTTATCGCTGAGCTTTTGCGCGGCGGCTTTTAGCTCTTTGGCGTTACTGCTGTTCATTCTTTTGCCCGCGATGATCACCCAGTTACCACTTCCCGTATCTAAGGCTCTAACATCGTTAAAGTGCTGTTTAATGATGGCAGTTAGTTCATGGTTATTCTTTTGATCAATCCAGCAATTCAAAGCTAACCAACCATCTTCCTTAATGTTTTTGGCGCAGTTTTCAATGAAGCTTGTCTGGAGGACGGCGCGATCCATTCCTTCGGTGTTATAGAGGTCTGTCATTAGTAAATCCACTTTCTTAGGTAAACCTTCTTCCATGTAATCAATGCCATTGGCGACTTCTAAACTGATACGTTTGCCTCTGGGTAATTTGAAATACATTTCCGCCGCGTCCATCACCTCTTGTCGTAGTTCTACAGCAGTTATATGAATGGCTGGTACCGTATGGTGAAGTGCATTAAGCAAGGTGCCACCACCAAGCCCTAAGATGCACACTCGTTTTGGCTCACAAAACAACAAGGGCAGCATCATGGCTTGGGTGTATTCGTGCTGCAAAATATGTGGCGTAGAAAGGCGAATGCGGCTTTGCTCATCACCTTCGGCAAAAGACAGAATGCGGTATTGGCCATCATCAAAAATGCGAATTGGGCCAAGTTCATCTGCGCTGTCATGTAATAACATAGTGTTCCTTCAATAAAATAGATAGGGCTCGAATAACCGAGCCTTATTGATAAGCTTTAAGCGTTTAAAATTACTCGACGCGTGCTTCTCTGAGATGTTTCAAGATTGCCTGCACTGGATGAGGAATGGCAATATCATCAAAACGCTTTGCTTGGCTACGGCAAGAATATCCTGTTGCCACTAGCTTTCCGAGTAAACCAGGGTCGGTTACTTTTTCTTTCCAAGACAAGTCATAAATGGTTTTTGAGGTTTCTTTATTGGCGGTTTCATGACCATAAGTCCCCGCCATGCCACAACAACCGACGTTTTCGACTTTTAGTTCAAGTCCTAAAATGCTGTAGACTTTTTGCCAGTCTTGAATTGACGCTGTCGCATTGGTTTTTTCTGTGCAGTGGGTCATTAAATGGTAAGTCGAGTCATCGCACATTAAAGGTTGCTTAATAAGATGCGCACTTTTCTTAATTAGCCATTCTTGCATCAGTTGAATGTTAGGGATTTGTCGAGTATCGCTAAAGGCTTTGGTGTATTCCGCTCGATAAGTCAGCGTCATCGAAGGATCAATGCCGATAAAGGGCAATCCATAGAAAGCCAAGCTTTGTAACATATCTAAGTTCTTACGCGCGGTGCGGTTAAAGGCTTTCATGAAGCCATGCACATGTAAGGGTTTTCCGTTAGGCATGTAGGGCGCTAGATACGCTTGGAAGCCAAGACGACTCAAGGTTTCCATGGTGTCTAATACCAACTCGGTTTCAAAATAACTGGTGAAAGCATCTTGGACCACGATGACGGCGCGAGACCTGTCTTTTGGGCTTAGTGATTCTATGGCCAGTGGTGTTGCTAAACGAATGCCACGGCGTGACATTTCTTTCTTTAGGTTGAGCGTGCTCAATTTAGGGTTGTCAGCCAAACCTATATACTTGCTGCTGAAGTGATTAAACCAACGGCGACTAACAAGCCAATTGTATGGCTGCGGGAATATCGCCATGGTTGGCATCATAAATTCTAGCGAACCAATAAGGTAATCTTTAGTAGGTCGTAGGTAACGACTATAGTAAAGCTCTAAAAATTTCGCTCTAAACTCTGGTACATCAACTTTAATTGGGCATTGTCCCACACAGGACTTACACGCCAAGCAGCCCATCATAGATTCATGTACTTCGTTGGAGAAGTCATAGTCTCCGCGATGTTTCGCTAGCGTGTTTTTAAGCTTTGGAAAGAAGCTAAAAAGAAAATTACTGTCTTTGGCGTCTTTGCTTGCTTTAACCGTATCAACGCCTTGCTGGCTCATTCCACGTAGCCATTCGCGCATTAATGAGGCACGACCTTTTGGCGAGTGACGACGATCTCGGGTGCCTTTCCAGGAAGGGCACATGGCGTCATTGGGATCGAAGTTATAGCAGGCGCCGTTGCCATTACAGTACATGCCTTCTTGAAACTGATCACGGTTCTGAAGCGGAATCTGACGGTCAAATTGCCCACGTAACGGGACCGCATCTATTTTCAATAAATCCGCACCGAGTTCAAACGGCGTGGCGATTTTACCAGGATTTAATTGGTTTCTTGGATCGAAAGCGCCTTTCACTTGTTGAACGCTGGGATAGAGCTCACCGAAGAAAGCGGGAGAATATTCCGAACGAACCCCTTTGCCATGTTCACCCCACAATAAGCCATTGTATTTCTGGGTAAGGGCAACCACCTTGTCGGTGATTTCGCGGATCATGGGCTCTTGGGATTCATCTTTAAGATCAAGTGCAGGTCGAACATGCAGAACACCTGCATCCACATGCCCGAACATGCCATATTGAACCTTATAGCTGTCTAGAACGGCGCGAAATTCCATAATGAAGTCTGCAAGGTTTTCAGGTGGCACGGCGGTGTCTTCAACGAATGGAATAGGGCGTCTCTCTCCCTTGGCGTTACCGAGCAGACCAACAGATTTCTTTCGCATTGCCCAGAGCTTGTTAACGTTGTCGTGCCCCATGGCAATGGTATAACCCAACGTACTGCTTCCGCCTTGCGCAACTAAGGCATCAAGTTTGTCAGTGAGAACTTTGATTTTGTTAGCTACGTCTTGTTCATCATTGCCGGTGTATTCGACGAGGTTAATCCCTTGGATGTTTTCTCCCACTTTTTCTGGGAAAAATTCAGCAACAGAATTCCAAACGATATCGCCTTTTGCAAGACCGAGTACTTTCGAGTCGACGGTTTCGATAGAGGTTGGCTTGGCGGCGAGCAGCTCACGTGCATGACGAAGCGAGCCTTCAAAGCTGTCATAGCGAATATTGACCAGAGCCGCATAAGTCGGAATAGTCAAAAGATTTACCTTGGCTTCGACGATAAAACCTAAGGTGCCTTCTGATCCGCAAAGCACCGAGTTCATATTGAATTGTCCGTCTTCGGTGCGAATATGAGCCAAGTCGTAGCCAGTTAAACAGCGGTTAAGTTCAGGGAAGGTGTCTTTGATCTCTTGAGCTTTGCTTTTTTGAATACTATCGACAATACGGTGCGCATGAGCGGAATAGTCACTACCACTTTGTATGTCGGCCAGTGTTTTATCATCAATGGGGGCTGATTCTAGTAGATGTCCGTCTAACAGCACAGTTTTCAATTCAAGAACATGGTCGCGTGTTTTCCCGTACATTACCGAACCTTGACCGCTGGCGTCGGTGTTGATCATGCCGCCAATAGTCGCTCGGTTGCTGGTCGATAACTCTGGTGCAAAGAATAAGCCGTGAGATTTAATCGCTTTATTAAGTTGATCTTTAACCACGCCAGCTTCGACACGAGCCCAACCTTCCTCAGCGTTAATTTCCAGAATTCGATTCATGTACTTGGATAAATCAATCATCAAACCATCGGTTAACGACTGGCCGTTAGTACCAGTGCCGCCGCCTCGCGGGCTTAACACTACATCGTTATATTCTTCTTGGTTGGATAACTGCACCAATAACTGAATGTCTTGGGTGTTCTTAGGAAAAATAACCCCTTGAGGCAAGACTTGATAAATGGAGTTATCAGTTGAAAGAACCACACGGTTGGCATAATCAGGATTGGTGTCTCCTGAGAATCCTGAAGCTTTCAGGCGTTCTATGAAAGAAAGGTATTTGGCCTGAATGGGCGAGACTTCAGAAAGCTTTGGAATCATGTTTCATCTCCACAAATGATGAGTGCGCAGATTTTAACAAACAAACGTCCATGAGAGTGATTTTTCTGAGTTGAAAAAAGTGTGTGATAACAGGTTTTAAACTCATGTTAATATGGTAAGCATGTAAATTTTTCAAATGAGTATGTTTGTGTCTTGCATTCAGCCAATCGTCCTTCCACCAGCTTTTCTTTCTTCGTCTGGTGCTCAGTCTTCAGATTTTCAGTATGAGATAGATATCTACCGCGGTGACCTCGAATACCCGAATGCGCCGGGAAATAAATGGCACAAACTTCAACATCATCTTAAAGCCGCTGAAAAACAAAACGCATCTGTGATCGCGACCTTTGGTGGACCTTTTTCAAATCATCTTCATGCTTTTGGTATGACACTCAGAACTTTACCTTTTAAAGCCGTTGCTGTTGTTCGGGGGGAGTTACAGCCTAAATTGACTCCTACTTTAAAGGATATGGTCAAAAATGGTGTTGAATTATGGCCCTCTTCAAGATCAGATTATCGGCTTGGAATGAGTTCACAAATAGTAAATGAGATAAATGAACACTACGGAAATGTTTACTGGATTCCAGAAGGCGGTGGTGGGGGGCTTGGAGCAATGGGTTGTCGGGACTGGGCGAATGATATTGGTGCAATCGATGATAGTTATGATGCATGGGTTGTGTCCTCAGGAACTGGCACGACAGCCGCTGGAATGTTGGCGAGTCACCAAACACCGGATTTGCATGTGTTTAGTGCGTTAAAAGGTGAGCCTGCTCAGCGAGATTTGATTTTAGATTTAGCGAGTCAGCTAGTCACTGAGTCAATGTCGAAAGAGAGCTTAAATGCAAAGTTATTTTTTCATGCCGATTGTCACGAAGGTGGTTATGCCAAACACAGTCCAGCTCTAAAGTCCTTCATATCAAAATTTGCCCGTGCAAACCCCAATTATCCACTTGATCCTGTTTATACCAGTAAAAGCATGTTTGCGGTTATTCAAGCAATGCAAAATGGCTGTTGGCCTTATAAGCGTACATTATTCATTCACACTGGTGGTTTGCAAGGCTGGCGAGGGTTTTCAAAAGATACTAATCCCTTTACGTACTCTTAACGAGATGGCGATAGTCGACGTCTTCATGTTAAAGTTGCCCAACTTATGTAAAACCCACATGAAAATAAAAACCGTTATATATAATTTAGTGGGTTGATTTGTTTACATCGATAGACGGGAAGAGAATGACACATGAGTCTTTTTAGACGTGTTGGTATTATTGCTCGATTAGATAAACCTCAGATTCTTGATACTGTTAAGAAGCTGATGGAGTATCTCCAAGAAAAAGACATTGCACCGGTCCTTGAGGACCAATTGGCAACCATGATGCCTGGTGTGAAAGTCGCCTCATCGGCACTAAAAGAGTTAGGTGATCATTGTGACATGGTCATGGTAGTGGGAGGTGACGGCAGTTTCCTCGGTGCTGCTAGAGCAATCTGTAATTACGACATTCCTGTATTAGGTATCAACCGAGGTACGTTGGGGTTTTTAACCGACATCTCGCCACACAATCTTCAAGAAGAATTAGACCCTATTTTTCGTGGTGAATATCATGAAGAAAAGCGCTTTATGATTGAAGCGAAAATTAAGCGTCAGAATCGTCCTAGCGGCGAGGGCATTGCGCTTAATGACTTGGTTCTTCACCCAGGTAAATCTGCTCGAATGATTCGTTTTGACTTATTCATAGACGATCAATTTGTAATGAACCAAAAATCTGATGGTTTAATTGTCGCCACACCCACGGGATCAACAGCTTATGCGCTGTCTGCCGGTGGTCCAATTATGCTGCCTAAATTAGATGCCTTGGTTCTAGTGCCCATGCATCCTCATACGTTAAGTAATAGACCTATAGTGATTGACGCAAATGCGAATATACGCATTGTGGTATGTGAATCTAATCTCACTTACCCAAGTGTTAGTTGTGACGGCCAGCTGAATATTACTGCGGCACCAGGAGATGAGATCCACATCTCTAAAAAAACGGGTGGAATTCGACTGATACATCCTAAAAATCATGATTTCTACAATGTATGTCGTGATAAGTTAGGCTGGCAATCCAGTTATCGCCCTTAATATATTGGGTTCTGGTTAAGTTTTTATTATTTTGTAAACACATCCTTTATAGGGGCTGCATGTATTTTGTTTATCAGTTCAAAGAAACAGAAGACCCTAAAGGGTTAACCGAGGCCTTGTGGCATCATAAGGTGGCGCATCAAATTATTTTCAAAGATGGGCACAATGAGTTGTGGGTATTGGATCCAAGTCAGTTGCCAACCGTTGAGCAACTTATGACTATTTGGAAGAGTGATCCTGCTTTGTTGCAGCAAGCTCAGCCCGCTGCGGTGACCGGAACAGCAACTAAAGGTGGAATCCTTTCTCAGTTCAAACTCTCGCCAGTGACAACAATCTTATTACTGTTAACCTTATTGGTCGCCGTGATTACTCAACTTGGCAGTGATATAAAAACAGTCGGTTATTTTTCTATTAGTCCATTTGATATTAGAAATGGTCATATTTATTTTTATGATTTATCTGAAGTTTTATCTAAAGGTGAGTATTGGCGTATTTTCACTCCTACATTATTGCATTTCAGCGTGCTACATATTGTTTTTAATACACTGTGGATTTGGGAAGTTGGCAGTAAATTAGAGCGTATTTTAGGGTCGATTATTTGGAGTGTTGGGGTTGTCATTATTGCGGTATTAAGTAACGTCTTACAATACGAAATAAGCGGTTACCCATTATTTGGCGGCTTGTCTGGTGTTGTTTACGGCTTAATTGGCTTTGCTTGGCTTTTACCTATTTTAAACAAGCGCTGGCCAATCATTATCAGCAAGCAGCTAATGCTGTTTTTTATAATTTGGTTAGGGGTAGGTTATACACCTTTCCCAGAAATGATAGGGCTTGGAAGTATTGCCAATACCGCCCATACCATTGGTTTACTGTCTGGTCTAATACTTGGTGTGATCTACTGGTTGGCGACAAGACATCGCCAAAACTAGTCCAATCAACTTTATCTTTTAACTATAGACTTGGCCTGCTACAGCGCAGGGAGATACAAAAATGAATTTTAAAGAAATGATCGACAATATGTCGCCTGAAGTTTATGTCAAACTGAAGCAAGCGGTAGAGCTTGGTAAATGGCCTAATGGTGTAAGATTGACACCAGAACAAACAGAATTATGTCTACAAGCTGTTATTACTTATGACTACAGCAATAAAGAAGAAAAAGATCGTGTTGGCTACATCGACACCACAGGTCATAAAAACGTTGGCAAAAAAGACCCAACGAAAGAGCAAGACACCATTAAATGGGTTGGCGATGGTCCTGAGGGACAAGCTTGATGTTGCAGGGTAACCTTAAAAAAATGTCGACTGAGGTTCGAGATGGCCAAGTGTATTATCATCTGAACCTAGGAAGTGATCGTGTACTGGTTAACGATTTGTTAGGTAAAAAAGTTTCTTTGCATCTTGATGGAACGATTCATTGTGTAAATTGTGGCAAGGTGACCAAAAAATCGTTCAGCCAAGGCTTTTGCTTTAATTGCTTTCGAAAGTTAGCCGCCTGCGATACTTGCATCATGAGTCCAGAAAAGTGCCACTTTCATCTAGGGACATGCCGAGAGCCTGAATGGGCTGAGCAATATTGCATGCAGAGTCATTATGTTTATTTAGCCAATTCTTCGGCGTTAAAAGTAGGTATTACCCGTGGTGATCAATTACCCACGCGTTGGATAGATCAGGGTGCCACCCAGGCTAGAGCCTTGTTCAGAGTACAAAACCGAAGGATGTCTGGTTTAGTCGAAACCTTATTTAAAACCCAAGTGGCGGATAAAACCAATTGGCGCAATATGCTCAAAGGGTCGTCTGTCGAATTGGACCTTGAACAAGAGCAAGAGCGTTTAATAGATCGACTTTATGAAGGCCTAGACTCCTTGCAACATGAGTTTGGCTTGCAGTCTATCACCGATTTATCCGATGAAAATGAAACTCATGAATTTACCTACCCAGTTTTAGAATACCCAACCAAAATCACCAGTCTAAATGCAGAAAAAACGCCGCACATTGAAGGGGTTTTGATGGGTATAAAAGGCCAGTATTGGATGCTAGACACGGGCGTGATTAATATTCGTAAATACACCGGTTACCAAGCGACATTGACATTCTAGGAGATAAGAACAAATGAAAGAGAGTCAGCCATCAGCGATTTATTTAAAAGATTATACAGTTCCTCCTTTTCTTATTGATAAAACAGAACTCACATTTGATCTAGACGAAGCGACAACCATTGTTACTTCACGACTACATATGCGTCGCAACCCTGCATTTGGCAAATCGACAGCGCCTCTAGTTTTGGATGGCGGCGAAGACGTTAAGCTGATTGGTGTTGCCATGGACGATTATGCCTTGCCACCAGAAGAGTACCGCATAAGTGAAGACAAGCTGATCATTACTGCCACAGCAGATCAATTTATTTTGACCTGTGAAACTTTGATTGAGCCACAAAACAACACACGTTTAGAAGGCTTGTATCGCTCGTCTTCTATGTTTTGTACTCAGTGTGAAGCGGAAGGCTTTCGTCACATTACTTATTATCTAGATCGCCCAGATGTAATGTCTGTGTTTACCACGACCATTATTGCCGATGAATCTCGTTACCCTGTAATGCTTTCTAACGGTAATGAAGTTGAACGTGGAAAAACAGATGAAGGTAAGACAGTCGTTGTATGGCACGACCCATTCCCTAAACCTGCTTATCTTTTTGCTTTGGTTGCTGGCGATCTTGCAGTAAAAAATGACGTATTTACCACGCAAAGTAAGCGCGATATTAAACTGCAAATCTTCACTGAGTCTCACAATATCGACAAAGTCGATTACGCAATGGAAGCGCTAAAACGCTCTATGCGTTGGGATGAAGAAACCTATGGCCGTGAATACGATTTAGATATTTTCATGATCGTTGCCGTCGATGATTTCAATATGGGCGCCATGGAAAACAAAGGATTGAATATTTTCAATTCATCTTGTTTGTTAGCTAGCCCAGAAACCACAACCGACGATACTTACTTGCGTGTAGAGGCCATTGTTGCGCACGAATACTTCCATAACTGGTCTGGTAACCGTGTTACTTGTCGAGATTGGTTCCAGCTAAGTTTAAAAGAAGGTTTTACTGTTTTCCGTGATCAGACCTTTTCTGCTGACATGCATTCAGAAACCGTAAAGCGTGTTGAAGATGTTTCTTTTCTGAAAACGGCTCAATTCGCTGAAGATGCTGGCCCAATGGCGCATCCAGTGCGTCCTGCTTCTTTTATAGAAATCTCAAACTTTTATACTCTTACCGTGTATGAGAAAGGCGCGGAAATTGTTCGTATGATTCATACCTTGTTAGGTGCTGAAAAATTCAGAGCAGGTTCAGATTTATATTTTGATCGTCATGATGGTCAAGCGGTGACTTGTGATGATTTTGTTGCTGCCATGCAAGATGCTTCTGGTTTTGATCTTTCTCAATTCAAACGTTGGTACTCTCAAGCGGGTACACCGATTGTTACAGTGACAGACAGTTTTGATGAAGCAACGGGTACGTATCGTCTAGCGATGAAGCAAGATACGCCAGCCACTCCCGGTCAGCCAACAAAATTACCACTGCACATTCCTGTGCGCGTTGGTTTACTTAATGAGCAGGGGACTGTCGTTTCCTCTGAGATAAACGGTGTTGTGGCTGAAGATCACGTTCTGCACCTAACATCCAGTGAGCAAGAATTTGAGTTTAGCGGTTTGACTTCTAAGCCTGTACCATCTTTGCTACGAGGCTTTTCGGCACCAGTTAAATTACGTTACGACTATTCTTCGAAAGACCTACTGTTACTGTTGTCTTCCGATTCGGATGGTTTTAATCGTTGGAGCGCCTCTCAACAATTGGCAGTTAATGAGCTAACCACGTTGATCAATCAGGCAATTGAAGGGCAAGAACTATCAATAGATTCACAGTTGGTTAATGGCTTTAAAGCTTTATTAGCTGATGAAACGCTAGATCCTGCTATGGTTGCTTTAATTCTTGCCTTGCCGAGTCAGGCGTATTTGTCTGAGCTAGCAAATCCTATTCACCCAGCGGCAATCAAGCAAGCGCGCCAATATTTAAAAGCTCAATTGGCTAATGCATTGTCAGCAGATTTTGAACGCGTTTACCGCGAACATAAAACCCAAGGTGAGTACCAAGCGACAGCGAATGATATAGCGCATCGCTCCATTAAGAATATTGCTTTATCTTACTGGGTTGAGACAAATAATGAGCTTGCTCAACAAGAAGTTGTTTCGCAATTTCACACGGCCAATAACATGACTGATCAATTTGCTGCGTTGTCTATTGCTGTTAACTCACAGCACAAGCAGGCGGCAGAGCTATTATCTGCATTTTATGAGCAGTGGAAAGCTGAACCATTGGTGGTTAACAAATGGCTGATGTTAAGTGCTAGCCAAGATCAAGAAAACGCTTTAGAAACAGTTCAAGGGCTAATGGAACATCCAGCTTTCGATCTGAAAAATCCAAATAAAGTGCGTTCTGTTTTAGGGGGCTTTGGTCAAAGTGTTGCGGGGTTCCATAACGCTGACGGAAGCGGTTATCACTTCTTGGCTGATCAGATTATTGTGCTAAATAAACGTAATCCACAAATTGCTTCTAGACTTTGTACGCCATTAACTCGCTGGAAAAAAATGCAGCCTGAGTTAAGCGCAAAAATGAAAGTAGAATTAGAGCGTATTTTGGCGGAAGATTTGTCAAAAGATGTTTATGAAGTGATTTCTAAAAGTCTTGCTTAACCCATTATAAACCGCTAAATAAAGCTTTATATAAAGCCTCCTTAGATTTTTCTTTGGGGGCTTTTTGTTGTTTACTTGATAATATTAAGCATCTTGCCTTTACTGTTTCTTTGCATTTCACACATAAATCTGGCATAAGTGAGAGGTAACCTATTGTCGACCTTGAGTTTATTTAAGGAGCGAAAAATGAAAGCACGTACGACGATTTTGATTCCAATTGCCTTGGGCTTGATGATGTCTGGGTGTACGACTTCTTCACGCCAGCAGTCGGACTCGATCATTGAACAAACGGCAAGCCCTACCGATTCTGTTGCTCAAGCTCCACGCCAAAATTCTGTTGTTAGCGCAAAAGAAATAGCATTAGAAAATGAAGTGAAGTCAAAGAACTCTCTTATAGATTCACTGCAACAGCAATTGCTAGATAATCAAAGAAAGCTCGTTTCATTAAATAAGTCTCTTGATGAAAAAGATATTATTATTGCTGACTTACAAAAAGCACCGTCTACCGCAAAATCTTTAGTGGCTCTAGAAGAACAAAAGAAACAACGTGAAGCGCTTGAGTCTCGTTATGCTGCATTAAAATTAGATAATGATTTATTAACGCGTCGTATTAGTCAGTTAGAGAATGAAAACACATCATTAAAGCAGCAAGTGTCTAGCTTAGAAAATATGCCAACGACGCAAGATGGCTTTAAGCAAAACTATTTTGATTTGTTGGATGAAAACACGGCACTAAAAAGCAAATACGCTAATTTAGAAGCGGATAATCAAGCCAATCAACAACGTCTTACCGCACTGAAAAAAGAAAACCTTATTTTGGGTGGCGCTTTATCTGACGCACGCGCGCAACATCAAGTATTGTGGGATAAGATTCGTTCGCTTGGAGCAGAGCAGCCTGAAGCAGCTAAACCAATAGTTAATCAAGCACCATTGCCGCTCGCAAAAGATGATGTCAATTACGCAAAAGAAAATACGCAAATGCGTATTGAATTGGCTAATTTAAAAGGTCAATTAGCAGCACAAAAGTCGCTTATTGAAGAGTATAAAACTGACATTTTAAAACTTGAAGCCGCTCTTGATGAAGGGGCCGATTATGAAGCGCGTTGGAAAGACCTTGATAATAAGCTGGCTCAAGCGCAAAAAAATAATGCAGAGCTCACGGCTCAACTTAACGCTGCAGGTGAAGAGCTAGCTGAAACCCAGGCAGAGCTCAAAGCTTTGTCTGCTCGCTTGGCTGGCACCCAACAAGCCTTGGAAATTAATGAAAACGGTGGCATAACCGTAGCAGCAGCAATAGAAGCTTTTCAGGCACAAATGAACTCATCATTACAAAATGTGCAGTGGCAGCTACCAAATGAAATGGCCTTGCATAATAATTTTGAAATATTGGTGTCAGCAGAAGTTCGTCCTTCGCTTTCTGGGCAGGCCTATCAAGCAGAGTTAGTAACTGACAGTGATATTCAAATGATCAGTGATCCTGTTGCTAGTGCTGTTGTTCAAAATGGGCGTTTACAATGGCGCTGGCGTGTAGCGGGTTTGAATGAAAAACCAGAAGCGCAACTGGATTTATTTGTTAGTCAGCAAATTACCTTTCAAGACCAAACGTTTCAACGACAAATATACCGAGGGAATGAAACTTTATCATTGATCAATACAAACTTGTTTGAGAAGTACGGTTATTGGGGGATCGCTATTTTGCTTGGTTTATTAGGTGGTTTTCTTATCGGACGTATTGGTAAATCAAAAAACAACCAAGAATTGAGCTCTTAATACCATAGTGGCACTCTTATAAAAGCGAAGCTGACCTTAATTGGTTTGCCTTCGCTTTTTTCTTTCCTCGGATCATTCAACTCCTCATTACTTTTTTTCAACGCGACAAGGGCGACTTTTCGGTATAGTACGTTTGCATATTCTTTTTTGAGGTGGTCAGAGTGGTAAAGTCCGATTCGTATTCTATTATTGAGAAACGACTAGCTGAAAACGTATTGATTCTAGATGGCGCCATGGGCACCATGATTCAGGGATATAAATTAGAAGAACAAGACTATCGTGGTGAGCGTTTTGAAGATTGGGAAAGTGACTTAAAAGGCAATAATGACCTGCTTTCATTGACTCAACCAAAAATCATTAAAGACATTTACTCCAGTTATCTTGCTGCTGGCGCGGATATCATTGAAACCAATACATTCAATGCAAATTATATTTCCATGCTGGATTACCACATGGAAGATCTCAGCTACGAGCTAAATTTCGAATCGGCTCGATTAGCGCGTGAAGCCGCTGACGAATTTACTAAGCAGAATCCACATAAGCCGCGTTTTGTTGCTGGAGCTGTCGGTCCGACTAGTCGTACCTGTACCATATCTCCTGATGTTAACGACCCAGGTTTTCGTAACATTCATTTTGATGAGTTAGTTGATGCCTATACAACCGCTGTTGATGGATTAATCAAAGGTGGCGTGGATCTTCTTCTAATCGAGACCATCTTCGATACTTTGAACGCAAAAGCCGCTATTTATGCAGTTTTAGATTATTTCGAAAAAACGGGTGTTCGTTATCCGATAATGATTTCCGGCACCATTACTGATGCATCTGGTCGTACCTTGTCGGGACAGACTACCGAGGCATTTTGGAACTCTATTTCTCACGCCAAACCTATTTCTGTTGGTTTGAACTGTGCGCTAGGTCCAAAGGAGTTGCGCCAATATGTAGAAGAGCTTTCGCGTATTGCTGACACACATGTATCTGCTCACCCAAATGCTGGATTACCAAATGCTTTTGGTGAATACGACGAATCGCCAGAAGAGATGCTTGAAGAAATCCAAGGTTGGGTTGACTCCGGATTTTTGAACATCATTGGTGGCTGTTGTGGTACAGCACCAGAGCATATTAAAACCTTTGCCACAGCTTTTGCTGATGCGACTCCACGTGTCATTCCTGAGATTGAAAAGGCCTGCCGTTTATCAGGACTTGAGCCATTCAATATCGACGGCAATAGCTTGTTTGTTAATGTTGGTGAGAGAACCAACGTGACTGGCTCAGCCATGTTTAAACGTCTGATTAAAGAAGGTGATTTTGATACCGCTTTAGATGTGGCTCGTCAGCAAGTGGAAAACGGTGCACAGATAATCGACATCAACATGGATGAGGGCATGTTGGATTCGCAAGCCGCGATGGAGCGATTCCTTAAACTGATTGCCTCTGAACCGGATATCTCCCGTGTACCTATCATGCTGGATTCTTCGAAGTGGGAAATCCTTGAGGCGGGGTTGAAATGGATCCAAGGTAAAGGCGTCGTTAACTCTATCAGTATGAAAGAGGGCGAAGATAAGTTCCGCGAGCAAGCTCGCAAGCTAATGAAATACGGCGCTGCTGTTATCGTTATGGCCTTTGATGAGGTAGGGCAAGCGGATACGCGGGCTCGTAAAATTGAAATTTGTCGACGTTCGTATCATATTTTAGTGGATGAGGTTGGCTTTCCACCTGAAGATATTATTTTCGACCCGAACATCTTTGCTATCGCAACAGGTATTGAAGAACACAACCGCTACGCTTTGGACTTTATTGAAGCAACAGGCGATATCACTCGCGAACTGCCTTTTGCCAAGGTGTCAGGCGGTGTTTCAAACGTCTCTTTCTCGTTCCGTGGTAATAATCCAGTGCGTGAAGCCATTCATGCCGTGTTCCTATACCACGCGATCAAGCAAGGCATGACGATGGGTATCGTTAACGCAGGGCAACTTGCCTTGTATGAAGATATTCCAACGAAATTACGTGATGCAGTAGAAGACGCTGTACTTAACCGTACGCCGGACGCTACAGACAATTTGTTAGCCATTGCTGGTGAGTTTGCTGGCAACGGCGAAGTCGCAGAAAAAGAAACACAGGAATGGCGTGGACTACCCGTTTCTGAGCGCTTAAGTCATGCGTTGGTTAAAGGCATAACAGAGTTTATCGATGAGGACACTGAAGAAGCTCGCCAAGCTTTTGCACGTCCATTAGAAGTCATTGAAGGGCCATTGATGGACGGAATGGGCATAGTTGGTGACTTATTTGGTTCCGGTAAAATGTTCCTGCCTCAAGTAGTTAAATCAGCACGCGTAATGAAAAAAGCCGTTGCCTATTTGATGCCATTTATCGAAGAAGAAAAGCGCCTAAATATGGATACAGCTTCCTCTAGTAATGGCAAAATCGTCATGGCAACCGTCAAAGGTGACGTTCACGATATAGGTAAGAATATCGTTGGCGTTGTGTTGCAGTGTAACAACTTTGAGGTTATCGATCTTGGTGTCATGGTGCCAGCGGAGAAAATCCTGCGCACAGCAAAAGAAGAGGGTGCAGACATGATCGGCTTGTCTGGCTTGATCACGCCATCTCTGGATGAAATGGTGCACGTTGCCAAGGAAATGGAACGCCAAGGTTTTGATTTGCCCGTCATGATTGGTGGTGCGACGACATCAAAAGCCCATACTGCAGTAAAAATTGAACAAAACTATAAACGCAATCAAGTCGTTCACGTCACCAATGCGTCTCGTAGTGTTGGTGTGGCCAGTGCCTTACTAAGTAAAGATAAAGAGCGTTATCAAAAGTTTGTCGATGAAATTAAAGCGGATTATGAGAAAACACGTATTCGTTATAAAGATCGTGCTAAAGCGGGTCGCCGTGTTTCTTTGGAAAAGGCTCGCCAGAATAAAGCACCAATCGCGTTTGATGGCTGCAATGTTATCCAACCAAAGAAACTTGGCATTACCGTATTAACGGAAAGTGATATCGATCTAAATCTAGTGAAAGACTACATTGATTGGACGCCATTCTTCCAAACATGGGAACTGGCAGGTGCTTATCCTCGCATTCTTACTGACGAAGTGGTTGGTGTTGAAGCAACACGAGTATTCGAAGATGCCCTTAAGATGCTAGATGAAGTGATTGCGAGTAAGTCTTTGCAAGCTCGAGCGGTTGTTGGGTTGTTTCCAGCCAATCAAGCTAATCACGATGACATCGAAATCTATGTGGATGAATCCCGCAGCGAAGTGATTGAACGTTTGTCTTTCCTTCGTATTCAGAACGAATTAACTGCACCAGGTAAATACAACCATAGCTTAGCTGATTTTGTCGCATCAAAAGAAAGTGGTGTAGCGGATTACATTGGCGCCTTTGCCTGTGCGGCTAGCTTTGGTATTGATCCTCTTGTGGCGAAATACGAAGAGGATCATGATGATTACAATTCCATTATGATCAAAGCGGTTGCAGACCGTTTAGCCGAAGCGACGGCCGAGTATTTACACGAAAAAGTTCGTAAAGAATATTGGGGCTACGCTGAATCTGAAGAATTAACCAATGAGCAGTTAATCAAAGAAAAGTACCAAGGTATTCGTCCGGCACCTGGTTACCCAGCATGCCCAGATCACACAGAAAAAGCCAAACTTTGGACGTTGTTAGATGTAAAAGAAAAGATCGACATGGAGATCACTGAGAGCTTTGCTATGCTGCCAACCGCCGCAGTAAGTGGCTGGTATTTTGCTCACCCTGATGCGACGTATTTTGGTATTGGTAAAATCGGCCCAGATCAGGTGGACGATTACGCAGAACGTAAAGGAATGAGCAAGGATGACGCTGAGCGCTGGTTAGCACCTAACCTTGGCTACGACCCTGAAGACGATCGCATTTAATTCATCTTGTTAGAGCCTTATTCGTTCGAAAGAATGAATAAGGCTTTATATTTTCAGCACAGAGGCGTTATGTCAAAAGCAATTAAGGATCCAGAAAAGCACCAGCAACGAATGCAAAATATAAAAAAGCATGTCGATAAACGCATTGCTAAGGCGCAAGAAGATAAAGGCACCTTTGTTCTTTTGACGGGCAACGGAAAGGGCAAATCCAGTTCGGCACTGGGGATGGTAGCCAGAGCTTTAGGTCATGGTATGAAAGTTGGTGTGGTGCAGTTCTTGAAGGGCGAGTGGAACACCGGTGAAATTGATTTCTTTAAGCAGCAAGCAAATGTGCAATGGGAAATTATGCCCGCAGGATTTACTTGGGAAACACAAAACCGTGAATCTGACATCGCCTCATCGGAACAGGCCTGGGAAAAAGCCGCTGCTATGTTGTCTGATCCGAGTATCGATTTGGTTGTTCTTGATGAGTTAACTTATTTATTGCATTACGAATATTTGCTTGAAGATAACGTACTTCAAGCCTTGATGAACCGCCCTGAGAATCAGCATCTTGTGGTCACGGGTCGAGGTGCATCAGATGCCTTAATAGAGCTTGCTGACACAGTGAGTGAGATAAAAGAAGTAAAACATGCATTTAAACGTGGTATTAAAGCTCAAAAAGGGCTGGAGTTTTGATGCTGTGTCGTTTTATATTAGTCGGCTTATGATTTATACCGAATCTTATGGTAATTATTAAAATAACAAATAGATGAAAATTTAATTCTCAATCGAATAGAGGTTTTTTATGGCTACTATTGAGCGCATGGAAGTTGGTCAGCGCATGAGTCGTATCGTTAAGCACAATGAAACGGTATACCTTTGCGGCCAAGTTGGTGCTGATGCGAATACGGACATTACTGAACAAACACGAACCATGCTAGATAAAGTGGACGTTTTGTTGGAGCAGTCAGGGACGGATAAATCCTATATTTTATCTGCCACTATTTATCTTCGTGATATGAAAGATTTCGCTGCAATGAACGAAGTATGGGATGCGTGGATTCCAAAGGGTCACGCTCCAGCGAGAGCTTGTGTAGAAGCGAGATTAGCAAGACCTGAGTTGCTAGTCGAAATATCTGTTGTAGCCGCTGTAAAATAATGATTTGAGGTAGGTTGGATCCTTTCATACCAGCCTACCTTTAACTTCCTCTCTCTGACTACCAGCATTATTTAATTTCTTTTCACAACCACATCGTTTTCCACCAAAGCGTTGCTTAATACTCTAATGGTCCTAGCCATATCACGAGACAAGTTCATCAATAAAATACCAAAATCAAAAGGGTATTGATCGTGAAAGTCACTGAATAGTTGGCTGGATATTTCAAGTAGTAGGCTATCTTCAAGCGCACAAAGACTACCGACACGTTCATGTAAGGCTATCATTGATACAAAGCCAATAGCTTCACCGAAGCCAACTGTTCTAGTTCGCAGCTTTTTATCACCATGCTGTTTAAAAAAATCCAGCTTTCCATGTAATATTGTGTGGAAGCTTCCACCTTTACTGCCATAGGAAAAAATCTCATCACCTTTGGAGACTTTGTGCAAAACACCTTCATTCAATAGAAACTGAATAGAGACTTCTGATAAAGCGCCAAAAATAGAGCCTTCTTTCAAATGCGCTGGCGTTATGTCGTATTGTGTTTCTTTTACTTGGACGGTTTTCATTGTTCTCTCCGCCTTATTTGAGTTCTATTAATGTCATCGGCCAATTTTTCAGTTTCTGAATAGCCGAGAGACTTATATTAGTTTTAGGCTGATTTGAGCAAAAACAGTAGTAGTGTTTTGTATTCTATTTATATTTTTTGACTCTATCTGTAACAGTAAGTTCGCCTTTTTTAGGTAATAACTGTTTTCGCCCTTAAAGAGTCGAGCTAATCTGTGCGATAATGCGCGCATCAGCTTTGCTCTGACGATTAAGTCTACTAGAGCTCAATTATTTACCTCATGATAAACGGAAGAATACTTTGTTAACGACGGCCAACATCACCATGCAATTTGGTGCAAAACCTCTTTTTGAAAACGTCTCTGTCAAATTCGGAGAAGGAAAACGTTACGGTCTTATCGGTGCGAATGGATGTGGTAAATCCACATTCATGAAAATTTTAGGTGGCGATTTGGAACCAAGTTCTGGCAACGTTTCAAAAGACCCTAATGAGCGTCTTGGTAAATTGAAACAAGATCAATTTGCTTACGAAGAATATTCTGTAATTGATACCGTTATCATGGGTCACACAGAACTTTGGGCGATTAAGTCTGAAAAAGATGCTATTTACGCTAATCCAGAAATGACGGAAGCCGATGGCTTGCGTGCAGGTGATCTAGAAGCAGAATTTGCTGAAATGGATGGTTATACCTCTGATGCACGTGCCGGAGAATTGTTGCTAGGTGTTGGTATTCCTACTGAGCAGCATTATGGCTTGATGAGCGAAGTAGCTCCAGGTTTAAAGCTTCGAGTTTTGCTAGCCCAAGCTTTGTTCTCTGATCCGGAAATTCTCTTACTTGACGAACCAACCAACAACTTGGATATTAATACAATCCGCTGGTTGGAAGGTGTTTTGGTAGAGCGTAATTGCACCATGATCATCATTTCCCATGACCGTCATTTCTTGAACTCTGTTTGTACGAATATGGCAGATTTGGATTACGGTGAGTTACGTTTGTTCTCTGGTAATTATGATGAGTACATGACAGCGGCGACTCAAGCTCGCGAGCGTTTGTTGTCTGACAATGCTAAGAAGAAAGCACAAATTAACGAATTGAAATCATTCGTTAGTCGGTTCTCTGCCAACGCTTCTAAGTCAAAACAAGCGACTTCTCGTGCTAAACAGATTGATAAGATCCAACTAGAAGAAGTAAAGCCTTCCAGTCGTCAGAATCCATTCATTCGTTTCGAGCAAGAAAAGAAACTGCATCGTATGGCTGTGCAAATTGAAAACGTTGCCAAATCATATGATGAAGAGTTGTTCAGTGGCTTGAATATGATGCTTGAAGTTGGTGAGCGTGTAGCTGTTATCGGGCCAAACGGTATTGGTAAAACGACTTTGCTGAAGTGTTTGGTTGGTGATACTGACTTAACCAAAGGTGAAGTGAAATGGTCTGAAAATGCAAATATTGGTTACTATGCACAGGATCATGCTCACGAATTTGAAAAAAACGTCGATCTAATTGAATGGATGGGGCAGTGGGGACAAGAAGGCGATGATGAACAAGTAATTCGCGGTACTTTAGGTCGTCTTTTGTTCTCTCAGAATGACATCAAGAAATCTGTGAAGGTACTTTCTGGTGGTGAGCAAGGTCGTATGTTGTTTGGTAAATTGATGCTGCAAAAACCTAACGTTCTTGTTATGGATGAGCCAACTAACCACATGGATATGGAATCCATTGAATCATTGAACTTAGCTCTTGAAAACTATCCAGGTACTTTGATTTTCGTCAGTCATGACCGTGAATTTGTATCGTCTTTGGCGACTCGCATTGTAGAAGTAACCAGTGAAGGTATTGTTGACTTCCACGGCACATACGATGAATATTTGGCGAAATTAGAAGCCTAATTTAAGAAGTCATATTATTGTTATAAAAAAGAAGGCCAAGTGCCTTCTTTTTTTATGCCTAAGCTAATAAGTGTTGTTAGCGTTTTCGGCGATCTACATATACCTCAGGTTCTTTGTACTCGAGAACCTCAACTTTGTCATCAATATTGATAACACCTGTGTTTAGCGCAATCATATTAACACCGAATGTAATGCTTTCTTTGCCTAGTAAACGAAACTTAGCTAGCGTTTTAAGTGGCTCGCCTTTTTTGCTTCTTTGTGCCGTAGTTGGATTTAATGCTGTGAAAATGCAGCGGTCACAGGGTTTAATATTTTCAAATTCCACTTCACCAATACGAATTCGCTTCCAACTATCTTCGTCAAACGGCTGATTGCCCGTTACGACTAGGTTAGGGCGAAATTGCGCCATTTTGATGTCTTCTGGGCAAGTCTGATTCAACTCAGCCAATGACGCTGATGTGGTTAATAAGAAGGGATATCCATCTGCAAACCCTACTGGTACTTCAGGTCTTCGGCTTGTAAAGCGTTCTGATTTTTCACCGAAATAAACTAGCCTTACTGCTTCACCTACAACCTCGCTAAACCAAGTATTGATTTCTTCTTGGGCAAGCTGTGCATTGACGGTGTTGTCCCAAACCGTAACCGCTGCATAGTCACGGGAAAAAGTCGAGAAATCCAAGGTAATGCTATTAATGACCTCTGGATGAGAAAGGCGCCATGAGCCATTGCTTAATGCTTTGGCGGTGACTAATGTCAGGTTTGGGTGCTTTCGACCAGTAATGAACTCACCATCAGGACGCACCAACATATAGCGTCTATCCCCAAAAAGGCCAGCCATTTCGACATTGCTGCTTTCTAAAGAAATACCTTGGATAGATTTTATAGGGTAGATAACGAGTTCACTTAGGGTGTACAACATGAAAATTCCCTTTTTGTGCTAGATAAAAAAATAGGTCATTATTATTGCTTAACGAGAAAGTCTTTCCAATAAAAAAGCCCCAGAAAATCAATTTCTGAGGCTTTAGTGTGCTTGCTATTTGAACGAATGGTTTACAAGTAGTATGAAGCCAAAGGCGGGAAGCCGTTAAACTCGATTGCACTGTAAGTTGTTGTATAGGCGCCAGTTGATAACCAATACATGCGATCACCAATTGCCAAATTTAGCGGTAGGCCATATTTGTAGTTTTCATACATGATATCGGCGCTATCACAAGTTGGACCAGCGATAATAACTTCTTCTAACTCGCCCTCTTTATCTACATGAATAGGATACTTGATAGATTCATCTAACGTTTCAATTAGGCCAGAGAATTTACCTACGTCAGTGAAGACCCAGCGATTTAATGCGGTGTGTGATTTGCGAGATATCAAAACGACTTCGCTTACAAGTACGCCTGCGTTAGAGATTAAGGAACGACCTGGCTCTAAGATAATGCGAGGTAAATCTGATCCAAAGTCTTCTTCCAAGAAACGCGTAATTTCTTCTGCATAGGTGGCAAGGTCATTGGTTCGAGCAATATAGTTTGCTGGGAATCCGCCGCCCATATTGATCATTTCTAGAATGATGCCATCTTCTTCTTTAAGGCGTTCAAAGATTACTTTAACGCTAGCAATGGCCGCATCCCAAGCACCGATATCGCGCTGCTGAGAGCCAACATGGAAAGAGATGCCGTAAGGGATCAAGCCTAGCTCTTTTGCTAATATTAATAGGTCCATTGCCATATCTGGACGGCAACCAAATTTACGAGACAATGGCCAGTCAGCCGTTACCGTGCCTTCCGTTAAAATACGAACATATACGCGTGAGCCTGGAGCCGCTTTTGCAATGTTGCGCAAATCCGCTTCAGAGTCTGTCGCGAACATACGTACACCTTTTTCATAAAAGTAACGCACGTCTTTGGCTTTCTTGATGGTGTTGCCATAACTAACTTGATCAGGTGAGATGCCGCCAATTGCAAACAGCTTGTCCAATTCATAACGTGATGCCACATCAAAATTTGAACCGCGATCGCGAAGTAGTGTCAGTATTTCTGGTGCTGGATTGGCTTTAATAGCGTAAAAAATATCAGCAACTGGAAAACCTTTTGTTAGCTCTGTGTAGGCTTCATCAATAATATCTGTATCGATAACCACAAAAGGGGTGTCTTTGGTTTCCGCAAACGCTTTAAAACGGGCAAAACGCTCAGGTGTGTAGAAAGAATTGACGTCAATAGTCATGGGCTTGAGGCTCCTTAATTATGCAAAACATAAACCGATTAAATAAGTAAACGCCTTTACCTTCTCCCGTCCTACTTATGGCTGTTACTTATCCGGCCTAAAGGCCTTAAGCGACTAGCGCAGCAGTTGAAGCGGTGCGGATTATGTTCAGCAATGACGCGGGCGAAATTTAAGACGCAAGTCGTCTTGGGTCAAGTATTTTTTCATATTTTAGACCAAAAAAAAGAGACTGTGTAAGTCTCCTTTTTATTTAGGGATTTTTAGCGTTACTTTTGGGTGATGCGAGTCTGGAAGTAATGTAATCCACTGCCTGCAATTAAGGCGGCTACGAAGTAGAAGCCTTCGCTTGGGTTATTAACTAAAGCTGTTAGTCCAGGTCCCGGGCAATAGCCGCTAACACCCCAGCCTACACCAAAAAGAGATGAACCAATGATTAATTTTGAGTCAATTTTGCGCAATGTTGGAACTTGCCATTTACTCCCTAATAGTGGTGTTAAGCGTTTTCCTTTAATGGCATATCCTATCATCCCAACAGCAATGGCGCTTGCCATCACGATGATTAAAGAAGGGTTCCAGTTACCGAAAATATCTAAAAAACCAATCACGACAGCTGGATTCGTCATTTCTGAAAACGCCAAACCTAAGCCAAATAATAAACCCGCAGTGAGAGTAGCAATTGCGTACATAAATATTCTCCTAATTAAGAGCAGTGACAGTGATAATGGCGGCTGACATAAAGACCAAGGTTGCCACTATTGAGCGAGGAGACAGTCTTGATATCCCGCAAACACCGTGACCACTTGTGCATCCTCCACCCAGTCGTGTTCCATAACCGACTAGCAAGCCTGATATGATCAAAATTAGTGGGCTTCTCGTTTCAGGGAAGGCAACCGTTTGCTCAGTTAGAAATCCGTATGTGCCACCGCCTATGATAAGACCGGTAATGAATAGAAAGGGTAATAAGCGTTCTTTGCTAAAGAATAGCTGAGATAGTATCCCGCTAATGCCAATCACCTTGCCTATACTGAGAAGGTAAATAGTCGCGGCAAGGCCGATTAATAGACCGCCTACGAGTGGGTTAAACACGTTGTCCATAATTGCTATCCTCTAGGTTATATAAGAATATTCTAATTTATATTAATAAGTAATGTCTAATATAATATTTTTAAAATGAAAATTTTTCTGTCTGTCCATTTTGATGGGGGAGTGCTCACTCAATGCCTATTTTTACTGTGAGTTGCACAGTCTTTACCTATTGAGTTGCAGAAATTAGAAGGTACTCGCTGTATTCTTGTTACATTAAAGGAGTGCTTTATGAATGACTTGTGGCTGGGCGCTAGCGCTGATGAAGCTGACTATGTATTTCTTTTGCCTAATAGGCCTGTTTTACCAAGTTCTGTTGATGCGTCATTTTTAAAGAAACCTGATGTTTCTATATTAATTGATCTCAATGGTAACCATTGGCGTAAAATTTTCACGATAATGGCTAAATTAACCGCATCTAGATATGATTCATGGAAAGAGTTTCGTGACACTGAGTTGTTGAATAAGGTGGGGGTGGCCTTTTCTTTAGATCAACTGCATAACTATACAGGCACGATTTTTGTGGTTGGTAATACCTTTAAAAACCAACTGCCAGTGTCCTCGTCTGCACAAGAAATAGGAGATGTGCATACTTCCTTTGTTTGTCTACCACACGTTTGGTGTCCTTACCTAGATTATAGGCAATTTCCTAATAGTCTAATTGAAGCTCTACGTAAGTATATTTTGGAGAGAAAATGTTAAAAGCTTTAAAGAGTCTTTTTAGTCTTCCTGTAGAGCAGGGTGAGCAAATATCTTATCAGAAAGCTGTGGCGGCTCTGCTGATGGAGGTCATGCTAGCTGATAATGAGATAAATGAAAAAGAAGAAGGTCAGGTGAAGTTATTTCTTCGTGAAGTAAGTGAACTTGGGAATGACATAGATACTCTTTATGAGGAAGCTCGCTCTGGTGTTGATGAGGCGAATGATTTATATCAATTTACCAAAGTTATCAATGATACTGCGAGTTTAGAGCAGAAGATGTTGCTTTTAAAAGCTCTATGGCGTGTGGCTCTAGCAGATGGCAATATTGACTCTTATGAAGATCATCGTATTCGTACTATCAGTGAGTTGCTGTTTATGCCGCATTCTGAATTTATTCAGGCAAAACTATTTGTCTTGGACGAGTTGAAATTGGAAAAATGATATAAAAAAACGCGGCAATAGCCGCGTTCCTTTTGACTGGTCTTATTCTTCTTTCTAAATAGTAGAAAGGTAGAATTAAGCTGCGAAGTTCGCTGATGCGAATTCCCAGTTAGCAAGCGCCCAGAAACCTTTTAGGTAATCAGGACGAACATTGCGGTAATCGATGTAATAAGCGTGTTCCCAAAGGTCAACAGTGATCAAGGCTGTTTGGCCGTTAGTCATTGGGGTGCCTGCATTGCTAGTGTTAGCAATATCAAGAGAACCATCAGCATTTTTCACTAACCAAGTCCAGCTAGAACCGAAGTTGTTAACTGCTTTATCTTCGAACGCTGCTTGGAATTCTGCGAAAGAGCCCCATTTTGCGTTGATGGCATCAGCTAGAGCGCCAGTTGGTTCGCCGCCGCCGTTAGGGCTTAAGCTATTCCAGAAAAAAGTATGGTTCCAGATTTGCGCTGCATTGTTGAAAACAGGACCTGCAGGCGCAGATACAATGATCTCTTCAAGGGTTTTATTTTCGTATTCAGAACCAGGAACCAAGCCATTTAATTTTACAACGTATGTGTTGTGATGCTTGCCATAGTGGTACTCAAGCGTCTCAACAGACATATGAGGCTCTAGTGCGTCTTTAGCATAAGGAAGAGCGGGTAATTCAAAAGCCATTTCTTTTCTCCTTGCTTTATATTTAACGAAAAATGCTTGTTATCAAGCAGTTAATGGTGCTTATATAGTAGCACCGAACAACTGAAGATAATATTATTTACACTTGTTCATCAACGAATTTTCATAATTTCTGTTAAATAGTGACTATATAAGAATTTCCATGCGTAGAGACGATGATGTTGAGATCCCAAGCCTGACTCTGGATCAAGATGAAGTCAGCGATAGAAGGCCGCAAGGTGCGACAGCACAGAAGGGTCATACCAATCCCACTACTGCTAAACCCGCTCATGCACCTACTATTGTTCATAAGAAGCCCAGTTTAGCGGGTATTTATATTTTATTAATGCTGATACTAACAGCTTCAGCCGGGGCTGGTTATTGGTTATGGCAGCAAAATATGCAGCTGCGTAACGAGTTGTATGGTGCAAAAAATGAAATCCAAAATTTGGATCATCAGCTTCTTGCCGCTGATGTTTCCGCTAATAAGCAGGGTGAAACCTTAGAAGAGACGTTAAAAAATCACGACAGTGAGATTCGTAAGCTCTGGGGTGTTGCTTATGATACTAATAGGAAGTCGATAGCGAATAATGATACAGCTATAGATGAGCTGCAGAAGAAGCTGGCGTCATTGCGTGAAACGGTTTCGACTCAATCTAAACGTATTGCCGTTCAAGCTGAAGCTTTTAATGAAGTTGAGGCTGGATACAATAAACTTGTACCTTCTGTTGCGACTATTGATGAAGCGGTAAAAGCCATTGCGGTTAAACAGGATGATCAAGTAAAACGATTGCAATCTTCCGAGAAACAAATTCTTGCCCAAGCTGGCCAGAATGAAGCTCAGGCATTAAGTCTTGATCAGATTATGCAGGATTTAAATGCTCTTCAGAAAAAGGTTGCAACCTTAGAGAAGCGCTCTGCAGACACAAGTTCTACAGATGTGGCGAATATTCAAGATACTTTGGCTAAGCATCAAGATGCGATTAACTCGAGCGATGCTTTCAGAACTCAGGTGAATAGTGAAATTATTCGCTTACGCAAACAAATTAATCAGCTCATGTTAGAGCAACAACTAAGCTTGCAGTAGATATGTAGTCTCTGTTGAATAAAAATGGCCGATTTATCGGCCATTTTTATTTGTGCCGTCACCATTTCGACTCTCAAGAAAGTGGCAGTATTCGTTCTGTGAGGTACGCCCTGTTTTGTGACTTCTCTGAAAGACCGGCTCTTAGGAGATTTGTTTGCATCTTCTTTGATTAAATCATTCCTTTAAAGGCTTTAGTTATAAAGCTTTTTTAATATGCATATTCTACTAAAGTCTAGAAGTGGTGCTTTTTATAACCTAAAGGCATGTTATAGTTCAAAAAATGCTGAAGCCTGACAACAGAGATGGGAAATTATGACAGAGGCAAGACTTACTCACCTAAAACAGCTAGAAGCCGAAAGTATTCACATTATACGTGAGGTTGCTGCTGAATTTGATAACCCCGTAATGCTTTATTCCATTGGTAAAGACTCAGCGGTAATGCTGCATCTTGCCATGAAGGCATTTTATCCTGGTAAACCACCGTTTCCTTTAATGCACGTGGATACTGGTTGGAAATTTAAAGAAATGATCAGTTTCCGTGATGAGTTGGTCGCTAAGCTTGGGTTAGAGCTTATCGTTCACCAGAATCAGGAAGGTATCGATCAGGGTATCGGACCATTTACACATGGTAGTTCAAAGCACACTGATGTAATGAAAACCCAAGGTCTTAAGCAAGCTTTAGATAAATACGGTTTTGATGCCGCTTTTGGTGGCGCACGCCGTGACGAAGAGAAATCTCGCGCAAAAGAGCGTGTTTATTCCTTCCGTGATAAACAGCATCGCTGGGACCCAAAAAATCAGCGCCCAGAATTGTGGAATATCTATAACGGTAAAGTAAACAAAGGGGAAAGCATCCGTGTTTTCCCATTGTCTAACTGGACTGAATTGGATATTTGGCAATACATCTATTTGGAAAGCATTCCAATTGTTCCTCTTTACTTTTCCGCTAAACGTCCAGTGGTTGAACGTGATGGTACCTTGATCATGGTTGACGACGAGCGTATGCCATTAAACGGTGAAGTGCCTGAGATGAAGTCTGTTCGTTTCCGTACCCTAGGCTGTTACCCATTAACTGGTGCAGTGGAATCTGAGGCGGCGTCTTTGCCTGAAATTATTCAGGAAATGTTGCTGACAAAAAGTTCAGAGCGTCAAGGGCGAATGATTGACCATGATTCATCTGGGTCAATGGAAGAGAAGAAGAAACAAGGCTATTTCTAAGTTTGGAGTAAAGAAAGAATGTCTCACCAATCAGAATTGATCAGCCAAGACATACTTGGTTATCTGAAACAGCATGAAGAAAAAGACTTATTGCGTCTTCTTACTTGTGGCAACGTCGACGACGGAAAAAGCACATTAATTGGCCGCTTACTTCATGACTCTAAGTTGATTTATGAAGATCACCTAGACGCAGTTAAGCGCGATAGTAAAAAATCAGGTACGCAAGGAGAGGAAGTAGACTTGGCCTTATTGGTTGATGGTCTACAGGCAGAGCGAGAGCAGGGCATCACCATTGATGTGGCTTACCGTTATTTCTCGACGGAAAAGCGAAAATTTATTATTGCTGATACTCCAGGGCATGAACAATATACTCGCAACATGGCGACAGGTGCATCCACTTGTGATCTTGCTATTATTTTGATCGATGCGCGTTATGGCGTGCAAACTCAAACTCGCCGTCATAGCTATATTGCTTCACTATTAGGCATTAAGCATGTTGTCGTTGCGATTAATAAAATGGATTTAGTTGAGTTTTCAGAAGAAAAATTCAACCAAATTAAAAACGACTATCTTAAATTTGTCGATCAGCTAGGCGACCGTAAACCTGAAGATATTCATTTTGTACCTATGTCAGCACTGCGTGGTGATAACGTAGTCAATGCATCAGAAAGCACACCTTGGTATCAAGGTGGTCCATTGATGTCTATTTTAGAAACGGTACAAATTAACCGTGATGTTAAGCGTGATGCTTTCCGCTTACCGGTTCAATACGTTAATCGTCCTAACCTAGATTTTCGTGGCTTTTCAGGAACCATTGCTGCCGGTGCCGTTAAGCCAGGTGATAAAGTTGTCGCTTTGCCTTCAGGTAAAACATCGACAGTTGAAAGAATAGTGACATTTGATGGTGACCTAGAGACGGCTAAAGCTGGTCAAGCTGTGACGATTACATTGGAAGATGAAATAGATATTAGTCGTGGAGATATGCTGTCTCATGTTGGTCAAGAGCCACTTATTGCGACAACACTTCGCTCATCTATTGTTTGGATGGCTGACCACCCTTTAGTTCCAGGTAAGCTCTATGACTTTAAAATAGGAACTCAGACGGTCCCTGGTAAAGTTCATCACTTTAACCATCGCGTTGATGTGAATACGCTGGAAGTGAGTGATATTGATGAGTTGGAGCTAAATGGTATTGGTGATGCGGTTATTCAGTTTGATGCCCCCGTTGCATTTGATGAATACACGGATAGTCGATTCACTGGCGCTTTAATTATCATTGACCGCTTGACCAATGTCACA
The DNA here is from genome assembly GCF_057180105.1 of Marinomonas sp. ATLA20. Classification (NCBI taxonomy): domain Bacteria; kingdom Pseudomonadati; phylum Pseudomonadota; class Gammaproteobacteria; order Oceanospirillales; family Oceanospirillaceae; genus Marinomonas; species Marinomonas sp. ATLA20. The sequence goes on from NZ_JBXUKU010000005.1 coordinate 279,226, forward strand.
GTTGGCGCAGGTATGGTTGAAGAAGCTGTTGCTGAGCTAGACCAAGATGCCATTGTTAGTGCCGAAGACCGTGCTGCACGACTTGGTCAAAAACCAGCCGTCATTGCGTTAGCTGATAGTGTTTTGCAACAAGGCGATACGCTTGAGCGCTTGCTGTTACGTCAAGGTGTTGTTGCACTAGTGAAAGCGGATGCGACTGTGCATGAGGCTGCATTGATTCGCCAGACAGGTATTGCCTTTTTGGTTGCAGATACGGCAATTGCAGATTCTCAAATTGCGGAATCCTCATTGGATGAAGTGGTTGATCTGATTGTTGAAAGCGTTCAGCTGTAATGTAAAAATGCAAAAAAAAAGCCAGCTCAAATTGAGCTGGCTTTTTAATTTTAAATGAGTTTTTTCTAACGAAAAAATTGACTACGCCATTTCCTCTGAGTCTATTCGTTTCACTTCTTTATGCTGATCTTCATTGCTGCCTAATTTCCAATAACTAGAAATATAGAGATTCTCTTTTTCAACGTTAGTGTCATTTTTGAAAAAAGAGCGCAATGCTCTCATGCTAGCAAATTCACAAGCGGCCCAGACAGAAACAGAGCCTTTAGGCCATGGCAATGATGTAATTTGATTGACTAAAAAACTGGAATTTTCGCCAGGATGCGGATTAACAACCCATTTTAGTTCAATGCCAGAAGGATGCTGTAAAGCCTGAATATCATCTTCAGAAATAACTTCAATTATGGCGTAGCCTTTTGCATCTAGCGGAAGCTTTTCTAGATTGACACTCATGGCAGGCAGTGCAGTCATATCTCCTACTAAAATTTGCCAGTCCGCAGACTCTTCGATCAACTTCTTCGGACCTGGCCCTCCAACAAGGATCGTATCATTAGGCTGGGCGTTTTTTGCCCACGTTGAAGCAGGTCCGCCATCTTCGTGCAAAACAAAATCGATATCAATTTCATTATCCCGCTGGTAGCGGATGGTGTAAGTGCGAAATAGAGACTTTTGATCTTCTCTCGGAAAAATTAATTTTACATAACCACTTTCCTGATCTTCAGGAATGGTATGAATATTTTCGCCACCAAAGGTGACTCTCAACATGTTTGGCGTAACAAGGGTTTTGTTGATTACCGTCAATTCGCGCGGTTGCTGTCTGCTCATTACAGGCTCCTTAAGTTTGTTTATTGCAAGAGGTGGATGGGTGAAGGTTGCTCATCATGGTTTCTGCAATGTGTATGAATTCGTTTATTTGTTGTTCCGTTAAGTTTTGTGTCATCTTTTCGACCGCAGATTGGTCTAGCGTCATCAGTTCTGTAAGTAATTCATCGCCTGCTTGTGTCAGGCTTAATAGCTGACTTCGGTGATTTTCTGGGTTGCGAACTTTTTCCACATAACCTGAACCAACTAACTCTTTAAGCACGCGAGTAATTTGAGATTTATCTAGTGCGAGCCTATCCGAGATATCTTTTGCACTACAGTTTGCTATTTTTTTAATGCATTTCAGAGAGCGTAAATGGGTTACTGGAATCGAAACGCCTGAACTTAACAGTGACTCACGTACTTGGTGGCGATAACTATGAATCAATCTATGAAGTGACTCGCCAATTTTTTCCTTCATAAAATGTCTACCTTTTATGTTAAATATGAGAATGGTTATCAATATAGTGCATTATGGTTGATAGTGTCAACTTAGGGTTGTGGTTATCTGCAAAATCATTATTTTTGACACTTTATAGATAAAGCTTTCACGAGCAATGCTGTAAATGGCTTTTTTTATCGAGTCGAATCGATACAATGCACAGATTGAAATTAGACAGATAAAGTCAAAATGGATAAACATAATGTACATAACGCGATTACAGAGTCGCTACTGAGTCGCTATGAAACGGCTAAATGGGCCGCAAAACAGGCGCATGAAGCAGCAACAAATAAAGAAAGTGTTGCAGAAAATAAATATGACACCTTTGGTTTAGAGGCCTCTTATTTGGCTCATGGACAGTCACAGCGAGTATTGGAATGCGAAAAGGATTGGTTGGTGTTTGATAAGAAGCAGCCTGTTTTATTCGCTGAAGAGGATGTTGTTGGTTTATGGTGTTTGGTTGCTTTATCTGAACTCAACTCAATAAACCCCATGACGAAATATTTTTTCATTTCACCTTGTGCGGGAGGGCTTTGTATTGATATTGAAGGAAAGCCGGTTTATCTCGTAACGACAGCGACGCCAGTGGGGAAGGTGTTGTTTGGTAAAATGCTTGGGGATGAAGTTGAATTAGCGCAAAATGGCAAACAAACCGCTTATGAAATAACCACTATTGCATAAAGCGGATATTGTGGCGGACAAATTTGGTTCAGACCCTAGAGAGTCGGACTCTGTTCGCATATAATGCTTTGCCTTAAAATATTCTGTTCTTCTATCCAGAGCTTAAAATTCAGTTAACATTGCTGATCGGATAGAAAACGTTCTAAGAAAAAATCACTCTCTTACTGAGAAAGTAATAGGAAAGAAATTATGCGCAGCCATTATTGCGGCGAGTTAAATGCTTCTAATATTTCACAAGAAATAACCCTATGCGGTTGGGTCCATCGTCGTCGTGACCACGGTGGCGTTATCTTCTTAGACGTTCGTGATCGTGAAGGTATTACTCAAGTTGTTTTCGATCCAGATCGTGCTGAAAGCTTTGCGCTTGCAGACAGTGTTCGTAACGAATTTGTTGTTAAATTAAAAGGTTTGGTTCGTGCCCGCCCTGAAGGTACAGTCAATCCAAATATGAATACTGGTGAAATCGAAGTATTAGGAACAGAGTTAGAAATTCTTAACGCTGCAAAAACACCACCATTTCAGCTTGATGAGCACCAGTCTGTTGGTGAGGATGTTCGACTAAAAAATCGTTTTATTGATTTACGTCGTCCTGAAATTCAGCAAAAAATGCGTTTCCGCTCAAAAGTAACTTCTGTTTTACGCCGTTACTTAGATGATAATGGCTTCTTGGATATTGAGACACCAATCCTGACTCGTGCAACCCCTGAAGGTGCTCGCGACTATTTGGTACCAAGCCGAACACAACAAGGTAGCTTCTTCGCATTACCTCAGTCTCCGCAGTTGTTCAAACAGTTATTGATGGTTTCTGGTTTTGATCGTTACTACCAAATTGCCAAATGTTTCCGCGATGAAGATTTACGTGCTGATCGTCAGCCAGAATTTACTCAAGTAGACATCGAGACGTCATTCATGGGTGAACAAGAAATCATGGCAATGACGGAAGATATGATTGTTGGCTTGTTTAAAGAGTTAATGGATATTGATTTGGGGTCATTCCCACGTATGCCTTACTCTGAAGCAATGGAAACTTACGGCAGTGATAAGCCAGATTTACGTATTCCATTAACGATCGTTACCGTTTCAGATTTGATGGCAAACGTTGATTTTAAAGTGTTCTCTGGCCCGGCTACTGATCCAAAAGGCCGAGTTGCAGCATTAAAAGTGCCTGGCGGCAATGCTTTGACTCGTAAGCAAATTGACGACTACACCAAATATGTATCTATTTACGGTGCAAAAGGTCTGGCTTACATCAAGGTGAACGAGAAGTCTAATCTAGAAGAAGGCTTACAATCTCCAATCGTTAAATTCTTGCCTGTTGAGGTACGCGCTGCTTTGCTTGAGCGTCTTGAAGCTGAAGATGGCGATTTGATTTTCTTCGGAGCTGATTCTGAGAAAGTCGTTAATGAGGCTCTAGGTGCATTACGCTGTAAGTTGGGTGAGGATTTAAATCTTTACACTTGCAAATGGGCGCCATTGTGGGTTGTCGATTTCCCAATGTTCGAAGAGACGAGCGATGGCGGAATCACGGCTATTCACCACCCATTCACTGCGCCTTCTTGTTCACCTGAAGATTTGAAAGCCAATCCATTAACAGCGCTTTCACAGGCTTACGATATGGTTCTTAATGGCACAGAGCTTGGTGGTGGTTCTATCCGTATTCACCAGTCTTCAATGCAAGAAACTGTGTTTGAATTATTGAATATTAGCAAAGAAGAGCAAGAAGAGAAGTTTGGCTTCTTGCTAGATGCACTGAAGTTTGGCGCGCCACCGCATGGCGGTTTGGCATTTGGTTTAGATCGTCTTGTTATGCTAATGACGGGTTCAAGCTCTATTCGTGATGTCATTGCTTTCCCTAAAACGCAAAGTGCAACGTGTCTATTGACTCAGGCACCTGGCGAAGTCAGTGAGAAGCAATTAAAAGAACTGAGCATTCGCGTTAGAAAGCCAGTTGTTGAGTGATAGGAACAGCTCTAAACTTATTCTAAAACAGTAAGTTATGTTGAGAGTTTGAAAGAAAAACGTAAAAGGCCGCTTATTAGCGGCCTTTTTTGTACTTTGGCATTGCATACTTTGTAAAGGGCTGTTGAAATATACAGTAATTATATAAGGCACGATAAAATTATGCCCAAGACCAGAATTTTAGCTATTGACCCAGGCTCAAGAATTACAGGCTTTGGAATCATAGACGTTATAAATGGTAAATCTGTTTACGTTAATAGTGGATGTATACGATTACCTGATGAGGCGCTATCCGTTAGGCTTAAGCATATATTTCAAAGTGTTTCTGCGTTGTTGGAAGAATATAAGCCAGAAGAGTTTGCTATCGAAGAGGTGTTCTTAGCGAAAAATGCTAATTCAGCCCTCAAGCTAGGTCAAGCGAGGGGGGCGGCTATCGTGGCGGCGTCTATTCAAGAACTAGTGGTGTATGAATATGCTGCTCGACGAGTCAAGCAGTCTGTGGTTGGCAATGGTAATGCTGATAAAACACAGGTGCAGATGATGGTTCAGTTACTATTGAACCTAACTTCTAAGCCCCAAGCTGACGCGGCTGATGCTTTAGCTATTGCTTTGTGTCATGCTAATACGCGAACTTCCGGTGGGCTAGAGTACGGTGTCGGTAAGCGAGCGGGACGCACCTCTAAGCGTTGGACAGAACTAGATGTAAGGAAAACTTTGTGATCGGACGAATTGTCGGCACTTTGATTGAAAAAACGCCACCAGAATTGATGGTCGATGTTAATGGAATTGGCTATGAAGTAAGTGCTTCTATGACCACAATCTACGATTTGCCTCAAATCGGAGGGCAGGTGACGCTATTTACTCACCTTCTTGTTAAAGAGGACTCCCATACACTTTATGGATTTATTGATAAAAACGAACGTGCATTGTTTCGTATTTTGATCAAAGTAAATGGTATTGGCCCAAAAATGGCACTGGCAATTTTGTCCAGTATGTCATCTGAGGAGCTCATTAATAATGTCCAAGACTCGGATGTTACCGCTCTTACTCGTATTCCCGGTGTTGGCAAAAAAACTGCCGAGCGACTTATTATTGAATTGAGAGATAAGCTTGGACAGGCGGCAAAAGCTGACTTGTTTTCAGCTCCTGCCGTACTGCGTCAAGTGCAAGCTGATCCTAGGCAAGAAGCTGAAGCTGCCCTTATTTCACTTGGCTATAAACCCCAAGAGGCGGCCAAAGCCATTGCGGGTGTACCTGTGGATGCCGCGAATAGTGAAGATGTCATTAAGGCGGCTTTAAAAGGGATGTTAAGGAAATAAAACATGATTGAACAAGATCGTATTATTTCTGCTGAGCTAAAAGGTAATGATCGACAAATAGATCGTGCTATACGTCCGCAAGCCCTAGCCGAGTATATTGGCCAACCAGTTGTTCGAGAGCAAATGGAAATTTTCATTCAGGCCGCCCGCCAGCGTGAAGAGCCTCTTGACCACACCCTAATCTTTGGACCTCCAGGCTTAGGTAAAACTACCCTTGCCAATATTATTGGTAACGAGATGGGGGCTGAAGTTAGAACGACATCTGGGCCTGTTTTGGAGAGGGCAGGAGATTTGGCTGCGCTGCTGACAAATCTAAATGAAGGTGACATTTTATTTATAGATGAAATACACAGGTTAAGCCCAGCAATTGAAGAAGTGCTTTATCCAGCTATGGAGGATTACCAGCTGGATATAATGATTGGTGAAGGTCCAGCAGCTAGGTCAATTAAAATTGAACTCCCACCGTTTACACTTGTCGGAGCAACAACGCGAGCAGGACTCTTAACATCACCTCTCCGAGATCGCTTTGGAATTGTGCAGCGCTTAGAGTTTTATGATGTTGAATCACTGACAACGATTGTAGCGCGTTCCGCAAGTAAAATGGGTATGGAGCTAGATCACTCAGGTTGCTTTGAAGTGGCAAGAAGATCAAGAGGCACACCAAGAATTGCAAACCGTCTATTGCGACGAGTTAGAGACGTTGCGCAAGTTAGCGGAGAGGTGCTTGTTGGGCAAAAAGTTGCTCAGAGGGCATTAGATATGTTAAGTGTAGATAGTCAGGGCTTCGATCACTTAGATAGACGCATGTTATTGACTATGATAGAAAAGTTTGACGGAAGACCGGTTGGTCTAGACAGCGTTTCAGCCGCATTAGGCGAAGATAAAGATACTATCGAAGACGTCATTGAGCCGTTTTTGATTCAGCAAGGTTTTATAATTAGAACACCGAGAGGTCGCCAAGTTACAAAACGTGCTTATGAACATTTTAATTACCAACTACCTTCAGATTTTAAATAGAGGTTAATAATGTCAATTTGGGGACTAATCGCTAGTGCTAGTTTTGTGGTCCAGCTTGTAATGTTGATTTTACTGGCTGCTTCTGTGTTTTCATGGATTGTAATATTTCAAAGGATTCGTGTTTTAAAGGAAGCAAAAAAAGTACGTGCCGCATTTGAAGAAAGTTTTTGGTCTGGTATTGATTTGAGCCAATTATATCGCAAGCTCACACAAGAAGGCCGTAAGGTAGGAGGTATGGAAACTATCTTTACCTCAGGCATTAAAGAATTTACTCGATTAAGACAGAGCCATAATGTCGATCCAGAAGCCATTATGGATGGTGTTCAAAGATCGATGCGAGTGGCGCTATATCGCGAGGAAGAGAAGCTTGATCAGCATTTACCATTTTTAGCCACTGTTGGCTCAACTAGCCCTTACATCGGCTTGTTCGGTACGGTATGGGGGATAATGCACTCTTTTATTGGTCTTGCAGAGGTCCAACAGGCAACATTGGCAACCGTTGCTCCTGGTATTGCAGAAGCTCTTATTGCAACGGCAATTGGTCTGGCAGCAGCGATTCCAGCTGTAATTGCATATAACCGTTTTTCTTCTACAGCAGAATCTCTTAGTTCAAGTTACGAGAATTTTGCCGACGAATTTACCAGTATCCTACATCGTAAGGTACATGTGAGAGAGGGAGGCGCTGAATAGTGGCTCGCTCAAGAAGAAGAAATAAACGCCGCCCAATGGCTGAGATAAACGTTGTTCCTTATATTGACGTTATGTTGGTGCTCTTGGTTATCTTTATGATTACTGCGCCAATGCTTACTCAAGGTGTGGATGTCGAATTACCCAACGCAAATGCCTCACCAATACAGGACACAGAAAACGATGTCATGATTGCTTCTGTAGATGCTAAGGGCCAATACTATTTGGATGTAGGTGGTAAGCAAGAGTCCATAGCTTTATCTCAAATACAGGATAGAGTTAGAAAGGTGTTAAGCCAAAACCCTAAGATGTCCGTGCTAGTAAGAGGGGATAAAAATGTTTCTTATGGTGATGTCATTGGTTTGATGGTTACCTTGCAAGGCGCTGGCGTTCCAAATGTAGGTTTAGTGACTGAACCGGATAAAAATTAATGAAATGGTTTCGCAGTGATAATTATAGTATTCCAACCGTCCTAGCAATAGGTTTGCATGCGAGTATTGTTATTGCAGGCTTGGTTGCGATAGATTTTAGTGATAATGAGACTCCAAAGCCAAAGCGTCCGCCTATTGTTAATGCGACCGTTATTGATATCTCTGAAACCATAATAGGCCAAAGAGAATCTGAAGAGAAAGCGGCAAAGCAGCAGGCAGCCGCGTTGGCAGAAAAAAAGAAAAAAGAAGCTGAACAGAGTAGAAAAAAAGAAGCCCAGCGTAAGGCTTTAGAAGAAAAGCAAAAGCAACTTGCTCAAGCTAAGCAAGCAAAAGAAAAGGCAGAGGCTGAGCGTCAGGAAACGGAAAGAAAGAAAAAAGCCGCTGAGCAAAAACGTGCAGCACAAGAAGCAGAAAGTAAGCGTTTGGCTCAAGAGCAAGCTGAAAAAAAACGTTTAGCTGAAAAAGAGGCCAATGAAAAGCAACGCAAAGAGCTTGCCCGTAAAGCTGAAGCTGATCGTATAGCTGAAGAAGAGCGTAAGCGTCAAGAAGAAGCGGCTAGACTGGCGGAGAAGAAAAAAGCCGAGGAGGCGGCTGCTAGAGCAGCAGCTGAAGAGGCGAAACAAAGAGCGGCAGATGAGGCTCAAATGGTCCAATCTATCAGTGGGCTAATAAATGATAGGGTTACTGCTGCCTGGATTCGCCCACCAAGCGCTCGAAATAATATGAAAACCCAGTTGCGTATTTATTTCTTGCCCAATGGAGAAGTTATGAATGTGCAAGTCACGACAAGTAGTGGCGATGCTTTATTTGACCAAAGAGCAGTTGATGCTGTTTACAAGGTAAGAAAAATTGAAGAGTTATCGAAAGTTGACTCATATGTCTTTGAACGAAACTTTCGTCAAGTAGATTTGATTTTTAACCCGCAAGATTTGAGAAATTAATGATGTTTAAAAAATGGTTAACTATATTATTCACTTGCTTAATATTTATGGGGTCAGCGAGAGCTCAATTAGTTATTGAAATAACCAGCGGTGCAGACCAATTGCTTCCTATAGCTGTTGTTCCTTTTGGCTATGATGGTGTGGATGCACTTCCAGAGGATATTGCTCAAATTGTTGAGGCTGATTTGGCTCGCAGTGGTTTGTTTCAACCTATACCTCGCTCTAATATGCTAAGCATGCCATCAAAAGAGTCCGATGTATTTTATAGAGATTGGCGTCTTTTAAAGAGTGACTATGTTGTTATAGGTACGATTAAAAAGCTGCCTAACAATCAGTACAGAATTGGTTTTGAGTTATTAAATGTTTTAAGTCAGAAGCCAGTTCAAAAGCATAGCTCTATAGATGTTAATTCAAGAAATTTTCGTGATGCTGCGCACTATATCAGTGATAAAGTTTACGAATTATTGACTGGAACTAGGGGGGCATTTAGCACCAGAATATTATATGTTACTGCAGAAGGTGACAAAAAGGCGCCATTATTTAAATTGCAAGTTGCTGATGCTGATGGACATCGCCCTCAAGTTGTTGTTGAATCTAAAGAGCCTATATTGTCTCCCTCTTGGAGTATGGATGGTCGAAAAATTGCTTATGTAATGTTTCGGAATCGACGTCCAAATATTTTCATTCAGGAATTGGCAACCGGCAAGCGTCAGCAAATAGCCCAATTTAGAGGGTTGAATGGTGCGCCTTCATGGTCGCCAGACGGAAAAAAATTAGCATTGGTACTTTCTAAAGATAACAACCCAGAAATTTATACTTTAGACATCGCGACACAGAAACTGGAGCGTATGACAAACCATTATGCAATTGATACCGAACCAAGCTGGGAACCAGATGGTAAGGGAATTGTATTTACGTCTGATCGAGGCGGTAATCCGCAAATATATCGATTAGATGTGAAAAGTAAGCGTGTAGAGAGAGTTACCTTTGAAGGAGAGCTGAATACCAGAGCTAGAATGACGCCCGATGGACGTTACCTAGTTACCGTTCAAAAGAACGATGGTAATTATCATATTGCACTCCAGGATATGAAAACAGGTCGAGTTCAAGTTCTCACAGAGACTTACTTAGATGAATCGCCAAGCATTGCGCCAAATGGTAGCATGGTGATATATGCCACAACCTATCAAGGAAAGGGTATCTTAGCCGTAGTATCCGTTGATGGCCTTGTAAAATATAGGTTACCATCAGCAGACGGAGATGTACGAGAACCATCTTGGTCCCCGTATTTCAAATAAAGACATTGAGGAGTGAATAATGAGTGTAACAAAACTAGGTAAGTTTGCTGTAATTGGTTTGTCTGCAGCTTGGATTGCAGGTTGTAGCACAACAGCAACAGATACTGATTCTTCAACTGTTGCTGAAGATGCCGCTTCAACTGAGCAAGCAAATCAAACTGCTGCTGAAAACACTGACCAAGCATTTGGTGCAGGTCAAGATGATGCAATGACTAGCGTTATTGTTGAAGAAGACGTTGCGGCTAATGATGACAACGGCATGGATTCACTAGCTGGCGTAGAAACTGTATTTTACTTTGATTTTGACAAATCAATTGTACGTCCAGAGTCTCGTGAAGCTCTAGCTAAACATGCTGAATATTTGGTATCGCACCCAGATGCACGTGTAGTTCTAGAAGGTCATGCTGATGAGCGTGGTACTCGCGAATATAACATGGCTCTAGGTGAGCGTCGTGCAAAGGCTATTAGCCGTTATTTGACCATTCAGGGTGTTGCTGCTTCTCAAATCGAAACAGTAAGCTTTGGTGAAGAAGTTCCTGTTGCCTTCGGTCATGACAGCAATGCTTGGCAGTTAAACCGTCGAGTTGAAGTTCGTTACGAATAATGATCTATAAAGATTTAAAAGTTCGCTCTTTTGCAATGGTGCTGTGTTTATCAGCACCATTTGCATTAGCTGAGGTTCCACAAGCGAGTGGTGGCCTTTCTCCAAGTGCTGCTGCCGATCTGCTTTTTCAATTGGAAACACTGCAACAGGAGGTTCAAAGCCTTCGTGGACAATTAGAAAGTCAGGGTCACGAATTAAAGTTAATGAAAGAGAGCCAGCGAGATCGTTATATCGATCTTGATAAGCGCATTTCTATACTTATGTCTGCTTCAGCTAATGAGCCAAAGTACACATCTTCTCAAGTGCAAAGTGCAGGGCAGTCATCCTCCCAAGTAGCGGCTACTAGAGCCGTTCCCTCAACGAGTTCTTTGATTTCTTCACCGCTAGCACCTGTTAATCTTCAGCCACCAACAGCCCAGTCCCAGCAAGCTTATAATGATGCTTATAATTTAATTCCTCAAAGAAAGTTTGATGAGGCAGAAATTGCATTAACTAAGTTTGTAAAGGATTATCCAAATAACACGTTAACTGGTAATGGTTATTATTGGTTAGGTGAGGTTAAATTGGTACAAGGCAAATCTCAAGAAGCTATAGATGCATTTTCTACAGTGATTAAGAACTTTCCTGGGCATAGTAAAGAGCAAGACTCATTGTATAAGTTAGGTACAGTGACTGATCAACTAGGGGATACAGCAAAAGCTAAGTCTTATTTACAGGATGTAATTAGACGTTTTCCCGATAGTAAAGCAGCTAAACTAGCGGCAGGGTATTTAAGTAAAATTAAATAGCTTGCAATCCTCAGCGGGCTCTGTATTATACGCAACCCGTTGGGTCGTTAGCTCAGTTGGTAGAGCAGTTGACTTTTAATCAATTGGTCACTGGTTCGAATCCAGTACGACCCACCAACATATTTTGTATTCCTTTTGTGATTTTTGGGTCGTTAGCTCAGTTGGTAGAGCAGTTGACTTTTAATCAATTGGTCACTGGTTCGAATCCAGTACGACCCACCAAAAACACTCATTCCGCTCCCAGTTTCTTAAGGGGTAATGATATGTCCGAACTTTTCAATAAAGCAGCACTTCGCGATACCGTCCAAAAATATTTGTCTGAAGCTGAAAAAAGCCTTGAAATAAAGTCTGTTGACGACGCTCAAATTCGTGACGAAATTAAATCTTTGCTTAAGCAAAAAAATGCCGTTTTGGTTGCTCATTATTACACTGAAGATGCCATTCAAGAGCTTGCAGAAGAGACGGGCGGAATTATTGCCGACTCACTAGAAATGGCTCGTTTTGGCGCAAACCATGAAGCGAAGACATTAGTGGTTGCAGGCGTTAAATTCATGGGTGAAACAGCAAAAATACTTAGCCCTGAAAAAACAATCTTAATGCCAACGTTAGAAGCAACTTGCTCACTTGATATTGGCTGCCCAATTGAAGAATTTTCTGCTTTTTGTGATCAGTATCCAGATCGGAAGGTCGTTGTGTATGCCAATACATCAGCCGCAGTGAAAGCCAGAGCGGATTGGGTTGTCACTTCCAGTATTGCATTGGACGTTGTTAATCATCTTGTAGATCAGGGTGAGAAAATTATTTGGGCTCCAGATCAGCATCTAGGTGGTTATATTCAGCGGGAAACTGGCGCTGATATGATTCTTTGGGATGGAGCTTGCATTGTTCATGAAGAGTTTAAGGCCAAAGGTATTTTAGATTTAAAAGCTATCTATCCTGACGCCGCTGTACTGGTTCATCCAGAATCACCTGAGCCTGTGGTTGAGGTTGCTGATGTTGTTGGCTCAACATCGCAGCTGCTAAATGCCTCGAAAAATATGTCAAACGATACCTTTATTGTCGCTACCGACAGAGGTATTTTTTACAAGATGAAGCAGGCATCACCAAATAAACGTTTTATAGAAGCCCCAACAGCTGGCTCAGGTGCAAACTGCCGCAGTTGTGCGCATTGCCCTTGGATGGCGCTGAATAGTCTGGAGATGTTACGAAATTCGCTAAGAGATAGTACAGGCGAGATACACGTGACTGAAGAAACTAGGATCCAAGCTCTGATTCCATTGCAGCGAATGCTTGATTTTCAAGTGAAATAATTCATAGCTTTATTTAGTATTTAGGGACGACTAATTATTTAGAGTCCCTAAGTATTTCATTTCCAAATCCGAAAAAGCCAATTGCAATCGATCGTATTCAAGGTTTTTCTTGTTATATGCCACCCTGATTGTTTGAAAGTCCTTGCCTGTTACGGTATCCAAGAGCTTGTTTTTTAGCTCCGTTGTTGCTTGAACTAATTGTCGATTTTTTTCTCTTTCCTGCATCAGTGGTTTTGATTGAGCTGCCAAGTCAGGGTGAGCACTTTCTGCAATGGTATTTATTTCTTCTTTTAATTTGTTATTGGTGTTTTCTGCTGTGTCTAATTCTTGTGCTAAAAGAGTAACGCAGGTCTCCGATTCTTGTAGTAAGCGTTCAAGTACTCGAGCATCCTTATCTTGTTCAATAAGGTTATCTGATGACTGGTTTTCAAGTGCAGTGTTTAGGTCATCACGAAAGGAGCCAAAGGTTTCTTTTTTGTTGGCGCTTAATGCTTGTAGATTGCCAATAGCCGTTTCATTACTCTGGTTGAGCTGTCTTTCCAACTCAGCTAGCTTGGTATCCTTATGACTAATATCTTGCCTTAACGATGTTATTGATAAATTTGATGTTTCTAATTCTGCTTCTAGTTGCATTATAAGTGTTTGTGACTCTTTGGACATCCGTTCCATTTTAGAGATGGCTACTTTTTGTGCTTCAATCGCTGCCTGTGAGTTGTTGCTGTTGTTAGCTTTATCAATTTCGTTTTTTAGTTGCTCAATGACCATTCTTTGGCGATCAGATAAGCTGCTTAAGCTTGATATCTGCTTGAAAGAAGCATTGCGACTCTGTTTATCTTGTTTTTGAGCTTTTGGCGCTTTCAGGTTAAATGAGGCAAAATTCCCCGTGTTCTCAGACTGTTTTTGCTCGAGTTTTTTGATCTTCTCTTGAAGATCATTGATTTCTACTTCTAGGCGCTGCTGTTCTGCTTGTTTAATGGCTAATCGATTGATACGTAATCTAGCTCGATCGATATTATCTTGTAAGTCTTGATTAAGTAGAGATTGGTTTTTTGAAAGTGATTCTTTAGTAATCAGTATCTCTGATGCTTGATAAAATTCATTTTCCATCTCTTTTAGATTCTGATGCAGTTCATCAATATTGGTTGTTTGTAGTTTTGGGGCAGAGAGTGCATATAATAGACTGGATAGGAATCGATTTAAGATAGGTTTAGGCTTTTCATTCGCCTGATTTAGTAAAATAGCTCTTTCGGCTTTGAGTACCGTTCCCCAGATTTTTAATCTATTCACTTCATGTTGGTCTAATTTATTGGAGGTGATTGAAGCGGCGGCAAAATTGATCTGTAGGTCCATATAATGAGCGAGACCTTTATAGGTTTTAGTCTCCTCTAATTCTCCACTACTTAAAGGAGCATCTAAAATCTCAGCAGATTCTTCTCCTTTCTTTGATGCCTGTTGTTTTTTTTTCGCAAGTGAATGTATCATCCACAAGAAGGCAGCATTGGCCAACAAAAGAAATGTACTGAGTTCAAGTAGCGCCCAGATCAACCACTTTGACATAAAAACTCCTAGACCCTAAAGCAATAGATATGATATTCATTATCATTAAACTATAGCAAGCGATCATTTTAGCTTGCTATTTTTCTTATGTTAGCGGAATTAAATATTTTATGAGTAAAGAATTTATAACATTTATGCGTAATCGTGTATCGCAACCAGCGCTCGACTTACCCGCACCGAGCGAAACAGAGTGGTGTTCTATTCTCGAAGCGGCTAGCCGAGCTGCAGATCATGGCAATCTTAAGCCTTGGCGTTTTTGTATTTTTGAAGGTGAAGGGCGAGCAAAGCTTGGGCAGATTTATTGGCACCATGCCTTATCTGAAGTAGATTCTATGCCTGAAAGCAAAGAGGAAGCTTTTATTAAAAAGGCGTACCGAGCTCCCGCAGTCCTAATGGTGTACGCTCGAATCCAAGATCACCCTAAAGTTCCTGCTATAGAGCAGATTATGGCGGCCTCAGCGGCGGCTCAGCAGGTTCTATTGGGCCTAAATGCTCTTGGCTATGGTGGTATGTGGCGAAGTGGTCCAGCCTGCTTTACTCAAAAAACAAAAGAGCTTTTGTCATTACAAGACAATGATCAAATTATCGGTCTAATCTACGTAGGAACTCCTAAGGATAAAGTGGCTTCTATCCCAGAAGTGAACCTTGGAGATCATTTAGAATGGGTAAGAGATTAATTTTGAAGACTAATTTTAAAAAACTAGTTGCAATCTTTTTTCTCCATCACTAGAATACGCGCACAAATTACGCACTGCGTATATAAAGTTTTGGTGAGCTGTCCGAGTGGCCGAAGGAGCACGCCTGGAAAGCGTGTATGTCGAAAGGCATCAAGAGTTCGAATCTCTTGCTCACCGCCATTATTTGAAAAAAAGACATCGTATGATGTCTTTTTTTTTTCGCCTGCACTTTATCGATTCTATGGTATTCATTCCCAAGTGGCATCTTGTTCGGAAATTCAAGTACTTCTAGCTTTGAAATAATTCGATACTTTACACAATTATTCATTTAGAAAAATTGTCGCTCTGTGAATTTTTCGACATTATTAATTTCAAAGACCAAGTTAAAACGTGGATATCAAAATGTACAAGAAATGAGCGTTAGTTACACAGTTTTCACTTGTTACCTCTATCACGCTATCCCATGCATTTAATTTGATTTATTGTCCATTCCCCAATTTTCTCGTATTCTCTCAGTTTCAAATCTAAGTAACGTAATCCACAGAAGATGGCATTCTGTATGGACGATCAAACCCTTACATTGCGAGAGGTTGCTGCTTATTTGAAGCTCGCAGCGAAAGACCTCATTGTTCGACTTCTACAAAGTCACCCTAAAGTCTTAGTTCAGGATTGGTGGAAAGACGGCCAAACACAACGCCAAGTAAGGGCTGCCATTGAAGACGTGCTAGATAAAGATTTGCCGACAGCTACGGACGAGTCGAGTTTAAAGAAAAATGCGACAGGGTTTACGACATGATTGTCGACTTTGCAGCGAATGGTAAAAAGTGGGTGGCTTAACCATGACATTGAGTACTGCTTAGCTAACAAGAAAGGATTTTTATATTGAAAACGGATTTTAAGCAAATAGATTATAAGCTTTGGTTAGCGTTAATTGTCAGCAGCTTCATCCCGCTTATTTACTCGACCACTCGTATTAATTTTATTGGCAGTATGCCGGATAGTTGGTCCCTTAGCATTGCGGCCCAAGTTGCCTGGTTAAACATAGGTTATGAGGTTGTTGGTGAGGCTCTGATGCTCCCATTGGCCTTTATACTCGGGCAGGTTTTCCTAAACCCCGTAGAGTTTAGAAAAAGGGCCATGTCATCTTTTACTATCATTGTTCTGGTTTATGCCATCATGACTGCGTTTGTCATTCAATTTACTCCTCAGCTTGTCACAGCTATGCAGCAAAGCAGCGAGCTATTGCAGAACACTATTGTTTATATCCGCTTAGAAGCGCTCGCTATTTTTATTTCTAGTGGGTATACGTTTATGAATTTGCTTCTTGTGCTGCATAGTAAGTACAAAGCACTTTATGCGCTTTTAATCATCCAAACAGTCCTGACCGTGGCCTGCGATAGTGTTCTGGTCAGCCAGCTACCGTTCTCCTATAGGCTGGGTGTAAATGGCATTGCAGTGACAAATATTTTGGTGAATTCATTATTGATTGTTGTTGCTCTTCAGTTGCTTAAAGGCAATAAAATTAAGCTGTCTTACAAAGAAATACGTTTTAAAAAACAAGCCTGGTTAAGGTTATGGTTCAACGTAGGCAGCAAGTCAGGCTTAGAGTCTTTTGTTAGAAACACCGCATTTGTGGTTATGATTCTACAGTTGATGAATCAGCTTCAGCAGGCAGGGACATTTTGGGTTGCAAATGGATTTATTTGGGGGTGGTTACTATTACCTATATTGACTCTAGGACAAGTGGTTAAGAGAGATGCAGCAACGGGTAACGGGCTTAGTGAAGAGCGTGTTAATAGCTATTTAATTATCACATTAGGCGTAGTTTCACTATGGTTACTGACACTACCGTTTTGGGAAAGCTTTATTCACAATGTTATGGGAATAAACAATGCTTCTGAAGTAACACATTTAGTAATGGTTATGATTGGCTTCTATGTTGTCTTTGCCTTCAACAATGTCATCGATAGCTATTTCTATGGTATCGGTCGAACGGATTTAATGCTCTATCAATCATTGATCGTTAACACCCTGTTTTATGGCGCTGCATTTGTTAGCTATCAACAAGGCTGGTTTATTCCATCGTTGAATAAAATAGCGATTATGTTTGGACTTGGCATCACTCTAGATGCGGCCATAACTTGGTTTCTATATCGCATGCTAAGAAAACAGACCAAAGGCATGGGGGACGAACCGAAGCTGTCGTTATCTTAAGCAAGATATACTTAATCTTATTAGTCACAAATATTTTTACAATTTTAAATTTAGGAGCTGCCTTTGTATGCCGTACTCGCCACCATTTGAACTGACCCACACAATGATGCGCTTGGTTGCTGAGGTTTCTCAGTAAGTCGGTGAATGGACAGCAACGAACAAAGATAAGCTTGTTCCTAAGATAAGCTAAGAAAAGAAAACCGCATACGTACTATCCAGGCTTCACTTGCCGTTGAGCAAAATACATTATCTATAGAGCAGGTCACAGCGTTAGTAGATGGGAAGACGGTACTAGGTTCACCAAAAGAGATTCAAGAAGTTCATAATGCCTTCGCTGTTTACGAATCGATGGACAAATGGCATGAAACAAGCGGTGATGATTTGCTTGAAGCACACGCCATCATGATGAAAGGGCTGCTAACGGACGCAGGACAATGGCGGTGCTGGTATCTATCTAGGGGATCAATTAGTTCATATTCAACTTGAACGCAAAAACTTGAGTATCTAATACAAATCCATTTGATACCCATACAAAAATCTAGGGTACCATACCATCATGTTGATAAACTCGTTAGTTCGATGATGATGAAGAAAATGAAGAAGACGTTAATAGCACAACATCGCGTCGCTCGGCGGTGCTTCTCTACAGGCCCCGTTTCAGCGGCTTATGAACTCAAGGTGGACGCGGGGGAGGTGCGACGAGATGGCGCTCAAGTCGCTCTGGCGGCAAAATTCGATGCCCTGCACGAGTCTCTTGCCTCGCTCCCACCAATACCCGTGCGCACCGACGATCCTAGTGAGAACAGCCGTACAAGCAGAAATCCACTTTTACTGTTACTGGCGCGATCCCTGGCATCAGCCCAGTCCTTTCTTCGAAAGAAGTTCCATTTGTGGTTTTTTGGTCCACCGCCGCGAGGCATGTACATTCATGGAACGGTCGGGGTCGGCAAGAGTTTTCTAATGGATCTCTTTTACGCGTCGGTTACTGTTCCTGATGATTCTTGCTGTAACAATGACAGCCACAAACACGCAAAGATTACCAAACGCCGCGTCCACTTTCATGAATTCATGCTAGACGTCCATCATCGAATCTTTGTCTACAAACAGAAGCACCCACGAGGTGATGCGCTTCCCATCATTGCGCAGCAATTGGCACAAGAAGCCCAACTCCTCTGTTTAGATGAATTTCAAGTAACAGACATTGCCGATGCCATGATTTTGAAGCGACTATTTTTACTATTACTGGATTGGAATGTCGTGGTGGTGGCCACCTCGAATAGATCCCCCGATGCCTTGTATGAGGGAGGCATTAACCGATCCCTTTTTTTGCCATTCATCGACATGTTGAAACACACGTCCGACATTATTTCCATGGAGGATTCCCGCAAGGATTATCGACGCGAAAATCGAGCGTGTGGTCAATCCTATTTTTGGTCAAACAAGGATGTTCATGGCGATAATAATACTAGTAACAACATGTGGGCGAAGTTGGAAGAAATATTTGGTTGCACTGCATCCGGAACTGAGGCCGAGATCATTCCCGTCCTCTTTGGTCGCACTGTCCAGGTCGCCCGATTGAATGACCGGTGCGCCTGGTTTGATTTTTCCGAGTTGTGCTACCAACCGCTCGGGGCGGCCGATTATCTTTCCCTCTGCTGCCGATTTCCGGTCCTCATCATAGACCGCGTTCCCCAACTGGACGCCAAGCACCTCAACGAAGCGCGACGATTTGTGACCCTCATTGACGCGTGTTATGAATCTCACACCCGCTTGGTGTTGGCGGCACAAGTCCCGCTCGACGAATTGTTTGTCGATTTTGAAGCGCAAGTCGAAAGCAGTGATGGAGATGAAGAATTGTTTGTCAATGAGAAGGGGGGAAACTCGAGTTCTTTTGCGACGACCATGATTCGCACCAAAGATGGGAAATATTTTGAGTGGTCAGCGACGGGTCGAGTTGGTGTGTCACTAGCACAATTTTCGGCCGCAAATGATCTCGCCTTTTCCTTTCGACGAGCCGCATCTCGGTTGGAAGAAATGGGTGGAAAGGAATGGGGACGGCAATGACGAAAGGTCTTTACCTTGCAAAAAAACACTAAAATGAGTGACACCTCATGTTTTTTCGCTTAAATGAAAGAATTTTGGTGCGCTGTGAGCTCTTAATCGCAGCTTTCCTAACCAAAGTGGATTTGCTATGCCTCGTTTAAAGGGTATTCAGTTACCAATTTTCCATCAGCAGTCTTCTTTTCTGTAGTAAATCCCCCTTTGATAAGCTGCCTCAGCCTGGTCTTTGAGTTTATGGGCTAGGGCATGCTCAACACTAACATCACCAACAGCATTGCAACCTTGCTCACCGCTATTATTTGAAAAAAAAGACATCGCATGATGTCTTTTTTTTCGTCTGCAATTTATCGCTTCTATGGTATTTATTCCCAAGTCGCATCTTGTTCAGAAAGTCTGAAATGTATATCACGCCCGTCCGAACACAGTTGGACAACCTTAGATGGCGAGCCATCTTCATTTAATGATACCAAGCTTACTCCTGACGCGTTTAAGAGGCGCTTTCCATGAGCTGTAGTTTCTGGTTTATGGGGAATGACTTTCATGCTGCGCCGTCTAGTAAACCAATTTAGTGGTGATCTTGGTGAATAGAGCCAACGATTTAGGCGATCAAAAATATCCAATAATCGTGCTGGGAATTCGTTTTTAATGCCACTGCTGGTGATTTGCCATAAGTCTGATCCTTGTTTATTGCCGCGTAGCTGGATGTCGTAAACAAAAGAGTAATGAACATCCCCTGATAGAATAACAAAATTTTGTGGTGTTTTATTATGCCTAAACATATTCATTAGGGCATACGCAGAACCCGGATGCGCCATCCAATTTTCTGCATCCACCATCAGAGGTTGCCCAAACCAAGTAAACACTCTTTGAATGCTTTCAATTAGTTTGACTCCAAAAATGGGCGCTGGTGATACCAGAATAACGGCTTGTAAGCCTTTTAGCTGATGTTGTAGGTCGGTTAGCGCCTCCCAGTCCATTAGTCCTGACGGTTTTTCCAGTGATTTCTCAGAGCGCCAACGATGAGTGCGGGTATCTAGTACAACAAGAGGTGGTGTTGTCTGCCAAGTATAGTTCCACTTAGAGAATCGGAATAGCTCGTGCAGTAATTCATCATGGTGTTTTTTGCCAGGGTTAATGAGCACCTTTTGCACTTCGTGAATCAATTCACTAGAAAAATGTTCGGGTGCATTCCCCCATCCTTGGCACATAAGATAACCGAGAAGGGCGTTGCCAATAATTCGAGCAGAAAAATCATGATTATAGGCTGTTTCCTCCCAAGCTGCGGTCAGGTTCCAGTCATCCGTAATATCATGATCATCAAAAATCATTGCCACGGGGAGATGGGCAAGTGCACGACGGACTTTAGGCAGACCTTTGGCAAAGTTTTCGATAATAGGAATTTGCTTTGTGAAAATGGCTGCATGCTCATCTGACAAGTCTGAGGGTGTAGATATACCTCCATTCTCAAATATCAAATCCCAGCCTTTAGGAGACCAAACAAGGGCATACATGGCGAGTACTTCTGCCAATGAAATTAAATGATTTTGAGCTGTATCTGTTGTAAATACAGGCTTTCTTACACCTCCAAAAACCTGATCTATCACGCCTCGGCTCAGTTTATTTTCTGGTAGCAGGGTTTCTCGCGCGTAGTAGTAAGCGGTTTCTTTATGCAGCTGATGGGCACTGTTAATCTCTGTGCATGGGAGTGTTTCGTCAGGCATTCCAAGGCGTGGGACTAGCTGATGAATCGCCCATAACATTGGAGCCGCGACATCATCTGCATATATTTGATCTCCGCTCATCATCAAGATGCTAGGCCAATCGCTAGGAGACGTATTTTCCAGCAGCTCATCCACCCGTAATAATCCATCTTTGCTAGGATGGTGCGGTTTTCGGCAAGAACCATGCAATATTTTATCTATATTCGGTTGGATGATAAAAAATGGGAAGGGGTGATTTGGATAGACAAGATCTTCAGCCCAATGCGTCCAGTCCAGCCCATTCAGTCGAAGATCATAATGAATAGGTTGATTAGTTGGTAAGGCTTTGTCTAGCTTAATATCAATTAGCTGGATGAAAAGTCCGGTACCAGCTTTGAGTTGTGTGTGGTATTTGGCTGTTTGGTTAGTATTGAGCGTTGATAAAACAGTGTTGTCTTGAAGCAGAGTGATATCAAACGTTACAGCTTCTGTGGTCATCAACCAAAACGTTAGTCTATCCACTGTCATTCTTCGTAGTAGCGGTCCAGCTAATACCTGCATAAATTCCTCATATTAACTTGTTGAATACGGCTTAACAGCATTCAACAAGTTATTGCAACCAAATGGTCTACAATAGGTTTGCCTTCCTTAGTGGTTGAAGTGACAGTCATTTTTGCGCTAAGTATCAATTGGTCATTGTCAGTACGATGCACTTTCTGAAGAAAGTTAAGCTTGAGTTTAGATACGCGCTCTATCGATGACTGGATATAAAATGCATCACCACTGTGCATAGATTGTATGTAGTCTAATTCTGCTTTAATCAAGACAAGGTAAATCCCTTGCGCCGTGATTTCGGCAAAGTCTAATCCTCTTGATTTTATAAATTGATGTCTAGCATGCTCTAGATAATTCTGATAAACAGCATTGTTAACAATTCCTTGTATATCACACTCGTAATCGCGGACCTCAAAATAAACGCGATCTTTTTGATTCAAGTTGTCCTGCATTGTTTTGCCTTAACGTAGTTATTTATTCATGGTGAGCAATTTGATTTTTGCCGGACCGTTTTGCATACATTAGATAATGCTGTGAACGTTGCACTAGTTCATTAGGACTTTCATCTCCGAACAAGGTTGCAACGCCGATGGATACCGTGACTTGACGCAATAAAACCTTGGTGTTTTTATAGCGAATTTTTTGGATGGACACTTCATTCCGAATAGATTCTGCAAGTTGAGAGGCGATACTCAGCTCTGTTTCACTCAGCAACATAGCGAATCGGCCACCATTTAAACGTGCAATAAAGCCATTATCCGGCAATAGGCCCACCAATAGTTTTGCAATGTATCGAATAAGTGATGTGCCAGCTTTGTTGCCATACTCTTGATTAATTTGGCCAAGATTATCAATGTCTATTAGCAATAATGTTAAGTCATCTTCTGCATAGGGCATCATTGAAAATAATGACCGCTCAAACCCCTTTTCATTAGCTAATAATGTCATGGGGTCAAGTTCAGTATTTTTCTTTGCGTCTAATAATTCTGAACGTAGCGTCGCTAACTCTTCTTGAGCAGAGTGTAAAGCACTACTGAACGAATCAATTGCTTGGCTAGCTTTAAACGCTCCTTTTTCTAGAAGCTGAGCTATTTGTTCAACTTGAGATGCTTCTTTGGCATTCGCTAACGCTGCTTTTGTCGTACGTAGCGTGTTGTTAAACGTTTCTAGATCACTAGAAATATTTGTGGTTCCAGATTCTAATTTAGTGGTTAGGTCTTTCAATATAGGCCCTTGGTGATGAGCATATTGAATATCTTCTGTTACTAAGAATTCGTTAAATAGTTCTTGTGAAACAAAAGCAGGTAAGCCACCGAATCGGCGCAAAGCACGATCTACAACCTGATTAAATTTGGGGTTTCTATTAGAAGCATATTCGTACCATATCCCATAATTATAGGGAGTTGGTGGAATATCCAGCTTTACCATAAGAGGTATAGCTGATCGCATTAGCTGGTTAGCCTGCTTAATATTATGTTGGAACATCGGAACCTCTGTTGCCATGATTTACCTCCAAGACGTCCCATTTCGTTGGCGATAACTTATGTTTATAAAAGAGCGCGAAAACTCGGTAACATTACGGCTTCGATATTGTAACGGCTTTGTCATGTTTTCGTATTCTTGAAAACACGAATATAGTAATTCTAAAAAAGCATAATAGCCATTAACCACCAGTAAATTTACTAGAAAAACCTTCTTTTTCAAGTAACTCTTTCACTTTCTGTCGGTTGTCTCCTTGCACTTCGATGAGTCCATCTTTCACTGCGCCACCGGTGCCACATTGAGTTTTTAGTTTTTTACCTAACACTTTGAGCGCCGCTTCCGTTAGAGGGAGGCCGCTAATAACAGTAACCCCTTTGCCTTTTCGTCCTTTTGTTTCCAGCGCAATTAACACTTTACCACTACCAATGGGATCTTCTTTTTTACACTGGCACTCAGAAGCTGGGTACTCACAGCCTGGGCAGAGACGACCTTGATCTGTTGAATAGACTAAATTTCGATTTTTCATGGATTTTGACAACCTTTAACATCCTTTCATGCTCAGTATTTTATCATCTCAATAAAAGCGAATCAGATAAAAATTGCAATATTCAGCATTTAACTTAAATCTGAGCTAAGCTGATAATAATACCAGTTTTAGAAAGCGTGTTGGATATGAAAACATTAGTAAAAATTCGACAAGCCACAGAAGCCGACCTAAGAAATATATTGCTGTTTGAGTTCCGCAATAGGGGTTGGTTTTCTCAGTTTTTACCCAACCAAGCACTACAGCAGCAAACAGAAATGTATTTCAGACGTTTACTTAGAAGTAACTTAAAGCATTTGCAATATCTAGTGTACTTACCAAATGATGTGCTTATTGGCCGCTTTAATGGGCAAATATTGGATGAAAAATCGGTAGAAGTGTCTTACCGTATTGCCAAGAATTTTACGAACCAAGGTATTGCCAAACATGTGCTGAAGCATGTACTTATTATTTGGGCAAGCACTGGGATAACAGAAGTGTATGCGACAGTTGCAGATCACAATAAAGCCTCAATAAAAGTGCTTCTGTCATGCGGCTTTGAAATTAAAGAAGTGCAAAAAAACGCGATTAATTTAAACCCAGAAATTCACGACAGTTTAGTCTTCCGTTGGTCGATAGCAGAAGACTTGCCGCTAAGCGCTACCAAGTTCGATAACCTTCCAGTTTGTTAAGGATGTTGACAATTTTGTCACTAAAACCTGCTGATAGGGTCATGGGCAGGTTTGTAATTGGGTGGGTGAACTCGAGGCTTGATGCGTGGAGCATCAATCTAAAGTCATCTTCCCAAATCTCTTTGGCCACTTTATTAATATGGCGACAACCATAGCAAGAGTCGCCAACAAGAGGGGTCAAATGGTGTTTGAAATGTCGACGTATTTGATGTTTCCGACCTTGCTTTGGCGTCACTTCGAGCCAGCTTAGACGCATACTGTCATAACGGCTTACCGGAACCGGCAGCTGAAACTGTTTTAATCTAACAAAACTTGTCTCAGCGTCTCTTTCTGTGCCTTCAATTTTAAAGCGAGAGCGGCCTTTTTGTTCATTCAGCTTAGCTAATGGGTAATCAATAACGCCAGCGTCATCACAATAACCACGAACCAAGCAATGATAGGTTTTTTGAGTCTTAGACTCAGAAAACTGAGAGGCAAGGTGCCTTGCAACTTCAGGTGTAAATGCCATAACCAGAACACCAGATGTGCCTCGGTCAAGACGGTGCACAGGGAAAACCCATTTTCCTGTTTGATCTCTTAGCCTCTGAACAACGGCATCTTCTTCATCTTTGGCTAAATGTGTGCGATGGACAAGTAAGCCTGCAGGCTTATTGACAGCAACTAGGTATTCATCTTGATATAAAATCTCTAACGTCATTCTGGCTTTTCTATAAAAGAGTTTATTTTTTCCATCGCCATGTCGACTAACGTTTGCATGGCTTCATCACTGGCCCAAGCAATGTGAGGTGTCAATAAAAAATTGGGGGTTTTAGAAAGCTCTTGAAGTGGATGGTCTAGCGGCATAGGTTCTTGGCTTGATACATCGAAAGCGGCACCAGCGATGCTATTATGTTGAAACGCTCGAACTAATGCATACTCATCAACAATGCCACCTCGGCTAATATTGAGTAATAAACAGCTTGGTTTCATTAATAAAAATTCAGTATCACTAATCAAATCTTTTGTGTCTACCGTTATTGGGCAATTGATGCTGATGACATCGGCCGATGTTAACGCTTCTTCAAAATTGATATAACCCGCTCGAGTACTTTTTGCTCCTTTTCTGTCAGCAAAGATCACATGCATTCCAAAAGCTAGAGCAATGGCGGCAACCTTTTTACCCAAGGTCCCGCCACCGATAATGGCCATTGTGGAGCCTGATAAATCCTTAATAGGGTAGTCAAGAAAACAAAAAAATTCCGAGGTAGACCACCTTCCAGCCTTTACGTCATCTAAATACGATGTGAGATTTCTTCTGAGTGTTAGAAGCATGGCGAAAGTATGTTCAGGAACACTGATTGTAGAATAATCGGAGACATTTTGAACGGTGATGTGTTTGTTTTTGCAAGCCTCCAAATCTACATTGTTGGTGCCAGTTGCCATGACTTGTATCAGTTTTAAATTGGCCTCACCATTCATGGCGTCAGCATCCACCATAGACTTATTAGTGAGGACAATAGCGGCGTCTTTTATACGTTCGGCTACCTGTTCAAGAGAAGAGTTCTCGTATTCAACAACCTCTTTGATTTGTGTTGGTAGTTGAATGTTTATTTGCTTTGGAAATGAGCCTCTGTCCAAAAAAACCGCCTTCATTTAACTTTCCTTATTTTTTTACTTCGTGTTATCTAATAATGGTAGCAAATATGGGAGTATATTTTGCAGTACGATAGGTTGGCCTGTTTTATTTGGATGTAAGCCATCGTTCTGCATCAGATCTTTGTTTAACGCTACATTTTCAAGCATAAAGGGTAGGTAAGCGATATTGTACTTAGTGGCAATATCCTTGTACAAATTAAAGAACATTTGCGTATAGCGCTTGCCATAGTTTTGCGGGATCTGGTTGCCAACCAATAATACTGTGGCATTCACATCGTGAGCTTGCTCAACCATTTTTTCTAAATTCATTGTGGTCTGAGTAAGAGGGTAACCACGTAAAGCATCATTAGCACCGAGTTCTAAAATGACCCAATTGGGCTTGTGGGTGGCTAATAGATCATTGAAGCGAGACAAACCACCTTGTGTTGTTTCGCCGCTAACACTGGCATTTACAACGTTTATTTCTGGATGTGATTGAGAAAGTTGATTTTCGAGTAAACTAACCCAGCCATCTTGTTGTCTTAAGTTATATGCCGCGCTGAGGCTGTCTCCCATGACAAGTAAAGTAGAAGCCGATGCAAACGAACTAATAAATAGCAGTGTGATTATTGTACATAGTTGCCTTAATTGCTTTTTTAAAAACATACCAAACCTTTTTAGAGTGAATCACCATGGCTAGAAACACCGCGATTAAAGTATCTAATTTAACTCATACCGTGACATCGAATACAGGGAATTTAACCATATTGAAAGGAATTAATATGGAAATCAAGGAAAGCGAGTCGGTTGCTATCGTTGGTTCATCTGGTTCAGGTAAGTCCACGTTATTGGGTCTATTAGCTGGTTTGGATGTCAATACGTCTGGCGATATTTTCTTGTACGAGCAAGAGTTTTCTAGCCAATCTGAAGAGCAAAGGGCATTGGCTCGTGGCCAATATGTGGGTTTTGTCTTTCAATCTTTTCATCTTTTGCCAAGTCTTCAAGCCATCGAAAACGTTATGTTACCGGCTGAATTAAAAGGTGATAAAGATGCACGTAATAAAGCGGAAGCATTACTTGAAAAAGTAGGGCTGTCGCACCGCTTGACCCATTATCCAAATCAGCTATCAGGTGGTGAACAGCAACGTGTTGCCATTGCACGTGCCTTTGCATCGAACCCCAAAATACTTTTCGCTGACGAGCCGACAGGTAATCTTGATGAAGAAAATGGCAAACTGATTATTAAATTGCTATTTGATCTTAACCAATCTCAAGGCACGACATTGGTAATGGTGACGCATGATAATGAACTTGCCAAACTATGCGACCGTCAATTGGTCATGTCTGCCGGTCAGCTAACGGAAAAATCCTTATGAGTTTTGCCTTTCGCTTAATGTTTCGAGACATTCGTAGTGGTGACTTAATCACGCTTCTATTGGCTTTGGTTATTTCGGTAAGCACAGTCACATCGATAGGCCTGTTTATTGATCGCTTACAATTATCCTTTGAGCAGGAATCCGCGAATTTATTAGCCGCTGATCGCTTAATTCGTTCAGATGACGTGATTCCTGAGTCTTGGGAAGCCAAAGCTAATGAGCTTTCTTTGCAAACCGCACAAAGAACGTCTTTCACAACCATGATGTTTGCAGGCGATTCACTTCAGCTGTCTCAATTAAGTGCAGTTACGGACGAATATCCATTGAAAGGGGCTTATCTGGTTGATGACGTTTTGTTCGGTACCGGAAAGCGTTCCACTGACACGCCTAAGCAAGGGGAAATCTGGGTATCGTCCCGGTTGGCCAGTTTACTCAAACTTAAGCTTGGCGATCAGGTGGAAGTGGGCGACGCCTCTCTTAAAGTTAGCCAATATTTAGTCCGAGATCCAGGATCAACTACCTCTGCGTTTGCCATTTCACCTCGTGCCGTGATGAATATGGCCGATCTTGCTGCGACAAACGTCATCATACCTGGTAGTCGAGTGCGTTACTCACTATTGTTTGCAGGTAACAAAGCATCTCTTGATGAGTATGAAGAATGGATAACGCCACAATTGGATGAGGGGCAACGCTGGCAAACACCAACGCAACGAGGAGAGCGTATAGGCGATACCATTGGCCGTGCAGAGTCTTTTTTACTGTTGGCTGGTACTTTAGCTGTGGTCATGTCTGGTGTTGCCATGGCGCTGGCCTCAGCTCGGTTTGTAAAGCGTCATTTGATGCAAGTTGCTATTTTAAAAACCATTGGTGCAACGCCTAAGTTATTAGGGAAATTATTCTTCCTACAGTTGTTCATACTATTTATTGTGGGCGCTGCTATAGGCTTGGCAATCGGCTGGGGGTTGCAAGAAATCATCGCCTCTTTGCTGTCTGGTCTAATGTCGACGACTTTACCAGAGCCATCTGTTAGTCGTTTGTGGTTAGGGGCAGCCACTGGCCTAATTTCTATGGTGGTTTTTTGTCTGCCTTTGATGTCGCGCCTTACCAAAATATCACCAATGTCAGTGCTTCAACCTAATGCCAAAGTTGAGCTCAATGGTGTGGCGATTTATGTAATCGGCTTTATTGGTATGTTTGCTTTGATGTGCTTGTATACCAATGGCTTTTTGCTTCCAAGTATTATGACGGCGGCCATTTTAGGGATCGCGCTGTTTGTCGCCGCTATTGGGTGGGTTGCCTTTAAATTGGGGCGTTCATTAACATCTGGAGCAACCAGTGGTTGGCAGATAGGTCTTGCTTCCTTATACAGAAGATTGATCCCTAACTTATTTCAACTTTTGGTCTTCACCTTAATTATTATGCTGACTTTGATCTTGATTGGGGTGAAATCGAGCTTGATTGCTGACTGGCAACAGCAACTTCCAGAAGATGCGCCTAATCATTATTTGTTCAATGTGCAAGCAAACCAGATTGATCAGATAAATAGTGATACCACTCAATTGGGCCTCAAAAAATCCGACTGGTATCCAATGGTGCGAGGTCGCGTTACCGCAGTGAATAACACGACAATTCAGTCCCTTTATCCTGAAGGTAGAGGTGAGCCAGAGCTCTATGAGCGAGAGTTAAATCTCACTTGGTCAGAAACACTAGGGAAAGGCAATGAACTTATTGAAGGTGATTTTTCCGCTGAAGGTCTTTCTGTTGAGCAGGAAGCAGCGAAAGAAGCCAATCTAGAAATAGGCGATGAGCTAACCATTAATATTGGTGGCAACATTGTGACTTTGCCAATTACCTCTGTTCGTACTGTGGACTGGGGCTCAATGCAGCCTAATTTTTATCTAATTTTACCTAAAAGTGCTTTGGAAGATTACCCAGCCAACTTTGTGAGTAGCTTGTTTGTTAGTGATACTGAGGCGCAAGACTTTTATCGATCCATGGCGAAGTTTCCTACCGTGTCGATTTTGAATGTAGGCGATATCTTGAAACAAATTCAAACCATCATAGGGCAGTTGTCTCAGGCAATTCAGTTGGTGTTGTTTTGTATCTTAAGTGCCGGCGCTTTGGTGTTGTTGGCCAGCGTACGCTCGACATTAGAAGAGCGTTTAGAGGAAGGGGCTTTATTGCGAGTGCTAGGAGCACGAGGAGCGTTAGTGCGACAGGCTTTATTAGTTGAATTTGGCGCCCTTGGATTCTTTGCTGGTCTGATTGCTGCCATAGGCGCTGAAACCTGCTTGTTAGGCTTGCAGGTGTTTGTTTTTAATGCTGAAGCGAGTTTCCATCCTTTATTGTGGGTGTTGGGGCCGACGATTGGTGTGGTTGTCATTTCAACCATTGGTATATTTGCCAGTAGGACTGTGCTAAAAGTGCCGCCCATGCTTTTACTGCGTGGGTTATAATTAAAAACGTATCCTATGCGTTTTTGGATTATGTGCTTTTTAATATACTGGGCTGTTTAGATGTTTGTAGAAAAA
Source organism: Marinomonas sp. ATLA20 (assembly GCF_057180105.1). Classification (NCBI taxonomy): domain Bacteria; kingdom Pseudomonadati; phylum Pseudomonadota; class Gammaproteobacteria; order Oceanospirillales; family Oceanospirillaceae; genus Marinomonas; species Marinomonas sp. ATLA20. The sequence continues at coordinate 308,876 of NZ_JBXUKU010000005.1, forward strand.
ACTGGCTATATTGTGAGTCGCCATACGAAAGAGGTTAATGGCCACATTGAAATGAGCCTTTTTATTAAAACACCGGAAGGAACCGTTAAGGTCCTTCCGGATAGACAGCTTAGCGTATTTTTCACCGATGCACCGTTACAAAGCCTTCCCAAGGATGTGGTGGGCGTTCAATGTTCTGCATCCGCTTTGAAATCATTCAATAATGAACCTGTTGTCCTAGTTCAGAGTAATAGCCTGACGCTCCACCAGCAAATGATTAAGTGGGTAAAGAGCAATGGCTTCTCTGTTTTCGAGGAAGATATAAAAGCCCACAACCGATATTTGATGGAACGCAACATACGTGGTGCCGTGCGATTTATCGGCATTCCGGATTCTAGTAATCAAACATTTCATCAAGCCCGAGTCATTGCGGGAAATTGGCAACCCGATTGGAATGTGTGGTCACTGGATATCGAAACTTCAGTCTCAACCAATACCTTACTCTCTATTGGCGTCACATCGCGAGATCAGCGTGTTGCTTTTGTGGTTACCGATCAAGAAAATACCTCACCGATCATTCATCGCTTCAGTGATGAAAAAAGCTTGTTATTGGCGTTTATTCGTTATGTAAAAAAGCACTCACCAGACATTTTTATTGGTTGGAATTTAATTGGTTTTGATTTGCAGTTTATTGATCAGCGCTGTCAGGTTTTAGGTATTCGTCCGGCGTTTGGCGTGAATGGGGAAAATTGGAATATTCGTTCTTCAGATAACCAAGGGAAATACTTTGCGAGTATTCCTGGGCGTGTTGCGTTAGACGGTATTACTTTATTGAAAGTAGGTGGTTATCACTTCGAATCCTACAGTTTAAACAATGTCAGCAACGAGATCCTTGATGATGGCAAGCTATTACATGGCAGCGAGCGTTGGCAAGAAATAGAGAGGTTACATAGAGAAGATTTAGACGCGTTTGTTGCCTATAACCTTCAAGACTGCGATCTTGTCATGCGTATTTTTGAAAAGTTAAAACTCATCGAATTACAGCAAACTCGTGTCGACTTAACCGGTATTCCGTTTGAACAAACTGGTGGATCGGTTGCCGCCTTTGAAAACTTATATTTGCCTAGGTTGCATACTTCGGGTTGGGTTGCGCCGGCTTGGAGTGATGATGACTTTGTTGCTAGCCCTGGCGGTTTCGTCATGTCGTCCATACCTGGGCTGTATAAGAATGTATTGGTATTTGATTTTAAAAGCTTGTATCCAAGTATTATTCGCACCTTCCATGTAGACCCGTTAGCTCGAATAATTGCTAAGCACATAAGTAGTGATTCGACACAAGATGAAGCGGCTGAAATTCAGTTGGTTCCTGGTTTTTTGGGGGCGCACTTTGATAGGCAAAAGGCGATTTTACCGTCATTAGTTGGTGAGCTCGCTCAAGCTCGGGAAGAAGCAAAAAGAGTGGGGAATAGCATTTTGAGCTACGCCATAAAAATCATCATGAATTCGTTTTATGGTGTTCTGGGATCAAATGTTTGCCGTTTTTATCATGCTGAATTAGCAAGCTCAATTACTATGCGTGGCCATGAATTATTAGGTAAAACGCAAGCTTGGATGGAGGGGCGTGGCGCAAAAGTAATATATGGTGATACGGATTCTTTATTTGTCACGTTGGGCAATGATCTAGCAGATCCTCAGACACAAGGTGAGCAATTGCGTGATGATATTAACGCTTGCCTTTCAAACTGGTGTAAGGAATATGCTCAGCTTGATTCCCATTTAGAGCTTGAGTTTGAGAGGGTTTACGAAAGGTTCTTTATGCCGACAATACGAGGGCAAGAAGAAGGCAGTAAAAAACGCTACGCAGGTAAATCAAAGGGAGAACTTGTTTTTAAAGGCTTGGAAGCTGCGCGAACCGATTGGACACCTTTGGCAAGGCAGTTTCAGCGAACCCTGTTTGAAAAAGTGTTTAATGATGAGAGCCCGGTTGTTTATATTCAGCAGACTATAGAAAAATTAAGAGCTGGTGGCTTTGATGATCAGCTGATTTACAGCAAGCAGTTAAGTCGCCCTTTGTCTTCCTACACAAAAAATAAGCCACCACATGTTAGGGCGGCGGCAATAATTGATCAAAAAAGAGAAGAGCAAGGGCTACCGCTAGAATACAATAAAGGTAGGAAACGCGTTTATTACCTATATCAACGTTCAGGCGTGGTGCCTTACGAAAGCGCTGATGATTTAATCGATTTAGATTATGAGCATTATATCGAAAAGCAGATAGAGCCTATTGCAGATAGTATCCTGCCATTTTTCAAAACCAACATGGCAAGTTTGCTATCGCAACAAATATCTTTGCTTTAGTTGCTTTGTTAGGCACGAATTCCGAAGGCGGTTTCTGTGTTATCGATTGTTATTCTTGCGAGCTCTTCGACAGTAATGTTTTTTAGTCTGGCAACTTCTTGTGCTACCCAGGGCAAATATTTAGGGTGATTTTTCTTAGGGCGTGGTCGAATATTGCGTGGCAATAGAAACGGCGCGTCGGTTTCTATTAACAGCTTATTCAAAGGAATATGAGGTATAGAAGCTTGCAAGTCTTCACCTCGGCGTTCATCACATACCCACCCCGTGATACCTATAAATAAACCTAACTCTAAATATCCTTCTAACTCAATTCGACTGCCAGTAAAACAATGAATAACGGATTTTTTAGCCAGATCTGGATGTTGCTTAAGTATCTCTATCATCTCTTTGTGTGCATCTCTTTCATGCAGATACAAGGGTAGCTGGTGCTCAATGGCTAACTCAATTTGCTCATTAAATGCATGTAATTGTTCGTTTGGTGTTGAGTAGTTGCGATTGAAATCAAGTCCGGTTTCACCTATTGCAACAGGTCTTGCTGCATTAATTAGATCCGTTATTTGAGATTTACTGTTTGCATTCCACGTTTTTGCCTGGTGGGGATGACAGCCTAATGTGTGCCACATTGCTGGGTGGTTCTGGCTTAATACCTGAATTTGATGGCTTTCTTCTAGGTCAGAAGCGATGCAAATCATGCCTCTGACACCTGCATCCTGCATATCTGCAAAAGTACTGTCTAAATCATCTAGAAAAAAACGGTGATTGATATTAACTCCGATGTCTATCATAAGCGCCCCATCTCACGAGCTTCTTTTAAACTTTCTAAGTACAGCTGTTTTAATGATTGTTTTGATATGTTTTGACTCTTAAGTAGATCAAAAGGAATTTTCTCCCATCGACCCGCTTCATAGGCAACGACTATTTTTAATACACCACCTAAATTGCCTTTGTATTCTAATAGAGCTGTTTTTATATTCTCATCTAATGGTAAATCTTTTAACAGCGATGGCATTTCTTCGTCTAGGAAGCTAGGAAGATATGAGAACAAACCCACCAAAAATGCGCCTTCTAATTTTGGAAATAATGCTGCCGAGAGACTTTGACAAAAACAGGCCCTAGATACTGCCATAGGAAAAAGGCAATCTGGCCTACCTGGCACACTGCCAAACATAACAAGTCCGACCCATTTTATTAGTTCTCTAATACCAATAATCTCGATTGCTCGCTGAGCGTTGGAGACATTAAATTGACTTCGATACATTACTGTATGAGTAAGCTTGATAATCCGGTACGTTAACGTGGGGTCGCGTTCAATGCATTCTGCTAAAACAATTGGAGAGGATTCTTGGTTATGTAAAGCGACTAATAAATCCATCAGAATGGCTTTGTAGGCTAAGATGCGCTTTCCTTTGACTGGTTTTACCTTATGTATGGCATTACCACTAAATTGACCTTCAGGAATGACCTTTTGAAGCTGATGAAATTGCTCTATATTATCGATTTTGTTTACCCAAATACTCTTTGCAGACAGTGAAGGGTGTTTAACTGTTTCAATTACGTCTTCAATTGATAGGCAGTTTAGAGTAAAAAGTACGTGAGAAAAAACACTGAAAAAACTGGCAGGGAATAATGCTAGATCAGGGTTTATAATGCCGAATTGATATCCTTGAAGACGAAACTCTGACAATGAATCCATATCCGTTAGTGATAGTTCTGTGCCACTTAAGAAAATGACCATGTGAATATTGCTTTGTAGCGGTAGAGCAGGGAGTTCATGTAGACTTGTTTGAAAATAAATGGTTTTTTGCTGTGTAATTTCGGTAAGATTAACATCAACAAACAGGGAGCTTAAAAAGGAAGTGTCCTGACCCTGTGCATCACTGTTTGGGTGCAGTATGTAATACGCGATTGTTTCTGATAGTCGATTTACAACGGCTTTACGACAAAAAAGTACATCGGCGTCTTTCATTAAGAGTCCTTGCTAGAAAGAGTTAACACAAAAAAACACTGTAAGATTTAGCCTTATAGAATATCATGGTTATAATGGAATAATGCCTTAATTTAAAATGTTTGGAGTAAATATATGGCAAGCATGCTAGACGCTGTAGACCAAAGAACTAAGCTGGTGGGTGAGAACCGCTTAGAACTTCTAATGTTTCGCCTTGGCGGAATGCAAATGTTTGCAATAAACGTTTTTAAAGTTCAAGAAGTCGTCATGCTTCCTAAGTTGAACTTAATGCCACATAGACACCCATCTGTGGCTGGCGTAACACATTTCCGTGGTAGAACCGTCCCAGTTATCGATTTATCTGAGTCAATTGGTATGAGACCAATCGACCGTACTCAGCCATGTAATTTAATTGTGACAGAGTATAACAATACTGTTCAAGGTTTTATGGTTGGTGAGGTAGATCGCATTATCAATATGAATTGGAATGAGATCTTACCGCCACCAGATGGCACTGGTCGCCAGCATTATTTAACTGCAATAACTCGCGTTAATGACCGTATTGTTGAAATTATTGATGTTGAAAAAGTCTTAGCCGAAATTTCTCCTTATGACGGTAGCATCAGTGATCATGTAATTGATAAAGATTTATTATCCCTAGCAAAAGGTTTAGAGGTTTTAATCGTGGATGATTCATCGGTAGCTCTAGCCCAGTGCCGCTCCACATTAGACTTTTTGGGTATAAAAGTTCATGAGGCGACTAACGGTAAACGTGGCTTGGAGGCGCTTAAGAAGTGGGCTGACGAAGGCGAGATTGTTCCAGAAAAACTGCTGATGATGATCACTGACGCCGAAATGCCTGAAATGGATGGATATCGTTTAACGCGTGAAGTTCGTGAAGATCCAAGACTTAAAGATCTTTATATCGTTTTACATACATCACTAAGCGGTAGTTTTAACAAAGCAATGGTGCAAAAAGTAGGTTGTGATGATTTCTTATCAAAATTTCAGCCAGATAAATTAGCAACATTGATTCAGGATCGCATGCGTACTGTTGTTGAGCAAGAATAGCTATTTCGCGTAATTTTAGTTTATTAAAAGAGCAGGCGAAGGCCTGCTTTTTGTTGTCTTACTCATAACTAGAGAGTTATGGCTAAAGAAGGTGTCTTGTTTTTATGCCCACCATTGAAATGATTATACTATTACTTTTTATTGGTGCCGCAACTGGCTCAGTTGCTTCTGTTATAAAGATAGCACCTACCTTGATCGCTATCCCTGCCTTATATTTTTTTATGCCGGTGTTTGGTTTGTCTTTTCAAGCACTCATGCTTCCAGTAGTTGCAACCTGTATTACCGCATTTATTCCAGCTCATCTTTATGCTTGGGTTATTGCAATGAAGAAGGGGGCGGTTGACTCCCAGCAGCTTATTAACTTCGCTCCAGGCATTGCAATGGGTGGTGTAATAGGTGCTCAACTTCTGTCTCTTAGTAGCCTACTAACCTTCAAAGTTGCGTTTTTATTAATATCTCTAATGGCGATAATTAATATTGTTTTTTCTTCTAAGCTAGAAAGATCGCATGTGATGCCATTTGCAACGTCTTGGAATATGATTGTAGGACTCATTGTTGGTGTTTTGTCTCTTCTGGCCGGTAACTGCGGACGCGTGTTAGGCGATAGTCTGTGCCATCTAAGAAAAGTTGGTCAAATACAACGGCAAGGCACATTAGATGGTTTTGTTGTTTTTGCCTCTATCGCCGCAATGGTAGGCTTTATTTATCCAGCCAAAACATTCAATGATATGGGAGTATCTGGTTTTGCTGGAGCGGTGCATCTGCCTTCAATGATCGTTTTATCATGTAGTCACATGTTCTTTTATTGGTTGTGTCGTAATCGCGGTAATGAGCTTGATAGAAATGTCCTTTCCATTAGCTTCGTCGTCTTTATAGTGTTTTCAGTCATTCGCTTATTGATTTCTTGAAGTGCTTTTAGCTGAGAAGGCAATAAAGCAAAACTGACACTATTCTTCTTTTCAGATACTAAACGAAACATTATCAAGCCTGAATTAGCTTGGTATTTTCATTATTGTCCCCATTTTATTAGCTTATAATAGACAATAAATCCAATCCAAAAGGTATAGCATGAAAAACAAGAGCGACTATGGCGTATTGATGATGAACTTGGGGACGCCAGACGCCCCGCAAACACCTGCAGTTCGCCGCTACCTTAGAGAGTTTTTGTCTGATTCTCGTGTTGTCGATTTAAACCCTTTGATTTGGAAGCCTATTCTAAATCTGATTGTTCTGACTCTACGTCCGCCAAAAGTGGCAAAAATTTATCAGCAAGTTTGGATGGATGAAGGCTCCCCCCTGTTAGTGTTAAGTGATCGCTTAAAAGCCAATGTAAAAAAATCGCTATCCGATAAATTGGGTCATAGTGTTCCAGTTGAACTAGCAATGACTTATGGCAACCCCAGTGTTGAAACGGCAGCTCAAAAATTGAGAGAGCAGGGCGTAAAAAACATCCTTGTAATGCCTATGTACCCGCAATTTTCAGCTACAACGACCGCAGCGGCTTACGATAGATTAATGAAATCCTTAAAGAATTGCCCTCATTGGCCATCATTACAGCTATTGCATGATTACGCGGACCATCCTTTATACATTAAGGCACTAGCTAATTCTGTGCGATCTCAATGGGATAAACAGGGCGAAAGGCGTCATTTGGTTTTGTCATATCACGGTATTCCTAAACGCTACGTGACCAATGGCGACCCTTATGCAAGACGATGTGAAACAACCAGTCGTTTAGTTGCAGAAGAGCTAGACCTCGGTGATCACGAGTGGACTCACGTTTATCAGTCTAGATTTGGGCGTGAAGAGTGGCTTAAACCCTATGCTGATGCCACATTAAAAGCGATGCCTTCGATGGGAATAAAAAAGATCAATATTATTAGCCCTGCTTTTTCAATTGACTGTATAGAGACGCTTGAAGAAGTAACATTGGAGCTGGGTGATGAGTTCAAAAACAATGGTGGCTTAGGCTTTGATTACATTCCCGCGCTTAATGACACAGCAGATCAAGTAGCTCTGTATGTTAACTTGATTGAACAAAATACTAAGCAATGGACCTAAAATGCATTTAAGTAATTCAAACATTAAAGCAATCGCTTTCGATGCAGACGATACACTGTGGCGGAATGAAGACATTTTCATTCATGCCCAAGATGAGTTTATTAATTTGCTTCTGCCGTATCATGATGAAGCTTATATTCGCGCCCACCTTGGTGAGGTGCAAATTAAAAACCTAGAGCATTTTGGCTATGGCATTAAGGGTTTTACTTTATCCATGATCGAAACGGCTATTGAACTAACGGAAGGTCGTATTTCTGGTAACGAAATACATGAAATTATTCAGCTTGCTAAATGCATGTTGGCATCTCCCGTAGATTTGTTACCAAATATAGAAAGGGTGTTATCCCAGTTGAAAGGGAAATATCGTTTACTGGTTATTACGAAAGGCGATCTACTTGATCAAGAAAGTAAGTTGTCTAGGTCAGGTATTGCGGATTATTTTGATGACATTGAGATTGTTAGTGATAAAACGTCGGACGCCTACCTGCAAATATTGCAGCGCCACCAAATTTCTGCAGAAAATTTTTTGATGATAGGTAACTCATTAAAATCAGATGTGTTGCCTGTATTGGACCTCGGGGCTCAGGCTCTACATGTTCCTTACCATAGCACTTGGGATCATGAAAAAGTAACAGATGACACATTGCTACGTTACCCACAGCTTGAAGCTCTTAGTGATATCGATCAGCTAATTAGTTGGTTAAATTCTTCGACTCGTGAAAATAGACAGGCCGTATAATGAAATATATAAAAGCGATTATTTACTCTTTTATCCTTCTGTCGACCATAGTACAGGCCGAAGAAAGCTCTCTTGATAAAGCTAAGAATGGTGCTGAAGAATTGTGGGGGAAGACCAAAGATACGACTATACAAATAGCGGATAGCGCATCGGAAAAAGCATCCGAGTATGGCGAGAAAGCTTCTGATTTAGGCAGTAAAGTCGCCAAAAATGCCAAAGACACTGGTGCAGTGGTATGGGATAAAATGAAAGAAGCCGGAACAGCTACTGCGGATAGTGCGAGAAAAGGCGCATCAAAAATACGCAGTCTTGTAGGTCAGGAAGATTGTAAAGAAGACAGTTCGTCTTGTAATAACCCGAAAGAGTAAGTCTGTGCAGGAAAAAGACAGTAAGAAACTAGCATCACCTTCTAGCAACTGGGAACAAGAGTTCTTGGAACAGGGTGATGATGCTCACATTAAATCGGCTAAGGTTCGGTATCGCTGCCCAAAATGCGAAAGCCTGCTGATTTTAAAAGAAGGCGCGAATGGTGCTTTCTGGGGCTGCGAGTCTTATCCTGTATGCAGCTATACTGCGAATAATGAAAACGGCAAGCCCGTAAGGGCTAAGCGCTACCTTTGTCCTGCTTGTCAGTCCCCACTTAGAAGAAAGACGTTTAAAGATAATGTTTTTTGGGGGTGCTCTAATTACCCTGAATGCAAAGTCACCGTGGAAGACGATAATGGCATTCCCTCAAGCACGAAAAAATATCCTTGTCGCGCTTGCGGTCACTATTTAGTTAGAAAGAAAAGCAAAAACGGCTACTTTTGGGGCTGTATAACTTACCCTGTCTGCACCAACACTCTAAATGATGAAAAAGGCTTGCCGGTGTTAAAAAAGAAGCGTTGAAACTGATTTTCCGTCTTCAATTAACGACGCTTTTCAATATCTAACAGGGCTTTATCTATGTTGCTATACTGGAATTCAAAACCTTGCTTCTCTAACCTCTGCGGTACAATTTTTGCTCCCTCAGTTAATAAAGAAGCCATCTCGCCAAAAATAAGATTTAGCATCCATTTCGGTGTCGGAAGAATCGCTGGGCGATTTAATACTGCAGCGTAAGATTGCGCAAAACGTTTTTGCTCAATCAATTGCGGAGCCACTAAATTAAAGGTTCCTACATAAGATGGATCGGAAATGGCGTGGTTAATTGCCTTCACTACATCGTCAATATGAATCCATGAAAACCATTGCTTGCCACCTGCAATTGGCCCACCTAGTCCGCACAAAAAAGGCAATCGCATTTTACCAAGTGCTCCACCTGTCCCTAACACAACCCCTAATCGGAATATAACGACTCGTGTGTTATCCGTTGAAAATGCATTCGCAGCGTCTTCCCAAGCCGCACACAAATCATGAGCGAAGCCTGTTTTGGGTGGCGTATTCTCATAAAAAACATCATGCCTTGCTACACCGTAGTAACCAACCGCAGACATAGATATGACCGTTCTAGGTGAGTACTTCAAGGACTGTTTTATGTTATTTGTTAAGGACACTCGGCTTTCAAATAAGGTCTGCTTACGTTTATTGGTCCATGGTTGGCTCGCAATGTTTTCACCCGCGAGGTTGATGAAAATATCTAACTGTTCATCTAATTCAACGAGTGATTCCAAAGTCAGTTGCTTAACTTTACTATCTAGACGTTTGTCCACTTGTCTAACAAGGGCGTAAACTTGATGGTTACCTTTTAGTAACGTTTTAAGCAAATGTTGGCCAATAAAGCCGGTGGCTCCTGATAACAAAATCTTCACTTTAAAATGCTCCATGTGTTGCGATAGCTACAGTATTACGTATAAAAAAGGAAATAGGATCAATAACTTCCTAAATCTAGTGAATAATCTAAAATTTGTCCTGTTTCATCAGAAGATTTGAAGCTTTTTTACTCTGCACCTTCTTTTTCTGACATAGGATGGCTAAAATGGGGAATCGAGAAACATTAGGTATCAAAATGCTACGCAAAGAATACGATCACATCATACTTCTTGCACATGGAAGCCCTGACCCCCTTTGGAAAGAGCCATTCGAATCACTTTATAATCAAGTGTCTCAAACGTATGGTAAAAACAATGTGAGTTTGGCTTATATGGAACTTACATCTCCTTCTTTGGAAGATGTTGTCGCTAAATTGGACAAAGAAGTTCGTACCCTAGCTGTGTTGCCACTATTTTTAGCGGTTGGCCGTCATCTAAGACATGATGTACCAGCCCAAATAGAGTCATTGCAAACTGATGAGCTTCAAATAGAATTGCTACCGCCAATTGGAGACGATGCATTAGTAAAACAGGCTATGCAGGCGGTCGTTGCCAATCATTTAGGTAAGGTTTAAAAATGCCATTAGTTTTCGTTAATTCATGGAGCCGGATGAATGCTATTTAGACACTTACCTGATGAAATATTTCAGGCTTTAAGCGGCTCCAATAGAGCATTAATTGAGGCGGTATTAAATGACCTTGCCGATGTTTTTTATGATCATGCAGAAGACCCAATAAAAGATAAATCGACAATCATTGAGTCGATTGAAGACACCTTACACAAATTGGATACGCTTGCTTGGCATGATGATCAAAAAGAATCCTTCGATTCACCAAAAACCATTCATGACTATGCGCTAAGAATATACCACCGCTTAGTCAATACTGGGTGGCTGGTCGAAGAGCAAGAACTGTATCGTGTTAGCGTGTTAATGACTCCGCAGATTTCTATGTTGCTGCGCTCCTTAGTCGAAATCAGCCGTCATGGTAAACGTAACTATGGTGCTACTGTATTAAGTATACTTAGTAACCTAGAATCGGTAGCCAAGCACCCAAAAGAACGCGGTGTAACTTTACGTCAGTCTGCTGAAGCTTCTAGAGATTTCTCTGCGCATTTAAATCAGATTTTGCTTGGTATTCGCAGCTTGCAGCGAGAATTATTTGCTAGCCGCGACCCGAAAGCAATCGTGGCAGGATTCTTTGATTTGTTTGTCGAAGGTATTTTAATTGCCGACTACAAAACGATCAAAACCAGTAACAACCCATTTCGATTTAGACGCCAGATTCTTGAGTTAACTCAGGAATTTTTGAGTAATCCTGAGACCATGGGGCAGGTTGCTCAATGTTATGTTGATCAACAATTGATTACCATGGCAGAAGCTCAAGCTATGGTTGAAAAAGACTGTCGAGATATCATTCAGACCTTCAGTAACATAGAGCAACGCTTAGAGCGCATTGATGAATACCGCTATCGTTTGGAAAAACGAGCGGCCGATACGGCGCGTTACATGGACAGTTCACGGCCGGGCATGGCCAATAAAGTGGCCGGCATCATTACTGATGTGGCGAAATACGACAAGCTGCCTATCTTAAAACAAGTTATTGGTTCTCGTTTTGTTGGTATGGCCTCAGCTGCGCAACCAACAAAACGTCGTGAGCCACCACCGCCTCGTGTCATGACACCATCAGAAGTGTCGGCTGATGCCATTAAACTTCGTGATCAGCAACGTCGCTTCCATGAAGCTCGCCAAGTGACAATTCCTAAGATGCAACATTATTTAGATACTCAGATTGCTTTAGGTGAGAGTAAGCATATTCTGGATTTTACCATCGAATCAGTAGAAGACTTTGTTTGCTTTGATCATTTACGTTATGTCGGATCTCTTGGTGTAAGTGCGAAGAAAATAGAAGATTCATTTGAAGTACAGTTTACTAATCAATATTTGGATGTGCACAACTTCGTTGAATGTCGCGAATTTACTGTAGTGCGTAGGAGCAAAGCGTAATGCTTAGAGAATTAAAAAAAGTCGTTGAAGAGTCCGGCAAAGACGCTCAAGAATTCCAACAGACCGCAAACTTTGTGATTGCAAACCAATTTGCCAGCGCCTACAAACATGGCCAACGTAAGCATTACCTTCTTTTAGAATCCTATCAGGACTACTTCGCTAACCTTTTTGATGCGTTGGGTATGACTCTCTACATAAACGAAAATGAGCGTTTAGCGGGGGTTTTACCCGTTCAAAAAGAAGCCTTTGTGCGTTTAAAAACAGACGAGACATTATTCTTATTGGTTCTACGCCAAATTTACGAAGAAAAAATTGAAAACTTCGAAGTGGATAATGGCTTTGTGGCTACCAATACCCACACCATACTAGACAGATTCGTTCAGTTGGTTAAACGTGAAATCCCCAATGAAACACGTTTTAAAGACATCTTGGCCTTGTTTAGTCGTCATGGGATTGTTATTCGCGGCAAAACCTATGAAGAAGACAGTAAGAACCAAATGATTAATATCACTCCTGTTGTGAGATTGATCGTAACCGAAGCCTATCTAAGACAATTAGAGTCATTCAATGGCACAGACCCAGATGAAGATGAAATTGCTGACTCAGATGTTGAAACAGAAACAACGCAAGAAACTAATCAAGACTAGGACCAAAATATGAAAAAGTTAAATCGAATCGTATTAGTAAATTGGTACCTGCTTGGTGCAGAAGAAATTAATATACGCGGCAACACTGCCATTATCGGACCAACAGGTTCTGGTAAATCCTCTTTGCTAGATGCGATTCAAACCGTATTGACAGGGGCTAGCAAACGTCATTTGAATTACAACGCGAGTGCAAACGACGGTAAAGCCAGCGGTCGTAGTATTCGTTCTTACATACTGGGGATGATAGATTCTGGCCAAGCAAATACAAAAACGTTTGGCACGCAACCCAGACAAGATGCAACAAGCTATCTTGCATTGGTGTTCGAGGACACCATCACAGGCAAGGAATCAACTGTAGGCTTATCATTAAGTGCATCCTTAGCCTCCCCGGAAGAAGATGTACTTGGACGGTTTGTGTTATCAAACTTTGGTGCCAGAAAGTCCGACTTCATCGATGCAATGGAAGGCAGTAGCTATAAGGCTAAGCCTTGGATTGAAGTTCGCGAAACAATGAAGAAAGTGTGCCTAGACCCTTACATCAAGTCGGGCAGTGCCTCTGCAACTCAATACATTAATCGCTATCTTGAAGAATTAAGTCCAAGTCCAGATCATTTAATCACTTTGGACAGCTTCCTTAAAAACTTCAAAAATGCGTTGAAGTTTGTACCTATCGCATCACCAACTCGCTTTGTGCAAGATTTTGTTTTGGCAGAAGCACCTTTACAAGTGGGCGCTTATCAAAAATCTCTCAATGAATATCGTCACCTAGAAGCCAAAACGCTTGAAGTATCCAAGCGTATTGATGATTTAAAACTCATTCAGCAAGACTGTGAGAAAAAGCATCAACAAGAGCAAAGCGCTATTAACTATCACTGGATAGCGACAGAAGCACGTTTCGACGAGTTAGGCAGCAAACAAGATGACATTCAAGATCAATACGAGCTGCAAAAAGAACGTGAAGAGGAAATTGAAGAACAACTCGCAACTCAAGCCAGCTTATTAAAACAACTGCAAGGACAGTTGCTGCGCTTTGAACAACAGTACGAACATTCGGATGTTGGTTTAAAGCTACAGCAGCTTGAGCAAAATAAAAAGCTACTTACTCTGCAAGGCCAGCAAGACCAAAAGGCCATTCTGCAAGTCCGTCAGTTAACCTTGTTATTGTCTGCGCTCAATTCCTTTGAAGATCTGCTGTCGAAAGAAACTATTGCCTTAATAAATGAGTTCTCGGCTCTCCATGGTTTGATCACGGAAGAAGGGCGAGTAGAAGGCAACCTTAAACCTTTGACGCAGAAATTAGCGGCCTTAAATGACATTTTAGACAAAGAAAAGTCACAGGTATTTGGTCAGCGTTCGGAATTGAACCGTACGATTCTAAATTTAAAAGACGAATGTAAACAGCTTGAATCAGATGTCTCCTCCCTGAAAGGAGGTGTTAGCCCTCTTTCACAGAATACAAAACGCCTGATTGCGTTATTAAAAGACGCCAGTATTACCGCGACACCACTTAGCCATCTTGCTGAAGTAACAGACAGAAAATGGCAAGATGCCATTGAAGGCTACCTTGGTGCTCAACGCGAAGCTCTGATTGTTGAGCCTGAAGATGCTGAAGAAGCAATTCGAATCTTCCGTGCTCATAGACGCCAGTTAATGGGCTGTCGTGTTATCGATACCACACAGACTCGACTATGGTTAAATCGTGGCGATCATAATTCTGCCTTGCGTTTTATTCGTTGTAATAATGATCACGCTCAAGCTTACCTAAACCGTCGTTTGGGTGGAATTAAACCGGTAGACACAGAACGTGAGTTGCTTCGCGAAGACAGCGCAATGACAGCCGATGGCATGTTAAAGCTTGCTGGTACGATTTCTACTATTCGCTTTGTACCACACATGATGGTGGGTATTAATACTGAAGGTATGCGAGAGTCGCGCGAGAAACAACTTGCCAACTTAAGTGGTGAGCTAATGAATTTCCTCAAGGCGGACCAACGTCTTGAGCAGGCAGACTCCTTACTTGGTCGAGTGATGGCTAATAACCAATTTGATGCTGAAAGCATCGGTAATGCTAGCCATACCATCACCCGTTTAACGCAAGAGTTAGAGTCAGTTGAAGCAGAAATTTCTCAGCTACAAAAACATGATGATACTGAGCTGCAAGAGCGTATCGAAGAACTTAAATCTCGCATCGCCAACGTCGAGTTAGATCAGAAAAAATTGGATCGCGAACGTCAACAAATTGCGGAACAGTTTGGCGCACTGAATACGCAAAAGAGTCAATTAAGCTCAGCATTGTCTGCGCTTGATGAAGAGCGTAATCGCCTAACATCGAATCCAAAGTACGACGCTGAATTTGCTAGCGAGCGATATGCGTTATTAGAAAGCAGTATGGTAAACGGTGCTGCTATTTATAAAGAGGCCATTAGCCGAGCGGACAAAGCCAGTGAAAAAGCACGTAGTTTTGATCAGAAGGTTCGTAAAGAAGTAGCCGATCATTATGGCAAATATCATCATGCGAATTTAGATAATGATGTTCAGTTAGATTATTTAGAATCTAAGTTTGAAGAGTTTGAGCACTATGTGACTTATCAAATAGATGTTTTGAGTGAAACGGAATTGGCGAAATACGCTAAACGTGCTGAGTTAGCTCGAAAAGAAGCCGAGGAAACGTTCCGTTCGGACTATGTTTCTAAATTGAAGGACTCTCTTGATCAAGTCGCACACATTATTCGTGAACTCAACCATAGCTTGAAACGCCGTCCATTTAACCAAGAAATCTATCAGTTCCGCTATTACCCAAATGGTGATATGAAAGATATATTAGATCTTGTTGAGCGTTTCAGTGCTCAGGACCAAGCTAACGTAGGTGGTCTATTTGATCCGCATTTAAGCGATGATCCTGATCACATTCGTGCAATTGCATCGATTCAAGAGCTAATTTCTGATGATGAAAAGCAGCAGGATCTGGCAGATTATCGTAAGTTTTATAACTTTGAAGTTGATATCTTAGATGCTGAAGGGAATAAGAAGACGACCCTCAGTCAACGTATTCAGACTGGTTCAGGTGGTGAGCACCAGATTCCGTTCTATTTGGCCATTGCTGCAGCCTTGTCTACAACTTATCGCTTACATGAAACCATGGAAGGCGAGATCGTTGGTGGCTTCTCATTGGCAATGTTCGATGAGGCTTTCAACAAAATAGACATGGTAAAAACGTCAACTTGTATGGGCTTTATGAAAGACATTGGTCTGCAAGTTATTGCGGCAGCGCCAGATGATAAACGTGCCGTTATGGCCGCGAATATGGATACGGTTATCAGTGTATGGCGAGAAGGTGGTGCGGTGTCTATCGACGTGGCTTATCCGAAAGAAAAAGGTCAGGTACTACTGAATGGTCAATCTGATAGCCTAGCAACTCCAGCGTAACTGAGAATAATATGATCGTACAAAATCAAATAGATCAACGCATAAATGAAGAATTGGATGTGCATCATATGACTCTCGAAAATGAGAGTTATATGCATAATGTACCGAAAGGAAGTGAGTCGCATTTTAAACTCGTTCTAGTGAGTGATGCGTTCGAAGGTAAGAGGTTGGTCCAGCGTCATCAGCTTGTTTACGGCGTTTTGCAAGATGAGATGACAAAGATACATGCTCTTGCTATGCATCTATACTCAATAAAAGAATGGAGTGAGCGCAACGCGCTTGCCCCTTCATCGCCAAAATGCCATGGAGGCGAGTAGGGGCAACAACCCTAACTCGATTAGCATATGAGTATTTCTATCACCGTTAATGATCCAAAAGATACCGCTACAATCACTATTGTTGGTAGCTTTGACTTCTCTTTGTTTAATGAGTTTCGAGCTGCTTATTCAGATCTCACTAAGTGTTATAAAACGTATGTGGTTGATATGAGCATGGTTGAGTATTTAGATAGTGCCGCTCTTGGTATGCTATTAAGTATGCGCAATGGTGTTGATGAGGGCAGTAATATTCAATTAACTGGTGCCAATGCTTTTATTAAAAATATCCTCATGATCTCGCGTTTTGATAAACGTTTTGATATCCGATAAAGGCTAAATAAATGAAGTTATTATGCGTAGACAGTGAACCCGTTTATCGCGAAATTATTTCTTTATGCGCTGAAAAAGAAGGCGTAACCGTCAACAGTGTGGCTACCTTTGATGAGGCCATTCTTGCTTTCGAAAACGACACTCCAGACATTGTCACGCTTGATGTTATTGTTAAGGGTGGCAGTGGTTATGATTTGGTTCAAAAACTCAAAACTTTATCGGGTAGCCGTTTTGTTCCAATGATTTTTCTCGCGTCCCATACCGCAGATTCAATTATGGATAAGTGCTTTAAGGCGGGTGCTGACGACTTCATTCCTAAGCCATTTAATGAGGTACTTTTCAATATCCGACTTAAAACGCATATGCGGCATGTCGAGTTAATGAAAGAAATGTATCGAAAAAATAAAGCACTAACCTACTATCAAACCATGATAGAGCGTGAGCATGAGATGGCTCATCATGTTCTTGATCACATTCAAACACGTAGTGAAAAGAACTCTGAACAAGTCGCAATCACTAGATTATCTGCTGCCAGTTTTAATGGCGATCTAGCCTTGGTAAAAACACGCTCTGACGGCGCACGTCTTGTATTTGTAGGGGATTTTACGGGTCATGGCTTGCCCGCTTCAATTGGTGCTTTGCCTGTTATGCAAACTTTTTTTGATGCTGCAGATGATGTTATCAGTGTGAATGAATTAGCTGCGCGTATTAATAAAATTCTTGTTAGCATTTTACCTGATTATATGTTTTGTGCGGGTTATCTAATCTTAATGACACAACGAGGTGACATCACTTATTGGGGCGGAGGTATGCCTAATGCTCTTATTAGACGGGTCAGTGGGGAGCTTGATTACTTACAATCTAGCCATATGCCGTTAGGTATCCTTTCGGTGAGGGAGTTTGAGGCCGATCTGCAGAGTAATCACTTAGCTAAGGGGGATACGTTAGTTATTGTGTCTGATGGGGTTTTGGAACTAAAGAACTGCCGTGATGAGATGCTTGGTGAAGATCAAGTTAAAACGCTCATCTCATGTGTATACGGCGAAGAAAATTTAATAGTTGCACAACAAAATATAGAAATAAAACTCGCTGATTATCAGGGAGAATCAGAGCAACTAGATGATATAACTCTTGTTGCCCTAAGAAGTTCTTGCTTGCCATCATGATATGCAAGCAAGGTATTCAGGCTTCAGGCTAAGATTTTTTACCGCTTTTTTTCTTGTTATTGCTCTTTGACTTCGTTTTAGGTTGAGCTTTTGGGAATGGGCGCTTTTCAGGCTCTGTGCGGAGCACCAAGAATAAATCAGTTACTACTTCTGGAATTTGCGCAATGCATGAAGCGGTTAGTTTTTCACTTTGGCGGATTTGCACAACTTCTTCATCATCAAACAAATCTGAAGCAACCATAATAGGCAGAAGCAGCTCAGCAACAACTTCTTCTTTTTCAGCCTCAAACCAGTGACTTTCTGTCATAAATACGCCTTCCATAAAACCGGTGGCCCATTCTTGCAGTTCACTGAGTTCTTCCGGTGATGAACCCATTTCAAGCTCACAAGGCACCATAAAGCCATCTTCGGATTCTAACTCTTTTTGAATATCAACAAAAAGACGAGATAGGTACTGAAGAATTTGCTTTTCTTGTTTTTCATTCTCGAATTGCGGTGTTTCTTCAAAAATAACGGGTAGCCATTTATCTTCCGCTGTCAAAGCAGGGCAAATAGATAGTGCGGTCAAGAAGCCATGAGCCATAACGAAGTTCTGGCATTCTTCATGAACTTGATCCGACTCCAAAAAATTTTCTAACGTCTCTAACTCAAGATCATCAAGAGGTTGGTGTGCCATGCAAATGTTTCCCTAATACAAATTAAGTGAGTGATTCTAGCTAAAAGAAGGCGAAAAATCGATGCAGAAAGTGCTGTGTTAAGGGATAATTCGCAAATGAATTTAAAGACGCTCACACTTTCACGTTTAGGCTACTCTGAATATCGCCCTTTGCAAGAGGAGGCGATCGATGCCTTATGCGCAGGACAGGACGTTTTACTTGCTGCACCTACTGGCGGCGGTAAGTCTTTGGCCTATCAAGCCGCTGGATTGATGCGAAATGGTGTTGCCGTCATTGTCAGTCCGTTGCTGTCTCTTATGTCCCAGCAGGTACAAGAGTTGAACAAAAAAGGCATTAGAGCCAAGTTCCTGAACTCTACTTTGAACCCTGGAGAACAAGATGACTTGGTTTGGGCTTTGCGACATCAGCATATTGACTTACTGTATTTATCTCCAGAAAAACTGGTTCAACCATCGGTTATAGGTTTTCTTCACAGCTTTGATATTTCACTATTCGCTATTGATGAAGCCCATTGCATTTCACAGTGGGGGAGTTTTTTTCGACCAGAGTACAGTCAACTTGGGCAACTAAAATCTTCATTTCCTGACGTTCCTATTATTGCTTTAACTGGCACCGTTGATCAAAAAACCATGACAACGATTCAAGGGTCATTGCAACTTAACAATTGCTTGGTATTACGTAATAGCTTCGACCGCACCAATATTAAAATTCAAATTGCGCAAAAAAGAAAAGCCAAGCAACAAATTTTGTATTTTTTGCATCATGAGGTCCCCGGTGAAACTGGCATAATTTATTGTCGCTCACGAAAAAAAACCGAAGAGCTTTCCTTTTGGTTAAGCGATCTTGGCTTGCCAAGTTTGAGCTACCATGCCGCCATGTTAGAAGAAGACAAACAGAAGAATCATAAGATTTTTTCTGAACAACAAGGCACGATTATGGTGGCGACCACCGCATATGGAATGGGGATTGATGTTGCCCATGTCAGGTTTGTGGTTCATTTAGATTTGCCTAGCAGTCCAGAGTCCTATTTTCAGGAAGTGGGACGTGCAGGGCGTGATGGAAAACCGGCTAAATCTCTTTTACTCTACGGCTTACAAGATATGCTGCAAGCGCAACAATTGGCAGCTCTGCAGCCTTTATCTGCAGAAAGCGAGCTACAGCATTTGAGCAGTTTATTTCGTATTTTAGAAGGACGAGGCTGTAGAAGGCAAAATTTGCTAGCGCATTTTGATGAAAGTATTCCAGCTTGCCAGCATTGTGATAGGTGTCTATCAAGCAAGTCTGAACAAAATATGACGACGGCTAGCCAAAAGCTTTTGTCTTTGATTTACCACACTAAAGGGCTACAACCTTTTTCACTGCTTATTCAAGTTTTGCTAGGTAAAAAAACCAAATCTGTTTCTGCTATTAGCGCTCAATCGCTGGCTTTATTTGGTAAAGGAAAAGAGCTGAGTGAAGTTCAGTGGAAATCGGTTATTAGGCATTTAATTGCTTATGATTACATTACACTTGGTCCTTCAAGTATTTTTACTGTACAAATCAACGAGAAATCACGAAGCGTACTGCAAGGGAAAAACCAAATTATTATCCCTAGTGAACACTATTACCCGACTCTTCAAGAAGAGCAGCTTGCAGTAGACAGTCTTAATTGGCATAAGGTTTTGGCTTGGAAGTACAGTCATGACAAAACAGATCTTAGTGAAACTCAGCTTAGGTTAATTTGTTTACATAAACCAAAATCTGTCGCTTCATTAAGCCGTCTAACTGGCTTATCAAAAGATAAAGTGGCAGATTTTGCTGATACACTCATTAAACTCATCCATGATGTTGATCCCGAAGAGGCTGACACTCTATGCCCTTAAGTTCGCAGCAGACAAACGTAAGTCATGAAGAAGATGTGTTGAGCCTCGTTATTCAAAAGGCAAATGAGTGTTTTGATAAAGCGGATGCTTTTTTTGGCAATAAATTTAAACGCTCAACGTGTAATTTGAAGCAAAGAGGTCGGGCAGCAGGTACCGCCCACTTGCAAAAAAATGAACTGCGTTTTAATCATTTTATGTACCATCAAAACCCTGTTGAGTTCTTAGATACTGTTGTCCCTCATGAAGTTGCACACATCATCGTTTTTCAGATCTATGGCAATACGGTAAAACCTCATGGCAAGGAGTGGAAAGCGGTTATGCTTAAAGTATACGGAATTTCACCTAGCAGAACCCATTCTTTTGAGGTGCCCCCTCAAAAGCAATCTTATGAATACCATTGCGCCTGTCAAAAACATCAATTTACTAAACAACGTCATACAAGAGCCCAAAGAGGCGTTGAGTACATCTGCAAAGATTGTCGTTCCACATTACAATTTGTTAGCAAAAATAAGTAACGCCCTTTAAAGCAACGCTAAAAAATGATTTTTTATGCACTTTTGCCTTATAACATCCATTTTTGATGCGATAGATGCATCCTTATAGTAATATAGACGCGTTTTGTTTACAGCGTGTATATGATGGATTTATCTAATCGACCTAAAGAAAAATTAGAGCTTAATAAGCTCCAAAAACGCCTTCGCAGATTAACGGGCCAAGCTATTGCTGATTTCAATATGATTGAGGATGGCGATAAAGTTATGGTGTGTTTATCAGGAGGTAAAGATTCTTATACTATGCTTGAGATTTTGCGAAATCTGCAGGCAAGTGCACCGATAAGCTTCAGTATTATTGCTGTGAATCTAGACCAAAAGCAACCTGGCTTTCCGGAGCATATTTTACCTGCATACCTAGAAGAGCTTGGTGTGGATTTTCACATTCTAGAACGAGATACTTACAGCATTGTAAAAGAAATCGTTCCTGAAGGGAAAACGACATGTGGGTTGTGTTCACGCCTACGCCGTGGTTCTTTATATGGTTTTGCTGAAGAAATTGGGGCCACCAAAATTGCCCTTGGTCACCACCGAGATGACATTTTGGAGACGTTATTTTTAAACATGTTTTTTGGTGGGAAACTAAAATCCATGCCGCCTAAATTGTTGAGTGACGACGGAAAGCACGTTGTTATTCGACCATTGGCTTACTGCAAAGAAGAAGATATTGAAGCGTTTGCGACAATGAAGGAATATCCAATCATTCCATGCAATCTTTGTGGTTCACAAGAAAATTTACAAAGACAAGTCGTGAAAGACATGTTGCAAAAGTGGGAGAAGGAGTTTCCTGGGAGAACAGAAACCATGTTCTCTGCTATGCAAAACATTGTTCCCTCACACTTAGCAGACACAAACTTATTTGACTTTAAAGGCTTAAAGCAGGAACCTGCGGCTTTTGACCGATTAAATATTATTTCACTATAGGGTAATAGAAATGAATCTTACACATAAAACGTTACTACTAACCGCCTGCATTTTTGGCTCGTCTGTCGTTAGCGCCTCTACTGCTGGTGTTAGCTTAACAAATGACACTGTAAAAGGTGATGTGAACTTAGAGATGGGCAGTTTTGGTGTAGATGCTGGTATCACCCATGATAAAGATGAAAGTACCTCTACGGCTCATTTGGGTTTAAGTGTGCAAGATTCAGATACTAGTGGTCCTTTACAGGTTGGTATTGGTGCTCGATTATATGCGATTGATGCGAACTTGGATGAAGAGGATGACTTATCTATAGCGCTTGCATTAGGTGGCTGGTACCGTTACACAATACCTCAAGCGAACCGAGTTAGTATTTACGGCTCAGTATATTATTCACCTGAAGTGCTGTCTTTTACAAACCTAGACCACATGTACACTTACGAATTCCGAGCAGAATATATGACCATGCGAAATGCTCGAGCTTATATTAGCTACGGCAGAAATGTCACTGTATATGATGATGGGTTCCGTAAAGAAAGTAGCAAAGGCCTTTCCGTAGGTGCCACTGTAGATTTTTAATCTATTTGATAAATAAAAAAAGGTGGCTTTGCCACCTTTTTTTATTTAACTGACAAAAATCATTCGCCATCATAAGCGCATAAGCTGAATACAGGTACATCACTGTCTCTCAACTTCTGGCTTCCACCTAGATCAGGTAAATCTATAATGGCTGCCACTTCTTTAATATTTGCACCTTGGCTCGTTAATAGCTTGATAGCGGCTAATAGAGTGCCGCCAGTAGCGATCAAGTCATCAAACAATAGCACTTCATCACCAGCTTTCACTGCGCCTTCTTGAATTTCTAACTCAGCTTCACCATATTCTAGAGCGTATTTCTGCGAAATAGTCTTACCAGGAAGTTTGCCTTTTTTGCGTACTAAAATCAGTGGTTTTTGTAGCTCGTAAGCAAGTACGGCTGCGATCAAAAAACCGCGAGCATCAATACAGGCTATATGAGTGATATCAGTTGCAATATAACGATGCACGTAAGCATCTACAACCATTCTCATGCCTTTAGGATCGCTAAAAATAGGGGTGATATCCCTAAAGCTAATGCCTTCTTTTGGCCAGTCTTCTATTGTTTGAATTAGTGATTTAACGTAAAAATCGTCGTAGAGCATTACAGTATAGCCTCATTTTATGATTCAAATGCGCGCGATTTTACCACAATCACTAGCAACCCCAACGAGTTTTTGAATTTCTGGGAAATCAATTATCTCAATTTCCTTACCCTCAACATGTATAAGCTCATTTTTCTGGAAACGAGTAATAACACGGCTGACCGTTTCTACAGCAAGGCCTAGGTAATTACCAATTTCACCACGAGACATGGATAGACGAAAAGAGCTTGCTGAGTACCCACGTTTTTTGAATCGGTTAGATAGATTTAATAAGAAAGAAGCTACTTTTTCATCTGCATTCTTTTTTCCTAACAAAACCATCATTTGTTGATCATCCGATATTTTACGACTCATCACTTTAAATAGTTGATGCTTTAATGATGGTATCTGTGAAGACAACTCTTCAAGATGGCTAAATGGAATCTCGCATACCGTGGTTGTTTCTAATGCTTTTGCTGAGACAGGGTAAATATTGGAGTCAATACCACTCAGACCTACCAATTCACTAGGACAGTAAAAGCCAGTAATTTGCTCTTCTCCAACAGACGTAATGTTAAAGGTTTTTAGGGTTCCTGAGCGCACTGCGTAAACAGAATCAAACGCTTCACCTTGTCGAAACAAAAACTCCCCCTTCTTAAGGGGTTTTTTTCGTTCAATAATCTGGTCTAATCTATTGATATCCTCATCCGCCAACGCAATTGGCAGGCAAAGAGCGCTCAAGCTACAGTTTTGACATTGTGAGGTAAGCGTACTGTTGAACCGTGATTGTGTGTGTGTCATTGACATGTTTATCTCCCTGATCCCGACTTATATGACTTTTGAATATTTTATAGTGCCGTTAAGATATTTATCAAAAGCCATACAAATACAGCGAATTAATAATCTACCACGCTCTGTAACCTGAATAGTGGTCTGCATTCCACTAAGATTAATTTCTAGCATCCCATCTTCCAGTATAGGAGCAAGAGCTTCAACCTCATCAGAAAAATAGTCAAAGAAGTGAATATTATACTTTTTCTCAATGACGGCTGTGTTAAGTTCAAATTGTGAGATTAGCGTCATTATAACCTGATGTCGAATTCTATCATCAAGATTACTAATATACCCTTTAGCGATGGCTAATTGTCCCTTTTCAATACTTGCTCTATAAGCGGATAAATCGGTATGGTTTTGAATGTAGACTCCATTTAAATCGCTTATGGCAGAGACGCCAAACGCAACCAAATCTGTACCTGCATGAGTTGTATAGCCTTGAAAGTTACGCTGTAGCTTACCTTGCTTCTGCGCAATTGCTAAGCTGTCGTTAGGTTTGGCGAAATGATCCATGCCGATATAATCATATCCGGCTGAAATCAGGTACTCGATACTCATTTTTAGAAGGTCTAACTTTATGCTGGATATCGGCAAACTGTCATCTGAAATTCGTCGCTGGGCGCGGAATCGATCAGGTAAGTGGGCATAGTTAAAAAGAGAAATTCGCTCTGGAGACAGTTCAACCACATGAGCCAATGTCTCTTTAAAGCCTTCAATAGATTGATAAGGTAAGCCATAAATCAGATCGAAATTAATCGATTTGATGCCCAGATCGCGAGAATATTCGACAAGGTCGGACACCATTTCAATAGGCTGTACGCGGTGAATGGCTTCTTGAACTTTTGTATCAAAATCCTGAACACCAATACTGATCCGATTAATGCCTTTTTCAGTTAATAATTTTAGTTTAGATCGGCTAATTTCTCTTGGGTCAATTTCGATGCTGTAATCTTGTGTCCCGTCATTAATTAAATTAAAATTTTGCTGAATATTATCAAACAAGACATCAATTAACGCCTCAGTCAGAAAAGTCGGCGTGCCACCACCAAAATGTAACTGTGTTACTTCTTTTGTATGATCCAGCATGAGACTACGTAATCTCATCTCTTCACCTAGTAGTTCTACGTACTCTGCGCCTTTTTCGTACTGTTTGGTGACAATTTTATTGCATGCACAGTAGTAACAAAGGTGAGCGCAAAACGGAATATGAAAATACAGGCTAAGGGGAGCCTCAGAAGGCATTAACATCTTATCAATCAGTGCAATTTTACTGATGCCAGAGTCAAACTGAGGCGCTGTCGGATAAGAAGTATAGCGGGGCCCGGATAAATCGTACTTAGCGATAAGTGAAGAATCCCAAATCATGATGCGTTCCTATTAAAATTTCTAATAGGAGTTTACCCTTTAGTGACAGAGTATTAGCTGACACAGATCAATACTTAGCAAACTGCAGGAAAAACCTTGCATTGCTTTAGTGCCAATAGTCTTTTAGCAAGGTACTAACTAAGGTTCCAATCTGTTTTAATAGAATTTTTTGAAATTATAAATATGAAATCTTTTCCTTTTTATCTTGCTCACGGCTCTGGTGCGGGACATAACAATACTTTTTTAAAGCTACTTTGCGATGCTATATCAAAACAAAGGCAAAAAACTGTTGTTCCTGTGACTTTTTCATACATGAAACAGCAAGAACTTACAGGGAAGAGGAGGCCGCCACCACGGTTTAATACTCTTATTCCAGAGTACGCTCGTTGTATCGAAAATGAAGAAGCGTGTATCGTCGCTGGCAAATCAATGGGTGGACGAGTAGCAACGCAGCTTTCACACCTACCTATGACAAAGGCTGTTGTGTGTTTTGGCTTTCCTTTCTATCCTGCAGGAAAGCCTGAGAAACATCGGCTAGCCTTCCTTGAAGAGTTACAAGTGCCGTGTCTTATCATTCAGGGAACACGAGATGCACTTGGGTCTTATGATTGGGTAACCCAACAATCACTACCAGATAATGTGAATATTATTTGGATAGAGGGTGCGGATCATGACTTTAAAACCCTAAAAAAATACAATAGAAGTATAGACGAGATTATTTTAGACCTAGCAGTTCAAACAAAAAGCTGGCTAGAAAAGAACACCTAAACCGAAGCTTAATATTGAGAGAAATATTATGGAACACCAAGCTCTGCTTGATGCTACAGACTTACTTTGCCCTGAGCCCGTCATGATGCTTCATGTTGAAATGCGTAAGCTGTCACCAAAAGAAGTGCTAAAAGTCATTGCAACGGATCCGTCAACAACACGTGATATTCCAAAATTTTGTCAATTCCTTGGTCACAAGCTTATGCAGCAAGTGCAAGAAGGAGATATCTATTACTATTGGATTGAAAAGAAGGCTAGTTAAAGAAGAAAGAGGCCAGATTGTCAAGATCTGGCCTCTTTCTTCTTAGCAAAATAAAAACCAAGGGGAAATTAAGCTACTCTCAGTTTTCTTGAGGGTTCTTTATGACCTAGTACTGCGCTTTGATATGTATGTGCGAAGCTAGAAAAACCAACATCGATATCCAAACGAAGCTGACGAGCGACATCGTTAGAAGAGATCAAACCACGTATAGCCTTAGTATCTTCATCGATAACCAGTAAATGCTGCAACTTATTGTTGCGCTGACTAAACAGAAGTGACTCAATATCAGAATTTTTAAGAGATGTGTAAGATAAAGCAAGTAGCGTTTCTTTCGCTCTCATCAAATCCGCCACCATGAGTTCTGATCGCTGAAAACCGTTAGCAACTTGCTTGATAAAAATATCTTCAGACAAATCTTCGAGACTAATAACTCCAATAAAATGATTGTCAGTGTCGACTACTATCTTCATACGTACATGCTCTTTTCTCATTAATTGAACAAGCTCATCCGCACGAGTATTGGACTCAATGACTCTAGGTCCCGCCTTTTGAAAGTCAGTAAAAACAGATAAAGCTGGAGAATATAGGTTTATATTTTCTGTCATTACAGGCCAAGTTAAATCGTTAACGCTTTTTGTAGATACATAAGTTAAAGTTTTCATGATAAATCCCCAATGTAAAAAAAAGATAGATTGCGCGTGGGTTATATCAATGAAAAAGGCGGGGCTCTGGGATTGGTGTGATCAATAATTTTACTGATAGCGGGAAGGCTATAATGCGGAAAAATGACAGCCATCGAGGTAGAAGCATGAGTTGTAAATGCAATAACTGCAAAGCTGTCGGCGTCTGGCTCATTGCTTTGATCAGGAACAACTACTTCATTAAATTTTTGTTCAGTAGAGGGTTCTAACCAACGAAACTGATTTGCTTCTTGAGCATTGGCGCGCTGAGATATCGTCAATAAAGACGATACAATAACGGCAATAATCATCAGCAACTGAATTTTCATGGCAATACCTAATCCTTGTTCCGTCTTCTAAATATAGGCTTGGCACAGACTAAATCCCAGTATTTTTTATGAAATGCCGCCTATTTTCACGATCAGACCTATTACTTAAAAATTGTGACCAATTTCAATATGGTTTGATCTATGTCGCTATTTTGCTCCTCAAATTCAGCTAATCTGTATTCAAGGTTACTCATTTATTGGGAGAATGTTATGA
This sequence comes from Marinomonas sp. ATLA20, assembly GCF_057180105.1. Lineage (NCBI taxonomy): Bacteria > Pseudomonadati > Pseudomonadota > Gammaproteobacteria > Oceanospirillales > Oceanospirillaceae > Marinomonas > Marinomonas sp. ATLA20. Next base: position 336,332 of record NZ_JBXUKU010000005.1, read on the forward strand.
AAGCAGCTGTTGCAAGTGAGTTTGGTGCGATTTTGAAAATTGAAGATATAGCCAAGCCCAAAATAGAGGCTCATCAAATACTCGTAAAAATTCATGCTTGCGGAGTCTGTCACACTGATTTACATGCCTGTCATGGAGATTGGCCTGTCAAGCCAACGCTGCCCTTGATTCCTGGGCACGAAGGTGTGGGCGAGGTGGTAGAGGTCGGAAGTGCTGTTACGCATTTAAAAAATGGCGATCGAGTGGGTATACCATGGTTATTTAGCGCCTGCGGGCAATGCGAATATTGCCTAAGTGGTGACGAAAATCTATGCCTTTCACAACAAAATGCCGGATATTCCGTTAATGGGAGCTATGCTGAATATTGTGCGGCTGATGCTAACTATGTTGTAAAAGTGCCTGAGGGGTTAAATTATATTGAAGCCGCGCCTTTATTTTGTGCAGGCGTCACGACCTATAAAGCGCTAAAAGTTTCGGCAACGAAGCCTGGCGACTGGGTGGCCATTTTTGGGATAGGTGGTCTAGGTCATTTGGCTGTTCAATACGCGGTTGCTATGGGCTTAAGAGTGGTTGCCGTTGATACGGGCGAAGCCAAACGAGATCTTGCAACCTCATTGGGTGCAGAATACTTTTTTGACTTTAAAACGGATGACATTGTTAACGATATTTTAGATAAAACGAATGGTGTGCATGCAAGTGTTTGTACAGCCGTTAGCAAGGCTGGTTTTAGACAGAGTTACGATGTAGTGAGAAGAGGAGGTAAATGCGTCTTGGTTGGTTTACCGCCTGAAGATATGCCATTACCAATTTTTAATACTGTATTAAATGGCGTTAGTGTTGTTGGCTCCATTGTTGGGACTAGAAAAGATCTTCAAGAATGTTTGGAGTTTGCCGCACGCGGTAAAGTCAAAGCAATCATAGAAGAGAAAAAGCTCGAAGATATTAATGATATATTTTCAGATATGGAAAAGGGCGAGATCACTGGTCGAATAGTCATGTCTATGTAGTAATGCACAGAGCATGAAATAAAAAAGGGCGGAGCCATATGTGTGGTTACGCCCTTTTTAATGTGCCGCATAAATATCTATGCTGGTAGCATGATGGTTGCCTCGCCAGTTACAACCACTTTACCTTCACATTCACATACCGTTTTGAGTGTTGCACGGCGACGACGTTCATTGATATCCGTAACCGTTACCGTGGTCACTACTTCTTGACCGACAAAAACGGGGGCGCGGAATTTTAATGTCTGTTCTAAATAAATGCAGCCAGGACCTGGTAATTGAGTACCTATAGCCGCTGAAATGAACCCAGCCGTCAGCATGCCGTGAGCAATAGGCTTACCGAAAGATGTTGTTGCTGCATAATCCGCATCCAAATGTACTGGGTTTGTATCGCCCGTAACGTCTGCAAAAGCCTGCACATCGGCTTGTGTAACCAGTTTGCGATATTCAACATTTTGGTCTATTGCAAGTTGCTCTAGTGTATAGCCTGTTGTCATTACCAATCCTTATTTTGTCATTTTCGGTTATGGTACACTTTCGCCGGATTATTCTTAAGAGGTATCTATGGTTAAGTTAGTAATTTTTGATTGGGACGGTACCTTATTTGATTCCATCGACAACATATGTCATAGCATGCTGCAAGCTGGGCGTTTGGCAAATGCGCCTGTAAGAGTGAAAGACGACATAAAAAATATCATTGGATTATCACTTGATAAAGCCATCGACACAGTTTGGCCAGAACTAACCGCCATTCAGCAAAATGCCATTATTGAGCACTACAAGACTATTTATGTTGCATCCGATCAAACGCCACCCTTGGCATACCCAGGAGTGATAGATGTGCTGAACAAGCTAAAAGATTCAGGCATAAAAATGGCGGTGGCAACTGGTAAGAGTCGCCGAGGGCTTGAGCGAGTCATATCATTGACCAATACCAATCACTATTTCGTTGCATCTCGCTGTGCGGATGAAGCACTTTCAAAACCACATCCATTAATGCTAGAGCAAATATTGGCAGAGCTAAATATTCTGCCAGAACACGCCATCATGATTGGCGACACAGAATACGATCTAAACATGGCAACCAATGCTGGAATGAAAAGCATTGGTGTAACGTACGGCGCACATCATGAGGAGCGCCTAAGAGCTTGCCAGCCACACGCTATCATTAACGATTTCAATCAACTATCAAATATTTTAGGGCTATAGAAATGAGCTGGACAGAAGACGAAGATCGCGAGCAGTCACTTAAAAATACCGAAAGCCCGCATGCATCAACAGAAGAAAAAACCGAAAGATCACAGACAGACCCAAACAAAGAAATATGGTCTTTACTGGAAAAAACACTCAGTGAAAACCTTATTGAAAAACGCCGCGCTAGGCGCTGGAAAATTTTCTTTCGTTTTACCACGCTCGCTATTTTCTTGGCTGTGATTGGAGCATGGATTGCAAAATCAAACTTTCAAGACGTCACGCTAGAAGAGGACATTGTCGCCATGATCCCCATGCGTGGTGTCATCGGTGCTGATAATGAAATTGAGTCCTCCGAATTTGTAGGCTTGCTTGATGCTGCCTATCGCAACTCTCGTTTAAAAGGTGTCGTTATTGAAATGAATAGTCCGGGCGGTAGCCCAGTGCATTCCGGTATTATCTATGATGCAATTCGCGCCAAGGAGCAAAACTATCCAGAAATACCGGTTATTGTGGTTGTTGAGGATATGGCGGCTTCTGGCGGATATTACATAGCGTCTGCTGCAAATGAGATCTACGCAGATAAAGCCAGCTTAGTGGGCTCCATTGGCGTAATTTCATCTGGTTTTGATGCAAGTAACTTATTAGAAAAAATTGGTGTAGAGCGACGTACTTTCACTGCAGGACGCAATAAGGCCTTTCTTGATCCGTTCTCCCCAATGACAGAAGAAGCAAAACAAAAATGGCAGGCCGTATTGGATGAAACTCATCAGCAGTTCATCAATGCTATTAAAGAAGGCCGTGGTGATAGACTAGTCATTACAGATGATGTTTTCTCTGGCATGGTATTTACCGGTTCTCAGGCTGTAAAAATTGGCCTTATCGATGGTTTAGCTAGTGTAAATGGCATATTAGACTCACGCTTTCCAGATGCCGAACCTGTTGTTTATGAGCCAAAACAAGACTCATGGAAAGAGCTAGCCAAAGAGTTTGGTGTTGAAATGGCAACAAAAGTCATCAACACAACCAATATTCAATAATTTCAATCGCAATGCGACTAAGCTCCTACGGGAGTTTTTTTATTGCCTAAAATTAACACTCAGATGTCGGTTCATGAAGGATAGAAGCAACCAGTTTTATTAAAATCATAAATAAGATAAAATATTTATATAAATTATCATATTTAGACTTGGAGACAACTGATGGCTCGTAAAGCGAACATAGCAAGAGAAGAAATTCACCAAGCTTGTTGGGAGCTAATCGAAAAAAATAGCTTTCCCAATATACCTCGCTTAACTGAGTATTTTCTGCAAAAGGATGGGCGACGCTGTTCAAACACCACTTTTCTAAATGCGATTACTGACTGGGAAGAAGCCTATAAAGAACAGCAGCAACATGAATTAAGCGAACTTAATGATGTGTTGCTTCCTGTTTTTAAGCGTTTCTCAAGAGAAGTGACTCAAAACATTGGGCTGTTACTCGATGAAAAATCGTCCGAAATTGAACAGCATCAAATACGTAAACAAGAGGCAACACAAAGCGGTTATCTGTCTTTATCTTCAGCGCTAATTGAATTACAAAATACACACGACGCATTAACGTCAAAACACAAAGAAGTATGTACTGAAGCCGAATCGCTCCAGCAGAAACTTGCTTATAGCGAACAAAGGTACCAAGAGGTCATTGCTCAAAATTCAGTACTAACAAATCAGCTTAAACAAGAGCAGAAAGAAAGCACTGAGTTCAGAATTAATCTTGCTCAAAAAGAAGTGGATCTTGCCAAGCAAGACAATCAGCTTATAAAGCTAACCGAGGAAAACGTAAAATTGACTGCATTACTCGAAGAGCATCAAAACAATAAGGCTGCAGATGAAATGACAAAATGGCAAGAAATGACAAAAAAACTTGATGCATTAACCAGCTCAGTGAAAACCATGCAACGCAAAGATAGAGGCCCGAAACAATAACCGCTATAATGCGTCATTCGCCGTATCCGTGTATTCAAATTAAGAAGAGAAGATGAGCTACAAACAAACAGCCGTTCGTGATTTAACCACCATCAAAGATTATATTCGTTGGACATTCAGCCGTTTTCAACAAACGAACTTGTTTTACGGTCATGGTACAGATAATCCATGGGACGAAGCGGTTCAACTCGTAATGGGCGCGTTAAAGCTTCCTCTCGATTTTGATCGTGATATGCTGGACTGCGCACTGACTTATGATGAAAAAAAGCACATTCTTAAACTTGTTCAGACGCGTATCACCAAGCGCGAGCCATTACCGTACTTGTTAGGCGAAGCTTGGTTTATGGGGTTGCCATTTAAAGTCACCAAAGACACCTTAATTCCGCGCTCACCGATTATCTCGCTACTTGAAAGCGAATTTACCCCTTGGCTAAAAAACTACCCATTAAATATTTTAGATATGTGCACCGGCTCAGGCTGTTTAGGCATTGCCGCAGCCCTAGTGTTTGAAGATGCTGAAGTCGATATTTCAGACATCAGCGAAGCGGCACTTTTAGTGGCCAATGAGAATATTCAGCGCCATCAAGTGGAAGACAGAGTTCATGCCATTCACTCAGATATGTTTAAAGGCTTAGCAGGCAAACAATACGATCTTATTATTTGCAATCCACCTTATGTAGATGCCGAGGACTTTGAAAGCGCGCCAGCTGAGTTCCATAACGAGCCAGAATTGGCCTTAACATCCGGTGAAGATGGACTTAATTTTACCCACGAATTTTTAGCCCAAGTCGCGCATTATCTGCAAGATGACGGTATATTAGTATACGAAGTAGGAAACACCGAAGTAGCGTTACAAGCTGCTTACCCTCACATCCCCTTTATGTGGGTTGAATTAGAGCAGGGTGGTAATGGTGTTTTTATCCTAACGAAAGAACAACTTAGCGAACTATTACAAGAGCAGAAATAAACTATGTCTGGTAATACATTTGGAACACTTTTTAAAGTCACCACTTTTGGTGAAAGTCACGGTCTTGCGCTTGGCGCCATTGTAGATGGTTGCCCTCCAGGCATTGAGATTTGTGAAGCAGACCTTCAGCGTGACTTAGACCTGCGTAAACCTGGAACATCAAAACACACCACACAACGTCGCGAAGCGGACGAAGTTAAAATCATGTCAGGTGTGTTTGAAGGCAAAACCACGGGCACACCAATTGGCTTAATCATAGAAAACACCGATCAGCGCTCTAAAGACTACGGCAATATTGCAGACACTTTCCGTCCTGCTCACGCTGATTATACCTATGATCAAAAATACGGCTTTCGCGATTATCGTGGTGGCGGTCGCTCATCTGCTCGTGAAACTGCGATGCGTGTTGCCGCAGGCGCCATTGCCAAGAAATACTTGAAACAACAATTTGGTATCGAAATCCAAGGCTTCTTATCGCAACTTGGCCCAATCAAACTGGAAGTTAAAGACTTAAGCCAAGTTTATGAAAACAGCTTTTTCAGCCCAGACCCAGACGCCATTCCGCAGCTTGAAGAATACATGACTGCATTACGTCGTGAAGGTGATTCCGTAGGTGCTAAGATTACGGTTATTGCGAAAAATCTTATGCCAGGTCTAGGCGAGCCAGTTTTTGATCGCTTAGATGCTGATATAGCCAAAGCTATTATGAGCATTAACGCAGTAAAAGGCGTGGAAATTGGTGACGGTTTTGATGTTGTAGAACAAAAAGGCAGTGAGCATCGTGACGAAATGACGCCTGAAGGCTTTTTAAGCAATCATGCAGGCGGCGTGTTGGGCGGTATTTCATCGGGGCAAGATATTGTTGTTCACATGGCACTAAAACCAACATCAAGCATCACGATTCCTGGTAAAAGCATCGATCGTGCAGGCAACTCAATTGATGTTATTACAAAGGGTCGACATGATCCATGTGTTGGTATAAGAGCAACGCCTATCGCAGAAGCTATGTTAGCTTTGACCATTATGGATCATTTGCTAAGACACAGAGCCCAAAATGCCGATGTTGTTTGTCCAACGCCAATTATTAAAGGACAGGCGTAGGTTTACAATAGTCTAAATACCAAGCCGCTATAACAATTATAGCGGCTTTTTTATTGTTACATTTTTAATTGAGGCAACTAAATGGCTAACAAACTAGGCTCCACCGTTATTCGAGTTTGTGTTGGATCAAGTAATCCAGTCAAAGTAAATGCTGCAAGACAGGCTTTTTCGCAAGCCTTTCCTAATCACATCATTCACTGCGAAGAAATGCATTCTCCTTCTGGTGTTGCTGAACAACCAATGACCGAAGCAGAAACGCGTCTTGGCGCACAGAACCGCGCCCGCTATTGTTTTGAGAACCGCGCTAGTCACCAAGGAATTAACTTCTTTGTAGCAATGGAAGGTGGTGTCGATGAATTTGAGGAGGGCGCAGCTACCTTTGCTTACGTCGCCATTTTAAACAGTGAAGGGCATTTAATGACAGGACGTTCAGCTAATTTGCCTTTGCCGAATAAAGTTTATCAACGTTTACTAAACAATGATGAATTAGGCGACGTTATGGATGAGTTATTTAATACAGATAACATCCGACAAAAAGGCGGCGCCATAGGCTTGTTTACCAATCATGCAGCCACTAGAGAAAGCGTATACACCGAAGCTTTGGTGCTTGCTCTTGCTCCTGCGTTACACCCAGAACATTACATTTAAACACCTATAAAAGTAGTAGATACGATGAAATATAAATGGATCTTATTCGATGCTGACGAAACGCTATTTCATTTCGATAATTTCGCCGGCCTAAAACACATGTTTGCGCAACATGGCGTTACTTTTGAAAAAATAGAATACGATGAATACCAAGTTGTAAATAAGCAGCTCTGGGTGGAATATCAAAACAATCAGATTAATGCAGAGCAATTACAAACTAGGCGCTTCAAGCTATGGAGCGATAGACTGGCCATAAGCACTAAAGAGCTTAATAAGCAGTTTTTAGATTCTATGGCGGATATCTGTAAAACGTTACCGGGTGCTGTAGAACTCGTAACGCATTTATATGAAAATAACGTAAAAATGGGCATCATTACCAATGGTTTTGTCCAGCTACAACAGATCCGATTAGAACGAACTGGCTTTTTGCCATATTTCTCACCAGTGGTTATTTCTGAACTCGTTGGCGTAGCTAAACCACACTCGAAGATATTTGAACACGCTTTAGAGCAAATGGGTTCACCAAATAAAGATCAGGTATTAATGGTTGGCGACACACTTGAATCAGATATTTTAGGTGGGAACAACTTTGGAATTGATACTTGTTGGTTGAACCATCATGACAAACAACATCCACAAGAGATTACACCAACGCATCAAATTAATTCACTGACAGAGTTGTTGGTCTGGCTGAAAACTCAATAAGATAAATAATCAAAGTTTGTAGCGACTAGAGTGCTCTATATAGGCTCACTATTTCCGATAAATGTTATTATCGGAAATAGTGGATATTAAGAAATATCGCTTCTTTTTACTTATAATCTCTAGCTTCATCATTAAATCATCTAGTTAGCTACAAGCTCTAAAGCTTTGCATGTTGCCAACCTTACAACATACAAAGCTTAAGCTGTTACTCGTCTTCTTCGAAATTAAGTTTGTCTATTCGCAATAATACAGCGATTCCGACCTTGTCCTTTTGCTTCATACAAAGCTTGATCCGCCAGTGATAAAGTTTCTTCTATGCTGCTTTCATCAGATATAGACCAGGCCGCGATTCCAATCGATGTGGTAATGTGACCAACTACGCCAAATGTTTCTTCTGAAATGGCGATGCGTAATCGCTCAGCAATGGCAAATGCGTCTTCGATAGACGTTTCTTTTAATAACAGTACAAATTCTTCACCGCCGGTGCGGGCAACCATATCCTGATCTCTACAAAACCTGTGCAATATTTGGGTTTGCTGCTTAAGGACATCATCACCTACACTGTGGCCATAGTTGTCATTTATGCGTTTAAAATAATCAATATCCAATGCCAAAATTGAAAATGGCATTTCAAGTAATGATAATTGCTTTAGTCTAAACTGAAGTGCTCGACGGTTATTCGCACCTGTTAGCGGATCTGTTTCCGCGTCACGCTTAAGGTCACCAATCTGGTTTTGAATGACTTTTACACCATTTAACATTGCTCGTTTTAACCCAAAGCTCTCCACATACCAGGAATGAATATTTTCAATGTCCTCGCTAACCGTTGGACTATCAAGCGAGCCAACCTTATCGGTAAGTTGCTGAAGTGGCTTAGAAATGGCTCGTGCAAAAAACCAAATAAATAGAAATACAGCTAAAGCCAGAGGCAATGTGCGTAAAATGACTTTTTCCATAATTCCAGTTAATGGCACTAAAGTGGACTCCAATGGCGTTTGAGTGATTACTGTCCATCCTGTACTAGAAACTGTCGAATAGCCCGCTAACATTTCAATTCCATTGCTGTTATTCAGTAATAACCCTCCTTCTTTTGTCGCCAAAATTTCATCTATGCCATCATTATCCATGACGTAAGATCCGATAAGTTCTTTTTCAGGGTGATATAAGACTTGTTTATCTTGGTCTATTACATAAATGTAAGAGCCATTCTTGTAATAATGCTCATCCAGTATTTTGCTGAGAATATTTGGGCTTTTGAGATAAATAGCGCCACCAAGAAACCCAAGATAATTACCTTTAAAATCAATAATGGGGGTAGAAAGAAAAACGATTAAATTCTTTAATGTTGAGAGGTATGGGCTGCTTATCAGCGCCCTCTTTTCTTCTAGCGCTTCAACACTACCCGTTGATGAGAGCTTCATTCCAACTAGGTCTAATGCTTGTGGCGAAATTGCCTGAATATGCCCAGAAGCATCACTAATGACGACAGAGTTAAAGCTATCTGTTTGAAACATAAGTCGATTGGCCTCTTCTTTCAGGCGAGAATCGTCATTCATTTTATTAAATAACGCCTTGGCTGAGTAAGCAAGCTGCTGTTGAGAAGAGTTCAGAAAGGTTTCGGTAGTGTCGGATAGTTTATTGGCGTAAGCCCTATTTACTTCTATTGCTTGCAGAATTAACTGCTCTTTCTGTACTTCATAGTTCGAATAAAAACTATTAATGAAAGTTAAGATGGTGGCGGATAGCGCTAAGAGTAGAATTAATCGATTGAGCTTCAAGAATTTACTTTTTAATACGGTCAAAACAGTTCATCCATTACATTGATTTTAACATCTCACTACATACTACACATGAAGTTAAAGCATAAAACAAGGGATGCATACTGCACCCCTTGTTTTAATATCATTACCGAATATCAAGCCACACTATTTTCTGTGGGATTGGCTTCGGATATCTGGCTGGATTTCCGTCGATTGAACCAAACCATAACAAGTGCCAAAAATGAGAGTAAAGCGGCCGCACTCGGGATCCAATCAAAGCTGAAACCGATACTAATAACCAATCCACCTAACGCGGCACCTAAAGCATTGCCTAAATTGAATGCACCAATATTTATAGAGGATGCTAGACCTGGTGCTTGATCAGCAATCTTCATGACCTGCATCTGTAATGGCGGTCCACTGCCAAATATTACAACACCCCATAGTAAAGTAGTTAATCCCGCACCAATAAGCGTCGTAGACGTAAAGCGAAACATCAATAAAACCAAAACCTGCAAGCCTAGAAAGACAAACAAAGCTGTGTCTGGTGACCTATCGGTAACCTTACCGCTGATATAGTTACCTAACGTAAAACCAATACCAACCAACATTAGCATGGTAGCAATAGCGTTATCCGACGCTTGCGCCAACGTCTGCATAATAGGTGCAATGTAAGTATAAAGCGTGAACATGGAGCCAGCGCACAATACCGTTGTTGAGAATGCCCTCAAAGCAGCAGGTTGCATGATAGCCTTGAGTTCTGTTTTAACGTCCGGCTTTTCAGCTCTAGGCATCGTTGGCAAACTCCTCAAAATACCTACAAAAGCAATTAACCCCAATAAAGCGGTTACCGCAAACGACAAACGCCAATCAAAAGTTTGCCCCAACCAAGTGGTAATTGGTACACCAACAATATTAGCAATGGTCAAGCCTAAAAAAATCGACGCTACGGCTGATCCTTTTTTATTTATAGGCGCAAGATTCATCGCAACAACAGCACCAATGCCAAAAAAAGCACCGTGAGAAAGGCTAGTAATCACACGAGACACTAAGAAAGTCTCATAATTAATGGAAATGGCTGAAAGCACATTGCCAATAATAAAAATGATCATTAGTGCTAGCAAAGAGGTTTTATGACTATAGCGCGTTAAGTATAAAGTAATTAAGGGCGCACCAATCATTACTCCAACTGCGTAAGCGCTAATGAGCAAACCAGCCGCAGGAATGGACGCATTCACACCATCTGCAATAACCGGTAACAAGCCCATAGGCATAAACTCGGTTGTCCCTATTCCAAAAGTCCCTAATGCAATGGCGAAAATACCCCACTGATAAGCAAGCATAAAAGCTCCCAAGATTGATTCAAGATTTGTTAGTAGAAGTGACTATGTAAGATTGAAAACAAAATAAGCCAAGAGCTTGCACCCTTGGCTTATTAATCAACACAAATATATTACAACACTTGCAGTATGATTGTTTAATGAAAAGTTTCTTTAGCGATTATCATTTTGCTTTTTTCTGATGGCGAGGCCACCAAAACCAACAAACAACAAACACAATTAGCAAAAAGCCTATTACATTAATGAGCGCGCTCACATTACCTCCTCAAAACTTACCCATTAGAACGTGAAATACGGAATAATCTCAGCCGATTTGCATTAGTCACCACAGTTAACGACGATAACGCCATTGCAGCGCCAGCAATAACTGGACTCAATAACCATCCTGTAAACGGAAATAAAACCCCTGCAGCAATAGGAATACCTAAACTGTTATAAGCAAATGCCCCCCATAGGTTTTGCTTTATGTTGCTTAACGTTGCGGAGCTTATCTGAATAACATCAGCGACGCCGGTTAGTTCATTATGTATCAAAGTAATGTCAGCACTTTCCATAGCCACGTCAGTTCCTGCTCCCATCGCAAAACCCACATCGGCCTGAGCTAAAGCAGGAGCATCGTTGATGCCATCACCAATCATGCCAACCACCTCACCTTGGTCTTGTAGCTTCTTAACCCAGTTCAGCTTATCGTCTGGCATCAGCTGCGCATGATAATCTTCAATACCAACTGTATTGGCAACTGAAGCAGCGGTTTCTGGGTTATCGCCAGTCAGCATAACCACTTTTAAACCCTGTTTTTTGAAGTTTAAAATAGCCGCCCTAACCCCTTGTTTAATGGGATCTTCAATATAAAAAACAGCCAATAGCATGGTTTCATTAGAGAGATAAACACGAGTTGCTGCATTATGATGTTCATCAGAAGCGCTTAAACTTAAAGGTATGTTCTTCTCATTCATCAGACGTTCATTACCAAGGTAATAAGTTTCCCCGTCAATACGCCCTTTTACGCCTAAACCTACCAGCGAACCAAATTCTTCTAAGTTGATATTTTTCTTTTCTTCTACGTCTGTCTGGCAATGTTTTAACAAAGCATCCGCCAAAGGATGATTGGCTCGAGACTCTAGGGCTAAAACCAACTGATTAACAAACTTATAATGAGCTTGCTTATTAAAAACACTGTTAACAACTTTAGGGTTACCTTCTGTAATCGTTCCCGTCTTATCAAGTACCACGACAGTTAGTTCACTGGCTCTTTGCAGGGCATCGCCATTGCGTATCAGTCCGCCATATTCTGCGGCCTTGCCGATTCCTATCATTGTAGAGATTGGCGTCGCTAATCCCAAAGCGCATGGGCAAGCAATAATCAGTACCGAAATAGTTGTTACCAACATATAGGACATAACAGAGTTATTGCCCATGCCAAATAAAGAAAGGTTAAACCAAGCAAGTGCTGTTAAAATGGCGATAATAATCACACTGGGAACAAAGATAGACGATACTTTATCAGCCAATACGCTGATCGGTGGTTTTGAGTTTTGCGCCTTCCCCACCATGGTTATAATCTGAGCAAGTAAGGTGTCAGATCCAACTCGGGTCGCTTTAAATAGTAAGCTGCCTTGCCCGTTTACTGTACCAGCAGATAACAAGCTCCCAGGGCTCTTTTCTATTGGCGCTGCCTCGCCTGTCAGCATGGATTCATTTACTGTTGAAAGACCCTCTATGACTTCGCCATCAACAGGGATCTTGTCACCAGAACGAACTCGCAGAATATCATTTACTTTGATATCAGAAACACTAATACGAGATTCGCTATCACCATCTACTAGAGTGGCCATTTTTGGACGTAAATCTAAAAGTCGATGCAAAGCTTGGCTCGTTTTACGACGGGCCCTCAGTTCTAAAGCTTGACCAAGATTGATTAACCCAATAATCATCACTGACGCTTCGAAGTAAAGGTGACGTGCATTTTCCGGCAGCCAGCTAACCGGTGCAAACACGACCAGCATAGAATATAGCCAAGCGCTACCAGTACCTAAAGCAATGAGTAAATCCATATTCGCCTGATGACTAGTGAAGGCCTTCCACGCACCTCGGAAATAATGCTTACCCGCACTCACCATAATTAACAATGAGGCAACGCCAACAACAAACCAGATAACCCTATCAGTGAGCGAGCTCACCATCATGTTTCCGCCCAACAAACCATATAGCATCAAGGGAATCCCTAAGCCTAAGCCAAGTCCTGATGATCTACGTTTATGGTAATATTCAGCCAACTCCCTTTCGTCTCGCTCTTCTTCACTTTTCTCAGCATCAAGGATGAGGTTTGCGTGATAACCTGAATTTTCTACTGCTTTGATTAATGCATCTGGAGAACCTTTGGTGACTACTTGTGCGGTATGGTTGGCGAAGTTAACATCTGCGGAAATAACATCTTCAGAATTTAATAACGCCTTTTGTACCGTATTAACACAACCAGCACAGGTCATTCCACCAATAGAAAATTGATAATTAACAGAATCGTCCACTTCATCGTAGTTGTCCTGCTTTTTATCTGTAATGCCTTTGTCATCTCGGGATTCCTGCTTAGCGTTAAATTGAGCGCGCTCATAATCAAATAATCCCTGTGAAAGATAGCCGGCTTTCTGGACACTGGCTTCAATTGTTGCTAAATCTAAATCCGACGTAACAACCAACTTATGCTCTTTCGGCATACCTTCGATGATTGCTTCTGGGCTTTTCTCTTGAATGAGCTTGCGCACTTTCGATACGCAGCCTTGGCAAGACATACCTGTAACGTTCAATGCAAACGTTGTATTTTGATCGGCTGTTTTTGAATCTGCTCGCGTCATTTCAGTCCTCCTCTTAGTACCGCTATTGATACCCTATTTGGTCTCTTCCCAATCTTCGATCAAACAACAGATTGAATGACCATCAGGCGCACCATTTGGCATGCTTTCCCAAGCGGCTAATGCATTTTCCATCTTGATTAAATGCGCTTGCAGTTGAGCTATTTTCAATCTGGTTTCTGGGACTTTTTTTTGCAATAAGTCCCGAACCATAGGGCAAGGTGAGTCACCACTGTCGGATTGATGAAAAATCTCTTCGATTTGTTTTAAACTGAAGCCTAATTCACTGGCTTGACGAATAAAATTTAATCGTTGTAATGCCACATGGTCGTATAGTTGATAGCCATTGTTAGGGTCTCGTTCTGCGTGAATCAGGCCAAGTCTAGTGTAATGGCGAACAGTCTCGGCTGTGACATCAGCTTTTGTCGCTAGCTCACTCACTCGCATAAGAACTCCTTTGAAATGTATAAACCATTACCATAGTGTAAAACCTGTGTGTTGCACATAGGTCAAGCATTACTAGAAGACGCAGAAAAAGAAATTTGAAGCAAAAAAAACCGAGCTCATAGTGGCTCGGTTTTTAAGTTACCTGTGATGGCTAATAATTAATGCAATTTCAATTTTGGTTTAACAACTTTGCCTATTTTTTGCGCGGCCATAATTACCGTTGCTTTAAGCCAACCATGTATCGCAATCAAATGAAGTCGGTATAGAGAAACATACACAAAACGGGCAAGACGACCTTCAATAAACATTGAACCGCCCATTAGGTTACCCATGAGATTGCCGACTGTACTGTAGCGGCTCAAATTAACCAAGGAGCCATAATCTTTGTAAGTATAATTTTTTAAAGGCTCGCTCAAGAAAGATGCTTTGATATTATCAAATACTAATGCTGCCATTTGATGGGCCGATTGTGCTCTTGGAGGTACAAAAGAACCATCCGCTTGTTTACAGGCGCAACAGTCTCCGATCACATAAATATTCTCGAACCCTGTTGTTTGTAAGGTTCCTTTTACCAAAATCTGATTATTGCGTGTGGTTTCAAAGCCCTCAATCTTAGCAACGAAATCTGGCGCTTTTACACCTGCCGCCCAAATCATTAGGTCGGCTTCGATATTTTTTTCGTCTGCTGTTTGAAAACCGCCATCATAAGCACGGACAACACGAGTACTTTGACTAACGGTGACGCCTAAGCGGATCAGCTCTTTTGTTGCTAAGGAGGCAATTCTATCTGGCAGCGCCGCTAAAATTCGAGGCCCAGCTTCGATAAGCTGGATATTCACTCGTTTACCAGACATTTCTGGCATGCCATAAGCTTTTAGCATGTCGGCAACATGAAACAGTTCAGCTGACAGTTCAACACCCGTTGCGCCACCGCCAACAATGGCTAGCTTCAACTTAGCATCAGTTCCTTCTTGATGAATTCGTAGAAACTGATTCAAAAGCGCTTGTTGAAAGCGCTCAGCTTGCTTATGGGAATCTAGAAAATAACAATGCTCTAGCACCCCAGGCGTACCAAAATCGTTACTCACACTGCCTACCGCCATAACTAGAATGTCATAAGAAATAGTACGTTCTGGTAAAACGATGTGGCCCATATCATCAGAAAGAGAGTCCAGGGTCAGCTTACGAGCTTCAGGATCAACCCCCATCAGGGTGCCTAATTGAAATTGATAATGGTGCTTAGCAGCGTGGGCTCGGTAGTTGACGCCATCGTTATTAATATCCAACGACCCCGTGGCCACCTCATGCAGCAGAGGTTTCCAAATGTGAGTTTGGCTTCTATCAATCAGCACAATCTCTGCTTGGCGCTTTTTACCAAAGCTATGCCCTAGCTTGGTAACCAATTCCAAACCACCGGCGCCACCGCCAACAACCACGATTTTTTTCATATAAAATCACCTATAAAAATTGAATAATCTGGAAAATATTCATCGACTACTTTCCAGATTCCTCGATTAAAACCTCACTTGATTCTTTGAGCTAATAACTTATCTAGTGTGTTTGCAAATGCCATTCTATCTTGTTGATTAAAGGTCGCTGGCCCGCCCATCTGCACACCAGATGAACGCATCTGTTCCATGAAATCTCGCATTCCCAGACGCTGTTTAATATTCTCTTTTGTATAGAGCTCACCGCGGGGATTTATTGCCAAAGCGCCTTTTTCAATTACATCAGATGCCAAAGGAATATCGGCAGTGACAACCAAATCTTCGGTAGAGATGTTATCGACGATGTAATTATCTGCCACATCAAAGCCAGAACTTACCACTCGACGCTCGATCCACTTGGAAGGTGGAATGGATATGGCTTGGTTAGCCACTAAAATACAAGGGATTTCAACACGTTCAGCAGCACGAAACAGAATGGTTTTAATAACATTTGGACAGGCGTCAGCATCGACCCATAAACGCATAGGATTCCCCTTTTTGAAGATCTCTATTATTGATCAGTCGAAAAGTGAAATCCAGTAGTGAATAAGAACAAACGGAGCACATATAAGTGATCCGTTTGCTCTAACACAAATAGAGCTACATATTTGGGTAGTTTGGACCGCCAGAACCTTCAGGCGTCACCCACGTGATATTTTGTGCAGGGTCTTTTATGTCACAGGTTTTACAATGAATACAATTTTGAGAGTTTATCTGAAAAATGGACTCATTATTGGACTCGACTACTTCATAAACGCCAGCTGGACAATACCGTTGAGCGGGCTCATTATATTTGGGTAAGTTACTCTGTACTGGAATCGCCGCATCTTTCAATTTCAGATGACATGGTTGATTCTCTTCATGGTTAGTGTTCGACAAGAACACAGAAGACAATTTATCAAAGCTCAATAAGCCATCTGGTTTTTTATACTCTGGCGCTACATGTTTATCAGCCAGCTCCATGCACGCATAGTCTGGTGTCATATCGTTGAATGTGAATGGCAAACCGCCAGAGAATATGTTCTGATCTAACCAGTTGTACGCACCGCCCCAAAAAGTGCCAAGCTTATGCATTACTGGAACAAAGTTACGAGCTTGCTGCAATTCTTTACCTAGCCACGAACTACGCATTGCATCATTAAACTGAACCAGATCGGCTACTAGTGTTTCTGCCTGTAGCGCATCATAAATACTTTCTGCAGCTAACATACCGCTCTTCATTGCGGTGTGAGTGCCTTTAATTTTGGCTGGATTCAACGTACCAGCATCACAGCCGATCACCAAACCACCAGGAAAACTCATTTTAGGTAATGAAGCCCAGCCACCTTTAGCTATCGCTCTAGCACCGTAAGATACGCGTTTGGCGCCTTTTAAGTGCTCAGAGATAATCGGATGATGCTTATATTTTTGAAATTCATCATAAGGACTTAGATATGGGTTTTTATAGTTCAAATCAACAATTAGACCAACCACTACTTGATTGTTTTCTAAATGATACAAAAAGCCGCCACCGCCCGCTTCATTACCTAACGGCCAACCCGCCGTATGAATTACTGTGCCAGGTTTGCTTTGAGACTCAGGAACATCCCATAATTCTTTTATACCAAGACCGTAATGCTGAGGGGCTTTGTCTTTATCTAGCTCAAAGCGATTAAGAATCTCTTTGCCTAAATGCCCACGACAACCTTCTGAAAAGATAGTGTACTTGGCCTTAAGCAACATGCCTGGCATGAAGCCATCTTTTTCTGAACCGTCCGCTGCTAATCCCATATCTCCCGTAATCACGCCTTCCACATTGCCATTGTCATCATAAGCAACATGCGCTGCGGAAAAACCGGGGAATACTTCTACACCTAAAGACTCTGCTTGCTCAGCAAGCCAGCGGCATAGATTACCTAAGCTAATAATATAATTGCCATCGTTATGGAGTGTTTTCGGAATCATCCAATTGTTAAATTTTTTGGACGCTGTCTCCGAACCTAACCAATGAAGTTCGTCGACGTTTACTTTGGTGTTTAGCGGAGCGCCCATTTCTTGCCACTCTGGGAACAGTTCCGTTAAAGCGGATGGTTCGACTACGGCACCAGATAATATGTGCGCTCCAATTTCAGAGCCTTTTTCAACCAAACAAACACTAATTTCTTTTTCTTCAGCTTGTGCTTTTTGCATAATACGGCAGGCTGCAGATAACCCAGCTGGACCACCGCCAACAATTAAAACATCAAATTCCATTACTTCTCTATCTGACATGTTGCCTCCCATTATTATTTTTTAAGGGCATTCTTTACGGTCATGAAATGCTTTTTCATCGATTGAAAACATTTTTGTTTAGTTTGTCAACAGTTGTTGATCCAAACATTATTGAGTGAACATGACCCAAAGCCCGTGGCAAAACATGATCACAATAAAATGCGACAGATTGCTCCCAAGAATTTTTTTGTGATTCGTCGAGTTTTTCATCATTCTGTGCCGCGTATAAAGCTCTTACTTGCAACCAGGCACCAATCAAATACCCCATTAACATCATATAAGAATACGCTAAGCCCGTACCTAAAACAGGATTCTTTTCCATAGCAGCCAAACATTTCTCAGTGGCCGATTTAGCCTGATCTAGAATTAGTTTCACTTTGTCAGCATAAGCACTCACAGTAGATGACTGCCATTCTGCTATTTCAGTTTCGATGTCAGCCAATAAAGACATCATGGCGACCCCTTTGTCTGAATGCAATTTACGGCCAATCAAATCAATTGCCTGTATACCATTAGTACCTTCATAAATAGGCAAGATTCTCGCGTCGCGTGCATGCTGAGCCACGCCCGTTTCTTCGATGAAACCCATTCCACCATGCACTTGAATTGCTAACGACGTTATTTCCTGAGCTTGCTCAGTGATCCAACCTTTAACAATTGGAGTATAAAGCGCAGTACGAGCAATGGCTTGTTTCTGGTCTTCCCCTGAAGCGAAATGTGATAAGTCATTTTCCACTGCAGCCACATAAATAAGAGAGCGCATCGCATCTATTTGCGACTTCATTGTCATCAGCATACGAAGCACATCAGGATGCTCGATAATAGCAGCGCGAGCTGTTCGCTCGGCATTCATTCCCTGTTTACGTTCTTGAGCATAGTCTAATGCTTGCTGGTACGCTCTCTCAGATATAGCCAAACCCTGTAAACCAACACCTTGCCTTGCATTGTTCATCATGGTGAACATGGCTTTAATGCCTTCGTTTTCTTGACCCACAAGATAGCCAACCGCCCCTTCTTTATCACCAAAACTCATTACACATGTAGGTGAGGCATGGATGCCCATTTTATGTTCAACAGAAACCACATGAACATCATTACGTTGAGCGGGCTCACCCTGATCATCCAAAGTAAATTTCGGCACTATGAATAAAGATATACCTTTCACACCCTCAGGCGCATTTGGCAAGCGAGCTAACACCAAATGAATGATGTTATCACTCATTTGATGATCACCCCAGGTGATGAATATTTTCTGACCTTTGATTCGAAATACATCCCCATCGGGTATCGCTTTACAAGCAATGGCCGCGAGGTCGGAGCCCGCTGCGGACTCAGTTAGGTTCATTGTGCCAGCCCATTCGCCAGCCAACATTTTAGGAAGGTAGAGGTTCTTTAACTCGTTACTAGCGTGTAGGCTAATCGCTTCGATTGCACCGAGACTTAACAAAGGACATAGAGAAAAAGCTAGATTGGCCGCTTGAACGCCTTCGTTAACAGCAGTAGCAACATAAGAAGGAAGTCCTTGACCGCCATATTCAGGGTCGCCAGATAAACCAATCCAGCCTCCTTCTGAATAAGCCTTAAAGGCGTCCTTAAAGCCTTTTGCTTCAATAACCTCGCCATTCTCTACTCGAGAGCCTTCTTTGTCGCCACTGGCATTGATGGGCGCAATAACTTGTTCGGCTAATTTTCCAGCTTCACCCAGAATCGCTTCCAATAAATCGTTATCGACAGCATCTTCTAAAAAAGGTGTAAGGCGTTCCGTTTTAGCAACAGAACGTAAGCTGAATAAAATGTCGTTGATTGGATATAGGTATTCGCTCATTTTTTATTCTCCAGTTAGTTTATCCGAGCGGATTTATACCTATAGAATGGAAAAATAAAGCAAATCTCTCAATAACAATACAGACCTATATTTCTAACAAATTCATTCATGAGACAAAATATAAAGCGTTAAGAGCCTAATTTATAGGCGTTTCATTGCTTTACCAAACTTTAAATATTCCTCACTTTTTCGATATTCGCCCGGGGTCATTCCTGTCCATTTTTTAAAGGAACGAAAAAATGCACTTGGCTCATCAAAGCCCATTAAAGCGGCAATATCATTAATACTCAATTGAGGGGCATTCATATAGGTAATTGCGGCTTCTTTGCGACAATCATCCTTTATGTTTTGGTAGGAGGTTTTTTCATCATTTAAACGTCTACGCAAGGTAGACACACTCATGTTAAGAGCACTGGCTACTTCATCAGCACTTGGCATTTCTCTGGAAAAATCCTTCCCTAGCATGGCCATGACTTGTGACTTCAAGCTGTTGTCGTTCTCAACCATCACCAATAATTGGTAGGGGGCCGTTTTTAAAAAGCCTCTCAGACTGTCTTCCGTTTGGACAATTGGCATATCAAGATAACTTGCTGGAAATACTAAGGCATTCGCGTGCTGATTGAATTTAACTTCGGATTGAAAAAGAGTTTTGTAATACTCCACATCATCTGGACGCTCACTAGTAAAATAAGCTGCCTTCAAATTTAATCGACGTCCGATTAACCAACAAATAAAATGATGCCACATGGAAAGGGTCGTTCTTAATTGCTCTTTTGACTCAGGTACCACAAGTTCGTTGATTTTGTCTTCAGAAGAATCCAAAGCGGCAAAGGTCACCATGGCAAAGCGCCCTTTCTTGATCAGAACCGGCTTCACCGTTGGCCCCCTGCATATTTCATAAAAATCACTGCAGCGGTACAAAGCATGGGCCAAACTTCGGGCATGTATGATACACAGGCACATCATCCTGAATGTGCCGTTTGGAACCTTACCACCACTGAGCATTCCAAAAGATTCGTCTTGCATCAGCCACATGATTTTCTGATAAAGCATGCCGTAACGATAAGCAGGGAATGACTCGCTCTGTTCTACTTCATCTTGCGTTAATTCCAAGCTGTCTAATACTGACTGACGATCTAACCCTTGGCTCTCTACAGCTTTTAAAAGATAGCGAACACTCGACATCGGAACAGAAGCTTTCACACTTATCACCTATCTATCAGATTATCCTAGTTAATTTTTATTCTACGATGCTTTTTTTAGCATAAAAAAAGGCCGCATCAGCAGCCTTTTTTATTGTACATTGATTTACTTATTTTTCTGCTTTTACTTTTGCTCAGTAAATGCAGACAACAATTCGTCTACTGACAGTTCTTCACTGTCCGTATCAACATTGTTTGATTCTTTCTCTATTTTCGCTTCTTCTGCCTTTTCATCAACAGGTTTCACGAAAACAAAACGACGAGGTCGCACGGGAGCTGCCCCAGCATCTTTTTCTGGAAGCAAACCTAGTCGTTCAAGTTTTTTGTGCGCTTGTTCTTTGCGTTCCTTGGATTTCTTTGTCACAAAACGACGAGTTGATGAAGCCTTACGAGCTTTGTTTTGCTCTTTCATCATCTCTTTTGAACCAGTTTTTCCAAGTTTGCCACGCATACTGCGCGATTTTTTAACACGAGCCATAATATCCTCTCTTTATCGCGCGCATTGTAGCAGTGAATTCACTCTAGGTCATCAAACAGTATTAGCATTCCTTAAAAGAACTATGTCCTGAATTTCTGTGCTCACCTATTGCTCCAAGCAATTCTCTTACTTTAGAAGAATCGCCAGACTGTAATGCGCCTTCTAGATTTTTAAGCACATCAATCATTCCATCAACAACTTTGTGGTATGCGGCGGTTTGAGATTTTAACTCTGCGCCTTTTAGGTCGTCATGGATAAATTTATGAGGCGTTTCACTGCGTGATTTTTCAAAATAACCTATAAGCGAATCTACATGTTTTGCTGCAGATTGATTGTCTCCAGATTTTACATCAGATGACATGGCGCGCATTTCATCTTTGATATTTTGCATATATCCATGTAGTTCTGTGTCGCATGAACCATGTGCAAACGCACCGGATGAACAAGTGATAGAAATAACTGCAGCAGTAAGAAGACCCTTTTTCATAAATACACCCTTTATTCTTAAAATACTTAAGCATGAAACCAATGACACAAGACAATATGTTTAAAATAGCATGCTCGCTAAAAAAAACACCTACTATCTTGTAATGCGCTAAACGATATTGACATTGCAGTCTAATTCACTAATGACACTTAAGGTGTTTGACGTGTATCTTACCAATATCACTAGGCTGTAATATAAGTTAGTCATTCAAACACAATAGGAGTTCAATATTTTTAAGTTTAGATACCATTTACTCATCCTGTTTAGCCTAGTTGCGACCAGTTTTGTCTATGCAGAATGCAGTGACTTTGACGCAAAACTTGCAGCGGACAAAGATGCGCAGAAATATATGGGTGGGAAAACATTCAAAACCGCGATGGTTTTAAAAAAGCACCTTCCTAGCAAAAGAAAAGAGGTCGCCAGCTTTGTTTATGTCAAAGCGGACGACCTCTATTACACGGTTTTTTCTTTGGTGAACTCTCAATGTAAAACTAAAATCATTAAGAGAACCAATGGCAAACACTAAAGATTTACGTTCATAGACTTTATTTTTGAGTTGTTTCAGGCTTTTTGTCTTTCTCTGATTTTTTATCTTTATTTTCTTTTGATGAATTATCGGATTCTTCTTCTGAGTCCTCTTCTTCATCTTCCTCTTCTTCGCCAAGTTTAGAGATTTCTTCTAATCGCTCTATTACTCGAGCAGATAGAGAATCTACTGGGTATTTTCCCTCTTTATCGGCAATACCGGGCTCAATACCTGTCAATAAGTGCAAAGCTTCATCGGCGGTAGAAATAGCATAAACATGGAACATCCCCTCTTTTACGGCATCAATAATTTCATCACTTAGCATCAAATTAACCGCATTAGACTTAGGTATAATCACACCTTGTGTGCCGGTTAATCCACGCGCACTGCAAACATTAAAGAATCCTTCAATTTTCTCGTTTACGCCACCAATGGCCTGAATCTCACCGTACTGATTCAAAGAGCCCGTAATGGCAAGGTCTTGACGTAAAGGAACCTGAATCAATGCAGATAACAAACAACATAATTCTGCCGTAGAGGCACTGTCTCCATCGATATACCCATAACTTTGCTCCATAGCGATGGAAGCAGATATGTCTAACGGAAAACGCTGAGCGTATTTATTGCCAAGATAACCAGACAAGATCAGCACACCCTTAGAGTGAATGTTTTGGCCTAGGTTTGATTCTCTTTCGATATCAATGATGCCTTTACCACCCGGGTAAACTGTCGTGGAAATACGCGCAGGCGCGCCAAAGCTGCTGTCTCCAATCTGCATAACGGTTAAACCGTTAATTTTGCCAACCGCATAACCGTCACTTTCAAGCAACACTGTACCTTCAATGATTTCTTCTATGATCTTTTCACTAACACGACCCGTTCGATGCTTTTTCGCTTTTAAAGCACGTGTAATATGGTTAGCAGTAATTTCTTCCTCTTTCGCCATTTGACGCACAAAATCCGCTTCACCTAGTAACTCAAACACATCGCCAATTTTCGCTGCCATTTCACGCTGATGTTCTGCCAAACGACTGCTGTATTCGATCAAGGCGGCAACGCCATCACGTGTCACGTTAGCGTATTCTTCTTTATCAACTCGATCCTTCATAAGACGCGCAAAAGACAACTCAGAATCTTTAGAGCGTTTTAGAGTATCGTCAAAATCAACTAAAACACGGAACATTTCTTGAAAATCAGGATCAGCATCTTGTAGCAAGTAATAAATATCACGAGCGCCTATCAGCACAACTTTCACTTGCAATGGTAAATCTTGCGGAGTTAAGGTCGTGGTATTCATCAATCCCATATCCGCATAAGGATGCTCAATCTTGATCGTTTTACTTTTAAGAGCGCGTTTAAGGGCTTCCCACAAGTAATGATCTGTCAGCAGTTTCTCAGCATCTAAGATCAAATAACCGCCATTAGCCGCATGCAAGCTACCAGAACGAATTAAGCGATAACTTGTTACCAACATACCTTGATCGCTACTGTGTTCCACCTGACCAAATAAGTTACGATAAGTAGGATGTGGTTCATACACCACGGGCTGCCCGCCACTGGTTTCGTGTGTAACGGCGATATTGGGTAAATACAGTTCTTCATAAAACTGACGGCGACCAATCTCATCACGATTTTCAGTGGCTTTGTCATCGGCCATTTGATCAATAATAGTTTTGTCTAGATCGTCTCTCAAGGCCTTTAAGTGTGAGCTAATATCCGCATCATCTTGGTATTTTTCAAACAAGGCTGACATTAATGGATCCAGCGCTTCTTTAACGGTATCTAGATTCAGCTGACGAATTTTCTCGTAGGTTGCACGTTTCCATTGCGGTAAACCCAACAACTCTTCATTAAGCAACCCTTCCAGTGTAGAAACACCTTCCTGAAATGCATCACGTTCATCATCTGTTAATGCTGCAAACTCATTTTCTTCCAGTGCTTTGCCATCTTTCATTGGCGCAAAACTCACAGAGGATGCATCACGAAACATGGCAACACCAACTTTCCCCGACACTCGTTCTACTTTATTAATCGCGGCTTCGTACTGATCATTAAAGGCACGATCGATTATACTTTTTTGCTGCTGATACGTTGGGTTTTCAAAAGCAGCAGGAAAGGTAACCATTAACCCATCGATTAGCGCTCGAATTTCTTTTTCGAATTCAGAGGCTTGTCCTGGAGAAAATTCCAATGCCTTTGGGCGGTGGCTTTCGGTAAAATTATTAATGTAAGCCCATTCATTAGGTGCTGGACGGCGTTTTGCTTCACTTTTTAAGTAACTGAGTACATAGGAAGAGCGGCCAGTGCCAGAATCACCCATAGCAAAAATATTGTAGCCTGGGCGCTGCATCGCCACACCAAATTGAATGGCTTCAACGGCACGCTCTTGACCTAAAATGCCGCTTAGCGGCTCAATGTCGTTTAATGTCTTGAAAGTCAGGTGATCCGCAGGAACTTTGGCTGAAAGAGCTTGATAAGGTAGAGAAGTAACCATGTTGGACATCAATGGATTTCCTTATGTCTAACAAGCCATTCAAAAAATAGGCTTGCGAAAGAAGAAGACTCTTCTTTCAAATATTTTAAATAAATACAATATGTTGAGACTAACACTGTGATTTCACTTCGACTATATAGAAGCAGAAATATCATTGTTTTATTAGCAAAAAACATCAGTAGTCCAACTTTTTGTTACTCAATTACGCGAAATTTTGGCAAACCATCTAGAGCTGAAGTTGATGCTGCGGATTTGCCTTCGCAAAAACTCGATGGAAATTGGCAGCTGTCGCTTCTAGTAAGGCCTCATAACGAATGCCTTTCAAATCGGCCACATATTGAGCCACTTCAGATACATACTGAGGCTCATTTTTTTTGCCACGATAAGGCACTGGTGCCAAATAAGGAGAATCGGTCTCAATAATCAAAGACTCTAGCGGTAACTTACGAACGGTTTCCTTGAGATCTTGCGCCGTTTTAAAGGTCACAATACCAGAAATGGAGATGAGATAGTTTTCATCCAATGCAGCTTTGGCCATATCGTAATCTTCAGTAAAACAATGCAATACACCTGCGCTATTAGTATTACCATATTGCTTAATCAAAGACAGAGTATCTTCTTTGGCACTTCTAGTATGAACAATAACAGGAAGTTCTAAATCCCCAGCAGCTTTAAGGTGATGCATGAAACTCACTTTCTGAGACTCATGCACTTCTGCTGATTTTTCGTAAAAGTAATCTAAGCCCGTTTCACCGATAGCAATCACTTTTGGGTCTGCTGCGAACTGACGCAAAAGCACTTCATCAGTAACCAAACCTTCGCTCTGTAATGGGTGAACACCGCAGCTAGCGTAAATACCATCACGCTGGGTGAAACCTAACACTGTATCCATTTTGTTAAGATCAACAGAAATCGTCAGCAACTGTCTAACGCCCTTGCGGTACGCTGCATCGATGACTGAGTTGATATCATTGTTATGAGGAGCCAAATCAAGCATATCGAGATGGCAATGGGTATCAATTAACATAGTTGGTTTACCACTGATTCAATTCGTGTGTGAGTTGCATAATGGGGTTTAAATTTGTCTTTTGAAGGTCTGACTTCAATTTTTGCAGCGATTGATAACGTACCATTAGAGTCTGAATACCAAGGCGAGCAATAAGCGCTTCGTATATTGACTGCAAAGCCTCATCGATAGGGGCGCCAGTCGAATGACAAATACACTGGTGTAAAATCGCTGCTAAGCCGTTACAGTAGTCCGCAATGTTATTGCTATCCAACCCTTTCAGCACAACACTAACGGGGGTGGTTCCTCGCAGCATGCTCGTCAATTGATCTGGCAAGGCTGTGTATAATTGGGTCTTATTTTGCTGGTGAATAGATAATAAGCGAAATGGCTGAGTGGTTAGCCAAAATAGAGAGCTCAAAGCTTCACCATCTGGTTGCTGCATTAACCAAGACTTCACTTCCCCCATGCTAGGAGTTGGTACATTAACCAATAAACATCGGCTTCGAATAGTCGGTAACAAGCTAGTAGACTGAGAGCTTGTTAGGACAAAAAAAGTACGATCGGCAGGTTCTTCAAGGGCTTTAAGTACGGCATTTGCCGCATTCGTATTCATCGCTTGAGCATGAGTAATTAATACGACTTTGTTTTGACCAACCTGAGGTTTTTGACTAATTTGGCGAACCAATAAACGCACTTGATCAACTTTGATCGTCGCGTTCTCACCATCCAATATACGATAATCAGGATGCGTATCAGCGCTCATCAACTGACAAGAATGACAGGTACCACACGCGGCAGCCTGATCTTTTTCGCACATTAAATCCTTCACCATTTCATGGGCTAATTCTTCCTGCCCAACACCGTCAGCGCCAGTAATTAACAAGGCATGTGATAAACTGTTTGTTTGTTTAAGCACTTGCACTTGACGCAAACAAGGAATTAACCAGTCAGCAATTTTTGACATTTAACAATCACCAACCCAAGTTTTATGAAGTTGTGATAGCTCTTTCTCAATCTGAATCTTGACTGACTCTAAAGACTGGCTGGCATCCACTATTTTCACTCTTTCAGGATCCGCTTTCGCTCGCTCAAGAAAACCGTCGCGCACTTTTTGATGGAATGCTAGTGACTCTTTATCTAAACGGTCTTGATGCTGTCGCTGTACAACGCGCTCCTGCCCTAATTCGACAGGCACATCTAAGACAAGAGTTGCATTTGGCTTATTATCGCCAACAACCCAACTCGCTAGTTGGTCAAGCATGGCAATATCGCCACCACGAGCTTTACCTTGGTAAACATAACTTGAGTCCAAAAAACGGTCGCTGATCACCCATGTACCTTTATCTAAAGCAGGTTGGATTTTTTCAGCTAAATGCTGTGCTCTGGCTGCAAAAACAAGCAATAGCTCAGTGGTATCATTCACCACTTCTTCTCGTGGTGACAAAATTAGCTGGCGAATTTCTTCCGCAAGTGGCGTACCACCTGGCTCACGAGTCATGATATAGGGAATATTATGATCATCTAACCACTGACGAATAAAGTGAATCGCTGTCGTCTTACCACTGCCTTCGCCACCCTCAAGCGAAATAAATTTACCTCTCATACAATCTTCCTCTATTTCGCAGTCGCTGGAGTCGAACGATAGTCTTCTCGTCGCTTAAACTGATATTTTCTAACCGCGCGATTATGCTCTTTTAGCGTATTAGAAAAAGCGTGTGTCCCATCGCCTTTAGCTACAAAATACAAGGCCTTGGTTTCCCCTGGGTTTAATGCCGCTTCGATAGCTTCTCTACCGACATTGGCGATCGGTGTTGGCGGCAAACCATAGACTTTATAAGTGTTATAAGGTGATGAATTTTGCAAGCCTTTGCGCGTCAAATTACCTTTAAATAAATCACCAAGTCCATAGATAACAGTGGGATCTGTTTGTAGTCTCATCCCCTTTTCTAATCGGCTAATAAATACTCGTGCAATCATTGGACGCTCATAAGCTACACCAGTTTCTTTTTCAATGATTGACGCCATGATTAACGCTTCATATGGCGAATCATAGGGTAAGTTCTCTGCTTTATTGTCCCATAAATCAGCCAGTGTTTGAGTCATCAATTCATGGGCGTGTTTTAGTATACTCACATCTGTATCGCCTTCATGGTAGCGATAAGTGTTAGCGAAAAATTGACCTTCTGGATGCGGAGCAACAAGTCCTACTTTTTGCGCTATTTCGTCATTCGATGCGTCAAGCAGTGTCATGCTAATATTGCCACGTGCTTGCATGGCAACTAAAAAGTCCCGAGTCGTTTTACCTTCCAATAACGTAATGGAATAAAAAATTGACTGCCCAGAATCAAACAACGCCATAATATCCAATAAGTTCATCTCAGGTTTGATGGCATACTTACCAACCTTAGGCACCCATTCAGGATGAAGCTTGGCAACCACGCGTGTTAAATATGGGTTAGCAATCAAACCGTTTTCACTTAACTCGTGCCCCAAGCTAAAAGCCGTATCTCCCGCTTTAACCTCAAACTCTTCTTTAGATGTTATATCTACAGGAGCGGTAATTGAATGGTAAAGATAACCAGCTAATATGGCTGACAGTGTAATAGACAAAAAAACTGCGCGATAAAACCACTTAATGTACGCCATGCATATCCTTAGCTTGCAATAAAATTTGTAACTTTCGAGTATGAACTCCAATTGGAAATGATACTCCTGTAACCTCGGTAACAGGAACTATGCCCATCAGGCTATTCGTAATAAAAATTTCGTCTGCGGCCATTAGGTCGTTAATAAAAAAATGACCGACTTGGACCGTGTAGTTGCTTTGATTTTCAATAATGGCTTTTCGATAAGTTCCCTGCACACCCGACAACTCTAGTGAAGGTGTGTAAAGAACGCCCTGCTTACACCAAAAAACATTACTCTGGATGCATTCAACCAACTCTCGTTTGCCATTCATCATGATGGCCTCAAAATCAGCAGATACTAAAAATTGTTTGGCGATGACATTTTCAAGCCGATTTAAATGCTTTATTCCAGCAAGAAAACGATTGGAACTGACAGGAACAGGCGAAATAGAAAGCGAAACGCCTTTTTGACGATGAAGTTGGTAATTTGGTGCAGGCAGAATACCGATAATGACGGAGTGAATGCAGTTCTCAGGCGCTAAATAGCCTCTTCCACCTTCTCCACGACTCACAATAATTTTTACAACGGACTCTTCATGGATTAATGGCAAAACATTGGAATGTAAAAAGTCGTACAGTAAAGATTTCTGCTCTGTAGAGAAAGGCATAGCAAGCTTAGATAACCCGCGATAAAGACGAGAGAGGTGATCATTTATTTGCAAGAAATGCTGAGGAAAAACACGAATAGTTTCGAACACACCATCGCCATAAGCCAAACTACGATCAGCAACGGAAACCGAATGGTCTAATCTGTAATTGACGAACCAAGTCATGGCTAAAAACTCAAAAATTAAGGTTAGCTATGATAGCGCAAAAAAGGATGGCGTCCCATAGGGGGTTCGAACCCCTGTTACCGCCGTGAAAGGGCGGTGTCCTAGGCCTCTAGACGAATGGGACATACAAAAAACTTTCTTTATCAAAGAAAGTGGAGCGGGAAACGAGGCTCGAACTCGCGACCCCAACCTTGGCAAGGTTGTGCTCTACCACTGAGCTATTCCCGCATTTGTTTGTTGCTATACACTACTTAGCAACATTTTACCTTTTATTAAAGGTAAAAGTGGCGTCCCGTAGGGGGTTCGAACCCCTGTTACCGCCGTGAAAGGGCGGTGTCCTAGGCCTCTAGACGAACGGGACATAAACTTTTTACTACATTAACAATATCACTCTTCACACACTTTTTACTTTCAATGTAAAAGTGGCGTCCCGTAGGGGGTTCGAACCCCTGTTACCGCCGTGAAAGGGCGGTGTCCTAGGCCTCTAGACGAACGGGACACAATTTAGCTTTTATAGAGCTACAACTAATCACTCACTTTCTAGTTTAAGAAAGTGGAGCGGGAAACGAGGCTCGAACTCGCGACCCCAACCTTGG